>CAVVLH010000006.1:0-110941 GCA_963748805.1 uncultured Alphaproteobacteria bacterium | reverse complement strand
TCCGGCATTCGCGCCATCATCGATTCGGCGATGGTCTCCTACGAGCGTCTGCCGATGCTGGAAATCGTCTTTGACCGCCTGGTGCGGCTGATGACGACCTCGTTGCGCAACTTCACCTCCGACAACGTCGAAGTTTCGCTCGACCGCATCACTTCCGTGCGCTTCGGCGACTACATGAATTCGATTCCGCTGCCCGCCGTGCTCTGCGTGTTCAAGGCCGAGGAGTGGGAGAATTTCGGGCTCGCCACCGTCAACTCCAGCCTGATCTACTCGATGATCGACGTTCTGCTCGGCGGCCGCCGCGGGCAGGCCTCGATGCGCATCGAGGGCCGTCCCTACACCACGATCGAGACCAACCTCGTCAAGCGGCTGGTCGAGGTGGTGATGGCGGACGCCGAACAGGCGTTCCGGCCGCTGTCGCCGGTGAAGTTCACCATCGATCGTCTCGAAACCAATCCGCGTTTTGCCGCCATCAGCCGGCCGGCCAATGCCGCGATCCTGGTGCGCCTGCGCATCGACATGGAAGACCGCGGCGGCAATATCGAATTGCTGTTGCCCTATGCGACCATCGAACCGATCCGCCCGGTCCTGTTGCAGATGTTCATGGGCGAAAAATTCGGCCGCGACCCGATCTGGGAAGGCCATTTTGCCACTGAAGTCGGGCAGGCGGAGATTTCCGTCGATGCCGTGCTCTATGAGGCCGACATTCCGCTCAAGCAGCTGATGCGGCTGAAGGTCGGAGACACCCTGCCGCTGGACATGAGGGCCGATGCGCTGGTGGCCGTGCGCTGCGGCAACGTCACCCTGACCGAGGGGCGGATGGGCCGGGTCGGCGACCGCGTCGCGATCCGCGTCGCCAAGCAGTTACGCAAACCGAATACGACTTTTGCCATGTTCGAGAAGGCCGACGAGCAAACCAAGATGATGGAGGCCCCATGAGTCATTCGCTCGGAGTAGCAATCGAGAGCCTTGTCGCGATTTTGCTCATGCTCACGATCGCTTACTGCATGTTGTTGAACAAGCGGCTGAAGCGGCTGAAGGCCGATGAGCAGACGCTCAAGGCCACTATCGGTGAGCTCATCACCGCGACCGAAATCGCCGAGCGCGCGATTGGCGGCCTCAAGCATACGGTGCGCGACGTCAACGAGAATCTCGGCACGCAACTGGCCTCCGCCGCCGAGATGTCGGAGCAGTTAAAGAAGCAACTGAGCGAATGCGACAACGTGGTTCGCCGCCTGTCGAAGATCGCGGTTGCGGCGCGGCCCTCGGGAGCCGCGTCGGAACCCGAGTCCGCGCCGGTGCCTGCGCCCGCTTCAGTCTCGAGCGCCAAGGCGGTCGCAGCCGCCGCGCACGCTTTCTCCGAACGCAGAAAGGCCAACGGGCTTGCGGCATGAAACCGTTTCGTAACATCCGCGTCCTTCCCGTTGTTCTGGTTGCGATCTTCAGTCTGGCGGTCTTGAAGATCGCAGGCCTCGTGCTCGACGGCGGATATGTGTTCGACTATCGGCCGGAGTCGACCAAGCCGTCCTGGGCTCAGGAGACCTTCAACTTTCCGGGCCGCAACGGTGTTGACGCCGGCGACATCACCGGTTCGGTGGAGAAGCCGAAGGAAGAAGAGGCCAAGCCTGCGCCCGAAGTGGCGAAGGCCGAGACCACCATGCATTCCGAACCGGCTCCGGCGGTATCGCCTTCGGAACGCGCCATCCTCGAGCGTCTTCAGGCGCGGCGGCAGGAACTGGAGGCAAGGGCGCGCGAGATCGACATTCGCGAGAGCCTCCTGAAGGCTGCCGAAAAGCGCGCCGAGGGTCGCGTGGAGGAATTGAAGGCGATCGAGTCCCGCATCACCGGCGCCACCGCGCAGAAAGCCGAAGAGGAAGCCGCGCGCTTCAAGGGCATCATCACGATGTATGAGGGCATGAAGCCGAAAGACGCGGCCAAGGTTTTCGACCGGCTGGAAATGCCCGTGCTGTTCGAAATCGCCTCGCAGATCGCGCCACGCAAGATGGCCGATATTCTCGGGCTGATGTCACCCGAAGCGGCTGAACGGCTGACGGTCGAAATGGCGCGCCGGGCAGGCTCCGACAAGTCGAGCTCCGCGGGCGAACTTCCGAAAATCGAAGGCAGAGTGGTTCAACCGCAAAAGGCGAATTAGCTAATGTCCCGATTCCGAAGTTCGTATCATTTGCGGAGCCACGTTTGCGAACTTCGGAATCGACAGGACACTAGCAATCTTATTGATCCAGTGTGGCTTCGGTTCAAAAGTCCGCATGAAGGGACTCGCGGCAATCATGATGCGGACTTTTGAGCCGCCACACTGACATATTTAATAGGTCGTTAAATCGCGAATTCTAGTGTTACGGCGCGCCTTCTGGCGAGCCGACGGCGATCGGATGAACTGAAAGACTTAACCGGAATGGCGCGAAGGGCTGCCGCTGGATTTTGGTCGCGAATGCGTGCTCGCGCGCAAGCGACGGCGCATGGTCGATCGCAGCCCTCCCGTCCAGCCGCAGCTTTCCTGCTTGGCGCGCTGGCGTTGCTGGCTTTTTCGCCGCAAGCGTCGGCGGCGGAGCCGGTCAAGGCGGAAGCCACGCTTTCCGCCGGTGGCGGCTATGCCCGGCTGGTGATCAAATTCGCCGAAGATGTCAGTTCGGAAGTGGTGACGGCCGGCTCGATCATCGTGATCCGGTTCGAACGTCCCGTCGATGTTGTCGTCGACAAGGTGGCGGATGCCGTCCCGGATTATATCGGCTCCGCGCGGCGCGATCCGGACGGCTCAGCGATCCGCCTGTCGCTGTCGCGCAAGGTGACCATCAATACGATGACTGCCGGCGAACGGCTGTACGTCGACCTGTTGCCGGATTCCTGGAATGGCCCGCCGCCGAGCCTTCCTCAGGACGTCGTGCGCGAACTCGCCGAACGTGCCCGCGCGGCCGAGCGCGAACTGCGCCAGCAGCGCGCGATGTCGGAGGCCAAGAAACGCCCGCCCGTGCGGGTCCGTGCCTCGGTGCAACCGACGTTCGTGCGCTTCATATTCGAAATGCCCGATGGCGTCGGCGTCTCCTCGGTGCTGAACGAACAAAAGCTCAAACTGCTGTTCAGCAAGGCGCTGACGTTCGATCTGGCGGACGCCAAGATCTCGGCGCCGCCGAACGTGTCCTCGATCAGTCAGAAGATCGAAGGTGAAACGGCGGTGGTCGAACTGATCATGCTGGGGGATGTGGACGTTCACTCCTTCCGCGAAGACAAAAACTACGTCATCGATGTCGCCTTCCAGCAGCCCGACAAGGCTGCGGTGCTACCGCAGGCCGCGGATGCGGCGCATGGGCCGCCGCCGCGCGTCTCCGAAAAGCCCGCACCAGCCATGGTCGCGGCTCCCGCACCCGCAGCTCCCGTGCCCGCGGCGGCGATGACGCCGGCAGCACCAGTGCCAGCGGCGCCCGTGGCGGCAACTCCGGCGACGACCATGCCGGCTGAAAAACCGGTTGTGTCCCAAAAGCCGCTCGCGCCGGAAAAGCCTGTCATGGCCGAGAAGCCGGTGACGATGGAGAAGATGGCGCCCGCGCCGCAACCGCAGCCTTCGGAACCTCATGCGGCGGCAACACCTGCCGCATCGACCGCACCGACCGCACCGGCCGTTGCTGAGGCCGCCGTCGAGTCCGCGCCGAAGACGGCTGCATCCGAAGCGGTCCCGCCCGCAGCTCCGCCAGGCGACATGCCGGCGGCAACCGAGGTCCCTGCCAAAAAGCCGATCACCGCACCGGCGATGGCTGCGCCCGCGATGGCCGCGGCCGCCGAGGCGAAGCCCGAAGCAGCCAGCAATGTCAGCGTGCTGCGCGATGGCGCGGGACTGCACCTGACGTTCTCATTGCCGGCGGGAACGCCGGCTGCGCTGTTCCGGCGCGCCGATACGCTGTGGCTGATGCTGGATTCGAAAAAGCCGATCGACGTCGAGTCGATCCGCGGGCAGGGCGGCGCTGCGGTCGCCGATGTCAGCGTCATGCCGCAGGAAAGGGGCCAGGCGGTGCGCTTCCGCCTCAACCGCCCGCAACTGCCGTCGCTTTCAGGCGAAGATCTCGCCACCGGCACCAACTGGACCGTCACCTTTGCCGATGCTGTGCAGACGCCGTCGCAAGCGCTGTCGGCGATCCGCAACATCGCCGATCCCTCGCTCGCCAATGTCACGGTGCCGCTGCCGGGCGCCGGGATGCTTCACCGCTTCACCGATCCTGACGCCGGCGACACGCTGTTCGTGGTGACGGCGAGGGCGCCGGCGCGCGGTTTCATCAAGCGGCAGGATTTTGTCGAACTGTCGCTGCTGGAATCGATTCACGGCGTCGCGATCCGTCCGAACTCCGACGAGGTGACCGCCGATGTCGGCCCCGACAAGGTGATTTTGGGCAAGCCCGGCGGCCTGACGCTGTCGCCGGCCGATAGCGGCGCCGAACGCGCGCCGACCGCGGTGCGGCCGATCTTCGATCTTGGCGAATGGCGCAAGAACCAGGAAGGAATCTTCAACGAGCGGGCCGATGCCTTGATCGAGGCCGCAGGTGCGGCTGCCTCCGGCGGGGCGGAAGCGCGCACGGCGGCGCAGCTTGATCTGGCGCGCTTCTACATGGCGCGCGCCATGTTTCCCGAGGCCGTCGGCGTGCTGAACCTGGAGCTCTCCGACGAAAAACAGGGCAGCGGAAGACCCGTCCGCCCTGATCGTTCATGCGCTGGCCAACATCCTGATGGGCCGTCCCGAGCGGGGACTGAAGGATCTCGCCAGTCCCGGCGATCGGCAGCAATTACGACTTCGCAGCTCTGGAAGGCGATGGCGAGCGCGCGTCAGGGAAAATGGGCGGACGCGCGCGAGAAATTCAAAAACAGCGAATTCTCCGTGACGTCGCTGCCGATCGATTTGCAGCGGATCGTGATTGCCGATGCGCTGCGTGCCTCCGATCGAGGTCAAGGATTATCCGGGCGCGGCCAAGCGCGCCAGCGAACTGGAAGTGATCGGGATCGCTGCCGGAGCATGTTGCGGCGGTTGCCGTGCTGCGTGGCAGGCTCGCGGAGGGCCTTGGTCACGAAAAGGATGCGCTGGATGAATACAAGCGCGCCGACCGCCTCGCCGGACCGCCCTGCCGCGACGGAAGCCGAGCTGCTGCTGATCGCGCTGAAGCAGAAGCGCGACGAAATCAGCCAGGAAGATGTGCTGAAGGAGCTCGAGACCCTAGCGATCACCTGGCGCGGCGACGCGCTCGAGGTGCAGGCGCTCGAAATGCTGGCGCGCATTTACGCCGACAGCGGGCCGCTTTGCCGAACTCCTTCGGCGCGGTGCGTACCGCCAATCTTCTGGCGCCAAATCTGGAGGTCGCCCGCCAGGGCCAGGATGCGGCGTCGGCGCTTTTGCCCAGCTCTTTCTCGGCCCCAAAGGCGACGACCTTCCGCCGATCGACGCGCTCGGAATGTTCTACGAATATCGCGACCTGACGCCGATCGGCCGGCGCGGCGACGAAATGATCCGCCGGCTCGCCGATCGCCTGGTTGCGGTCGATCTGCTCGACCAGGCCGCCGAGCTCCTGCAATACCAGGTCGACAAGCGGCTCGAAGGCGCCGCGCGCGCGCAAGTCGCGGCCCGCCTTGTCGATGGTCTACCTTACGAACCACAAGCCGGAGCGTGCGATCGACGCGCTTCGCTCCACCCGGATTGCCGACCTTTCCGGCGAATTGCGGCAGCAACGCCTGTTGCTCGAGGCGCGCGCGCAGAGCGACGTCGGGCGTCACGACCTCGCGCTCGACATCATTTCCAACATCAATGGCCGCGAAGCGATCCGGCTGCGCTCCGACATCTATTGGGCCGCGCGGCAATGGCGCGAGTCGGCCGAGCAGATCGAACTCTATTACGCCGACCGCTGGCGCGATTTCAAACCGCTGAGCTGCTGCCGAGAAGAGCGACATCATCCGCGCGGTGGTCGGGTATGCGCTGGCCGAGGACGCCATCGGGCTGACGCGCTTTCGCGAAAAATACCTGCCGCTGATGAGCGGCAGACGCCGACCGCGCCGCCTTCGAGATCGCGAGCAAGCCGGTCGGATCCAGCAGTGCCGACTTCGCCCGATCGCCAAGATGGCCGCGAGCGTCGATACGCTGGAAGGATTCCTGCGCGAGATGAAGACGCGGTATCCCGACGCGACCGCGCGCGCGATCATGCCGCCGGCCATGACGAAAGCTGATCCGGTGTCGACCGGATCGCTGCCGGCGATCGTCGGAACCAGGCAGGTGCGGGCGGCGAAGTAGGAGAGCGGCGAAGTAGGTTATTCCGCTCGACAGAGGTCCGTCGAGGCGTCAACTTTGCACCTTCTAAAGCGTTGTCGAGCGAGAAGGTCGATATGAGCAAGCCTGTCAAAACAGCCAACGAACTGATCGCGATGGCACGCGCCGAGCTCAAGGTGCATGCCGATTGTCCCGACGGAATCGAAATCTCGGTGATTTCCAGCAGCGATAGCTGGGAGTTCCGCGCCAGTGCCGACGCGGCGACATCGGCCAAGCCGGGTTATCCCGAATGCGTCGCTCTATTGGTGCAGATCGGCGATCACCTCGGCAAGCAGTACGACCTGAAGGGTTGAACGGCCACCGCTGCCTTTCAGCGGCGTCTGCGGAATGCCTACCAATGCCATGGTTTAATTGAAGAATTGCCGGCGGTGAGCGGTTAGCCTCCGCTGTAGCTTTGCACCAGGCTGCCGGCGACCAGCGACCAGCCGTCGACCAGCACGAAAAAGATCAGCTTGAAGGGCAGCGACACCACCACCGGCGGCAGCATCATCATGCCCATCGACATCAGGACCGAGGCCACCACGAGGTCGATGATCAGAAAGGGAAGGAACAGCAGGAAGCCGATTTCGAACGCGCGCTTCAATTCGGAGATCATGAAGGCCGGCACCAGGATACGCAGCGACAGCGCATCCGGCGTCGCCGGCAGCGGTTCGCCCGACATGTCCATGAACAGTTTGACGTCCTTTTCGCGGACGTTCTTCAGCATAAAGCCGCGTAACGGCACCGACGCCCGCTGCAACGCGTCCTCGACGCTGATCTGGTTGGCGACCAGCGGCTTGATGCCGTCGTCGTAGGATTTTTGCAGGATCGGCCCCATCACGAAGGCGGTGAGAAACATCGCCAGCGCGATGATGACGGAGTTGGGCGGTGCGGTTGCGGTGCCGAGCGCGGTGCGTAAAAGCGACAGCACGACGACGATGCGGGTAAACGACGTCATCATGATCAGGATCGACGGCGCCACCGACAATACCGTCAACAGCGCGATCAGCTGGATCGCGCGCTCGGTCACGCCGCCATTGCCCTGACCGCCGCCGAGATTGATGCTGATGTCCTGCGCCCATGCGGGCACGGCCAGCAATCCGGCGGTAACAACAGTGGCTAAAAATAAAACTCTACGCGGAGGGCCTGCGGCCCTCACGAAGGATTCTTCGGGCGGCCGAGCAGCGAGGCCATCTCGTCTTCGAGATTGTCGAAGCCGATCTTCGGGCTCGGCGCCGCGGGTGCCGGCGGCGGCTCGCTGCGCGGAGGCGCTGCGCGGGCAACTGGCGGTTCCGGCGCAACCGGTGGTGCAACTGCGTCGCCTCCCGGCCGTCGAAGTGCGGCCTCGAGGCGTTGCGCCATCTCGGCCAGATTCTGATCCGCCGAAGACATCGCTGGGGCCGATGTTGGCATCGGCGGTGGCATCGGCGGCGGGGCCGCGGGACGCACTTCGCGAATCGGCGGCTTCGGCGCCATTTCAACCGGCCGCGCGGGACGCGGCATCATCGGTTCGGTTCGGGGCATGCGCGGAGGAGCGGGCGGCGGTTCAGGGCGCACTTCGGCACGGCTGCCCATCGGTTCGGGCGCAAAGCCGGCCAAGGGATCGGCGGTCCGTTCGGGACGCTGAGGCCGGCGGGCCTCGTCGGCAAAGGCCGGCCGCGAGGGGCGCGGCGGCGGCTCGGGCATTGGCGGCTCGGCGTGATCGAACGGCTCGGCGCGGACGGCCTCGGCATCGCCCCAGCCGGTGGGATCGGGAAGCGGCGCAAGCCGGGGCTGCACGTCCGCATTCGCACTGGCGACGGCCGGCCGCGGCGGCAATTGATCTCGGCCGGGCATGGCGCGCACGATGTTGGGTTCGACGACAATATCGGTCGGGCCGCCGATCATCAGCAGATGTTCGACGTTGTCGCGTCTGACCAGCACGAGCCGCCGTCGTCCATCGACCGCGGCGGCATCGATGACGGCCAGACGAGGCATCCTCCCGCGTTGGGTGTTGGCACCGAGCCGGTTGGAGGCGAATCGGCGGATCAGCCAGGCCACGACGCCGATCAGCGCCAGGACCGCCACAAACGCGAAAAAGAATGTAAGTGCCTGCATACTTTGTCCCCGGCAAACCGCGTTTTTAAGGGCTTCGATGGTCCGAGGCGCCGCCCAAGCAGCCGCGTAACCCCAATGAAGCCTCTGAAGTCTGGCCCAAGCTCACGTCTGGCCCAAGTTAACGTCCCACGGCAAAAGCTGCCGTCCCGACAATCTTAATAACCCATGAATTGGCGGGGCCAAAACGACTTCTCGATAGGCCGATGCCGATGATTTGGTTGGTTAACGCAGCATTCGTGGCGAAATTGCGCTCGAACCGATTCGTTTGACGGCTGCTTTCTGGCAAATGGGCCGAACCGCCGACCATCGCGATCTTAACCAGCTGTTAACCATACACGCGGCAAATTCTGCCTACCGCTGGTGTCCCGATCGGGCCGCTGGCCAAGGGGAGCGCGGCGATGCCCATCAACGACATACCGGCCCTGTCGATCCTGCGTACCAAGATGCAGTGGCACCAGGAGCGCCAGCGGGTGCTCGCTGAAAACGTCTCCAATTCCAACACGCCCAATTTCAAGCCGCGCGACCTGGTCGAGCCGAAATTCGAAGTCGGAAGCGGCAAGGTCGACGGGGCTACCGCCTCGCTGCCGATCGCGCGCACCAGCGCCAGCCACATCGCGCCGGACGGCGGTGACCCGACCTTCGATCAGAACCGCCGGGCCGGGTTTCTGACGCGCCCCGCCGGCAACGCGGTCAATCTCGAAGACGAGATGCTCAAGACCTCCGCCAACCAGATGGACTATGCGGCGATGACCTCGCTCTACAGCAAGAGCCTGCATCTTCTGAAAGTCGCGATCGGCAAGGCTTAAACCGTGAAAGGCCTGAGCCATGATCCGCAGTCGAAACCGCTAACCACAGGAGAAGCGCATGGCAAACGATGCGAATGACTTCGTCCGCTCGATGGGCATTGCAACCTCGGGCCTGCGCGCCCAGGCCGGCCGGATGCGGGTGATCTCGGAAAATATCGCCAACGCGGATTCGACGGCGCCGACCGCGGGCGGCGATCCGTACCGCCGCAAGGTGCCGACTTTTTCTGCCGCGCTCGACCGCACGCTGGATGCCCAGGTGGTGACGCTCGGCAAGATCAGATCCGACCAGTCCGCGTTTCACGTCAAATACGAGCCGAGCAATCCGTCGGCGGATGCCTCCGGCAACGTCAAATACCCCAACGTCAATCCGCTGGTCGAAATGACCGACATGCGGGAGGCGCAGCGCTCCTACGAGGCCAACCTCAACATCATCGGCGCCACGCGCCGGATGATCCAACGCACGCTCGACATCCTAAAGACCTGACAGGAAGGTTTAACCCATGGCTTCACCCGCAATTGCCGCCAATGCCTATGCCTCGGCCGCCCGCGCTCTCGAAACCGGCGCAGCCGCAAAGCCGATGGATTCCGCCGGGCCGTCGTTCAGCGACGTGTTGAAGGATGCCGTCGGCGGCGTGCTTGATGCCGGACGCAAATCCGATTCGCAGACGGTGGCGATGGCATCCGGCAAGGCCAACGTGATGGACGTGGTGACGGCCGTGGCCGAGACCGACGTGGCGGTCTCCACGCTGGTGTCGGTGCGCGACAAGGTCATCGCGGCCTATGAAGATATCATGAAAATGGCGATCTGACGGGGGAACGGCGAGTGGCGAGTGGCGAATAGGGATTGAAGGGCGGTGACGCGCGTCGTCAGATTCCATTCGCTATTCGCTACTCGCTACTCGCTATTCGCTGAACCAACAATGAAACAGAAGAACAGTAAGGACGCCAAAATGACCGGTGCAGAAACCCTCGATGTGGCGCGTGACGCGATCTGGACGATCGTGGTGGTGTCCTCGCCGCTGATGGTGGTCGGGCTCGTGGTCGGCGTCGTGGTGTCGCTGTTCCAGGCGCTGACCCAGATTCAGGAACAAACGCTGATTTTTGTCCCGAAAATCCTCGCCATTTTCATCACGCTGCTACTGGCGCTGCCATTTATGGCCGACTCGCTGCACAGCCACATGATGCGGATTTCGTCGCGAATCATCGGCGGCTGATGGCATCATGGGCCGCGCGGTGGATCTGACATTCGCCCACATGTCGCCGCGAATGATGGAGCCGGGACGCTCGGCGTATGCGCATCGATATCTCGCTTTTGCCGGTCCTTGCGGCGACCTTCATGCTGGTGTTCGCCCGCGTCGGCGCCATGGTGATGCTGCTGCCGGGATTGGGCGAATCCAATATCCCGGTGCGCATCAAGATTGCGATCGCGCTTTTGCTCACGCTGATCATCGTGCCGCTGCATCGCGCGGACTATCACGTCAATATGGACACGCTCTCCGCACTGCTGGTCATGTTTGTTCTACGAGATCCTGATCGGTATCGTGCTCGGCGCCACCGCGCGGGTCACGTTGGCGGCACTTCAGGTCGCAGGCGCCGTGATCGCCCAGCAGCTCGGCCTTGGCTTCGTGACTTCGGTCGACCCGACGCAGGGCCAGCAGGGCGTCGTGATCGGCAATTTCCTGACGATGCTCGGCATTACCATGTTGTTTGCGACCGACAGCCACCATCTGGTCATTGCCGCGCTCAACGACAGCTATTCGATCTTCTCGCCGGGCGAGGTGATGCCGAGCGGCGACGTCGCCGCGCTCGCCACCCGCGCGTTCGCGGCTGCCTTCAAGATCGGCATGCAACTGTCTGCGCCGTTTCTGGTTTTTGGCCTTGTCTTCAACATCGGTCTCGGCGTGCTGGCGCGGCTGATGCCGCAGATGCAGGTCTATTTCGTGGGCGTGCCGCTCTCGATCCTGGCCGGGTTTCTGATCTTTGCCGTCGTGCTGACGGCCATGATGGGCAGCTTCCTCGACTACTTTATCGCCGTCATGCACGACATGATCCCTCTGAAGTAAGGGCTTTTTGAATTCATGGCCGACGCGGACGATAGCGGCGAACGCTCAGAAGACCCCACCCAAAAACGTCTCAAGGATGCGCTTGAGCGCGGCGACGTCGCCAAGAGCCAGGAAGTCAACACCTGGTTCATGATCGCGGGCGCAACCCTTGTTATTTCGAACTTTTCCGGTTCCATCGGCGATGTCCAGACGCCGCTGAAGAATCTCATCGCCAATTCCTGGATGATCCGGGTCGATGGTCCGGGTCTTCTGATGCTGATGCAAAACCTGGAATATGTGCTGTTTGCCGCGCTCGGCCTGCCGATCCTGATGCTGCTGATCGCGGCGATCGCCGGCAACATGTTGCAGCACCGGCTGGTCTGGTCGGCCGAATCGCTCAAGCCCAAGTTCTCCAAGATTTCGCCGAAGGAAGGCGCCAAGCGCATCTTCGGCAAACAGGCGCTGGCCAATTTCGCCAAGGGCCTGTTCAAGCTGATTGCGCTCGGCTCGGTGATGACGGCAATCCTGTGGCCGGAGCGGCATCGTCTGGAGTCGATGCTGCGGTTCGATCCGGCCGCGTTATTGGGCGTAATCGTCAGTTTGACGATGCATCTGATGGGCGCGGTGGTCGCCATGCTCGCAGTCGTCGCGATTGCGGATTACTTCTTCCAGTACCGGCAATGGTACGAGCGGCAGAAAATGTCGCTGCGCGAGATGAAGGACGAATTCAAGCAGTCCGAAGGCGATCCGCATATCAAGGGCCGAATCCGGCAGTTGCGGCAGCAACGCATGAAGAAGCGCATGATGGCCGCGGTCCCCACGGCCTCCGTCATCATCACCAACCCGACCCACTACTCGGTGGCGCTGTCCTACGAACGCGGCATGCCGGCCCCGATCTGCGTGGCCAAGGGCGCCGACCTGATCGCGCTCAAGATCAGGGAAATCGCCGGCAAGCACGATATTCCGATCGTCGAGAACGTGCCGCTGGCGCGCGCGCTCTATGCCAATGTGGAGATCGACCAGGAAATACCCGTGGAACATTATCACGCGGTCGCCGAAATCATCGGCTACGTGATGGGTCTGCGGCGCGGCGTGTCGGGCCGGCGATGATGCAGCCCCACCGGTTCCGGGTCCTTCGGATGGCGAACAGCTTGCGAATTACCCCGGCGGCGGCTTGCGCTAACGGGCCTGATTGGGGCACTCAGGGAGAGAAACGCCGAATTTAGCGTACATATTGCGCGTCTTTCCGTGTCGACAGGCTATTCTCCTTACCTATGACCGCCGAATCCGATCCATACGCCCCGAGACCGGCCACCGCCCACGAGCCGGTGCGGCGGGGCGGCAGCATTGTGCTGGTTTTGCTGGTGGCCGGCGTCATCGTCGCCGCGGCGGCTGCGCTCATGTCCATCGGCCGGGCGCAGGCGCAGCCTTATATTCTAGGGCTGCTGGCGCTGCTTGCCATGGTCGGCCTGTTCAATCTGTTCGCCTTTGCCGCCGGCATCATCCGCTTTGTCGACCGCTCGATCGACGATCCGGTGGTGCGCCGCATCGCCGATCTCGCCTATGACGGGATTGCCGTTACGGACCCATCAGGCCATGTCGCTTATTCCAATTCGGCCTATCTGGCGATCACGGGCGCGGTGAACCCGCAAGACGTTCGCCCGGTGGAGCGGGTTTTCATCGGCAATCCCGACGTCTCGGAAGCGGTGTTCCGGCTGCTCAAGGCGGCGCGCGAAGGCAAACGCCAGCAGGAGGAAGTCCGCCTTGCCGGCACCGACGGCGCCCACGGCCGCTGGCTCAGGATGCGGGTCCGTCCGCTCGGCCAGAGCAAGCGCGAGGCCAAGTATGCGGTATGGTCGATCGCCGACATCACCCGCGACCGCGAGCGGCAGGAGGACGTGTTCCAGGAATTGCAGCACGCGATCGAATATCTCGATCATGCGCCGTGCGGGTTTTTCTCGGTCAACGCCTCGGGCGACATCGCCTATGTCAATGCGACGCTCGCCAACTGGCTCGATTACGATCTGGCGGAAATCGGGTCGGGCGGCTTGAAGCTGACCGACATCGTGTCCGGCGATGGCGCGGCGCTTTTGACCTCGGTGACGCCGGTGCCGGGCGAAGTCACGACCGAGGTCTTCGATATCGATTTGCGCATGCGCACCGGCAAGACCATGCCGGCGCGGCTTTATCACAAGCTTGCATTCGGCGCCGATGGCGCGCCGGGCGCCTCGCGGACGCTCGTGATCAGCCGCGCGCGCGACGAGCGCGCCGATCCGCAACGGGCCGCCGAAGTGCGCTTCATGCGCTTCTTCGACCATACGCCGATGGCGATTGCGACCGTCGACAGCGCAGGTGCCATCGTCCGCGCCAATGCCAGGTTCGCCAAACTGTCGCAGGGCCTCGGCGCCGATGGCGCGGCCGGCAAATCGATCTTCAGCACCGTGAACGCGCGCGACCGCAACCTTCTGGTCGCCGCCATCAACCAGGCAGCGCAGGGACAGGGCGATATCGCACCGGTCGAGGTGATGCTCGACGGCAGCAAGGAGCGGTGGGCTCAGTTCTTCGTCACCGCCGTGGAGGAAGACGAGCGCGAGGCGGAAGCCGCGATCGTCTACATGCTGGAGACGACCGAGCGCCGGGCGCTGGAAAACCAGATCAATCAGTCGCAGAAGATGGACATGGTCGGCCAGCTCGCCGGCGGCATCGCGCACGACTTCAATAATGTGCTGTCCGCGATCATGATGGCGAACGATTTCCTGCTGAACGCGCACAAGCCGACCGACCCGTCGTTCCAGGACATCATGCAGATCAAGCAGAACGCGACGCGGGCGGCGACGCTGGTGCGCCAGCTGCTGGCGTTCTCGCGCCGCCAGACGCTGCGACCGCAGGTGCTCGATCTCGGCGACGCGCTGTCCGACCTCACCATGCTGTTGCGCCGTCTGATCGGCGAGAAGGTGAAACTCGACCTCGTCCATGGCCGCGACCTGTGGCCGGTGAAGGTCGACGTCTCGCAATTCGAACAGGTGGTGGTCAATCTCGCGGTCAATGCGCGCGATGCGATGCCCGATGGCGGCAAGCTCACGGTACGCACCGCCAACGTCACGGCCGACGAAGCCACCCAGCTGGCCTATAAGGGGATGCCGGCGGCTGAATATGTCCGGATCGATGTCAGCGACACCGGCACCGGTATTCCGGCTGATATCGTCGACAAGATCTTCGAGCCGTTCTTCTCGACCAAGGAGGTCGGCAAAGGCACCGGCCTTGGGCTCTCGACGGTGTACGGCATCGTCAAGCAGACCGGCGGCTTCATCTACGTGGATTCCGAACCGGGCAAGGGAACCTCGTTCCGCATCTTCCTGCCGCGGCATCACCCCGAGAAGGAAGTGGCGAGCGATCCGGTGGCTGCCAACGGCGCTGCCAGGGAAACTCCCGCCGACGCAAAGCCGCGCACCGATCTGACCGGGCAGGGCACGATCCTGCTGGTCGAGGACGAAGAGGGCTTGCGCTCGCTCAATGCGCGGGGCTTGCGCTCGCGCGGCTATAGCGTGATCGAGGCCTCCAACGGCGTCGAGGCGCTGGAGGCGCTGGAGGAAAAAGACGGTGCGGTCGATCTCGTCGTCTCCGACGTGGTGATGCCGGAGATGGACGGGCCGACGCTGCTGAAAACCATGCGGGGCAAGAACCCCGACCTGAAGATCATCTTCGTTTCGGGCTATGCGGAAGACGCCTTCGAGAAAAGCCTGCCGGAGAACCAGCAATTTGCCTTCCTGCCGAAGCCCTTCACGCTGAGCCAGCTCGTCGCCGCCGTGAAGGAGACCATGACGCCGCAGTAAGGTTGATATCGCGTTGCGATCACAGTGACATTCGTAAAGATGGGCGCCGGCCCCGCGACGCAGGGCCGCAGCCTATCCCCCTCGCTGTGGCTTCCCTTTTGAGCGACCCTGCCCACCTAAGGGGGAGCGCTTTCCCAAGGGCATCAAGACCATCGAAGCGCGGGTTTCAAGGGAATATCGCCATGAATTTCAGGCCACGTGTTTTCGGCGTCATGCAGGCCTTCGCCGTCGTTTTGTCGCTTGCCTTGCCGCTGGTCGTTGCAACCTCTGCCGATGCGCGGATCGGCGGCGGCGTCAGCTCGGGCTCGCGCGGCGCGCGGACGTTCTCTGCGCCGCCTTCGACCTCGACCGCGCCGAGCACGGCGCAACCGTTCAATCGCACCATGACGCAGCCGGGCAGCCCCGGTTTGGGCACGGGCGGTGGCGGCTTCTTCAACCGGCCGGGCATGGGCCTGTTCGGCGGACTAGCGGCGGGATTTCTCGGCGCCGGTCTGCTCGGCATGCTGTTTGGCGGCGGACTGTTCGGCGGCATCGGCGGCTTTTCCTCGATCATCGGGCTCATCTTGCAGATCGGCTTGATCGTGTTCGTGGTGCGCATGGCGATGTCGTGGTGGCAGCGCCGTAATCAGACGGCGACGGCCTATGCCGGTGGGCCTTCGCCGCTCAGCGCCCAGGCGACGCACGGATCGGGGATGGGGTTTGGTCTGGGCTCGGGCAGTGCGCCGGTTCAGATTCTTCCCGCCGATTACGAGGCCTTCGAGCGGCTGCTCAGCGAAACCCAGGACGCCTGGTCGAACGAGGATGTCGCCCGGCTTCACACGCTGGCGACGCCGGAAATGGTGTCGTACTTCGTCCGCGATCTCGAGCAGAACAAGGCGGAGAATGTCGTCAACAAGGTTGCCGGCACGCGGCTTCTGCAAGGCGATCTCGCCGAAGCCTGGCGCGAGGGCGACACCGATTACGCGAGCGTAGCGATGCGCTATTCGCTGGTCGACACCACGCTCGATCGCGCCACCGGCCGCGTCGTCAAAGGCAACGGGCAGCCGGAGGAAGTCACGGAGGTGTGGACCTTCCTGCGCCCGCGCGGCGCTAATTGGGAATTGTCAGCGATCCAGCAAACCTGATCTTGCTCGAAAATTGTGACGTGAACGGGCGCTGCGGTTTTACCGCGGCGCCTTTTTCATTTGTGCGTCGCGCAAACGGAATAATGTCGACCGAAAAGGGTTGCATTATCGTTGGACGGCCGATGCAAAGCGGTCGTTCAATCAAAAACAAATGGGAGGTTTTCAATGTCTGTTCTCGCTAAACAAATTTCGCGTTTCGCTCTTGTCTCGGTGGCTGGCTTGTTCGCGATTGTTGCCGTCGCGCCGGCGCAAGCCCAATCGGCCAATACCACCTTCTTCGTCACCTCGGCCGGTCCCGGCAAGGGCGCCGACCTCGGCGGTATCGACGGCGCCGACAAACATTGCGCGACGCTCGCCACCGCCTCGGGCGCGACCGCCAAGACCTGGCACGCTTATCTTTCGACCCAGGCCGCCGACGGCAAGCCGGCGATCAATGCGCGCGATCGCATCGGCAAGGGACCGTGGCAGAATTCGAAAGGCGTCGTGATCGCCAAGGACGTTGCCGACCTGCACTCAGCCTCCAACAACCTGAACAAGCAAACCGCGCTCAGCGAAAAGGGCGAAGTGATCAACGGCCGTGGCGACACGCCGAACCGTCACGACGCATTAACCGGCTCGCAACCGGACGGTACGGCGTTTGCAGCCGGTGAAGACCGCACCTGCAAGAACTGGACGAGCTCCACGCAGGGTGCGGCGATGCTGGGCCATATCGACCGCATCGGCCTGCGCGACGACGATGCCTCGAAATCCTGGAACTCCTCGCATCCCTCGCGTGGTCCGGATGGCGGCTGTTCGCAGGCCGACCTCAAGAGCACCGGCGGCGACGGCTTGCTGTATTGTTTCGCGGCGAACTGATCGGGCTTCTCCTCCCTCTCTTTAGCAGGAGAGGGAGGAGCGATTTTGTGCCAGGCCGCCTCAGCGGATTTTTTGGAACATCAGGCCTGATAGTTGAACAGCGCCGACAAGCTTGAACTGGACGTTGTCGCAGCGCCATTCGCTGCGTAAGAAGAGGATTGAGCATCCTGAAGCGATTTCAAGAAGTCTTGCAGAACGTTGCTCAACGAATTGCTGTCGGATGACGAGCTGCTGCTCGACGACAAGTCGCTCGAACTTGAAGACGACGCGCTGCTGTCGATCAACTGCTCGATTTCCGAGGCCAGGCTGTTCGAAGACGACGACGATGAACCGTTGCTCCCCGATGGACCGCCGCCCGGAGGGGGGCCGGGCGGTGGTCCACCGGCGCCCCCGGGTCCACCAGGACCGCCGGGTCCACTAGGACCGCCGGCGCCGCCCGGTCCATTGGCAAAGGTGTTGGTGAACAGGTTCTGCAATTCAGTGGCCTGAGAACTCGTCAGGGCGCCGCTGGAGACCTGAGCCTGGATAAGGCTTGTGATCTTGGACTTGATATCTCCAGGACCGGTATCCCCGCTGCCGGCCGTGGAGCTGGACGAACCGGACGAGGACTGACCGGACGTCAGCGAATCGTTGATGCTCGTCAGTGCCGACGACAGCGCCGTCTCGTCAGATGAACTGACGGTGCCGGCCGACACTTCGGATTGAAGCTCGGACTCGAGCTGCTGAAGAGGACTGCTGTACGCGTACTGATTGGAGCTGGTTGCCGAAATCGATGACATCGAATGTCTCCCGCCGAATAAGATGTCGCCATGGTTAGGCAGGCTCGATTAACTCAATCTTACCGGGCTGCGGCGGGTTATTTCCGGATGTTTCAGGTTTGTCTCTGTTGCCAGATTGAAACAAAAATCTGGACGTGCTCTTCGTGTTAGGCGGCTCGTTTGGAAGAACAGGGGCCAACCGAAGCCCGAATTCACGACGCCTTTCGAAGCTGGATACTTTCGTTGAGCGGGAATTGCACTCGCGCTCTCAAGCCCCGCGGCGCCAGGTCATGGAGCGACAGCATACCGCCGTGTGCCAACGCGATGGCCCGCGCGATTGACAGTCCCAGCCCAAAGCCTGAAGCCTCGTCCATATTCCGGGCGTCGTCACCTCGCACAAACGGCTCGAGCACTTTGCCCTTCTGGGTTTCGGCAATGCCGGGCCCGTTGTCGTCGACGTCGATGATCGCATGGCCCTGCGACGTGGTCAGCCGAACCGTTGTGCTGTTCGCGAACCTGACCGCATTTTCTACCAAATTCGTGATGCCGCGACGGATATCGTCCGGTCGCGCCATGGCCATGGCATGTTCGGGACCGGCATAAGTGACGCTGTGCCCCATATCGGTGAATTGGTCTGCGATCAGCTGCAACACGGTCGCGATATCGACCAGCGTCATGACCTCCAGTTTGCGATCGTTGCGCAGGAACGTGAGCACCGAATCCAGCATCGATCGCATCTGATCGAGGTCGGCCGACATGCGATCGCGCTGCGCTTCATCATCTATGAACTCGGAGCGCAGACGCATTCTCGTAATTGGAGTACGTAAATCGTGACTGATCGCAGCAAGCATCTTGGTGCGATCGTCCAAAAGACCGGCGATACGATCGTGCATTCGATTGAGGGCGCGTGCCGCGCGCCGGACTTCCTCGGGCCCGCGTTCCGGCAGCGAGCTCAGCGTGCGACTAAGGCTGAAATTTTCCGCAGCGTCGGCAAACGACGATAGCGGGGTCGTCAAGGCGCGCGCGGCCCACAGACTAAGCAGCACAACGCTGATGGCCGCGAGAAACAACGTCATCATCCACGGGCCGGCCCAGAATGGCGGGCGGTGGCCATCCGGTTTCAGCCGCATGGTAACCCCGGTCCCGTCCGGCAAGGCGAAACCGATCCTGGGATTGTCTGCGTCGGCATCGACCGCAAAGATCCTGACATCGTCCCTGAACCAGGGCGGCAAATCCCTCAACTTGGTTCGGCGAGCATCTTCCGGTGGCGGAACGGAATCGCGCGGCAGCGCCTCGATCTCCAGCTGCGGATCGGAACGCGAGAATACCGCGATGAGAGTAGCCCGCTCTGCCGGCGTTGCCGCGCCAAGCAGACGCATAGCCACACCCGCCAGAGCATGACTGTGCAGAAACGGATTCTCATGCCGCGATTGCGGATCGGGCTGGTGGATCAGAAAGACGGTCGTGACAATTAAATGCAGTGTGACGATGGAGGCGAGCACCAGCGCTGTTATCTGACCGCTAATCCGTCTTAAATTCAGGAAAGCGATCGCGTCTCTCATCAGCTGCTCGTGGCGTGCGCGATAACCTCGACCTTGGGCGTGAACATGTATCCTCCGGCACGCACCGTCTTGATAATGGAGGGATTTTGCGGATCGTCTTCGATCTTGCGCCTGATGCGGCTTACCAGGACGTCGATGCTCCGCCCCAGAGCACTTCCGTCACGGCTCTGGGTAAGATCGAGCAAGTCATCACGGGAAAGTACCCGTCCGGCTCTTTCGCAGAAGGTCTGCAGAAGGTTGAACTCGGCACCTGTCATGGCGATGCTCGCGGCATTGGGGCTTCGGACTTCGCGCTGACGAAGGTCGATTTGCCAGCCAAGGAATGCAAGCACGGCCGCGTCGTCGGTCAAACGGGCGCTGTGGCCGAAAGCTTGCCGCCGCATGATGGCGTGTATTCTTGCCAGCAATTCGCGTGGATTGAACGGCTTTGCGAGGTAGTCATCCGCCCCGTTATCGAGTCCGACGATACGGTCAACGTCGCCGCCGCGGGCGGTGAGGATGATAATCGGCAGTGAGGAAGATCCTGCTCTCACCTTGCGGCAAAGACTGAGGCCGTCTTCACCCGGAAGCATGAGATCCAGAATAAGAACATCGACGCGGCAGACGGCCAAGATGCGCACCATTTCGACGCCATCGGCCACAGCAATCGGATTGCAGCCATTGGCACGCAGATACCGCGCAATCAGGGTTCGCATCTCCCTATCGTCTTCCACAATCAGGATATTCTGGGTGATCATCAGTTCATCATGGGCCGTGATTCGGCGCCTTTTTTAAAAGAAAATGTTGTTTCCCCATGTTTCTGGAAAACATGCCCGCAGTGGTCGCCGGCACCCGCCGGTGATGTTCACCGCATCGAGCGTCGCGCCCGTTACTTCGCGGCGTTGAGCGGAAAATCGAACATGTGCTTCGTATAGGTCTCGACCACGATCGAGAACGGCACCCGTGCTTTTGTAAAAAGAATGGCGCGGTGCTCCAGCACATGGTCAGGGATCGGCAGAGCGCTCGTCCCGTCCTTTTGTGCCGCCTGAAGCTCCCATCCTTCGGGCAGTGGCTGCCAGAGCGGGGTGACCTTGAGCGTCTGGCGCTGGAATTCAAGATCCTTCACCGCGCGTCCGAAGGGCGTGTCGGTTTCGTCAAGCAGGCGGTTCATCTCGGGCGTGAGGCGGCTCGGCACATACCAATTGTCGGCCTCGGAAAGCAGCCTGTCGCCGCAGAACAATTGCACGCGCCGGTAACGTACAGGCTCGTCAGCGGCAATCGCGAACCGCTGGCGATCTTCCGGCGCAATCTGCCGATCTTCTCCGCGCACAAGGTGCGCTGAAACCTTTGCCTCTGCCGCCAGCCGGTGGGCGCCGCACCAGCGCTCCAGCGTCAGGGTGGCGCTGGGATTCGAGAGCAGTTCGGCATTCAGCGTTTCGATCAACGCCATGGCCTCGACACGCGCGAGGAAACTGCCCGGCCATTCCTCGGCAAATGCTGCGGACGGCAACGCCAGTGCAACGATGGTCAAAAATACCCGGCTAAACCGCTTCATCACGTTTCTAGTTCCTGCATCTCAATCGTTCGGCGGCTTTGAGCCGCGTCCGCTTTTACCCTACATGCGGACTTTCATCCGTGGAATGACGATGTCGTTAGGCGTCAAAACCCGACGAAAAATCCGAGTCGTTCCTCGAATAGCGGCCTTACGCCTTCAAGGTTTCGACATCGACGACAATCTTGCCAGTGGCCTTCCGGGTCCTGACGGCGTCATAGGCATCCGCGATCGTCTCAAAAGTGAACCGGCGGGGATCGAGCTTCGGTACGATCTTTCCCGCCTCGACGAGCCTGGTCGCCTCACGCAGGATCTCGCCATGATGAGCCCGGCCTTCGCCCGTCAGCATCGGCAGCAATGTAAAGATGCCCGAATAGCTCGCGGCGCGGAACGATAGCGGGGCCAGCGCGTGCGTGCCCCAGCCGAGCGCGCTGACCACATGTCCGAAGCGCGCCACCGCGTTGAATGACGCGTCCAGCACAGCACCGCCGACGGTGTCGTAGACGATGTCGAAGCCGCGGCCACCGCTATGCTTGGCGACATAATCGGCCACCGGCGCGGCGTTGTAATCGATGAAGGTCGCACCGAGTTGCTCGATGTAAGCCTTGTCCCTGGCCGATCCAGTCGCGAAGACTTCCGCGCCGAACGCCCGGGCGAGCTGGACCGCGATATGGCCCACGCCGCCTCCGCCGCCCTGGATCAGCACCTTTTGCCTTGGTCCGACGCCCGCGCGATCGACAAGTCCCTCCCATGCGGTGATGAATATCAGCGGAAGGGCCGCAGCCTCACGCATGGTGAGGTTGGCCGGCTTCAGTGCCAGCAGATCGGCATCGACCGCGGCAAACTCGGCCAGCGAGCCTTGCAGGCCGCCGACCCCTCCGGTCATGCCGAACACCTCGTCGCCCCGACGGAAACCTGTGACGCCCGGTCCGACGTTTTCGACGACACCGGCGAGGTCGATGCCAAGGACCGCCGGCAGCGGATGACGCGCATGAGCCGCCTCGCCGTGATGGATCTTGAGATCGAGCGGATTGACGGCGCTGGCCTTGATCCGAACGAGAACCTGACCCTGCTCGGCCTTGGGGCGGGAAATCGGGCCAATCGTGAAGGGCGATCCGTGGCTGGTGAGAACGGCCGCCTGCATGGTAGGAGTTGAGGTCATCATCTTTGTTGTCCTTCTTCAGGGTCACAAGATGGATGCGGCAGGCGTCCATGGAAACTCACAAAGCTGCACGGACTCCAGACAAAATTGAATGAGGGACCATTCGGTGGAATGGAGCGATCTTCGTATCTTCCTCGCTGTCGCCCGTGAAGGGACGCTCAGTGGCGCAGCCCAGAAGTTAGGCCAAAGTCAGCCGACCATGGGCCGACGGCTGAGGGCCCTGGAGGAGGCGGTCGGCCAAACCCTGTTCCAGCGTACCGGCGATGGCTTCGTCCTGACCGACGAAGGTGAGGCCGTGCTCTCGCATGCGGAGCGGATCGAGGAAGAAGTCCTTGCCTTCCAGCGAAGGCTCGCCGGCGAAGACCAGCAACTGGAAGGGTTGCTGCGCATTTCGTCGTCCGACTGGTTTGGCGCTCACATGCTTGCGCCGGTGTTCGCCGAATTTTCCAAACTTCATCCGCGCGTCGTTGTCGAACTGCTGACCAGTGAGATTCTCTACAGCCTGCCCCGGCGGGAAGCCGAGATGGTGTTCAGGATCCGGCCGTTCGATGAGCCGGAGGTGATATCGCGGCGCTTGATGACCATTCCTTACGGGGCCTACCTCAAATCGGATATCGAGGCGCCACATCCCGGCGACGGCGGGGGAATGCCGCTCATCACCCTCGATGTCAATTTCGCCGGCATGCCAGACGCGGTCTGGCTTCGGAAGGTCTTGCCCAACGGCCATGTGGTCTCGCGCAGCAACAATCGCGACGTCCAGGCGCGGATGTGCGCATGCGGGGCGGGCGTCGCCGTGCTTCCGCGGCCGATAGGGGATGCGCTTCTGGGCGTAAGGCGGATCGATCTTGGGGAAGAGCCGCCCCGGCGCGATACCTATGTCGGCTACCATCGCGACCTGAAGAAGCTCGCGCGATTGCGGGCGCTGCTGGATTTGGTGATTGAACGACTGAGCAACTAGATCGAAACGCTGCGCCGGCGGGCGCAGCGGTTCTCAAGCGGCGTGCAGAACTTCGGGGCTCTTTCTGGAACCGTCGAGCCAGCCGACGAAACGCGCCATCAGGCCGGAGGAATCTCCGCCTTGATCGTTAGGCGAGAACGGGTCCGTGTAGCATCTGGCGCCCGCCGCCTTCGCGATCTCTGCCACAGCGTCGGTCATGGCGGGCGCACCCGCCGTATAGACGATGTCTTCCGGCGACAGTTCAGGCAGGTAGTCGACCGGTCGTCCGCTTCTGATGGCAAACGAGACGCTCTGCGGTTCCGATACGACGGGAACGATGGTGACATTGGGAAATCGTGCCAGCCGGCACAACGCGCTGTGCATGTAGAACGACTTCAGCTTTCGGGTGGCGACCACAAAGGTCAGCTCGCGCTGCGGCCGCTCGGTGATGGCGGCGGCCGCGATCGCCCACATCGGTGCGAACCCCGTCCCGCTGGCGACCAGGACCATGCGACCATGATGTTCGCGCCGATGGAATGCACTGCCGAACGGGCCCGACAGCCTGACGCGATGGCCAACACAGATCTTGCTTCCGAGCGCCGATGATACGGCGCCGTCCGGCAGGCGGCGGATGTGAAAATGCAGCCGGCGATTATTCGGGGCGCCTTCGAGGGGGTAGGTCGCGCTATAGCATCGTTCCGCGAAACCGCGGAATTGCAATTTGCAATATTGGCCCGGCAGATGCCGGAATGGCTGCTGGAGCTCGAGGCCGACGCCGATGACATCGGGCGCGAGCCGGACCATTTCGGACACCCGCGCCGGTATCGAAACCGGATCTGGTGTAGGCTCGGCGACCACTTTGAGATCGGAGACGACCCGCGCTTGACAGGCGTGGATCATGTCGCTGCTCTCATCGGTGCCGCCGAATACCTTGCCTTCCTCAAGACGCACCCGGCAGGACCCGCAAATGCCGCTGCGGCAATCGTAGGGCAGATCGACGCCGCTCATCAGCGCGCCGTCGAGCAGGAGATCACCGCAATTCATCAGAAAGGTCTCTTTGTTGAAGGTCACCTTGCAAATCTTTGTCATTACTCCACCTCAATACGAATGGGCCGGACATGCCGCGTATGTGCGATCTGGCTGTGGTCGAATGCCGCGACGCGCATGAAGACGCCCGTCTTGATCGGCACGTCGAATTGGCTGTGCGTATCGAGGCGCCGCGCGACCTCGAGCGACCAATGTCCGGAGGCCCATCGCCCGGCGCATCGAACGTCGGCGCGGTCGCCTGAAAAATCCCCGGAGATGATGACCCCGGGAATGACGGTGCCGACGGGGATCTGACGGTCCATCTCTTTCGTATAAGGAACGGAATCGACCTCCGTCATGAACCAGCGCGCGCCGTCGTTCTCGCCGACCTCCGGATCGAGATCGATGGCGCCCATGGCCGCTGACGTCGTGGCGAGATCTTTCGGCAGACGCCGCGGCCTCACCACTTGATCGCGGTCTGCCGGATCCAGCGTCGCGTCGAAATTGCTGGAATAGTTCGCGGTGCCAGGGTCGGGCTCGAACCCGCCCCGGTAGGGAGCGGCGTTTTGTAATTGCGCGGGGGTAGGCTCGAGCGGCGGACCGAAATGATCATCGTCCATCCAGCCGCTTGGGCCGGTGCTGGTGGCCTTCCATTGCCACACGTCGGCGTAAACTCCGGCAGCGGATGTGTAGTGCAAGCCTCTTCCGGTCATGGTCTGGGGCGCACCGTCGATCGGCTGCGGACCCGCATGGAAGGTGTGGTCGCCCGCCAGCGTCAGGTCCAGCGTCGTAAACAGGACAGCGAACTTGTCTTCATTGAAGGCGTGCTCGTCGCCCCTCTCATAGCCGTCATGCAGCAGTTGCCAGCCGTCAGCCCGCTTGATGAGCGGCAGTTGCTTCAACGACCGCGTCGGATCCTCCCAGTCGAACAGGAAATACGCCCAGACGCCGTCATGCACCGCGCGAATGTTGATCCTGGTTTCGCCCTTGCCGTCGAAATTGTCGCCCTGATTGGTCATCACGGAGAACGGCTGGATGTTGCGCCAGACCGGATCGGAGGTGTCGCCGTCAAGAATCGGAGCCTGCGCGCTGGAGACGCGGTGGATGCGCAAGCCGTCGACCATCAGCCAGTCCGTCGCGATCATGACCCAGGTGCCCAGGATCGCGACCGACGTTGCAACGATGAGAGGGTTCGCTTGCAGGGTGACGTCGCGCTGCCTTGCCGGGCTGCCACTTTTCGGCTTTCGCTGCGGCTGCTGCCGCGGTTGTGCTGCCGGTTGCCCGGACTGTTCGGCGAGCAGTGTGAGCAGCTCCACGGCATCAAGGCGAGGCGGAGGGGGCGGCAGGGGTCCGGGACGAAAAATACGAAGAAGCTGCGACGTCCCGCCGATCAGAATCTGGACAAGGATATGCAGGCAAGTGAAGACCGGAATTGCCCAGCTCGCCCACCAATGTGCGGCCGCAACACTTTGGCCCGCGAGCAGGCCAAAATAGAGAAGGCCGCCGCTGACGATCAGGATTGCCATGGTGAGGAAGAAGAACCACGAAAGCAGGACGCTGACCGCACCAAGCCGGCCCTGCTTTCGTCCTATCAGGGCACGCAGGCGAATCTTGTCCAGTTGCACGCGGCGGCTCAGGCCGGATCGGGTCAAATAGACCGTATAGGCGACCGCAATCGCGACCAGTGCCACCGCCGCTTCGATGTGCAGGGTCCAGACATTGGCCCGCGGCAACAGCACGTCGAACAGATTGATCCACGTTCGGCTTGGCGCCTCCGTTGCGATACGAAGCCCGCTGACGAAAGCGGCCCCGATGGCTGCGACAAGCAGCCAGTGCAAGAAGATTGTGCCGTAGTCGGTCCTGCGTTGTCTCACTCGCGCGCTCCCTTTTCATGAATGCGGCGAGTTTCGATTCCGCTGCGGCGCGCGGCCTTCGCGCACCGGGCAAGTGCGCAGCGCGATCTTGCACCGGAGTTTTCCGGGCGCGGCTTTGCGGTTCCATAGCGACGCTTACTCAACTGTCCGTTCCCCAAAAT
Source organism: uncultured Alphaproteobacteria bacterium (assembly GCA_963748805.1). Lineage (GTDB taxonomy): Bacteria > Pseudomonadota > Alphaproteobacteria > Rhizobiales > Xanthobacteraceae > Bradyrhizobium. The sequence continues at coordinate 84,881 of CAVVLH010000006.1, read as the reverse complement.
CAGAGATCGCCTGGCCGGCGAATAAAATCGTCTCCTTTTCGTCGACGCGCAGTCGAATCGTCCGGACAGCGACGCCCCGCTGCGAACGACGAGCCTATCTGCGCGTGGTTGGTTACCTGCTGATCCTCATACTAACTGATGCATTCGCTTCGTACGCCAAGCGCTCCATTTTGTTTTCCTTGTCTTGTTTTTCCTTGTTGTCCGTATCGTCGTCGGCCTGGGAGAAATCGATCAACGCCGCCGGCGGAACGACACAAAGGTTTATTCAGTTTCGTGGCGTCAATCGGCCGAGACAGCGGCCAATGCGCGCTGAAGCAAGGTGATAGCCGGACGATTCTATGGCCTCGATCGTGGCACGCGGCAGCTTTGCTGCATCATGTTTGGGCGCACCTGCCGCAGCTTCGTGCCGCGCAAAGCCGCGCGTGTCCACAAGTGAACTCTTCGAGTTGGTCCGCTTGATCGATCCTAGTACCGCCGATCTGAAGTCCCTGCACCACCAGCCGCGAATTCGATCAAGGACTTCAGATCGATGAAGCGGTACTAGAATCAATAAGCTTACGAGTGCCCATGACTTTCCGAAGTTCGTGACGGTGGGTGCCGCAATGGAGCACGAACTTCGGAAAGTGGGCACTCGCGGCCAGAAAGCCGCAGCAGCGACTGTCTACGGTCCAATTGCTGCCGGAAAATGGACAGCATCTGTCGCCAAAAGAAAATTGGACTGGCGCACGACGAGGAGACGAAGGAGAGGGGAACACCGTGCAGGATCGTTTGCGACAGACGTTACGGTTCGGCCCGCGCAGTCTGCTGGCTGCCTCGGCGGCGGGTGATCCGGTCTTGCACGGTTTGCGGGAGAGCGCGCGACGAATGACCGGCATCGCCGCGTTCAGCGGCGTGATCAATCTGTTGATGCTGTCCGGCTCTCTCTACATGCTCCAGGTCTACGACCGCGTCATTCCGAGCCGGAATCTCGCAACACTGTCGGGTCTCTCGCTGATGGTGCTGCTGGCCTACCTGATACAGGGATATTTCGAAGCGCTGCGATCACGCATGTTGTGCCGTGTGGCGACGCTTTTCGATGTCGGCCTTCAGGAGGCGATCCACAATGCGTTGGTGACGCTGCCGCTTCGCGGCGTGAAACCGTCGGCGATGCAGCAGCCGTCGCGTGATCTCGAGCAGGTTCGTGCCTTCATGTCGGGCATGGGGCCGACGGCGTTCCTGGACATGCCCTGGATTCCCATTTTCCTGATTGGACTGTTTCTGTTTCATCCCGCGATCGGCGTCACCGCGCTGATCGGGACCGCGTCCATCGTGGCCATGATGTTCCTGACCGAGCGCCTGTCGCGCGATGCGGCGAAGTCCGCGACAGAATCCAGCGCTCAGCGGCAGGAGCTCTTGGGCACCATCCAGCGCAATGCCGAGGTGATTCGTGCGCTCGGCATGACGGATCGATTCAAGGCGCGGTGGTCGCAATCGAACGAGCGATACCTGCGGGAAAACATGCGCGCCAGCGACCTCTTCGCCAATCTAGGCTCGGGTGCCAAGGTGCTGCGTTATGTCCTGCAATCCGGCATGTTGGGGATGGGGGCGTATCTGGTGGTCACCGACAGCGCCTCCGGCGGCATCATGATCGCTTCGTCGATCATGATGGGACGGGCGTTGGCGCCGGTCGAGGTCGCATTATCCAGCTGGAAGCAGCTTGTCGCCGCACGCCAGGGCATCGCGCGGCTGCGCGAGGTTTGCAAGGTAACGGCGAGACCTCCTGTTCCGGCAGTTCATCTGGCGCGTCCGTGCCGCGAACTCGCGGTCCAGCAGCTCACGGTTACCGCACCCGCTACCGACATGCCCATCGTCTCGAGCGTCAGCTTCTCGCTCAAGGCCGGCATGGGATTGGCCCTGCTCGGAGCCAGCGCATCCGGCAAGACTTCGCTCTCCAAGGCGCTGGTCGGAATTTGGCCGGCCAAGGGCGGGGCGGTTCGACTTGATGGCGCGGCGATCGATCAGTGGCGAAGCGAGGATCTCGGACGGCATATCGGCTATTTGCCGCAAGACGTCGCTCTGTTTGACGGTACGATCGCCGAAAATATCTGTCGTTTCGACGAGGGCGCGACTTCAGAGGCGATTATAAAGGCGGCGCAGATCTCGGGCGTGCACGATCTCATCGTGCGGTTGCCCAACGGCTATTCGACCCAGATCGGTCAGAGCGGCTCTTCGCTGTCGGCGGGCCAGCGGCAAAGAGTAGGACTGGCACGCGCGGTCTATGGCGATCCGTTTCTGGTCGTGCTCGACGAGCCCAACGCCAATCTGGATACCGACGGCGAGAACGCGTTGAGCCGCGCCATTCAGATCCTGCGGCAGAACAAGAGCATCGTGATCGTGATATCGCATCGTCCAAGCGTGATTGCCGCCTTGGACATGGCTCTCGTGCTTTACGAAGGAAAGTCGATCGCCTTCGGTTCGTGCCAGGAGGTGTTTGCCCGCGTCGGTGGCTCCAGGACGCAAAGTGCGCCAGTCCGGCCGCAGCCGCGCACCGCGCCTGGCCCCGCTCCGCGCCACGCCACAGCGCCAGAGCGTGTCTAGTCATGCCGTACTCAAGGGATCATCGACATCTCGACGGATCTGATCGGAACGGGAGTGGCGAGCCGGGTGTGGACCGCGTCGGACCACAGGGGGAGGCGCTCATCCTCGAACTTCAGCGTTTGCGCCAGGCGCTCGACGGTGAGCGCGGCGACGGTCGGCGTCCAGCCGGCCCGTCCGGGCGCGGTGAGGCGCGGAAACGTCAAGCGCCTCGCAAACCACAGCCGCTGCGTCCGAGGCGAAAGCCAAAGAGCACGGTCAAGCTTGCGATTGACATCTGCCTGAAGTCGTTTGGCATCAATCCTCCCGTCCAGGCTGATAGCCGCAGCAATCCGTCGGTCGAGTCGGCCGTGCCGCCGCTGCACGGGCAGAGTCCGCCGATCTTCCAGAGCGATCCGGTGTATATGGATCTGCGTCATCCCGCGCCAGACATGACCGCGCACGAGGATTCGCCTCCGTCCGAAATTGAAGGCGAGCGCATTGTCGCATCCGCCGCCCCGCCGAAGCCCAACGCGGCGGTTATGGAGCTGATCGGCCAGTGCCGTAACGGTCTGGTGGCCGGCGCCGCCTTTATTCTCGATCGTGACGGCGCTTTGCCTCCTGCGGATGCGGCCGATGACAGCTTGCAGACGGGCGTTCGATGGGCGTTCGAACACGAACTGCGCGTCGGCCTGCGGGTTCTCCTCGTCGGCGGGATTCTGGGTGGAGGGTGGGCGGCGTTCGTGCCGCTCGCAGGCGCGGTCGTCGTTCCCGGCAATCTCGTCGTGCAATCGAATGTCAAGAATATCCAGCATCCGACCGGAGGCATTGTCGCCGAAATCGGTGTGCAGGATGGCAGCCGGGTGCAGCCGGGCGAGCTGCTGTTGCGGCTGGACGCGACCCAGGCGCGTGCCGGCTTGCAAATGGTGAGCAAGCAGCTCGATGAGTTGGGGGCGAAGATCGCTCGTCTCGTGGCCGAGCGCGATGGTCTTGCTCGCATAGAAGTTCCCGCGGGGCTCGCATCGCGATCGGGCAACGACACAGTGAAAAGCCTGCTGGCGTCGGAAGATTCGCTGTTCAAGGCTCGTCTGACCGCGCGCCAAAGCCAGAAAGATCTGTTGCAGGGCAAGGTTGCGCAATTGACCGAGGAGATCGTGGGCTTACAGGCCCAGCTTGATTCCAAGGCCAGGCAACTGGAGCTGATTGCGGGCGAGCTGACCGGCGTGCAGGAGCTGTATGACAAGCACCTGGTTCCGCTGACCCGGCTGACGACGTTGCAGCGGGAATCCGCGCGGATCGACGGCGAGCGCGGGCAGATCGTCTCGTCAATCGCCGAGACGAAATCGAAGATCGGCGAGACTCAGTTGCAGATGGTCCGCGCCGATCAGGATTTTCGCACCGATGTCGTGAAAGAGCTTGGCGAAGCCCAGGGCAAGGAGGCCGAACTTGTCGAACGCAGCGTTTCGGCGCGCGACCTGCTCGACCGCATCGAGATCCACGCGCCGGTGGCCGGTATCGTTCACCAGCTTGCCGCGCACACCATCGGCGGGGTCATCCGCGCCGGCGATACCATCATGGAAATCGTTCCTGATACCGAAGACTTGCAGATCGAGGCGCGGTTGCAGCCCAAGGACATCGACCAGGTGCGCACCGGCCAATCGGCCTTTGTCCGGTTTTCGGCTTTCAATCAGCGCGTGACGCCGCAACTCACCGGCTCCGTCTCCTATGTTTCGGCCGACACGAGCCGTGACCAGCAGACCAACGCGCCTTACTTTACGGTGAGAGTTGTCCTGTCGGACCAGGAACGCCGGCGACTCGCCGGTCAACAGCTCGTGCCTGGAATGCCTGCCGAAGTTTTCATGCAGACGCGGAGCAGGACGATGATGAGCTATCTGTTCAAGCCGATCGCCGATCAGATGCGCCGGGCTTTCGTCGAGCAGTAAATCGTTTTCGTAATTTCGATATTTGCCACAATCCGACGCGAGCGGAACATTGTCCGTTCGCGCAGCCGGCAGATGGCGCCGCCTTATTTTTCGAACCTTGCAGGCACATTTCCATCCCGCCCCGTGACGTTTGTTTCGCCGCATTGTGACATCGGTGACGGAGTGAGTGTGATTTCGAGGCACGAGGATGGCGGCGAACCGTTGTCGCATGTCCGGGCGCAGCGGCTTGCTCGCAGACGCTTCGTTGTCAGTTCATTATCGTCCAGACAATACCCGAGCTGTGGCATCTCAAGGCCGCCAACCTGACACAGTCGCCGCAAACAATGCGCTTGCTGTTACGAGGCGATGCTTGGCCTGCCGGCACCATGCGCCTGATCTCACGTATTTCATAAGCTGACCGGGGGCAGCGGGCCAGCGTAAGAGAGGACATCATGATCACAGTTCCAACGACGATCCGGGATACCGAAGGGCTGGATGGGGTATCGATCACCCAGGTCGGCAACAACTACGCGACGACGATTGAAAGCGCTTTGAACACGTCGACCGATCTGGCGCAGGCCGGCGCGGTCTTCAACGACGCGGTCCGCCTTTCCGATGGCGGGCTCTGGACAGGTTCGACGGCGATCGAGGCGGCAAGCGGCAGCAACGAACAGCCCTACGAGCCGATGTATCTGCAAGACGTCAACGCCGTGCAGGCTGATGTCAGCGCGATGCTGGCGAATCCGAATGCAATTACCGTTGGCGGTCAGGCGATTACAGATCCGGCCTTGATTACCGAACTTCAGACGATTCAGGGTCAGTTGGCGACGCTACAGCATGAGGCGCCGCTGTCGGTTGGCAACAGCGCGGCGGAGGTAGCGGCGCAAGGAACGATCGCGCTTACTCAACAGCAAATTCTGTCGGAGGTGAACGGTGATGCCACGCTGGCAAGCGCGTTGAACGGGGCGGCGTATCAAAGCGGGACCGGCTTTACCAATGTAGGGTTCCAGGCGCTGCCGACGGGAAGCGATTCAGCCGCGAAGTCTCCGCATCGGCCGAGGGTTCAGCCGCGGCGCCTCCGACGCTTGCGCAGATCGGTTCCGTCTTCAACGCTGCCCACGATCTCGAGGTGGGGGGATTGAATGCGAACAATCTCACCGAGTTCAACACCGACATGCAGGCGGTGGTGACGGGCCTTACAAACATCCTCAACAGTCCAACGGCACTCGCAGGCATCGAGGCGAATGAGCAGGCGGGCATGTCTCCGCAAGGGCAGGCGCTGACGGCTCAGCAGGAACAGGCCCTGACGACGATTCATCTCGAAACGGCGCTCAATCAGGTTGAACTTCAGATCAACAAGTTCGACCCGATGTATGCGACCAATCCCAACGACGCCGCCCGATCGACGAATGACAACATTCTCGACATCGTCGATATCGTGAATAACGATGCGGCCTTGGCGACCGCGGCCGGCGATGTTTCGGTTGCCAACAACGGCGCGCAGCCAAATCAGACGTTCGGCGCGAGTACGGGCGGATTTGGTGAGATGCCCGGCTATCTCAACGGCATCGGCGGGGTGAACGACCACGGCGGCACCATTCTGCAATTTCAGGACAACCAGGCTCAAACCAATTTCTGGTCACAGTTCATTGCGGAAGCCAATCAGTTGAACACGACGCTTGGCGGTATTGCCAACGGGACGGTTCAGCCGACCGCTTCGGAGGTCCAGTCGCTGATCACTCAGATCAATAATTACAACGAGTTTGGGGCGAGCTTCACCGGTTCGCAAGGCGGGGTCTTCGGTGACCGGTTCGACAATGAATTGCTATCTGGCACGCTCAAGACGGATACCGCGAATGCGGTGTCCGCGCTGCAAAGCGTCGAGGCCAACGGTCTGAACGCAACCAACGCAGCTCAGCTGGTCGCGGCGGGAGTTGGATTTGTCGCCGACGCCAATGACGTCTCAGGCAACAATTTGCCGACCGGAGGCGGCTCATTCGTGGGCACTGCGACGACTGTCGCGGGTGCCACCACGACAGGCGCCGCTACCGCGGGCACCACCGTTCCCGTTTCCGGCGCGGTTGATGGTAACGATAACCCAACGGCAAATCCGGTCGACGGATTGGCCAATAACGGTTTTGGGGTCTCGAATCCGGATCCGAATGCCGGTCACACGGCCGGCGGCTCCGGTTCTGGCGGCTCCGGTTCCGGGACCGATTTCAGGGGGTACTTCGACGTCAGCGCTTTCGAGTGCGATCGCCGGCGATATCGCCAGTCTGGTGCAGGCCCTGGAGGGCGGTCATTCGAGCGCGATCAGCGCGGCCGTCGCGACGTTGACGGCGGCGATCAGCGGTAACTCCGGCAGCGCGGCTGGTGGCAACGGTGCAGGTAACGGTGGGGCATGTGGTGCCGGCAACGGCGGCGCCGGCGGGCCAGGGGAGCAATGGAACTCCGCCCATCGTGGAGACCGGAGGCAACGAGTTCTCCGATCACGGCTTCGGTCACCATCATCAATTCGAGCACATGTGGCACTGAGGGGCATCGCGACCGCATCCGCAGCGACGGCGCCCTTGTCATTTCTCTCGTGACGGGGCGCCGGTCACGTGTCACTCGAATCCGTCGCCGAGCACGCCTTGCTCGATATAGGCGCGGCGTTGCTCTTCATCGTGGCTGATGACGATCGACAGGTTGTGTCCGGTTTGGCTGAGGCCGTTGAGCCAGTCGAGCTCGGCGGCCATCAGCTCCGCCGGCTCCTTGATCCACGGCGCGTCCTTGCCTCTGTTCAAGCGCACGCCGTCCATGTGCCAGGCGACATCGCCGGCCAGCAGTAATTCCTTGCCCGATTGCAGGGCGACATAGACCATCTGCGAACCCGGCGTGTGGCCGGGCGCCTTGATCAGCGCGATGCCCGGCGCAAACGCCATCGTGTTGGTGTAGTCGATCACCCGAAGGCGCGACGCCATCTCGGGCGTCGGCCGCAGCTCCGGCATCTGTGGCTCGCCAAGCAGCGTCTCCAGTTGCGCGCGCGTCAGCACGGTCTTCGGCGCGAGTTCGTTGAAAGACGGGCTCTTGATCAGGCCGGCAATGTGGTCGCCATGCTCATGGGTGACGATGATCGCCTTTGCTTTTTGCAAAGCGAAGGCCACGCGCGCCTCGGTTTCCGGAAAGTACGGCTCATCGACGCCGCGGCCGAAGAAGCGATGGGTGGCGAGATCCATGCCCGTATCGACCATGATGGTGCCGTCGGCATAAACGATCTGATAGGCGGTGCGCGCCTGCACGCTCGGCTCGGCCGGCAGCCCCTTGACCGCGAAATTCTTCGTGCGCCGGCTCTCGGCGAATTTGACCACGTTGACGCGCAGCGGCCGAGGCCCCGGGATCATCCCGGCGACCTGGCGGATTTCGGCAAGATCAGCATGCCACGCCGGCGTAGTTTCGGCCGTCCATGCCGTCTGCGCCAGACAAACGAGCACCACGCACAAACCGGAGGGCCAAAGTGCGGTCAACGCTTTGCGCATGATTTTGAAAGCTTTCCGGTGGATCACTTAACAGCCCTTCGGCGGCCTAGTTGGCGGCCGGCTCCATGCCTTTCGATTTAAACAATGCCTGGGCCGATGGGCCAACCAGCGAAGCGATCAATGCTTTGGCGTCATCGCCGTCTTTGGTTCCTGCTCCGATGCCGGCGGCATACACGGTGTAGTTTTGAATTTCCTTCGGCAGCGGTCCGACCAAGGTGACGCCGGCATGCGGCAAGATTTCGCTGATCTGGTGAATTCCAAGCTCGGCCTCTCCGGACTCGACGTAATCGGCGACATAGCCGCCTTGTTTGAGCTTTTCCTTCGGCTTGACCTGATCCGAAATGCCAAGGCGCTCGAGCAGCTTCTCGACATAGATGCCGCTGGAGCCGCCGCTGGCGGGATCGATGAAGCTGACCGACTTTGCCTCGAGCACGGCCTTCTTGAAAGCTTCGACGGTGGAAATGTCAGGCTTGTTCGCGCCGGTCTTCACCATGACGCCGACGCCGACGCGGGCGAGGTCGGTCCGGCTGCCGGAAATCACCTTGCCCTCGCCAGCGAGTTGGTCAATTCCCTCAGGCGTCATCACGACGACATCGAAACGTTCGCCGGCCTTGATCCGCTTCATCAGCGCACCGGCGGTATCGTTTTCGACCGACACCTTGTTGCCGCTGGTCCTCTCATATTCAGGTAGCAGCGCCATCACGGTCGACTTGAATGCACCGGCGGTGAACAGTTTCAGCTCAGTGGCCCGGCAAGCGGTGGTGCAAAGGACGGCACCGACGGCGCTCGCGAGCAGCAGCATTTTGTATCGCATTTTTTTAATTCTCCTGGGTCCGTGAGCCATTTTAGCTGAACTGTTATGGCACAGCGGCGACATGGCTGTCTTGCCAGCTCATGTCCATACTTGGACGCAAATGCTTGGATGCAAATACTTGGACGCAAGCGGCCAAGGCGTGCTTCGCGGGCTGACCGGATGTATGAGTACACGCCTGCCGAGTAAGGAGGCTACGCCGCGACGGTGGCGTGCTCGACGTCGGCCGCCGGCAGCGCCTCGCGGGTAAATCGGGCCGCCGCGCTGATCACAGTGGACAATTGCGACACCGCCGCCGGTCTTGCAAACAGATAGCCCTGGCCCTTGGCGCAGCCGGCGCGCGCCAGGAAATCCCATTGCGCCTCGGTCTCGATACCCTCGGCCAGAACCGGCATGCGCAGGCTTTCGCCGAGCGCCAGCACGGTACGGACGATGGCGGCAGCGGCCGCATCGTGCGGCAGCCGTTTGACGAAGGACTGGTCGAGCTTGATCTTGTCGAACGGGAAGGCGTGCAGCGTCGCCAGCGACGAATAGCCGGTGCCGAAATCATCCATCGCCACCGTGATGCCCATGGCTTTCAGCTTGCGCAGGATGTGCAGGCCGCGGCTCTGGTCCGACATGATGGTCGATTCCGTGACCTCGACCTCAAGACGCGCCGGCGGCAGGCCGGTTTCCAGCAGGATGCCGTGGATCATCTCGGCCAGATCCTCGCGGCCGAACTGGACCGGCGAGAGGTTGACCGCGACGTTTCCGGGAATTTTTCCCTCCGCAGCGTCGCGGCAGGCGGCGCGCAGCGCCCATTCGCCCATTTCGAAGATCGCCTCGGTTTCTTCGGCCAGCGGAATGAATTCCGCCGGCGAAACCATGCCGAGTTTCGGATGCTTCCATCGCATCAAGGCTTCGGCGCCGCAGATCTTGCCGTCATTGAGCGACATCTGGAGCTGATAGTTCAACAGCAGTTCGTGGCGCTCCGCCGCATGTTCGAGATCGCGGGCGAGCGCGCGGCGCTTGCGGGCGCTGTCGTCCATTTCGGGGCTGTACATGCAGATCGAGCCGGATTGCCCGCTCTTGCCCCGGTGCATCGCGAGCTTGGCGTTGCTGAGCAACTGGTCGCGCTCCGGCGTATCGGTCGGAAACACCGAAAAGCCGATCGAGGCGGTGAGGCGGACGGCGTAGCCTTGAACCGTAAAGGGCTCGGCGAAGGCCTGCGAGATCCGCTCCGCAAACGCATAGGCGTCATCCGGGTGATTGCGTGAGGTCGTCAAGGCCAGGAATTCATCGCCGCTTTGGCGCGCCAGGAATTCACCCGGCGCAAGCCGCTTGCACATCCGTGTCGCCACGTCGATCAGGAGCAGGTCGCCGGCGCCGTGGCCATAGAGATCGTTGATGTCCTTGAAGCCGTCGAGGTCGATCGAGAAGGCCGCGAGCTTGTGCGCCTTTTCGTGAGCCTCGGCGCTGTCAAAGGCGAGCCGCTCGTTGAAGGCGATGCGGTTGGGCAGCCCGGTCATGGTGTCGTTGAACGACAATTGGTGGATGCGGTCGGCCGAACTCGGTGCGGGCGCGCAGGTCGATGATATAGGTCGAAAAGCCGTTGCCCATGACCAGGAGAACGGCTGCGACCACGGCGATGCCAAGTGTATCGGCGGGCACGAGGTCAGCCCGCAGAATCACGGAGGCATCAGGTACAGCCGCGACCGAAGCAGTCAGCGCGTAGTGCATGACGCAGATCATGAAAGCGAGCACGATGGCGGCGCCATGGCGGCACCAGCGTGTGACCGGACGGTTGGCGCGGTTGACGGCGAGTGCGCTCAAGCCCAGTCCGAGCACAAGAGTCGTGGCCAGGCCATAGGCGTTCCACTCGAAACTGCCCTTGATATGCCAGGCGTTGAAACCCACCAGATGCATCGCAACGATGCCGACGCCCATCGCAAGGCCGCCGGTTTCCGGTGCGAGGGTAAAGTGCCGGCTGCCGATCTCAAAGCCGACAAAACAGGCGACGACCGCGATGACGAGGACCGCGCCGGTGGCGACCGGTTCAAATCCGCTGGTCAGCAAGGGATCGAGCGCCAAGATCGAGATGAAGGTCGAGGCCCACAGCGCCACGCCGGTGCCGACGGAAGCCATGAACAGCCAGCCGCGCCGGGTCGCGCCTTCGGTGGCGCGGGCGCGGGCGAAGTGGCGCATACCAATCCAGGTGCCGAACAGGCACACGGCACCTGCAAATGCGACGAGGGTCTGCTGATAGGCGAAATTTTGGGCAGTGGAGGAGAGCATGCGACGGTTTCCTGCCACCACCCTAGTGTCCCGGTTCTGACATTCGTATCCTATCGCGGCGGCAACTTTTACGAATGTCAGAACCAAAGGGACACTAGCAACCATATGATTTTAGTGTGGCTTTGACTTTGACGTTCCTTCGAAGAACTCACGGTGGCCCTGAAAGGAACGTCAGAGTTGCCACACTAGGGCGGTCCGGTTAACTGGCGAAGGGCCTGGATGTCGGTTTCGGGGCACTTTGCGAAATAGCGTTGAAACTTTGTAAGAAACACTGACAGAAGGCGGGTGTTGTTTCGGACAATTCCTTCAGGTGCGGCTCACTTCCCGGATCTGGGTCACGTTAATATCCCGTTAAGCAGAAAGGCTTCTCGATGCGCTACGAACTCTACTATTGGCCGTCGATCCAGGGCCGCGGCGAATATGTCCGTCTGGCGCTCGAGGAGGCCGGCGCGGCCTATGTCGATGTGGCGCGCGAACGCGGCGTGGCTGCGATGATGCGGATGATGGAGAAGGGCAGTGGCACGCCGCCTTTCGCGCCGCCGTTTCTTAAAGCCGGCAAGGTCGTGATCGGGCAGACCGCCAATATCCTGCTTTATCTCGGCGCGCGGCATTCGCTTGCGCCGAAAACGGAAACCGGAAGGCTCTGGGTGCATCAGCTGCAATTGACGGTCACGGACTTCGTCCTGGAAGTGCACGACACCCATCATCCGCTCGGCCCCTCGCTTTATTATGAGGATCAAAAGAGCGAAGCGAAAAAACGCACCGGGGCGTTCTGGGACGAGCGCGTGCCGAAATATCTGGGCTATTTCGAGCGCCTGCTTGAGGCGAGTTCCGGGCACTACATCACCGGACGCAAGCTCACCTATGTCGACCTGTCGCTGTTCCAGCTGGTCGAGGGGCTGCGTTACGCTTTCCCGAAGCGGATGAAGGCCTTCGAGCGGAAAATTCCAGAACTAATCGAACTGCATGACCGTATCGCCGGCCGCCCCAATATCAGGGCGTATCTTGCCAGCGAGCGGCGGATTGCCTTCAACACGGACGGCATTTTTCGTTACTACAAAGAGCTGGATGTCTAGGAAACGCCGAGCGTGCGGCAAGCTCTGCTTCACCTCTCCCATGGGGAGAGGTCGGCGCAAAGCGCCGGGTGAGGGGATACGGTCCAACGATAAACCGTAACCCCTCACCCCAGCCCTCTCCCAAAGGGAGAGGGAGCACCTGCAGTGCCCGTCGGCGGCTACAACCGCTTCCGGCCGTCCATCGGCGTCATCTTGAGGCTCGCAAGCTCGATGCCGTCGATGCAACTGACATTGAGCGCAATCACGGCCATTCCGTCCGGCTTGTTGCCGCGGGCAAATACCTCGACGCCGCAATCGTTGCAGGACTGATGATGGATCGCGTGTTTGTTGAAGAGGTATTCTTTCAGGTTGTCTTCACCGGCGCGCAGCTGAAAACTCGCAGGCGGCAGAAAAGCGAAGTGCAGGCCGCGCTTGGTGCAGATCGAGCAGTTGCACGCCGTCACCATCGCAAGATCGGTGGTGCATTCGAACCGAACCAGGCCACAATGGCAGCCGCCGGTCAGGGTTTTGGTGTCGGGCATCGGTCTCACCATATTCCGGGCACCAGACGATAGCGCACCCGCGCCGCATAGTCAGCATATCCGGGTAGCCCGGCCGTCAAGGTATTCTCCTCGATCCGGGTGCGGATGCCAAAGAGAATCGCGAAAATAGCCGTCATCGCGACGCCCCACCACGATCCCAATAACAACGCGCTCCCGACGAAGAAGACGAGCGCGCTCGCATACATCGGGTGCCGAACAAAAGCATAAGGTCCGGTTGAGATGACATGGTGGCCGCGTTCCGACTGAACCTTCACCACCGCAGCCGCGAATGAATTTTCGCGAAATACCCGCATGATAAGGACAGTCGAGATGATCAGGAATGCAAGCCCGATTGCTTGCAGGGCGACAGGCATGCGGGAGGGATGAAAGCGCTCGTCGAGCCCCATCACGACGAACCAGCCCAGGAAGGTCAAACCGAGAGCGGCGACGAGCTTTTTGTCGGCGGCCGGCTGATCACGCTGGATCGGCGGGCGCATGCGCTCGGCCAGGAGTTCCGGATTGTTTTTTGCGAGCCATGATCCGCAACCGAGCCCGATCAACAGCATCACGCTGACAAAAACCCATGCCGCCGGCCAATCAAGCCTGCCAGCGGGCACGAACAGCAACACAGCGAAGGCGACGGTCCAGGCGAGACTCTGCAACAGCCATTTCGCGACCATCCAGCGTCCTCCCTTTTAAGGAGGACACTTGGTGATCGCGGTGTCCTTCGACAACCAGCGGCGGGAAGGCTCAGACGAGCTGGTTGACGCGGGTTCCCTGTCCGGGCGGTAGCGGCGGAGGGGCCGGCGGCTGGGCCTGGCTGGCGTCGGTTGAATTGGTGTTGTCAGTCACAACTGGCGAAACAATCGCAGCAGGCTGCGTGTTGTTGTCGAGATAGTGGTTGGGCAGCGGCGCGGACGGCGAATTGATGCTTGAAACGCTCATGAATTTCAAATCCTGCTACATGGAGCAGCGCGCACTCTGAGCGGACAGGGCCGAAGGTCTTGTGAACCGAATTGTTAAAATGCGAGCGATCGGGCGCACTCGCGTCCGCATGGTGAACGAGCCGCTAGTGGTCTAAACGCCCGTCTACTGGTCCAGTCCGCGCGAAATCGCGATCGCAGCGTCGGTCTTGGTCCGCGTGCAATTCATGTCGAGGCGGCGGAAGCGGATCGAGACGTCGTCCCCGCGGAAAATGCCCATCCGGGACATGCAGCCCGAAACGCCCTTGAGTAAATCGTCCTTGGGGAGCGTGAAGACGATCGCGGCGGCGCCGGCGACGAACGCAATGAACTCCGGCTTCGGCTTGCGGCTATAGCCCTTGACGTAAAGCTCGTTGGAATATTTGCGGTTGGCGCAGCCAAGCGACATTTCCTTGGCCAGCGGATGCGACAGATAGATGATGTTGGCCGCGGTGATGCCGACCTTCAGATTGTCGACCTGTTCCTTGAGCTGGTTGGCGATGTCATTACAGCGGTCGGCGCGTGCCGGCGAGACGGCGAGTGCGGATGATATGGCAAATAGCGCGGCAAGCAGGATCGGTCGGCGAAACGGTCGTCGGAATTTCATGGTGGCAGCCCCTCAATTCCCGGCATCAAAGCCTCAAGCGGGCAGGGAGTGCAAGGGTGGGGAGGAGCTTGTCGGCGGTTTCCGATGTCATGGCCGGGCTTGACCCGGCCATCCACGTCTTTCGTTTGGATCTAAAGAAAGACGTGGATGCCCGCGACAAGCGCGGGCATGACGGATAAACTGACAGGGTTCGGGCGTGAACGACCTACAGTGGAATTGCGATCTATGAAGAGGCCAACAGTTGAATACAGCAAGGGCGAAATCGGCCGGGTCAGGATCGGCGAGGACTTTCTGGCGTCGCCGGACAAGTTGACGCTGTTGACTGACGAACAAGTAGCTGAGGTTCGCCGCCGCGTGGCCGCCCCTAGTCGTAGGCTTGTATCTCGGGCTGAGGTGCGCAAGCGTATTGGCCAGCGAGAATTGTAGCTGATCCCGATCTGGCGCAGGACCGGAAGGGCTAAGTTTTAGCGGCGACGGCCGCGCTGCGGACTTCCCTTTCTTTTCGGGAAAAAGGGCTTAGAACGGTGGAATTGCCGGAGCGCGTTTAGAGCTGCTGCCGGCCTGAAACCAGCGCGAGCCCACCCATGAACGCCCCCACAGCCTTTCCCGATAGCCAAAAGCCCGTCCCGCCCTACAAGCACACCCCGCTGTTTCCGTTAGGGGCCGACACCACGCCCTACAAGAAGATCACGACTGAAGGCGTCAGGGTCGAAAAGGTACTCGGCAAGGACATGCTGGTGGTGTCGCGCGAGGCGCTGCGGGCGCTGTCGGAAGCCGCCTTCGGCGAGATCAACCATTACCTGCGGCCCGGGCACCTGAAGCAGCTGCGCTCGATTCTCGACGACAAGGAAGCAAGCTCCAACGACAAGTTCGTGGCGCTGGATTTCCTGAAGAACGCCAACATCGCCGCCGGCGGCGTACTGCCGATGTGCCAGGACACCGGCACCGCGATCATCATGGGCAAGAAGGGCTGCAACGTCATCACCGATGGCGAGGACGAGGCCGCACTCTCGGAAGGCGCGCGCGATGCATATCTGCGTCGAAACTTGCGCTACTCGCAGGTGGCGCCGCTGTCGATGTATGAGGAAAAGAACACCGCCAACAACATGCCGGCGCAGTGCGAGATCTATGCCGAGGGCGATGACGCCTACAAGTTCATGTTCATGGCCAAGGGCGGCGGCAGCGCCAACAAGAGTTTCCTGTTTCAGGCAACGCCTTCAGTGCTGACCAAAGACCGCCTGCTGGCGTTCCTGAAGGAGAAGGTGCTGACACTGGGCACCGCGGCGTGTCCGCCCTATCACCTGGCGATCGTGATCGGCGGCACCTCGGCCGAACTCTGCATGAAGACGGTGAAGCTTGCTTCCGCGCGCTATCTCGACGCCTTGCCGACCCACGGCTCGCCGGACGGCAATGCCTTCCGCGATCTGGAGATGGAGCAGGAAATATTGAAGATGACGCAAAGCCTCGGCGTCGGCGCGCAGTTCGGCGGCAAGTATTTCTGCCACGACGTCCGCGTCATCCGGCTGCCGCGTCATGGCGCCTCGCTCCCGATCGGCCTTGGCGTGTCGTGCTCGGCCGACCGCCAGGTGCTCGGCAAGATCACCAAGGACGGCGTGTATCTTGAGGAGCTTGAGCACAATCCGGCGCAATATCTGCCACAGGTCGAGCAGGCGCTCGGCGGCGAGGTGATCCAGATCGATCTCAACCAGCCGATGAAGGACATTCTCGCCACGCTGTCGAAGCATCCGATCAAGACGCGGCTGTCATTGACCGGAACCATGATCGTGGCGCGGGATTCGGCGCATGCGAAACTGCGCGAACGGCTGGAGAAGGGCGAACCGCTGCCGGATTATTTCAAGAATCATCCGATCTATTACGCCGGCCCTGCCAAGACGCCGGAAGGCTACGCGTCCGGCGCGTTTGGCCCGACGACGGCTGGAAGAATGGATTCCTTTGTCGATCAGTTCCAGGCCGCCGGCGGCTCGATGGTGATGGTCGCCAAGGGCAATCGCGCGGTCGCGGTGCGCGAGGCCTGCAAGAAGCACGGCGGCTTCTATCTCGGCTCGATCGGAGGTGCGGCGGCCAATCTCGCCGAACACTGCATCAAGAAGGTCGAGGTCGTCGAATATCCCGAACTCGGCATGGAAGCGATCTGGCGCATTGAGGTGGTGGATTTCCCGGCCTTCATCATCATCGATGACAAGGGCAACGACTTCTTCAAGGAGCTCAATCTCGGATGAAGTCCTCATGGTGAGGAGCGCTTTTCAGCGCGTCTCGAACCATGAGGCTTTCAATCTCATCCTTCGAGACGCGGCGACAACGCCGCTCCTCAGGATGAGGAGAAGTCCGGCAACGCATCGTGCGCTCAGGCGCCGTCGGAGCCCGAAACTTTCCGGTCGGGGTCTTCATCGAATGGCGGCGGCCATATCTTGCAATCGAAGCTTCGGCCCATGCCGGGGCAGACCCCGCCGGACTGAGCGGGCGGGCTGACACCCGGCCACGCCGGACGGACAGTCCGGAAGGCGTGCTTTTTGATATGTTTGCTGTGGCTTGTGCCGGACTCGGCCGGCGCGGCTGCCAGCGTTGTCGCGCAGATGGTCAGTGCCAAAAGCCGGATCGCCGATCTCGTCATGCGGCCCTCCAGAATTGCCCGGGGCATGCGAACCCTTGCATGATAAAACTCCGCGCCTGAAAAGATATTCCGGCTGCGACAATAAATCCGTTTTTAGTTTCGGTTGTGGAGCAGATGCTGCGCGCGTCGCTGGAGAGATAGATCATGGTTGAATGGTTCGACGACCTGAAGGTCGGCATGCGCTTCAAAAGCGACAGCAAGACTGTCTCGAAGGAAGAGATCCTGCGCTTTGCCAATGAGTTCGATCCGCAGCCGTTTCACCTCGACGACGAGGCGGCCAAGGACACTATATTGAACGGGCTTGCCGCTTCCGGCTGGCACACGGCGGCGATTTCGATGCGGTTGGCGCTCACGGCCAAACCATTCGGGCCGCATCCGCTGTTTGGCGCCGGCGTCGACGAATTGCGCTGGATGAAGCCGGTGCGCCCTGGCGATACGCTGCATCTCGAAGGCGAAGTGACCGAACTGATTCCGTCGAAAACGAAGCCGCAAGGCATTGCACGGGTCAAATGGACCGCGTTCAACCAGAACGGCGAGGCGGTCTATACGTTCAATCCGATTGCGATCGTGCCGCGCCGCCCGGCGTGAGGTCTTCGCCGGCCACGTTGAGATAGCGAACTCGTGTCCGCGGCAAGCGGATCAACGGACCTGTTTGGTCAACGGGCACTCACTCTCGGTCAAAGGGGCGTAGACGTCGTCGCTCGGAACCTTTTCAAGAACATTATAGTATTCCCAGGGGGCCTTCACGTCGGATGGGTTCTTGACCTGCACCAGATAGAAATCGTGCACGAGTTTTCCGTCTTCGCGTATTTTCGCGCCCCTGGCGTAGAAGTCGTCAACCGGCGTTGAACGCATCTTCTCCAGGACCGGATCCGTCGCATCCGTCCCGACCGCAGCGACCGCTTTCAGATAATGACTCACGCCGGAATAAACCGCGGCTTGCGGGGCTGTGGGCATGGTGCCGCGAAGCTTGAAGAAGCGTTGCGCGAAAGCTCTCGTTTCTTCGTTCAAGGCCCAATACCATGCCGTGAGGGTCGTCAGGCCTCTGGCAATGTTCGGGCCCATGGCGTGGACATCGCTGATGAACATCAATTCCGCTACCGGTTTTTGCGTGCCCGTGTTCATGCCGAACTCGTTCCACTGTTTCATCAATGTCACGAGCTGCTCGCCGGCATTCGCGAAAGCAATGACCTTGGCGCCGGATGCCTGCGCCTGCAAAATGAAGGAGCTGTAATCCGCGTTGCCCACCGGGTGGAACACGGCGCCGAGGGACTTGCCGCCGGCCGCCGTGAGGACGCGTTGCGATTCCGACACCATGTTCTTCCCGAACGCGTAGTCGGCTGCGATAAAGAACCAGGTGTCGTAGCCTTGTGAGACCAGCTTGCGAATAGGACCCGCGACCAGATTATAGGAATCGTGAAGCCAGGCCAAACCGGTTCGAGAGCATTGCTTTCCCGTGAGCTCCGTCGTCGCAACCGCCGCGTAAATCACGATCTTGTTTTTGTCTCGGGCTAGTGACTGGACGGCGAGCCCGACCGCCGAGTTCGAGACGTCGGCGACCATGTCGACGCCGTCGACGTCGAACCACTTTCGTACGATGCCAAGGCCAATGTCGGCCTTGTTCTGATGGTCCGCGGCAACGATCTCGACCTTGATCGACGGCTCCAATTTCTGAAAATCTTCCGCCGCCATCCTAGCCGCTACGACCGAACCTTGTCCGGCCAGGTCGGACAATGTCCCTGTCTGGTCATTGATGACGCCGATCCGGACGACGCCATCCGAAATCCCGGCGGCGGTAGCGGCGGCAAATGAGCCGGCGATGGACCCGAAAATCAAAAACGCGATGACGTTAAATAGAGCAGAGCAGCCATCGCGACGGACCCGGTTCATGCGAATGCCTTTTTCCGAATGCGGTTCTATGGCTCGACAGCCGTCATTGCCGACGATTTGAGCTTGGTGACAGCTTTCTGGACCGCCGCCGCGCGCTTGCGCAGCCACGGCTGGGCGTCGATCCGCATTTGGGAAATCAGTTCGGGCGGAGCATTCTGGACGGTGATATCGAACGGCGGCTCCGGTTGATATTCGAGAAAGAGTTGCAGCCGCTTTGCAAATTCTTCGCCGCACAGTTCGGAGGCGACCTGAAAGCCGAAATCGATTCCGGCGGTCACGCCGCCGCCGGATATGCGGTTGCGGTCGATGACAACGCGCTCATTGACCGCGATCGCGCCAAAGGCGGCGAGCTGGTCACTCATCAGCCAATGGCAGGCCGATTTGTATCCGTCGAGCAGGCCGGCGGCGCCGAGGATCAGACAGCCTGCGCAAACCGAGGTGATGTAGCGCGCCGAGCCACCTTTTTCGCGAACGAACGCAATAACTTCATCATCGTCCATGAAGTCGACCTGGCCTGGGCCCCCGCCGATGCAAAACACATCGAGATCCGGGCACTCGGCAAAGGTCGTGGTCGGTAGCACCGGCAGGCCGACATCGCTGACGACGGGCTCTATTCGCTTCCACAGCAAATGCACGCGCGCGTTGGGAAGGCGGGCAAAGACTTCGAAAGGCCCGGTGATGTCGAGCTGGGTCATGCCCGGATAGATCAAGAGTCCGATGTGAAGTGGCTGGTCCGGCATTGGTGACTCCGAGTGAACGGCCGCATGTTTGACAGAGCGCCTGATTTACGGAAATGTCAGACAGGACGCATTTCCTGCCAAATCGGTGGCGTTATGGCTGACAAAATCCGCAACATTGTCTTCGTGCTGTTCGATGCTTGCCTGCTGATCGACTTCTCAGGTCCGTTGCAGGTTTTCGAAATTGCCTGCGAAACCACTGAGGCCGGATCGTCGCCCTATAGACTGATTGTTTGTTCGCCGAGGGGCGGGCTGGTCCGCACCTCTTCAGGCGTGGCGGTGATGACGTCGTCGTTTGCGGAATGCGACGACATGACGATCGACACGCTGGTCATTGGCGGAGGGCCCGGCATTCACCTGGCCGCCGCCGATCCGCAGATCGTCGATTGGTTTCGCAGCAAGGCACAAGACGTTCGAAGGGTGTGTTCGGTTTGCACCGGGACCTTCGTGCTGGCCGCGGCGGGTCTTCTGCGAAATCGCCGCGCAGCGACGCACTGGGGATCGTGCAAGACGCTCGCTGAACGCTATCCGGATATCGAGGTTTGCCCGGATCCGATCTTTGTCCATGACCGCGGTATCTGGACTTCGGCCGGCGCTGCCGCCGGAATCGACCTGGCGCTGGCCTTGCTGGAAAGCGATCTCGGACACCGCGAGGCCATGCGGGTGGCGCGCAGGCTGGTGGTTTTTCTGAAGCGGCCGGGCGGCCAGGCGCAATTCAGCGTTCCGCTTGCCATTCAATCCAGGGAAGACGAGCTGTTCGAAGGTCTTTCGGCATGGATACAGAATAATCTCGAGAAGGATTTGCGCGTGGAAGTTCTCGCCGAGAAGGCGGGGATGAGCCCGCGCACCTTCGCGCGCGCCTTCTCGGACAAAACCGGCAGGACGCCGGCCAAAGTCGTGGAGGAGTTTCGCGTCGAAGCCGCCCGAAGGAAGCTCGAGGAAACGACCTTCAGCATGAAGGAGATTGCGTCCCGCTCGGGGTTTCAGGACGAAGAGCACATGCGCCGGGCGTTTCGCCGGCGTCTCAATGTGCTGCCGCAGGAATACCGCTCCCGTTTTTGCAGGTCACTGGAGACACGCTGACGGCCATATTGTTCGTCGCGGTTTGCACCCGCGGCATGTCTTACGTCACGGACCGTGCGTGCGGCTGGAACAGGCGGCCCTTTTCCACGACCAGCACGACCGCGAGCGAGGCCAGCGTGCACAGGAAAAACCCGGTGGCAAACGGCAACAGCGTGCCATCATAGGCCTGACCGATCGTGGTGCCGAGGCCGATGCCGAGCAGCGTCGTGATCGATCCATAGAGCGAGGACGCCGTGCCGGCGATATGGCCTTGCGGCTCCATCGCCAGCGAGGTGAAGTTGGCGAAGGTCAGTCCGAACGCGAACATCATCAGCGCCGACAGCGCCATGAACAACGGCAGCGGCAGCATGTTCAGCTTTGCCGCCAAAAGCATGATGCCGGCCACCGCGACGAAGCCGACCAGCGCGCCATGCGAAATCACGCGCATGCCGATGCGGCCGACGAAACGGGCGTTGAGAAAGCCAGCGATGGCAATGCCGATTGCGACTGCCGCGAACGCCAGCGGAAAATAGTGCCCGAGCCCGTAAATTTCGGTGAACACCTGCTGCGCGGCGAACACGAAAGCGAACAGCGAGCCCTGCACGCCGCCGGCCGCGAGCGCATAGCCGAGGGTTTGCCGGTTGGTCACGGTCTGGCGAAAGGCGTCAAGCACGTCGAAAAAAGCAAGCGACTTGCGGTCGGCTTCCAGCAGGGTTTCCGGCATCCGCACCGCGCTCCAGATCAGCGCGAGCACGCCGTAGAGCATCAGGACGATGAAGATGCCACGCCATTGCGTCCACAACATCACCGCCTGACCCAGCGATGGCGCGATCACCGGCACCGCGATAAAAATCATCATCGCCAGTGACACGACGCTCGCCATGCGGCGGCCGGCGTAGCAGTCGCGGACGATCGAGGTCGCGATCACGCGGGTCGCGGAGGTGCCAAGCCCTTGCAGCACCCGCGCCAGCAGCAACGTCTCGAACGACGATGCCATGATCGCCAGAAGGCTGGCGATGCAATAGAGCGCCATGCCGTCGATCAGGACCGGGCGCCGGCCGAAACGGTCCGAAAGAGGACCCATGATGAATTGGCCGAGGCCGAAGCCGATCAGGAACGACGACAAGACTTCCTGCGGCTGGTTGGCGGCGGTGATGTGGAATGCCGATGCGATGTCCGGGAGCGCCGGCAGCATCATGTCCATCGCCAGCGGATTCAGTGCCATGATCGAAGCGATCACGATGACGAATTCGGTAAAGCCCATCGGCTGATGCCGCAACGACACCAGAGCATCAGCATTCAAATTAGCCACGCGGCGCACCTCATTGGAGGGCCGAGAGATATTGACTATGGTGCGTTGCACAACCCATTTTCCGGAATAGCTGCTGCGCAGCTCTCACCGCACGCAGCAAAAACGTCACGTCCGGCTAATCATGGAATCGATTTCCAACGGCATGCCTCCAGTGTGGCGGTTCAGAAGTCCGCATCATTATCGGAGACGTCCGTCAAATTCCGTCGGCCGCAAGACGAATGTCAGGCTTAATCCATCCGCCGATGGAACAACGGCGATCCGCCGGCATTACCCGGCGTGCCCTCTCGGGAGTCAAAGTCATGCACCTGTCCAATCAAAGCCTGCTCGTGATCATCATTGTCGGAATCGTCGCCGGATATTTGGCGGGCAGGGTAATGGAAGGAGGCGGGTTCGGATTGATCGGCGATTTGCTGGTCGGCCTGATCGGCGCCTTTATCGGCGATTGGCTGTTGCCACAACTCGGCATCCACCTCGGGGTCGGCATTGTCGCGCTGATCATCAATGCTTTTATCGGTGCCGTTGTCCTGTTGCTGGTGCTCCGGCTGGTTGGCGGCGGTTTCTGGGGCAGGCGGAGACTCCTGTAGTGATAATGGTTGCGTAATTATAATGGCAGCGGCCGGAGAGTGGCGCCCCAGCCACAGGTGCCGGCCATTCGGCGGGCCACGCTGCCGCCTTTCGGCTTGCATGCAATGATATGATCATGGCGAATCAGGGATTCGGATCATGGTTGCAGACAGCGATAGCAGCGTTGCGTGGCACAGGGTTCAACTCAGGAAAAACCGCGAGGCGTTGAAGGCTTTGGAAGCGGCCCGGTTCACCACGGGCGAAATCGCCGGCCGTCGCGGGCAGATCTCGAGGGCCATCGCCGACCTCAAGCAAAAGATTGCCGAGTCCGAGCGGTGCGTTGCGATGTATGAGCGGCAAACCAGGCGGCCGCTCGCCACCGACTTTGGAAGTCTCACCGGCGTAAACTGGAGCAACTGGACCGGCCGCGGCGACAGCCGCTGATCTCCAATTTGCTGATCCCAATTTCATGTCCAAGCGCATCGACAAGTCCTGGATCGTCTTCGTCAGCATCGAAGATCTGGAGCACAACCGATGCGTCGATTTCTTTTCGCGGGAAAATGCCAGCTACGGGTTCGAGGAATTTCGGCGGGATGTCGAAGATGGCGGGCAATGGACGCCGGTGCATTACTATTCCGGCGTTACCTATCGTTCGCCGGCCGATGCCCTGAATGCGGCGGAGCGATGTGTTCAGTGGCTGGTCGAGGTTCTCGCCCAAAAACCTGAACTGAGGACGCGCATCGGTTTGGGCGAGCCGGGCGTATCTTGAGGCACACCGCCGCCGGTCTCCGCGCCCCGCGCTGACAACTAAAGCGCGATGAGATTTGGTTGAATCGTCATCGCGCTTTAATCCTTTGATGAAGCATGATCTTTTCGGAAAAACCGCTTCACACTTTTCCGGATCATGCTTTAGCGGTCCCAGGGCGGGTCGGGTGCGAAGCGCATGGCGATGAAGTCGATGAATGCGCGCACTTTCGCAGGTGGCTGGCGATCGTGCAGATAGACGGCATAAATGCCGCCGAGTTCGACCGTCGGGTAATCGAGCGTGAGCGCGACCAATGTGCCGGCCCGTAAATCGTCAGCGACAATGAACGTTGGCTGATAGATCACGCCTTGCCCGGCAATGGCCGCGGCCCGCAGCGCATCGCCGTTGTTGCCGCGCAGATTGCCCGAGACACGAACATTGATTTCCCCGCGCTCGCCAAACGCCCAGCGATCGACCGAGGTCTGTGACAGTGTGTAACCAAGACAATTGTGCTCGGCGAGGCTCGAAACCGTTGGCGGTGTGCCCCGCGCTTTGAGATAGGACGGCGCCGCGCATACCACGACACGGCAAGGCGCGATGCGCCGGGCAATCAGGCTTGAACTGCTCAAATTGCCGATGCGGATGACGAGGTCCCAACCCTCCTCGGCAAGATCGACCAGGCGATCGTTGAGACCGAGCTCGATCGTGACGCGCGGATAGTGTGCGGCGAACTCGGCCAGCAGCGGCGCGATCTGTCGGGTCCCGAACGACACCGGCGCATTCAGCCGAAGCAGCCCCCGCGGCTCGACACGGTCCACCGCGATACTCGCATCGGCCGCTTCCATTTCGGCGAGAATCCGTTCCGAAGCCTCGAGATAGTTCCGCCCGGCTTCGGTGATCGAAAGTCTGCGGGTCGTGCGGTGAAACAGTTTGGCCCCAAGCCGCGCTTCAAGGGCTGCAATGTGCTTGGTGACCATCGTCTTCGACAGGCCCATCGCCCGTGCGGCGGCCGACAGGCTTCCGTTGGAGGCGACTTTTGCAAAGACTTCGAGGCCCGTCAGGCGGTCAAGCATGGCAATCTCACTCTAACAGTGTTAAGTGTATTCTAAAATGAGCGTATTATCTAATATTTTAGGGTAAGCGATAAGGCGCTGGACGTCCAAATCAGGAGCCAGCCATGATCGATTCCCGCACAGCCCCCTATGCCGCGTTGCTACTCCGCCTGACGCTCGGATTGCTTTTTCTGGCGCATGCCAGTCTCAAATTGTTTGTCTTCACGCCGGCTGGAACGGCGAAGTTCTTCGGCAGCGTCGGCCTGCCAGGCGAACTCGCCTATGTCGTCATCGCGGCCGAACTGCTTGCCGCTGCCGGGCTGATCCTCGGAATTTGGACGCGGGTCGTTGCGATCGCGGCGATCCCGATTTTGCTCGGCGCGATCTTTACGGTGCATGGGGCGGCCGGCTTTTTCTTCAACAACCCCAATGGCGGTTGGGAATACCCGGCATTCTGGACCGTCGCCTTGATGGTCCAGGCGTTGCTCGGCGATGGCGCCTATGCGCTGCGCACGTCCAGCGCTGGAGTAATCCCTGGCGGGTTGAGCGGCGCGCCATCGCGATGAACCGGCACAGCGGGGTCCCAATCGACATGAAGCAAGGTAAAATGCCCAGCCTTTTTCTTTCGCACGGCGCCCCGACCTTGCCGCTGACCGACACGCCGGCGCGCGCATTCCTGCAACAGCTTGGCGGCGAGCTGCCGCGCCCCAACGCCATTCTCGTGGTGTCGGCGCATTGGGAGACGGCGGTCCCGACGGTCAACGCCGTCGAGCGTAACGACACCATCCACGACTTCGGCGGATTCCCGCGAGCGCTATACGAGCTGCAATATCCCGCGGCCGGGTCACCGTCGATCGCGGCAAGGGTTTCCGATCTGCTGCGCGCATCCGGAATAGATTGCAGGACCGATCGGCGTCGCGGGCTGGATCACGGCGCCTGGGTGCCGTTGCTCCTGATGTATCCGCAAGCCGACATTCCCGTTGTGCAGCTTTCGATACAGCCACATCTCGGCACCAGGCATCACCTGGCCATGGGGCGCGCGCTGGCGCCGCTGCGCGAGGAGGGCGTCTTGATCATCGGCAGCGGCAGCATGACTTACGATCTGTCTGAATTTCGAGGCCACGGGGCGAACGATCCCGCACCGGATTGGGTCAACAGCTTTGCGAACTGGACTCACCAATCGCTGATGACGGGCGCGACCGACGATTTATTGAATTATCGAGATCTGGCGCCGTTCGCCGCCAAGAACCACCCGACCGAGGAGCATTTCCTGCCGCTCTATTCGGCCCTCGGCGCCGCAGGGATAGAGCCGCGCGTCGAGCGGCTGCACGCGAGCTCCACCTACAGCATCCTGAGAATGGACGTCTATTCGTTCGAAGCGGCGGGCGCCGTTGTTGAAGATCGAGATCATGACAGGAGCCAATTCGCAAAAATAAAGGAAGCCGGGATATGATCCCGGCCTCCTGCGTTATTGCGCAACCAGCGCTTTATTGAGCGACGTGTCTCAGTAAGCACCAAAGCCATTCAAGGCGCCACCGATCAGGCCGCCAACGATAGCTGCTCCCGGATTGTAGCCGCAGCCATTGTAGTCATCGTAGTAGCCGTTGCATCCGTAGTCGCCGCCGCCGTAACCGTAGCCACCCCCGCCATAGCCGTAACGGGGTCCGCCACGTCCGCCAACATATCGACGTCCGCCGCCAACATGGGCGCGACCACCCATGGAGCGTGCGCCCATCGCATGTCCGCCGCCGGCGCGACCTGCCGCCGCGTGTCCACCGCCACCGTGACCGCCGGCTTTACCGGCCGCAAACGCGCTTGTGGTTAACGGTACGCACCCAAGTGCAACCACGGTAGTAAAGGCAATCAATGTTCGACGAAGCATTTTGCTCTCCAATACTCTGAACAACGAAGGTTGTTTCGGAAGACCAAGCCCGCTCGCCACAAAGAGTTGCGTGAGATGGGAACACGTTTGCGTGTTGCTGACCTCTTATACGCTACCATTGGTAGAGCAAGACAAACGAAGCATGCGGTGGCCGCTGGTCGGCGCGCTGTTAACCCTCGACCTGCGGTCACATCCCCGATTGGCCCCTCCGCGCCTTGCAAAATTCCCGGATATCGCGAAGCATGGCGAGAGGGCCAAAATCGGCGACGGAGAATTTTCGTGCGTAAAAACCTGTTCGTGGCGCTGAGCTTCGCAGCGCTTCTCTCAAGCCATGCAACCGCTGGCGCCGAGGAGCTCACCGGCACGCTTCAGAAGGTGAAGGAGCTCGGCTATATCACCATCGGGCACCGCGAGGCGTCGGTGCCGTTCTCCTACCTCGACGACAAGCGGCAGCCGGTCGGATTCGCCATGGATATTTGCGCCAAAATCGTCGAGGCGGTGAAACGCGAATTGAAGCTCGACAAGCTCGAAGTGCGTTATCAGCTGGTGACGTCGCCGTCGCGCATTCCGCTGATGGCCAACGGCACGATCGATCTCGAGTGCGGCAACACCACCAACAATGCCGAGCGGCAACAGCAGGTCTGGTACACCAACACGCATTTTCTGACCGCGAGCCGTTTCGTCTCCAAGGTCGAATCGAAGATCGGCTCGATCGGCGACCTCAAGGGCAAGACGGTCGTAGCTCCGGCCGGTTCGACCAACATCAAGCAGGCGCTCGAATTCAATAACAGATTGAATCTCGGGATGACGATCGTCCCGGCTCAGGATCAGGGCGAGGCGTTTTTGATGGTGGAGACCGGCAGGGCGGTGGCCTTTGTCCAGGACGATATCGTGCTGGCGGGCCTGATCGCCAACGCAAAGGATCCAAAGGCCTATGTGATCTCGGAGGACGCGTTCTCCAAGCCTGAGCCCTATGGAATCATGCTGCGCAAGGACGACAAGGCGTTCAAGGCCGTTGCCGACGCCGCGACATCGGCTCTCTATCAAAGTCCGGAGATGGCGGCGCTCTACGCCAAATGGTTCACGCAAGCGATCCCGCCAAAGGGCGTCAATCTGAACATCCCGATCAGCCCGGCGCTGAAGCACGCCTTTGAGAAGCCGACGGACTCGCCGGACCCCTCGAGCTACTGACCGGCGCTTTTCAGATCGTGAAATTGCCTCGGCGGATCGGGCAGGACCATTGAGTTGTCGGCTTGAACCGGTGCATAAGCTAAACCGTGCCTGCAAGCCCCGAAGAATGGGCACTAAAAACTCAGGGAGTATAACGATGCGATCGTTTGGGATTCGTTTTGCCGCTTTGGCTCTTGTTTCCGCTTGCGCTGCGGCCACGCCGGCGAGCGCGGAACTGCTCAGCCACAAGGATCTGAGCTCTTCCATCGCCTTCACCATCGCGGAAACGGCGATCGAAACCTGCAAGGCCAACGGCTATTCGGTGTCGGTCACCGTGGTCGGCCGGAGCGGGGAGATCATCTTGCAGGTGCGCGGTGACAACACAGGACCTCACACCGTCGAGAACAGCTTCCGCAAGGCCTACACCGCGCGCACTTTCCGGTCGCCGTCGGGCGACTTCGCGGCCCGCGTGAAGGCCGATCCTTCATTGCCGCTGATTCATCTGAGCAACATCATCGCCAACCAGGGCGCGCTCCCGATCAAGGTGGGCGACGACGTGCTCGGCGCGGCCGGCGCTTCCGGCGCGCCCGGCGGCGAGAAGGACGAAGCCTGCATCAAGGCCGGACTCGACAAGGTCGCCGATCAGCTGAAGTAAGCGAGAAACCAACCCTCGGCGAGAGTTCTGCATTTTTCTATCGCGCGCATCCGGCGATCCCTTCGGGGCGCCGGATGCAGCCGCTTAGTCCTTGCCGGCCTGCGATCCGGTTTCCATCGCCTCGACATTGGCGAGCACGCGACGCAAGAGGCCGACGAGCGTCTCCACTTCCTGCGCCGACAGACCCTGTGTCATGTCCACATTGCCTTGCCGGAGGATGGCGCGGCCGGCCGGAAGCCGTGCCCGTGCTTGCTTGGTCAATGAGATGAGGCTGCTGCGGCCGTCCGCCGGGTCGGGCTCCCGTTTTATAATTCCGTCACGCTCCATTCGGGTGAGCATTTGCGCCATCGTCGGCTGTTCAACCTTTGCCCAGCGCGCGAGCTCGGTTTGCGACATGCGCGCGCCGTCCTTGAGTGCGGTCAACACCGGTAGCTGGGCGGTGGCGAAGCCCAGTTCGCGAAGCCTGATGTCGCCGATCCGCGCCAATCCACGCGCGATGCGGCTAAAATAATGGCCCGGATGCGCCATCGGATTCCAGTCGTCATCAGCCATTGCATAGGTACCTATATTATAATATAGGTACCTATGTAACAGGAGATCATCAGTATGACAAGTAAGCCTCATATCGCGATCATCGGCGGCGGGCCCGGCGGGTTGATGCTCGCGCGCCTGCTTCTGCTGCGCGGGTTCGAGCCGGTGGTATTCGAGCGCGATCGCCATGCCGGCGACCGGCCGCAAGGCGGTTCGCTCGATCTCCATGGCGATACCGGTCAACGGGCGATGCAACTCGCCGGACTCGAGAAGGAATTCAGCGCCGCCGCCAGGCCGGAAGATCAGGGTGACCGGCTTTACGATCAGAACGGCACATTGCTGTTCGACCGCGACGGAGCCGGCGACGATCGACCGGAGATCGACCGGACCGCGCTGCGCCAGATCCTGCTGGACTCACTTCCGCCGGGAATTGTGCGCTGGGGGAGCAAGGTCGAGGCCGTCACGCCTCGCGCGGAGGGCGGCTGCGATGTATTTGCCGGCGGCGCGGCCGAACGCTTCGATGTCGTGATCGGGGCAGACGGCGCCTGGTCGCGGGTGCGGCCGCTGCTCACCGAAGCCGTTCCCCTGTACGAAGGCGCGACCCTGGTCGAACTCGGCTTCGACGCGAAGCGCCATATCACGGTCGATGCGCTGGTCGGTGGCGGCAAGATGTTCGCGGTCGGCGACAACAGGGTCCTGATCGCCCAGCGTAACGGCCACGGGCATATTCGCGGCTACGCCGGGCTGCGCCTTCCCGAAAAGACCGCACGGGAATGGACGACGGAAAGTCCGGAGCGTATCCGCAACATGCTGCTCGACGCGTTCGCCGGCTGGGCGCCGTCGCTCACCTATCTGATCGAAAGCGGCGACTTCATCGCCGTCAGGCCGCTCTATGCGTTGCCGATCGGGCACAGATGGCGCAGCCGACCCAGCCTCACTTTACTGGGCGATGCAGCCCACCTGATGTCGCCTTTCAGTGGCGAAGGCGTGAATCTTGCGCTTGCCGACGCCGCGGACCTTGCCGAAGCATTGGCCTCGGCGGAGGGATGGAAGGCGGTCACGGCCTGTGAGGCCGCGATCACGGAGCGCGCCAGGCCGGCTGCGGAAGGAGCCGCGGGAGGCCTGAACAGCTCAATCTCTTCCGGCGGCGTGGCTGCCGTCCTCGCGCATTACCGCGAACGCGTTTCGGGGTGATGGCTTACGGCTTGTTGATTCCGGCGTCGCGAATGATCTTGCCCCACTTCTCGCTCTCGCGGTCGATGAATTGTCCGAACTCCACGCCCGGCAGATAGTGTGCATCGAGACCCTGCACGGCGAGCTTTTCCTTGATCGTCGGATCGGCGAGGGCCAAAGCGATTTCGGATTGCATCCGCTCGACGATGGGACCCGGTGTCGCCGCCGGCGCCATGAAGCCGTACCAGCCGAGCGAGACGACGTCTTCGCCCTGTTCGCGCAGCGTTGCGGCTTCCGGATAGACGGAACTGCGCTGATCGGAAAAACACCCGAGCACGCGCAGGGTACCGGCCTTGATGTGGGGCAGCGCCGCAGGCAGCGCGGTGGTGGTCGCATCGACACGCCCGGCCAGAAGTTCGACGTAGGCCGGGGCATCGCCGCCGAAGTGCACGGCGACGCCTTTGAAGCCGGCGGTTCTCATGAATAGTTCTGCGGCGAGATGCGGTTGATTGCCAGGCGTCGGCGTTGCGAACGTTACGCCGTCCGGCTTTGATTTCGCGAACGCGACGAACTCCTTGAGGGTCTTGTAAGGTGCGTTGGCGTTGACGATCAGAAATAGCGGGACGATCATCGCCATCGCAATGGGACGCAGATCCTTGTGCGGGTCGTAGCTGAGCTTGCCGAACATGGCTTCGGCCGTTTCATAAGGTGCCGCCGCATACAGGAACGTGTAGCCGTCCGGCTCGGCCCGTGCCACCGTCTGGTTGGCAATCGTCGAACCCGCGCCTGGTCTGTTTTCGACGAAGAATTTCTGGCCCATCCGGCCTTCGAAATACTCGGCCAGGATACGCAGCGAAATGTCGCTGGAGCCGCCGGCGGCATAGGTCGAAATCATCCGCACCGGACGGGCCGGCCACGTCCCGGTTGAAGACGCAGCGATAGCCGGACCGAATGCCGCTCCGGCTGCGACACCGCCCAATAGAGCCCTTCGCGTAATCTTCATGACGTTCTCCTTTGGCTCATCCTGGTTGCGCCCCGCATTTCCGTCGATGGAAGCACGGGCACGTCTTCATATGAAGGAAATACCCTAAGGACGGCCAATTCACCGAATCTCTTTATTGGCCGGTTTCCGGCAACGCCTTCTCCAAACAGGGGGCAGTCTGGAATGAACGTCCGGTCCGTCCCCATCACGGCGATGTGACGGCGCGTCAGCCCCGGCACGGCCCGATGAAACCGTTTCGCGGCAGGCACGAAACAGGCGTGAAACAGAGTCAGCGCAGCATCGCAGGCAGTTGATGAACAACGGAGTTCGTTCAATGCTTGCGGAAAAATTCTTTCTGGTCCTCGAGGCCCTGATCAAGGGCCACGGCGACAGGGTGCCGACCTATTCCGATGGTGCGCCGCGCGTGGTGAGTTCGTCGGCCCATGTGCCGGTCGTGCTGCCGGCGCGCTCGCTCAAGTCGTAGCAGCTTGTGGGAGGATAATCCGGACCTCAGCGGCGGGGCAGGTGTGCTTTCGGCAGCACGCAATGGATTCCCTTGTTGAGGTCCACCATTTGCGTGACGCGCAGGTCGGCGGCCAGCGAGCAAAGTGTGTAGGCATCCTGACGGGAAATGCCGGAGTGCTCGCAGACCAGCGCGATCATGTCACGCAGCGCCTGTTTAACGGCATCGTCGAGATCTTCGTCAAAGCCCATGGTGATCCAGGCGTCCGGCTTCTCGGCGCGCGGCGTCGAGAGTTTCATGTCCTTGCGCAGATGAAACTCGAAGGTGCCTGCGAGCGGCGTCTCGATCGCCGTCAGGCAAACCTCGCCGTCGCCTTGCACGCCATGGCCGTCACCGGCCGAGAACAAGGCGCCCGGCACGAAGACCGGGAAATAGGTCGTGGTGCCGACGCCGAGTTCCTTGTTGTCCATGTTGCCGCCGAAGGCCCGCGGCTGGGTCGACGACAGCCGGCCCCAGCCGGGGGCAGGTGCGACGCCAAAATTGCCGAAAAATGGCGCGAGCGGCAGTTCCTGTCCCCATGGCAGCTTGGCAAGGCCGCGATCGCGGTCGAGCGGGATATGGAGCCGCCGCAATTCGGGGAAATCTTCCGGCAGGGTGCCCCAGAACGGCAACTGGAGATTCCAGCCCCAATCGCTGCGAAACTTGATGTCGAGCAAACGCACCTCGAGTACGTCGCCGGGCTCGGCGCCCTCGACATAGATCGGGCCGGTCAAGAGATGCGGGCCGGGCCCGCGAAAAGTGGACGCCAATACGGCCTCGTGGTCCGGCAAGATGCGGAATCCTGACGCCGGGTCCGGCAAATCCTCAGGCTCGCCGGACAGCGTCTCGATGGTGACGCGATCGCCGGATGCGATCCGCAATACAGGCGGCAGCGCCGCGTCCCACAGACCCCAGTGCACATGGCCGGGTGTTGAAGGCAGGTGATGTTCCATGTTGTCTCCTTGGGCCCAATTCTTTTGGGCTCGGTTCTTGCCCGCGCTTGAACAGTCGCCGTGCATGACCCGACGTTGCAACAACAATGCCACCGCGCGGGCCGGCCGGCCGCGGGTGGCGGAGCATCCTTGCGGCATCCCCGGATGGCTCTCGCGGATGCTGATCGAAGTCGGAAAAGGGGCTTGCAGTCCTCAGGCAGTAGCGATCCCGGCTGTCATTCAGTCCTGCAACAGGATCGGAATTGCGCGGATCTACCCGCCCATCCGAGTTTCAGTTCACCAATAGACGCCGTATTTCGCAGCGATCCGGCGAGCCTTCTGTTCGGCGCTTTCTTGGCGCGCCACACGCGACTTCGTCTTCTGAGGTTGAGCCGGTTTTGCTTCCGCAGCCGGTGTTGGCTCTGCCGTCTTTGCTGGCTCTGCAACAACCTTGGCTGGTTCGGCGGCGGCCTTTGTCGATTCAACCGCCTTGGTCGGTTCGGGGGTCTTCGCCTCGATGGGCTTTGCCGGTTCACTCGGCTCGGTCGTGATGACAACCGGCGGCACTGAAGGCTGATCGTTCTCCGCGACGCGAAGGGTGGGATCGGCACCGGCGGCGATGGTGGAAATCATGAGAACGGCGATCGCGAGAAGAGGTTTGCGCATGGTGTCTCTCCTATTGAGGGTTGCGAACCAATTGAGGCCAGTGTCCCGATTCCGAAGTTCGTATCATTTTACGGAGCCACGTTTCGAACTTCTGAACCGCCACACCAGGTAAGTGAGGCGAACCGATCGAACCCGTCACTTGGACGCGGTCTTATTTGCCAGGTTGACGACCTGCACCCGACGGTTGGCCGGATCCATCGGCGCATTCGGATTCTTGAGCTTGTCCTTGCCATAGCCAACGGTGATCAGGTCGTTGCCTGCAATACCGAAGTTATCGACGAGATAGCGTTTGATGGTGTCGGCCCGACGTTCGGAAAGTTCCTGATTGTAGGCTTCCCCACCTGCTGCATCGGTGTGGCCGGCGACCATGAAGGTCGAACCCTTGAGATGCGGATCTGTAAGGGCTTTGCCGAGTGCCTGGACGCTGGGCAGCGACGTTCCGCTGATATCCGCAGAATTGTAATCGAAGGTGATTTCGAGATCGATGTTCGGCTTGTCCGCTGCGACGGTCGCGATCTCTTCGCGCTCGCTTGACGAAAGTGAACGCGTTTTCCTGTTGCGAAGGCTGTCGATGACGCGCCCGTCTGCCGCATTGGCGGCCGGGTCCCGTGTCGGCGTCATGGAAAGACTTCTCGTCAGCGGCTTGGGCTGAAGCGCTCGTACGATCGTGTCGGCGGTGACGTCATCACCGGCAAACGCTTGTCCGACAGACATCGTCAGCAGGGCCCCGATGGCAACAATCGCCTGGGTCCTAAAAGATCGGATCATCGAAATTTTCCTCGCGGGTTGTATATATTTGGCTGCCAATAGGGGTGGTTCATCAGAACGGGACTCGATCGTCAGAGCGATGCGGTTTTGGGATACTTGATCGGCAATGAAGACCGAGGGGCTTTTCGGGTAGTTGCGGCGGCTCCGGGTTCGGCCGGCGCTGCCGCGACGAGTTCGGATTATCGGCCGAACAATCCGCGGGCGAAGCCGCCGATGAATTGTCCCGGTCCGGCAAGTCCGCCGCCTCCGCCACCACCGCGGCGGCCGCCACCGCCGGAATGACGGCGCGGATGATCGTCGGAGTCGTCGTTCGAACTGGTCTGGTTCGTCGCCACGATTTCCGTCAGCAACGCCTTGTGCTGGAGCTTGTTGAGGTAGCCGGTGCTGGGATAGCCGCGAGCCGCCTGCCAGCGTTTGATGACGACGCGGGTGGAGTCATCGAACTTTCCCGTGGCCTTGGTGTCGAAGCCAAGACCGCTCAGACGGCGCTGCACGTCGCGCCGCTGGTTGCGGTCGAGGCCGATCTGATCCTCGGTGAGCTGGCTGGCTTCGTCGGTAAAGGTGGCGGGATCGGTACCGACGCTGAGGTTGCGGGTCGCGGTGCTTGGACCGTTCTCGAGCGAGGCGATGCGTGCCAGAGCCAGAGACTTGAATTGCCCGTTTGGATAGTTGGTCAGATAGGCGTTGAGCTCTTCGGGTTTGTTGGAGTCCTTGATCGAGCGCCAGAACTCCAATTCGACGTCGGAATTGGTGCCGGTCGCGGTAGCCGTTGGGCTGTTCGAAGCAACCGCTACCGGTGCACCGGCGGACGCCGCAACCGGATTGAGATAAACGGCGCCGGTCAGGTTGGTGTTCCCCCAGGGCAGCTGGGCCTTGTTGGTTTCGTCGCGGACCTGGGCGCGGACCTGGGTCATCGCCTGCTGAATCTCGACGCCGGGTTGGGTGATGTTGGCGATCAGCGCCCGGGTGAAGGGGCTGTTGGTGCCTTCCTGGCCGTCAAGTGCAGTCTGTCCAGGGCCGGTCGCAAACGCGATCAGTGTGCCTTCGCCCGATTTCATCTCGGACAAACCGGATTGAAGGGTGAGGCCCCGGGTCGCTCGCTCCGTGCGAAGTTTCGCCGCGAACGGATTGTCGCGGCAGGCATCCAGGAACACCAGCTTGACCTTGGCGTCGCTCATGGTCTGGTCGATGCTGAGATCGACATTGATGGCGGTGCCGAGCTTCACGTCCATTTCGGATTTGATGTCGGCGTCCACCGGCAGCAGGTAGTTGGTGCCGTCCACCGCGATGCCATGTCCGGCGTAAAAGAATACCGCGACATCCGCGCCCTGGGTTTTCTTGCCGAACTCAAGCAGCCGCTCGGTCATCTTGTCCCGGGTGAGGTTGATGCCTTCCACGACATCAAAACCGGCATTTCGCAATACGGAGGCCATCGCCTTGGCGTCGACCGGCGGATTCGGAAGTGCCGCAACGTTCTTGTAGGCGCCATTTCCGACGACGAAGGCGACCCGCCGGTCGGCCTTGGCGGCACTCGCACTTACCAGCATACCAGCAATCGACAATGCAATGATCAAGAAGCGCATGGCCCATTCCCCTTAATTGATGTCCCGCATTCATTCGGGTTTGGAAAATCGTTTCGGTTCAAACACACCGTCGTGATCACGGCCGACGGGCAACTAATCTTAAAGCACCATCTTAAAGCACCATCTTAAAGCACCAATGCAATAATTCGGCCAAGGCGTGGCTCTCGAAGACGGGACACCCCAAGCTAGCCCGGGATCGAAATACCTCTATTGAAACGAGGCTGCGGCTCAGACCCGTTGACCGAGCGAGCGTAAAAGATTCCTCGTATAGTCGTTGCTTGAATTGAGCGAATAGGACGATCGCAAGTCGCTGATGGCATTGTTGCGTTCGTTCAATTTCAGATAGGCCTGACCGCGGTTGAGGAAGGCCATGGCCGATTTTGAATTGATGCCGATGGACCGCGTGTAGTCATCGATCGCGTCCCGCCAGCGTTCCAGGGTCAACGACAGGTTTCCCCGCGCGAGATAGCCTTCGGAGTTATTCGGATCGATCCTGAGGCCGGTCTCGATATCGGCATTGGCGCGATCGAACTGCCGCTGCGCCATCAAGATGCGCGAGCGGTCAAAATAGCAAGGTGCGAAGTTCGGCGAAAGATCGATGCCTCTGGAGAAATACGCCATCGTTTCGGTATAATCGGGAATACGCGAGCAGTTCGCATCACCTTCCCCGGCAATGCAGCGGTGAACCCGCGCATTTTCGCGGCGCTCCGAAACCAGTCCGAGCAGGTACTGCGTGTAGCCGGCCTTGGTATCCATCTGCTCGGCCTGCTTGAAATCACGATAGCTGGCCTCAAGTTGCCCGGTCGCCATCAAGGCGCGACCGCGGGTCTGCAACTCGTCAAGGTTGGCACCGGCCTTGATGGCGTTGTTCAGATCGGAGATCGCGGCTTCGTACCTGCCGCGATCAAAATTGATCCAGCTTCTGACTTCGCTGGCGATGGACATCGAGGCGTCGATGGCGAGGGCTTCGTTGGCGTCCGAGAAAGCCTGATCGAATTTCTTTTGCCAGTAGTAGGCGCGGGCGCGCAGCGCCAGTGCGAACTGGTCGCGCGGGTTGATCCGCAGCGCCTCGCTGAAATCCGCGATGGCCTGGTCGCGCTGGCCGGCATAGGCGTAGGAATTGCCGCGGAAACGCAGGCCGGCAACATCCGATGGATTGAGCTTGTGATATTCGTCGAAGTCGCGCGCCGCGGCGGCATAGAGGCCTTTGGTGAATTCGGCGAGGCCGCGCAGATAATAGGCCCGGGTCAACGTGCTATCGATTTTGATCGCCTCTGTGAGATCGGCGATGGCGAGGTCGTATTGTTGCTGCTGGTAATACATATCGCCGCGGACCTGCAACGCGTACTGGTACGTGGGATTCAGGCTGATCGACTTGTTGAGATCGGCTGCGGCACGGGTGAAATCACGTTCGCCCAGAAAGTGGGCGCCGCGCCGTGCCAGCGACCAGTAATTGTTCGGATTGAGCCGAAGCGCCTCATTGAGGTCGGCGAGAGCCTCCGGCGTCTGGTTGCGCAGAAAGGCCCGGCGGGTCAAAAGGTCGGAACGGGTGTTGGTATCGAGACCGGTTTCCGCCAGCGCCTGGTTGCAGGCAGCCAGGCCCACATTCTTGTCGACGTCGTCGCTCCGGCACGTCTGCGCCTGCGGTGATGGCGGTTTGTTGTTTGCCGGCGGCGCGGCGGGACCGTTCGGCGCCGAGGTTCCAGGTTTCGCCCAAGGCGCGTTTGCCGGCATCCGCGCGTCGCCCATCATCCATCCGGCCAATACCAGCGCGATGGCAGGCGGTGCGACAAACCAGCTGCGCTGATACCAGGGGTCGATCGCCCAGAGACCGCCATGCAGCGCTGCCAGTCGCGACGCAAGCCCGGTCATTATTTATATCCCGTCGCGCCATAGGCGCTTTCCAGGTCGGCAAGTTCGAGCTTCGACACGTCGGCGGAGGGGTCCGAATAGCTGCGGACCGCGTGAGCCTCGCGCGCCTTTTCGAGCAGGGTCCGGATCGAGCGCGCGTTGCCCCAGTCCGAACTGTTGCGCTCGGCATCGACCCAATTCTTGAACTTCGGCTCAAACCCCTCAGGCAGTAAATATCCCTGCTGCTTGGCCATCACCTGCAAGATCGCGGCGAGCTCCGACGCATCGTAAGACGGAAAGTTGATGGTCTTGGTGAAACGGCTGGCAAGCCCCGGATTGCTGCCGATGAACTTCCGCATTTCGTCGGGATAGCCGGCCGCGATCACGATAATGCGGTCGCGATTGTCCTCCATATATTTCAGCAGCGTGTCGATCGCCTCGCGCCCGAAGTCCGAACCAAGTCCCGGATCGCTGGCGAGCGCATAGGCTTCGTCGATGAACAGGATGCCGTCATGGGCGGACTTGCAGACTTCGAGCATCTTGATCGCGGTCTGGCCGATATAGCCGGCCACCACCTTGCCGCGATCGGTCTCGACCAGGTGACCTTTGCGCAGCACGCCGAGCGAGCTGTAGATTTCACCCAGCGCGCGCGCGACCACGGTTTTGCCGACGCCGGGCGGCCCGGTAAACACCATGTGGCGGCTGGTCGGCGCAACCGGCAGGCCTTGTTCGCGCCGCTTGCGTTCGATCTCCAGACTGGCAAGCAGCTTGTTGACCTCCGACTTGACGGGGGCAAGGCCAATCATGTTCTCCAGATCGTTGAGAGCATCGTCTGCCGTTCGGGCGACGACCTTGGTCGTTGAATCCGGCATCGTGACGGTCAGCCGGCGGCCGACGGTATAACCTGCTCCGGCCGGCACCAGACCCATCGCGGTCGGATCGCCACCGAGGCGCCAGGCGACGTAGGTGATGCCCGCGCCCGCGAGCAGGATCAGCACGCCCGCGACGGACCTGGCGAGGTTCAGCCCGCTGATCAACGCCTTGATGGAATCGATCGGGCTTGATTGCGGGTTCAATACCCAGGCGCTGATCAGGGCAGCGAGAACCGACACGATCAGAAAGCCAAGCAGGGGACGGTCGGCGAAGAACTTGCTCATTGCGCGCTCGCTTCACGAGTGGTCCGATTGTCGTGTGGCGGTTCAGAAGTCCGCATCATGATCGCCGCGAGTTCGTCATGCGGACTTCTGAACCAAAGCCACACTCGATCAACAGGTTTGCTAGTGTCCTTTCGATTTCGAAGTTCGAAACGCGGCTCCGTAAAATAATACGAACTTCGGAATCGGGACACTAGGGTAGCAAACATCAAATCCGCTCCACTAAAGCATGATCCGGAAAAGTGTGAAGCGGTTTTCCGAAGAGATCATGCTTCATCAAAGAACTAAAGCGCGATAACGATTCAGCCAAATCTCATCGCGCTTTAGCAGCCGGTTTTCGGAGTCCAGATCACGTTCATGACTGCCGTGCCGGTCAGGGAGTTTACTTTCCAGGTGGGAGTGAGGGCAACGGCGAGATTCTGCGCCTGGCCTTCGACCGAAATGACGCCGCGGCCGCTCGGATAGGCCGCCGGGAAGGGGATGGCGATGCGCTGCGGTTGATCTGTCAAGACGTAGGACGGCGACACATAGCTTCCGGAACGGACGCGGATCGTTGAGGTTGAGCCGGAGGCTGCGGCCAGCGTGATCTGGGCGAGCGGTATGCGGCAGCGCTTGGCATCTTCTACCGCGTCTGAGGCGGCGACCAGATCCATGGTGGTTGCGGCGGATTCGATCTGGGAGCCTGCGACGCTGGCGAGTTCCGCGCCTTCTCCGTTCGATCTTTGCGGCGAGAGTACCGCAGCGATCGCAACGCCCGCTACCACCGCCGCGATCAGGGGCGGCGCCAGCCGGCGCCATTGCGGCTTGTCGGTATCATCCTGCTTGCGGGCGCCCTCGGCGCCCTGTCCGTCAGAAGCACCACCACTATTCAACGGCGCACCTGTCAATAACCGAAGAAAGCAAAATAATACGTGGGTTCAAATTAGAGAGCGCTTATTTTTCTGCGCCGTTCGAAAATCCGAGTTGTGATATTCCTTGAACTTTCCAATGACGTTTCAATGAAACTGACGGATTTCCAAACACCCGTCATGATTTCCAAACCTTCGAGCGACGTCAAGCTCGTTCCAAGGATGGCAGCGAGGCGAAAGCATCTTGTGACAGTCTTTATCTGATGAAACACAGACTTGCTGTGACTGAACTCCCGGCTAATGAAGATTTGAAGGCCGGTAACGCCTTCGCGTTCCAAAACCTCATTCAAATGGTCGCCGTTACGTTCTAGACTGCCGGCCACGCGAGGCTAAACGTGACGGTAAAGAGTTTTCCACCAGAACGTGGCGGGAGACTTACGATGTGTCCCGCGGTTTTGTTTCGGGACACGCTGATCGATCCGAAGTCAAAGCTCTCATCGTGCGCCGATCGTTCGACATGTGGTCGACGATTGCCGCCATCAACGAGACACACGGTCGTTTTTCGAGAATTGCAGGAGGACATATGGTCCAAAAGCGCGACGTTCCCGGCATCAAACGCTACGACGCCCCGGCGGGCGGGTGGGGCGCCCTCAAGGCGACCGCGATCGCGATTCGCGACCAGATGGATGTGGTCGAGGCGCCGCTGACGCTGCTGCACATGAACAAGCCTGACGGCTTCGATTGCCCGGGCTGCGCATGGCCCGACAAGGAGCACACCTCCACTTTCCAGTTCTGTGAGAACGGCGCGAAAGCCGTCACCTGGGAAGCGACCAGCAAGCGCGTCACCCCGGAGTTCTTTGCCGGCCACACCGTCACCGAGCTGCTCGGCGTGGAGCGACTTCCACCTCGAGAACGAAGGGCGCCTGACCCATCCCATGGTCTACGACCCCGGCAGCGATACCTACCAGCCGATCGAATGGGATGAAGCGTTTGCCCTGATCGGCGAGACGCTACGCAACCTGCCCGATCCCAATATGGCCGAGTTCTATACCTCCGGCCGCGCTTCCAATGAGGCTGCCTTTCTGTTCCAGATCTTCGCACGCGAGTACGGCAGCAACAATTTCCCCGACTGCTCGAACATGTGTCACGAGGCGACCAGCGTCGGCCTGCCGCACTCCATCGGCATCGGCAAGGGGACGGTGTCACTGGAGGATTTCGACCATTGCGAGCTGATCATCGCGATGGGCCACAATCCCGGCACCAATCATCCGCGCATGATGGGCACGTTGCACGAGATTTCGCGCCGGGGCGTGCCGATCATCGTCTTCAATCCGCTCCGCGAGCGCGCGCTGGAGCGATTC
This sequence comes from uncultured Alphaproteobacteria bacterium, assembly GCA_963748805.1. Lineage (GTDB taxonomy): Bacteria > Pseudomonadota > Alphaproteobacteria > Rhizobiales > Xanthobacteraceae > Bradyrhizobium. The sequence continues at coordinate 44,585 of CAVVLH010000006.1, read as the reverse complement.
ACCGATCCGCAGAATCCGATCGAGATGGGCACCTTCGGCTCGACGCCGATCGCATCCACCTACTATCAATTGAAGGTCGGCGCTGACGCCGCGGTGCTGAAGGGCATCATGAAGGCGCTGATCGAGAAGGATGACGCCGGAGACGACGTGCTCGATCATGCCTTCATCGCCGAGCACACCAACGGCTTTGCCGCGTTCGCCGACGATCTGCGCGCGACGGCGTGGGAGCGGATCGAAGCCGTCTCCGGCTTTGCCCGCGCGCAGCTCGGTGAGGTCGCCGCCGCCTATGCCAGGTCGAACGCCACCATCCTCACTTACGGCATGGGCATCACCCAGCACAGCCATGGCACCGCCAATGTCCAGCAGATCGCAAACCTTCTGTTGCTGAGGGGCAATTTCGGCAAGCCGGGCGCCGGCATCTGCCCGTTGCGCGGTCACTCCAACGTGCAGGGCAATCGAACGGTCGGCATTACCGAAAAGCCCAACGTTGCGATGTTTGAGGGGATCGAACGCACCTTTGGCTTCAAGCCGCCGCGCCATCACGGCCATGACTCGGTCGCCGCGATGGAGGCGATCGACGACGGCCGATCCAGGGTCTTGATCTGTCTCGGAGGCAATTTTGCCGTGGCGTTGCCCGATCCCGAGCGTTGTCAGGCGGGCATGCGCAAGCTCGATCTCGCCGTGCACCTCGGTACCAAGCTCAACCGCTCGCATCTTCTGGTCGGCAAGCAATCGATCATTCTGCCGGTGCTGGGGCGCACCGAGCGCGACATTCAGGCGAGCGGGCCACAGGCCATCACGGTGGAAGATTCCATGTCGATGGTGCACGCCTCACGCGGCAGGCTCAGCCCGGCCTCCGAGCATCTTCGTTCGGAATCGGCCATTGTCGCCGGCATGGCGATGGCGACCTTGCCGTCGAGCAAGGTGCCTTGGGCCGAGATGATCGCCGACTATGACCGCATCCGCGACGCCATCGAGGGCGTATTCCCCGATTTCAAGGATTACAACCAGCGCATTCGACACCCCGGCGGCTTTCGCCTGCCGCTGCCGCCGACCATGCGCAAATGGACGACCGCTTCCGGCAAGGCCGAATTCCTGCTCTTCAATGGCCTGGAAGAAGACCCGGCTTTGACCGACAAGACGCTGCTCAAGCTCACCACCATCCGCAGCCACGATCAGTACAACACCACGATCTATGGGCTGAACGACCGCTATCGCGGAGTGTTCGGGCGCCGCGACGTGCTCTTCATGAATGAGGCGGACCTCGCCGGACTTGGCCTTGCGCACGGCGATCTCGTCCAGATCGAGACGGCGCTGCCCTCAAGCGCGCCGCGGCGTCTCAGCCTCACCGCCATCGCTCACGACATCGCGCGCGGGTCGGTCGCCGCCTACTATCCGGAAGCGAACGGCCTCGTGCCGCTCGACTATTGCGACAAGGACAGCGGCACGCCATCATACAAGTCGATACCGGTGCGCATCATGCGCCGCTAATCAGGCCGCCTTCACGTCTTCGACGAAGCCGATGACCGCTTGCCAGAGCCGGTCTGCCTGATCGGACAATTCGTTGGAATTCTCCAGCGCGATGCGCGCATGCTCGTCGGTTTTTGCTGCGGACTCGAGCACGCCTGCGATGTTGCTGGAGACCTCATCGGTACCCTGCGCAGCCCGCTGGACATTGCGTGCGATTTCGCTTGTCGCCGCACCCTGTTCCTCGACGGCGCTCGCGGTCGCGGTCGCGATGTGGTTGATTTCCAGGATGACGGATTCGATGCCCTTGATGGCCGCGGCGGCCTCCTTGGTCTCGCTCTGGATCGACGATATCTGGGCTGCGATATCTCCGGTCGCGCGCGCGGTCTGGGAGGCGAGCGTTTTGACTTCCGATGCGACGACGGCAAAGCCCCTGCCGGCCTCTCCCGCACGCGCGGCTTCGATCGTCGCGTTGAGTGCCAGCAGGTTGGTCTGCGCGGCGATGGTGTTGATCAGGTTGACCACCTCACCGATGCGGTCGGCGGCCTGGGACAGCCGTTCCATCGTGGTCGTGGTCTGGCCGGCCTGCTCGGCGGCGCGCCGTGCGACGGTGGCCGAGCTTTGCGCCTGTTGACCGATCTCGCGGATCGAGGCCGATAATTCCTCGGCCGCGGAAGCCACCGTCTGAACATTCATCGATGCCTGCTCGGATGCGGCCGACACGGTGCTCGACTGGGCCTTGGTCCGCTCGGCGGCTCCGCTCATGGTCGACGCGCCATCGTGCATTCTCTGGGCCGAATGCTTCACGCCGTCGGCGATGTCCTTGACCGCGCGCTCCAGCCGCGAGGCAAGCTCTCTCAAGCCGGCCTTGCGATCCTGTTCGGTCTGGGACGCGAGGCGATTCTTCTCCGCTTCGACCTCGGCAATCCGAACGGCATTCGCCTTGAAGATGCCGACGGCCCGCGCCATGTTGCCGATCTGGTCACTGCGCTCGGCACCCTCGATTTCGACGTTCAGATCGCCGGCCGCCAGCTTCGACATCGTTTGCGTGATCCGCTTGATCAGTGTCGAGATCGAAATCGTGATGAGGGCTGCCAGGATGACGGCGAGGACTTCGCCTGCTACCGCCGCAATCGAGCCGGCCGTCGAAGCGTCTTCGGCAATCCGGGTTGCGGTTGAAATCGCGGTGTTGCGGCTGGTTTGGTTTTCGCTGCGCAAGGCTTCGGCATCGTCACCGAGCTTGATCCCGGAATTGACCAGAGCCGCAAAACTCCCTTCCGTCGAGGCCGCCATGCTGACCAGCTGATCGGAGTAACCCAGCAATTTTTCGACCTGCGCCGGCAGCGCCGCGATGATCTTGGCGAGCGCGGGATCGGCCGAAGGCAACGCCTTCACCTCGGCCAATTCCCTGACGACTCTTTCCCGTTCCGCGGTGATGATATCGAGATCGATCGAGGATGGTGTTGCAGCATAGCGATAGGCGACGGCGCGAAGCGCCTGGAACGCCTGTTCGAGCCGTTGAGCGGCCGGGAGCGCCGCTTCGTTCGCGGCTCCAAGGTCACGCGTCACCGTCGTCAACGTGTTGGTGAGCCGGGCGGCGCTGGCGTTCATCGCCTGGAGCGCCGCCTGACGCTTTTTGATTTCCTCGTCCAGTTTGCTGAACGCGGCATGATAATTGGCGAGGCCGGTGCGCAGAAGATCGCCGCGCGAGCCCGCGACTTCGCTCAGCCCGGCGATGGATTTGTCGAGCGGCTCGAAAGCCGCGAGCGTCCGTGCGCGGTCCGCGGCCGAGCCGGAACGGAAATAATCGACGGCGATCGACCGCAGCAGCAAGAGATGACGGGTAAAGTCACCCACCGTGTCGGTGGCCGCCGACGCGCGCTCGATGCGCGCAACGTTGTCCCGCACCTCGCGAATGCGAACATTATAGAAAATCGAGGTGCTTCCGATCAGCACCATCAAAAGTCCGAAACCGCCGATCAGGCGGCCATTAAGGCTGATCCGGTTTACCACAGACAGCAAAGACATCGGTTGTTGCCTCATTTGCCGAACGCACGAATGGCGTCGATGTTGTCTTTGCCAAACTGCTTCTGGAATTGGGGTTCAAGGCTGGCGAGCGAGGCCGCGAAAGCCGGGCGGTCGATATCCTCGATTACCTTCATGCCGCGGCGGCGCAGCTCTTCAATGCCGCTCTTTTCGACCCGATCGATATAGACGCGGCTGGCCCTGCTTCCGGCGATGCCGGCGGCGCGGAACGCGTCTTGATCCTCCGGCGAAAGGCGTTCGAAAACCCGCTTTGAGACAAGGAAGGCGGCCGGCGAGTAAACATGTCCGGTCAGGCACAGATAGTGCTGAACCTTGTCGAAATTCGCCGCAAGCACGGTGGCAATCGGATTTTCCTCGGCCTGGAATGCGCCGGAGGACAGGGCTGTGTAAAGTTCAGGGAAGGGCAGCGAGCCCGCGGCCGCGCCGATCGCCTTGAAGCTTGCCACCATCACTTCGGATTGCGGCACGCGAAGCTTCAGCCCCTTGAGGTCTTCCGGCCGATGAACGGCGCGGTCGGTGGTTGTGAGATGGCGAAGCCCGTTTTCGCCCCAGGCGAGACCGACCAAACCGGTTGGCGCGAGCCGCGCCAGCGCTGCTTTGCCAATCTCGCCATCGAGCACCGAGCGGGCGTGGCCCAGATCGCGAAACAGGAAGGGAATATCAAAGATGCTGAGTTCTGGAGCGATCGTGGCAAAAACCACCGACGATGCAAACGCCATCTCAAGTGTACCGGCGATGAGATCCTGGCACATCTCCAGTTCGCCACCCGCTTCGCCCACGGGGTACAACTCGACCCTCAGGCGGCCACCGCAATTGTGCTGGATGTAGCTGGCGAATTCCAGCGCGCCGGCACCGAATTGGGAATCCCGGGGATTGGTGATGCCTATCCGCAAGACCTGCGGCTGGACAGAAGCATAGGCGCGCCGGCTCCGGAAGCCCGAAGTCATGGTGGCCGCAGCGGCACCCGCAAGGAAATGCCGCCTTCGCATCGTGTCACGCATGTCTTTCCCCGCGAGCAGGATGAAAAATTGTCGCGCTGCATAATAATGTCTTTACGGTAAAAAAAATGATAATGCCCCCGGGAAAATACGTGGATGCGAAACGCTGCGAGGCTCGGCGGAGCTGATAATTTTTAAACGCGTTTGAAGTGCCTGATTTGGGCCGGCGCGGACATGACCCCTCACAATCGCGGCGGCCAGCCTGAATTGGCCTCTATCCCGCGACGGCCGTTGTCAGGAGTTCGGCATCTTCCTCGACAGGCTCACTGAGCTCGTTCTCCCACTTCGCAACGACAGCGGTCGCGACACCGTTGCCGATGACGTTGGTCATCGTCCGTCCCATATCCAGAAAGGCGTCGATGCCGATCAGCAGGACGAGGCCTCCGGCCGGCAGGCCAAAAGTGGGAAGCGTCGCCGCCGCCACGACCAGGGATGCGCGCGGCACACCGGCGATGCCCTTGCTGGTAATCATCAAGAGAAGCAGCATTGCGATCTGGGTCGTGATCGGCATCTCGATGCCGAATGCTTGAGCTACGAACAGCGCCGCAAACGTCTGATACATCATCGAGCCGTCGAGATTGAACGAGTAGCCGAGCGGCAGGACGAAACCGGTGATGCGTTCGGAGACGCCGAACTTCATCAGCTGCTCGATCATCTTCGGGAATGCCGCCTCGCTGCTCGAGGTCGAGAAGGCGATCATCATCGGCTGTCGGAGCAGGCGAAGCAGAGGCTTGATGGCCCCGCCAAGAACCATGCTGCCTGCGAAGATGATGATGAGCCAGAGAACCGCGAGGCCGAAGTAGAAGGCGCTGACGAACTTTCCGTAAGTGACGAGAACGCCTACACCCTGCGTGGTGATCACCGCGGCCATTGCCGCGAACACGCCTAGTGGCGCGAAACGCATGACATAGTCGGTGAACTTGAGCATGACCGGAACGATCTGATCGATCGACTTTGCAATGTCCGGGGCAAGCGTCGTCTTGACGGCGCTCAGCGCGAAGCCGAAGAACATCGAGAAGACGAGAATTTGCAGCACTTCGTTGCCTGCCATCGCCTGCACGACGCTGATAGGGAAGACGTGAGCGGCGAAATCCTTGATGTTCAGGCTGCCGGTTTGAACGTTGGTTGTAGCATTCGCCTCGGGCAGGGTCAGACCAAGGCCATGGCCTGGCTGGAGCACGTTTGCGAGCAACAGCCCGACCAGCAGCGATATCACCGATGCGGTGATGAACCAGGCCAATGCCTTGACGGCGATACGCCCGACGGCGCCGCCGCTCGCCCCCAGGCTGGAAATTCCGGATACGATCGTGGCAAACACCAGCGGTGCGATGATCATTTTGATCATTCGCAGAAAGATGTCCGCCGCGATCGAGAAATATCCGGCGATGACTTTGGCCTGCTCCGGGCTCGCGAGCGTATTGCACGCGTAGCCCGCGGCGATGCCAAGGAACAGGCTGACCATGATGTACGTGGTCAGCCGATTTGGATTCTGCGTTTTGCCGCCAACCTGCATGACGTGATCCTTCGCGCCACCTGGGGTCTGAAGCATCCGAGCTGTGGCGCTTTTCAGCATCTCGGGGTGCCGTCGCGAATGGTAAAAGCCTGATCGGCCTATCCGAGTTTGGACAGGACGGCCGTACGGGTCTGAACAGGAGACGCATTGCGGGCGCGGATGGCCCCGATCAGCCTGTCGATGTCCGCCATCGTGTTGAACATGCCCAGCGACACCCGAATCCCATCGCGCTCGGGCGAGACGCGGATGCCGTTCTGCGTGAAGTATTCCAGCCAGTCGGCCGCGGGCAGGGCGATGACGTAGATGTGCGGCGCGCGGTGTTGCCGATCACGTGGTCCGACCAGTCCGACGTCGAGTTGATCGAGGCATTCGATCAGATGGTCGCCGAGCTCGAAGCAGTGGCGCTGAATTTTTTCGATGCCGACCGCGTTGATGAAATCGATCGCCGCGCCCAGACCCTGGATGGCGGGAAGGTTGAAGTTTCCGAGTTCGAACCGCCCCGCCGTCGGAGGCAAGGCCATGTTGTCCGGCCGGGCGATGAAATCGAGCGGTGGTTCGGCAAAACTCGCAGCCGCAAGGTAGGCCGGTTCCAGCTCGGTCCGTGCCTCGTCCCAGTAGAGCAGACCGAGTCCTTGCGGGACGAGCAGGCCCTTGTGGGTGCCGGAGCCGATGAAGGTCGCCTTCATGGCCTTGGCGTCGATCGGCACCACGCCGATAGCCTGCATCACGTCCACGATGAAGTAGAGGGAATGCTGCGCACATAGTTCGCCCACGCTTTCGACGTTGAACCGATGCCCGGCGTGGAAAGTGACATGCGACATCGAGATCGCCCGCGTCCTTTCGTCGATGTGCGGCCGGAAGCTTTCCGCGTCCACAATTTCCGTCATGGGAATGAAGACGATTTCCACGCCCTTCTTCTGTAAATTCAGAAACGCGTAAGCGTTGTTGGGATGATCGCCATGGATCATCAGGACCTTATCGCCGGCGCGTAGCGGCAGCGCGTTGGCGGCGATGTTCATGCTTTCAGAGGTGTTCTTGGTGAAGGCGATTTCGTGCGGTTTGACGCCGAGAAAGGCAGCGACCTTGACGCGAGTTTCTTCGAGACGGTTGAGCCAGATTGGTTTGGGACCCGCTGTTTCGAGTCCTTCCCGCAGAAAGCGTTCGTAGGCCTCTTTTACCGGAAGCGAGAGCGGGGTCTGGAAACCGCTGTCGAGATAGACGACGTGCTCGGCCGCCGGGAACGACTTGCGAACGGCAGCAACGTCATAATGCTGGCTCATGATTACTCCGGTAATTCTGGGCATAGCGAGGCGTCTCGCCGGACGGTCCGGCGAGTGCGCTTGATCAGCTCAGGTATTGGCGACGTGGATCAGCAAAGAGCTGCGTAAAATCCGATCAGCTCAATCATCTGCCTCGAAGATACATCAAGGCCGTGCATGGTCGAGTTCAAAAGACGAAAAACGAGAGATTTTATTCCGAAAATTGAGAATCGTCTGCTTCTTCATTGTCCTGAAGGATCGTTTCGGACAACAGGGCCGCTGCCCCCTGCAACGGACCGATGAAGGCATCCAGGCCGGCAAAACCGACGCGCGCCGCAGGCACCGAAACCCCCAAACACGCAATGAGGTCGCCCGCCGGAGAGACGATCGGCACGGCGCAACCCACCACGCCCCGAACGAACTCCTCGTTGGTCTTCGCCCAGCCTCTGCTTCGTGTCTCTTCGAGCAGCGTCAGCAACTCTTTGGGATCAGCGATCGTCTTCGGGGTATATCGAACCAGAGAAAGCGAATGCACCAGCCGGTGCCGAACCTTCGCGGGCAGCCGGCTCATGTAGATCTTGCCCGTCGAGGTACAGTGGAGGGGAGCTGCGTCGCCGGGATTGAACTGCAACGCTTGCTGCTGCTTGGATCGCACGCTGTCGACGTAAACGACGACGTTGTCGCGGACAACGCCGATCTCGCACTGTTCGCCGATGCGGTCGGCGACCGCACTCAGGACGGCGTGCCGGCGCACCGTACGAAACGCCGCCCCGATGGTCTTGGCCGACAGCGTGACCAGTTTGCTTCCGACCACGTAGCGTTTCGTGCCGAGAGCTTTTTGAATCAAGCCCCGGCTTTCAAGGTTGCCGATCAGGCGATGCGCGGTTGGCAGTGGAAGAGTGAGCGCGGATGCGATTTCGGCGGCAGAAAGCGCCTTCTTCTGTTCGGCAACAAAGGTCAGGATAGCAATCGCGCGATCCAGTGGTCCATCGCTGGAATGTTCAGGCTCGTCGGCCACGACCTGTTCCTTGCGTGAGTGCTGCCCGGCGATCTTTACAATACTGTGCTTAAAACGCGCTCTTTACCTGTCCCGCAAGGGAGAGGGGCAATCTGCCGTTGTGCAGACGTAATGTCAGAAGAGAAGCCGCAGCGTCGCGATAGGCGCAAGCTCACGCGGGCTTCTTATGCCCGCGTGCCCGTGAAGGGAAAGCTGCCCATCGGCCCGATGCCCATTTCGCCGGTAATGTGGTCGCCGGCAACCTTGCCGGTGAATTCGAGCGTCAGCGGCATCGGGTTCGTGATCGAAACCTTCCAGGAAAGGTCATCGCCATTGGCGGTGCCGTCGAAAATCTCGGCCGAGTTGCCTTCGGCCGCTTGCGTGCCGGTCAGCGCGCCGCCCGCGCTCTTCAGGCTCAGCGTCGCCTGACGATCGCCCATCGGCGTACTCATGGTGATGTTCCAGTTTCCGTCCACGGCCATCCGTCTCTCCCGCTGTTTTCGCGAAACGGTATAGCCCATCTCGCAGCCGATGCCCAACCTCGGGAATCGCGTTTTCAGGCACCGGCCGCAACGCGGGCGCGCAACCGGCTGGTGACGAGGAGGCGGAAGGCGACATATTGGATTGCGAAGGCGAGAACCTTTGCGCCGACCGCGACAAAGGACACATAGATCGCCCAAAGCTTCATGTCGCCGGTCAGCGCCATCGCGATAGTGCCGAGCCCGAGTGCGAACATCAGCGCCGCCCAGCAAAAGCCGGCCATCGTGACATATTGAGGAATCGTCTCGGCAACGATCGGCGGCACATAACGCAGCATCCAGCCGCGCTTGAGCATGATGGCGCCGATCGCAAAATGCGCGATCGAAGGTTTGGCCAGCACGAAGCGCGGATCGTTGGTGAGGAGGGTGGCCGAACCCAGCACGATGACGAGCGCCAGGCTCGCCCAGGTCATGAAACCGAGCGCCTTTCCCGCGAAGCGGGCGTAAATCACCTGGCCAATCGCGCCGGCGATTCCGATTCCGGTTGCAAGCGCGATGTTGCCGGTGGCGAAATAGATCGCCGCAAACAGGATGGTGGAGAGAAAGTCGGTGCCGAGCCTTGCGAAGACGTCCTTCATGACGGTCTCCCTTTTCAATAGACCGGTGCCGGCGCGGCGGTTCAGGCCGCGCCCACCCAATTGCCGTGAAAGCCGTCGGGCACGCGATGGCCGAGATGCACCAGCGCGACCGGACCCCGCTCGATGTCGGTGGCGTTGAAGACGGCGAGGTCGCTGGTATTCTCGTTCGCCCGCCAAACCGCCGCAAGCAGCCAGCCGTCGCCTTCGGCGGCCTCCTTGCTCCGCTCGACGAAGACCGGCTCGGAGAGGGTGTCACCGAGGGGGAGCAGATATTTGGCGAGACGCTCGCCCTTGCCGTTGACATGGGCGATGCCGGAGAATCCGTCGAACATCGGCTGGTCGGGATTGGCGCAGGCGTACCAGCCATGATGGTTGGCAAGGCCGGCGCGGCGGTCGTCGATGCGCGGAAATTCGCCGGTGAGATCGTCGAGATAGCTCTGCTGGAAGCGGTCGGTATTGCCGGCAAGATCGAAGGTCCAGCGCGCGAGACGCGCGCGCGACTTCTCCGGATCGGTGCGGGAGCCGTCGGGATGCGGAAACAGCGGCGCTTCCTCGAACTGCATGACGTCGGCGATGATGCGCTCGCCTTCTTCCCAGGCGTTCAGGACGTGGAAAACGTAGCAGCTCTCGCCGCGGAACCAGACGACGTCATTTGCCGTGCCGTTGCGCTTCATCACGCCGACATAGGCGCCCTTGTCGGGTTCCCAGGCATAAGGCGGCCGCCCTCTCATCGCGCGCTCCATGCTGCCGGTGATCGGAAGGACCGGAAACAGCAAATGACGTTCGGTGACGATGAAGTCGTGCACCATGCTGGCGTAGGGGGCCTCAAAACGGTCGAAGCGTTTGACATGGCCGGTGGCATCGATCGATCCGAAGGAGAGGGTGGGGGTGAAGGGGCCGGCGGCATTGTAGCCGAAGAAAAACAACTCGCCGGTGGCGGGGTCGACCTTCGGATGGGCGGTGAAGGGACCGCCGATCGCGCCGTCAAAGTTGCAAGGGCCACGCGTGGCAAGCGTTCCCGGCTCGATCTCGACCGGCAGATGCTGCTCCTCCAGCGCCAGCAGTTTTCCGCCATGGAAGATGATGTTGGTATTGGCGACGCCGCCATCGGCAAGCGAGGCTGGTGCATCCGGCAGTTTGCGGCCGAAGCCGCCGAACAAAGCGCGGCCGGCCTCGTGCTCGGCCCGCCATTTCGCGGTGCGCACCCAGCGATTGCGATAGGCGGCGCGGCCGTTCTCCAGATGGAAGGCGTGCAGCATGCCGTCGCCGACAAACCAGTGGGCGTCCGGGGCATCGAATTGCGGGTTCGGGCCGTTGCGGTACAGCGTGCCGTTCAGCTCGCGCGGCAATTCGCCGGTGACTTTCAGAAAGGAAGCCTCGGATTCGAACGGAATCGGGCCGCGATTGTTACGGGCCGTCCTGGTTACGGCTTCCTGCTGCATGCTCGCCTCCCGAAGTCAAATCTTTACGATGTAAAGATAATCGATAGGGTCAGCTGCGGGGCACGTCAAGCGAAATCTTTACAGTGTAAACATCGGGCCCTATATTGCCGCGATGAGAACCAGGACTGAAATCCAGGGCCAAGCCATTGAAAAGCCGTGCGCGCCGCGCCGCGGCTGCGCGTCCGGCGCGTGTCAAACGCGCATCACCGACCAAGAGTACGAACGAAAATACGCCCTATCATCACGGCGCGCTGCACACAGCGCTGCTGGAGGCGGCGGAGCGGGTGCTGGAACGCGACGGGATCTCCGGGTTGACGTTGCGGGCAGTCGCGCGCGAAGCCGGCGTCTCTCACGCCGCGCCCACCCATCATTTCGGCGACCTTGCGGGTCTCCTCAGCGAACTCGCGGCGATCGGCTTCAGGCAATTCAACGCCGCCGCCCTGGCGGCTGCGGATTCCGGCAGCACCGTCACGGAAAAAGCGATGGCGCGCGCCAAGGCCTATGTCGCCTACGCGCAGGCGCATCCCGGCATGTACAGCTTGATGTTCCGCACCGAGCGTCTCGACATGAAGCGGCCCGCGCTCCACGAGGCGGCCGAGGCTGCTTTTGCTGGACTAGCGGGCGCTGTCGGCGCCCAGCGTCAGGAAGCGATCGCAGCCGAGGCGCTGTCGCTCGATCAGGCGGCGGCGATCGTGCGCGCCTGGTCGCTGGTCCACGGTTTCACAATGCTGCTGCTCGACGGCAGGCTTGCCGGCATCCTGAGACGATTGCCCAAGGGCGCGGATTCGGCAGCGCTGCTCGATGCCATGCTGAGAATATCGGTGGCGCGGCCGTAAATATCCGGGAACCGAGCGTTTGGATGTGCGCAAACTGGGGACGGCTCGCGCAAATGTCGCGAAGGGCCTGACATTTGCGTGGAATCGTCCTAGAACATCGCCTTCGCGATCCGTCGCTTCATTAGCGTTGCAGTTGCCTCACCGTCATGCCTGTCATTTCGCCGAAGAAACCCTATCGTGTCGGCCGTTCCCGCACCGGACTTGGCCTCTTCGCCACCCAGCGGATCAAGAAGGGCACCAAAATCATCCGCTATTTTGGGCCGCTTTTGGATTCCAAAAAGAAAAAAGACGACGCGATCGAGAACAAATACCTGTTCGAACTCAATAATCGCTGGACCATTGACGGTTCGGTGCGCAAGAACGTCGCCCGCTACATCAATCACGCCTGCAAGCCGAACGCGGAAAGCGACGTCCGTCCGCGCAAGCGCAAGGTTTTCATTCGCGCGATCAAGAACATCGAGCCGGGCGACGAGATCAATTACGATTACGGCACCGACTATTTCAAAGCCTATCTGAAGCCGATCGGCTGCAAGTGCGATGCTTGCGAGAAAAAGCGCAAGAAGAAGCGCGCGGAAGCTCGCGCCGAACGGTTGCGGTTGAAGGCCAAGGAACTAAAAAAGGCGGAACGGAAAGCCGAAAGGAAGGCCGAGAAAGAGGCGGCCAGGCGCGCCAAGGCGAAGTCGGCCGCAAAAGCAAAGAGCAAGGCGAAGACTGAGCTCAAGCCGGACCGCAAGCGCAAGCTCGACAGCAAGAAGGCGTCGAGCAGGCGCCTCAAGACCGGCAACGGGCCCGTCAAGCGCAAGGTGGCCAAGGTAGCCGTAGCCAAGGTAGCCAAGTAGCCAAGACGGCCGGTGTGAGCGATGGGACTTCGGCCCGGCGCAGCCGCCCGAAATCCGCCGCTCCCAGAGCGCTTCCGCCCAATCCGGCCACCACGCCGGCAACATTGCCCGCTGCCAATGAGGTGATCGCCGCGATCACGGAGGCTTCGGCTGCTTTCACGCCGGGTCTGCCGATGTCCGCGGCGACGGTAGACGAAGCCCAGCAAGCTTCGGCGTAAGCCCGGCCGCTCAAGCGGCGACCAGGTCGCTGCTCCGCCGCAAGCCGATGAATTGCAGCTCGGCGAAGATGCCGGTGGCGATGGCCTGTGCGACTACGGCCGCTTCGCCCAGCAAATTCGGTGTCACCGCGCCGCTGAACAAAAGCGCGATGCTGGCGAGCGTCCAGGCCGCGTTGCCGACGACGATGATTCCGGCCCAAATCCTCGGGAACGACTGGCGCGCGCCGAGCCAGCCGACGAATGCCGCATAGGCGATCAGGAACAGGCCGGTTTCGCGCAACAGTGCCTCCGGCAGATCGAACAGCGGCGCGAGTTCGCCGGCGCCAAGCGCAAAGATCACGGCGCCCGCGCCGCTGAAGATGGCGTCGGCCTGGAGCGCGCGGCGCAGGAATAAGGACGGGATCATCATCGTGTTCTCCTTCGGATCGGGAGATGGATCAGCGCGCCGATTGACGCGTCATCTCCGCCGGCCGCAACGATGACAGCGCGCCGGGAGCCGATCCATTACGTCGCAGGTAATGGAAGCGCTGAATTCCGCGTGATAGGTTTCGCCCCATGAGTGCGCATCCCGCCACGGCCCGCACGGAAGCCCCCGAGCCCGTTCACATCGGCGAACATCTGCGCCAGTGGCGGCTGCGCCGGCATTTGAGCCAGCTTGGTCTTGCCGAAGACGCCGGGATTTCCACGCGTCACCTGAGCTTCGTCGAAACCGGACGCGCGGCGCCCTCGCGCGATATGGTGTTGAAATTGGCCGAATGGCTCCAGGTGCCTTTGCGGGAACGCAACGTGCTGCTGGTGGCGGCGGGCTTCGCGCCGGCGTTTCCGCAACACTCGCTCGACGATCCCGCGCTGGAATCGGCGCGCGCGGCGATTGATCTGGTGCTGCGCGCGCATGAGCCGAATCCGGCGCTGGCTTATGACCGACACTGGAATCTGGTCTCCAGCAACCGCATGTTGAAGCCGCTATTGGCCGGCGTTCCGCAGCGGTTGCTGACGCCGCCGGTCAACATTTTCCGGGTCGCCCTCCATCCCGAGGCGCTGGCCGCGAACACCGTGAACATCGCGGAATGGGGCGGCCATCTCCTCGAGCGCCTGCGCCGTAAATGCGAGACCACCGCCGATCCCGGATTGATCAAGCTCTATGACGAATTGAAAACCTATCCGTTGCCGGCGCGATCGGCGCCGTTGCCGCCCGACAGCGTCGTGATCCCCTTCAAGCTGCGGTTAGGCGGCGATGTTCTCAGCTTCATGTCGGCCACGATGATTTTCGGCACACCGGTCGACGTCACGCTGTCGGAACTGGCGCTGGAAACCTTGTTTCCGGCGGATGAGTTCACCGCCGAACACATGCGAAAGCTGGCGGCTGACCTGCGATAGGTGTCTTGTTCATGATCGGCCAGCGGCCTATCTCTAGGCGGTCGTCAGAAAAAGAGAGGCCGCCCGATGACCACCTTGAAGCCCGTTCGACTGGACATCGTCTCCGACGTCGTCTGCCCCTGGTGCTATATCGGAAAGCGCCGGATCGAGAACGCGTTGGCGCAGGTGGCGGACGTTCCGGTTGAGGTGCATTGGCGGCCGTTTTTCCTCAATCCCTGGGTGCCGCGCGAGGGCATCAGCCGGGAGGACTATCTCACCACCAAATTCGGCTCGGTCGAGGCCTATAAGGGCATTGCGGGCCGCGTCGTCACCGCCGCCGGCGAGGAGGGACTGAGCTATCGTCCTGACCTGGTGAAACGGCAGCCGAACACGATCGATTGCCATCGCCTGATTCACTGGGCCGAAGCCAGGGGTAAAGCGGCCGAGATGAAGCAGCGGCTGATGGAATTGTATTTCCGCGACGGCGGCGACCTCACCGTGACAGACGTGCTGGTACAGGCGGCGGCCGATGTCGGGCTCGATGCCGAGGATATTCGCCGGCGGCTTGCGACGGACGAAGACGTGGAATTGATTTCGGCGCAGGCCAAGGAAGCATCCGATAAGGGTATTTCCGGCGTGCCGACGTTTGTGTTCGCGCAGAAATATGCGGTGTCGGGCGCGCAGCCGCCCGAGCAACTCGCCGCCGCCATCCGTCAGGTCTCGGCGGAAATTAACGCGCAAGCCGCGGAGTAGCTCGTCTTATTTGGCGATCGCAGCCGATGCACCGCGGCCCGCGCCCATTCGCGCAAGCGGTGCCGTGCGGCGAGCGCCGCATGGATCGCGGAGACGACCGGGTCGCTCCGCCGCAGCGGAATGATGACATCGCCGATCTTCAGCCGTCCGCGCCAGATCGGATTGATCATGGGATGATCCGCGCTCGCCGTGGAGTCGGCGGTCGCCAGCACCGCGTCGGCACATAGATGCCGCGTCAGGTCGAGCGTCAACTGGACGCCGGGCGAGTATTTCGCAAAACGTTCGTCGATGCCGAGCTTGAAGTAGAAGGCGCGATCCTGATGCCGAAGCACGACGGCCGATGCCACCGGCGTTTGCCCGGCATGCAGGGTGACGATTTCGCACTGGCCGGTTTCGGAGAGCCCGCGCGTCGCGTTCCGGATGAAGCTCAGATCGCCTGCGTCTTGCCGAAGCGCGGTGCCGCGTTCACCCTTCCAGCCGCTCGCCTCCAGCGCCAGGAAGATCTCAACCGCGCGGGCGACCTCGTCGGTCGTGCGGGCGACCGTAAACCGCACCATGCCGTGTTCATCGGCGAGGCGGTTGCGCTGGCGCCGCAGCTCCTTCAGCTTCTTGGCGCTGAGCGCGTCGCGCAGGACGTCGTTGGCCTCGCGCCGGGCGTCAAGGCAGGCGCGCAAATGCGAATGCAGAATGATCGGCTGCAAGCCTTCCTGCCGCAGCGCCAGCGTAAAGGCTTTCATCGCCGCACCGTTGAGCGAGACGTCGCGCAGGATCAGCGCATGCGCTCCCGCGTCGCGGGCCTCGCTCATCAAACTTTTCGCGGCTTCCTCGGCCAGACCACGATCCAGCAGCGGCGTACACAACGTGCCGTAGGGGCTGGCGCTCGCCAATGCGGGCAGGGGAATTTTGCAGGCGCGCCACAGCGAGACGACCGGCAACAGGCCGATCAGTCGCGCCGGCTCGCCGGTCGCGGGCGCAGGATGACTTGGCGCGAGTTCAATGGGCTCCGGTTGATCCGGCGAGGCATAGCGCCAGGCGCCGAGCGCGGAGACGCCGGTGCGGCCGTGTGCCGACGCGTTGACGGCCAGTTCCCACGCCGGAAGATAATAGCCGTTTGGTTCAATGGCGCGCTCGGCAAGCGCACGCCAATCTTCCGGGGGAACGGAAGCCAGCGCCGCAAAGCCCGCGCGTGGTGAATTTTGTGGGGGAATTGCGTCCGCCGGCACGCGCTTGCCCGCGCCATCATGGGCCGATGGGCGCGACAGGCCAGCGATGTCAGCCGTTTCAGCCACGTTCTACTTCCCGTCGCGATGTGATGCGGGCGTGACACTCGCCCTCAGGGCGCCACGCTAGCGGAAAGTTCGGAAAATGATCTTGGGTCAGAGATCCAATTTGATCTTTATCGTTAACCGGCGATTGACGATGCGTGCGCGCGAATTTCCGCGATGCGTCTGCCGCGCCAGCAATTACATTTTCGTGATCAAGGAATGTTCGCGCCGCTGAATCGGTCCTTGTCCGTGGATACGCGTGAGCAAAACGCAACGGCCGGGGCGGACATGGGACAAACTCATCATCGCGAGCAGGTGCGGCAGAAAATCATTCAGAGCGCGCTGCAACTCTTCAATCGCCACGGCTTCACCGCGGCTTCCATCGACGACATCATGGCGGGCGCCGGGATGACGCGCGGTGGCTTCTACAGCTACTTCCAGAGCAAGAGCGAGCTTTACGCGGAGGCGATCAGCTGTTTCGTCACCGAGAAGCAGGAAGTCATCGCCAACTCCGACAAGGCGTCGGACCGCGCGGTGACGTTGTTGCGCGACTATCTCTCGCGCCAGCACCTCGAAGATCTCGAGGGGGGCTGCCCGCTGATCGGCCTTCCCAACGACGTCTCACGGACCGACCAGTCGGTGCGGGAAGCGCAGGAGGCGGCGCTCCGGATGATGGTGGAGACCTTCGAGCAGGGCATCACCCCCAACGCCCAGCCTTCGCGGCAGGTGGCGCTCTCGCTCACCGCACTCTGTCTCGGCGGCATGGTGCTCGCGCGTGCGATCGAGGACCGCAAGCTTGCCGACGAGTTGCGGGAAGCGACCATGGCGGTGGCGCTGCGGCTCGGGCACTGGGTTTGAGCGTCACGCCTTTTCGTTTTTCAGATCGGTTGATAGGTTTCGGAAGTGCAGGTGTCCTCGGACAGGATGCGCTGCCGGTCGATGATGACGCCGCCGTTGATCGAGATGCGGTAGGTTTCCTCGCCGAGCGGCTTGCCGGTGGCCGACGTCAGCTCGGCCCTGACGCAGGCCGTCCAGCCGAGCCCGCGAAGCTCGTGGCGCGGCTCGGAAACCCGCACGTTCTGTGGATTGGATTGGGCGACAAAGACCTGGTCGAGCCTTTCGCGAACCATGCGCCGGATGTCGGGCGGTTGCTCGAGCGGGGGCGGATCGGAAGCCTTGGCCCGCATGAATTCCGGCAGCGGCAACGGTGTCCGGCTGTCCGCGAGGCCGCAGGCCGAAAGCGTCAGCGCCGTGCCTGCCATCGTGATCAAGAAAATTGCCGTCCGCCGCATCAGCCGATCTTACTCCGGTGCCCTTCGCGATTGCGAGAGGGGCCTGCTTGAAAATTCCGTGTGCCACCCCTAATGAGGCAGAGGGTAGGGGACAGCTCGCGACATGTTGAAACGTTCGGCAATGATTCTGAGTGTGCTTGCCTTGGCTTTGATGATGAACGGCTGCACCAAATGCGGCCCGATCTGGGACGACTGGCTTCCCGCGCAGAAATCCTGCAAATCCGACCATTTTTGAAGGATGGCTTGCGGCCTTTTGCGCCTACCTTGGGCGCTTGGCTCCGCGGGTCGGGCGGTGATATGTTGTCGCCAAAGGACGGGGAGTTTTCGATGCGGCGCAGAGATTTCGGATTGGCGATACTGGGAGCTGCGATCATGC
This sequence comes from uncultured Alphaproteobacteria bacterium, assembly GCA_963748805.1. GTDB lineage: Bacteria > Pseudomonadota > Alphaproteobacteria > Rhizobiales > Xanthobacteraceae > Bradyrhizobium. The sequence goes on along the minus strand of CAVVLH010000006.1, from coordinate 26,811 downwards.
TCGTGGCCTCACCGGCGTTTGCGCAGATTCCCAAGTTGAATCTGTTGCAGGACAAGCCCGGCAAGACCCAGGAAGAAAAGGACGCCGAGTCTGCGCAGGAAAAGGCCTACAAGGATTCCTTGAAGAAAATTCCGGATCAGAAGGCGCCCTCCGATCCCTGGGGCGGGGTGCGCTCGGATGCGCCATCCTCGCCGCCGGCCAGGTCGGCATCGTCGGCCAAGTCGAAGGCCAAGAGCGGAACCTCGGCCAGCAGCGGCACTTCCCCCAACTAGCGCATGATCCGGAAAAGTGGAGCAGCGGTTTTCCCTCGCGACAAACGCGGAACGCGTTTGCGCGGAGATCATGCTCAATCGAATAATTAAAGCGCGATGACGATTCATGTAAATCTCATCGCGCTTTAGCGCGGGCGAGAACCGGCTTTGGTTTCTTCGGATCGCTCAGCGCAAGGCTGTCGCTTTTTTGACGGCGGATTTCGAAGGATGGTCGAGCAAATCCGCCACGAGGCAAATCCGGAAAACCGGCTGTTTGCGCTCGTCCAGCAGCTCCATTTCCCACTGCGTATTCTGGCCGAGCTTGCGGCAGATCCCGCCGAGCATGCCGGCGCAGGAGCGCGTCAACTCCTGCCAGGCGGCGGCGTGATCGGCCAATTCGACGCCATGTTCGGAGGCGCCGGAATAGCGGCCGTTTCGGATGCGAAAGAAATAGCGCGGCATGACACAATCCACAAAGAAACCGGCCGCCCGTTCGGGCCCTTTCGAAGCGGCGTCATTTGACGCCCGTTCCGGCTGTGGATCAATTCCGGGAGGTTACGGGCTTTGGCGCTATTCGCTCTCGGTGATGCGGACCAGGCCATCGCCGGTCACGCGCGGACCACTGGCCGTGTCCAGGACGTAGCCGAGGCTGATCAGCTTCGACATATGATGCGGCGGCACCGTGGGATTATCGGAAGCGATCGCGATTTCGATCAACGAGGCAAATTCTTCAGGCGTCAGAAGCTTGGGGGCGTGGACTGTCATCATCAACTCGCGATCAACGTAAGGCCGCGTGGCCGTCCCGAAAAACAGCGACAGGACGGAGTCACGCGCCATCATAGCATTTATTTCCCGAGTTTGCTGGCCTTTCGGAGGCAAACGCGAGGGGGAATGTTTGAGCGGCCGATGGCAAAGGAAATCGGCCAGCCGGAAAACAGCCTCAATCGATTGGTGTGATGGGTGATTGGCGGCGTGCGATTTGCCCCTCGGTGTTCCGGCCCCTTTACAGCGCTTGGTGTTAAGGCGCCTGGCCTGATGACGGTTCGCAGCCGGTTCGGGCGGGGCCGTCGACCGGGTTGACAACAAGCCGACGACCCCTGCCGCGCAATTAAAATTGTGGCCCTGACGGGTCAGCTCTGCGCGACGTTCCCAGCAGACGCCTGAACGCGACCGCACGCGCTACTCAAAAAGTGCCTGTCCGGGGCCGTGTGAATACGGGTGCGCGGCGTCTGTTGGCGCTTGCTGCGCCGCTTGAGGCCGGCCGGTTTTGCGCGATCATAACGCCGGCGATTTCGCCGCTTCAAGGCTTTCTCATCGCCTGCGTCATGGGGAAAGCCGGCGGGAACGGGAGATTCCTTGTCGAAAAAGCGCAACGCCGCCCAAGCGGAATATGATCGCTTGGCGGCGCTGGTTTAGTCACCGGGGCCCCTGAAATCCCCCCGGTCGCACATAGGTCTGCACGGCTCGGCATAAGGTTCACCATCCGGAAGCGAACACTCGTTCACGGTTTGCTGAAGTGGACTGGCGGTCGCAAGAAAACGGAGGTGGGCGCCCACGATGCCGGCCAAAATGCGCTTCGAAGATTCAAACCGACCAGATGTGAAACGGCTCACATGCCCGTTCACGGGCGTTCGTTATGTTGCGCTGCCCTAGTTCTGGTCCCCAGAACATCCGCAGGGGCAGGCGGCCTCGGCACGTACCCTCAGCGTGACGGGGCCGTTTGGCTTTCGCGTGGAAAATCGGAACGAATTGTCGCCACGGCAGGGATCCGGACACCCGCGATGTAAGGCGCATGTAAGCTCGGTTCGCTAGGATTGCGGCCGGTCCGCCAAGGAACAAGCCCCCCGAATCGGATCAGCTTGGCCTCACCACGTTCTCAGCGCGGTGGGGCCTTTATTTTGGCGGTTGGCCGTCTCGGTCAGGTCGCGCTTCCCATCCGTCATCGCGCCGGTGGTGAGACCGCCAGCGGAAGCGGTCGCTTTCCGTTGGGACAGTTCAGCCTGGCGTGCGCAAACCCGGCGACGAAAGCCAGTCGTTGATGTGGGTCGCGGCATGGAGATCGCGAAGCTTCTCCAGAAGCCTGTCTCTTATCGAGCCGGGCCCAGCCAGATCCAGCTCCATTTCAAGACGCTTCTTTTCGGCCGTCAGGCGTTCGTAAAGGGTGGGGGATTCGTTGAAAAGCCAGGCCATGCGTGCTCCTTCCAAAACGGGGCGGGAGCGTTACCGAACTCTCAGTCACCGATATGAGCCAAGAGGTAGCGCGGCGATGGATCGACTAGGCGCTTGTTGGCTTTGGAAGTCCATCTAATTCGTATTTCGAAGGAAAAGCGGACATGTTTCGCCGGCACGACCTCGACCGTTCCGCGGGTCTTGCCCTCGCGGAATGCTGTGCCGAGGTGGGCTCGATTGCCGCCTCAGGCCAGGGAGCGCCGGTATGATCTTCGCCGTCGGCGGGAGATAAACGCTCGGACGCCGTATCCAGCTCCGAAACCCATACCGAATATGCACGCGACCACGACTGCAAGCATGATCAGACCCAAGCACTTTTTGTGCCGTGCAGCATCCGGTCATAATGCCGCGCCGGTCAGCTTCGTTCCAAAATAGGTTATTTCTTTGGTCGTGGGAGGTGGATCTGGGTTCGGGTCTCTACCGTGATACCGGGCCGAAACTCGCTCCGGCCAACCCACTTTTGCGAATGTTAGAATCAATGGAGCTCTGGCAAATACAGGATTGCCGTGGGGCGATCCGGCCTGGATGCCCCACGCCGATCAGATTTATCCCGCTGTGTTCTCAGCGCCGCGGGGGCTTTTCATTTTTCGCCTGCAAAAATAAAAACCGTCCGCATGTTTGGGACCTACCCTGCCAGGGAAATACTGATGTGGATCGGCGGCATGTTGATTGCCGCCGCGATCGCCATTTTCGGCGTGTTCTATGCGGTCGACGCCTATCTTGCGTTCCACGAGCCGGCCGACACGCTGGAGATCAAGGGCGACCTCAAACCAGGCCAGGATGGACAATGACGGGCGCAGACCGGCGGCGAAGATTGAACCTGAGGCATGGCCCAGCTAAGCGGGTTCCGCTCGCAAAAAATACCAAATTGAATTTTGGAAAAGCCGCCAGATAGCTACTTGTCGTCCCAGATGCGTTCGCCGCACGAGCATTCGTAAAGGCGAACCGTCTTGCCGTCGCGCGGATTCATGAACTGCTGCGACAGGGTGGGGAAGGCGGCGCAGGCCGGACAGCGCGTCGGCCCTTTTGGTTGAGCGTGTCCCTGAATCCGTTCTTTTTCCTCAGTCACCAATCCTACCCCGCCTGTGCTCGTTTGATGAGCGGAATAACAGGCTTCGTATACAAAGGTTCCAAAGTGCAGTTTAGGACACTTCCAAATCGGACCTGGGCCGGGGCAGATCTGAAATAATCCAATAGAAAGCGACCGCCGCGGCTTTCAAACCTGGCCGCGAGGTTCGGAAAACAGGCCAGTCCCCCGATCCCTATGGTGCTGTCCTGATCAGGACGCTCGCGAAGGCAGATCAGGCTACTGAATCTCAAATAGGTTTTAGAATGGAATGGGGCCGCAACTGCTATTCTGGGTTGCCTGCGAGAGGTCCCCCAAGACTGGTTCGCCGGCTAGACGGTCCCGGTCTAGTCCACCGGGGCCGTTTCTTTTTTGGGGCGGGCCGGTCTCCCAGAAGGCGGCCTCTTCTTCGGAGTTTTCCGTGGTCAAGATACGCTGTTCGCGTTGCGGGAAAGAGTTCTCTCACCCCATGCCCGAGTTGCCTGCGGATGGCTTCAATCTGCGCGGTGACTGCACCAAGTCTGTTGTGAGCACGTTTTTCCTTCGGCTCAAAAATCGAATTAGGACACTGGCGGATTTCAAACTAGGCCACTAGGGGTCAAATACGGCCAGTACCCCCCTCCAAAAAAGAACATATTGCGAACAAGGAACAAATGGTGTACATTTGCTTCCAACGCCGATTCTGCCCCTGCAACGTCCGCAACGTTTGTCCCGCTCGCGAATCCTCGCCATAAGGAGCACCACTATGTCCGTCACTGCCCTGCGTATCGTCGAAGGATCCTCCATGGATAAGAGTAAGGCCCTGTCCGCTGCGCTGTCCCAGATCGAGCGCCAGTTCGGCAAGGGCTCGGTGATGAAGCTGGGCAAGAACGACCGTTCGATGGATGTCGAGACGATATCCTCCGGCTCGCTCGGGCTCGACATCGCGCTCGGCGTCGGCGGCCTGCCGAAGGGGCGGGTGGTCGAGATCTACGGGCCGGAATCCTCAGGCAAGACCACGCTGGCGCTGCACACGGTGGCCGAGGGCCAGAAGAAGGGCGGCATCTGCGCCTTCATCGATGCCGAACATGCGCTCGATCCGGTCTATGCCCGCAAGCTCGGCGTCAATATCGACGAGCTCCTGATCTCGCAGCCCGACACCGGCGAGCAGGCGCTGGAAATCTGCGACACGCTGGTGCGCTCCGGCGCGGTCGACGTGCTGGTGATCGACTCGGTGGCGGCGCTGGTGCCGAAGGCCGAACTCGAAGGCGAAATGGGCGATGCGCTGCCCGGCTTGCAGGCGCGGCTGATGAGCCAGGCGCTGCGCAAGCTCACCGCCTCGATCAACAAGTCCAACACCATGGTGATCTTCATCAACCAGATCCGGATGAAGATCGGCGTGATGTACGGCTCGCCGGAAACCACCACCGGCGGCAATGCCCTGAAATTCTACGCTTCCATCCGCCTCGACATCCGCCGCATCGGCGCCATCAAGGAGCGCGACGAGGTGGTCGGCAACACCACCCGCGTCAAGGTGGTGAAGAACAAGCTCGCGCCGCCGTTCAAGCAGGTCGAGTTCGACATCATGTATGGCGAAGGCGTCTCCAAGATGGGCGAGATCCTCGATCTCGGCGTCAAGGCCGGCATCGTGGAAAAATCCGGCGCCTGGTTCTCCTATGACAGCCAGCGGCTCGGCCAGGGCCGCGAGAACTCCAAAGCGTTCCTCAAGGCCAATCCCGATATCACCAGCAAGATCGAAGTCGCGATCCGCCAGAACTCCGGCCTGATCGCCGAGCAGATCTTGGCCGGTGCGCCCGAGCGCGACGCCGACGGCGAGGAGCCGGCGGAGGAGTAATTGCCCGTGCCCCGGATGCAGTGCAATGCGCCGCGAAGCGGCGTAGTGCGCTGCTGATCCGTGGCCTATTTTCCTAAACGGATGACATGGGCCCCGGATCTGCGCAGCGGCATTGCATGCCGCAACGCGTCCGGGACACGCAGCTTCCCATAGTCGCGTTTGTTTAGAAGCGTGAGGGGCTGTGCCCGCGTCTTGCTCTGTTTACATTCTTGCCAGCAAGCGAAATGGGACGTTGTATGTCGGCGTCACCAACGATCTCGCCCGGCGGATAATAGAGCACAAAGCTAAACTTGTACCCGGCTTTACGCGTAAATATGACGTCAATCGCCTCGTCTATTTTGAATTGTTCGATACGGTTCTTGAGGCACGCGCCCGCGAACATTCGTTGAAACGCTGGCGACGGGCTTGGAAGGTCGCGCTCATAGAGAAGCTCAATGCGGATTGGCGTGATTTGAGCGAAGAATTGAATTTCTGAAGCTGGATCCCGGCGCTGCGGCGAGTGATAGGGGATCGTGCCCCGGATGCAGTGCAATGCGCTGCGAAGCGGCGTAGTGCGCTGCTGATCCGGGGCCTATTTTCCTAAACGGATGACATGGGTCCCGGATCTGCGCAGCGGCATTGCATGCCGCAACGCGTCCGGGACACGGGGCTCACTCCGCCGCTTGCGCGTACTCGCTGACCGGCGGGCAGGAGCAGACGAGGTTGCGGTCGCCGTAGACATTGTCGATCCGCCCCACCGGGCTCCAGTATTTGTCGGTGCGCGAGGTGCCAGCCGGGAAGCAGCCTTCAATGCGGCTATAGGCGCGCTCCCACCCGTCGTCCGCGATGTCATGCACGGTATGCGGCGCGTGACGCAGCGCCGAAGCCTCGACGGTGAGGCGGCCTTCCTCGATCTCGGCGATCTCGCGCCGGATCGCGATCATCGCCTCGCAGAAACGATCGAGCTCGGCTTTGGATTCGGATTCGGTCGGCTCGATCATCAAGGTGCCCGGCACCGGGAAGCTCATGGTCGGGGCGTGGAAGCCGTAGTCGATCAGCCGCTTGGCGATGTCATCGACGGTGACGCCGGTCGAGTTCTTCAGGGGCCGGGGGTCGATGATGCATTCATGCGCGACGCGGCCCTTGGCGTTGCGATAAAGCACCGGGAAGTGGGCTTGCAGCCGGGCGGCGATATAATTGGCGTTGAGGATCGCCACCTCGGTCGCGCGCGTCAGGCCTTCGCCGCCCATCATCAGGATGTAGATATAGGAAATGGTGAGGATCGAGGCCGAGCCGAACGGCGCGGCCGACACCGGACCGACCGCGCCGGTCCGTCACCGATTTTCAGGATGGCTTGGCAGAAACGGCTTCAGGTGCGCTCTGACCCCGATCGGCCCCATGCCGGGTCCGCCGCCGCCATGCGGAATGCAGAAGGTCTTGTGCAGGTTGAGATGGCTGACATCGGCGCCGTATTCGCCGGGCCGGGCGAGGCCCACCTGCGCATTCAGGTTGGCGCCGTCGAGATAGACCTGTCCACCATGGCCGTGCACGATGTCGCAGATCTCGCGAATATGCTCCTCGAACACGCCGTGGGTGGAGGGATAGGTGATCATGACAGCGGCGAGATTGTTCGAATGCTGCTCGGCCTTGGCGCGCAGATCCGCCACATCGACATCGCCGCGCGTATCGCATGCCACCACCACGACCTCCATGCCGGCCATGTGGGCGGAGGCCGGATTGGTGCCGTGGGCCGACGAAGGGATCAGGCAGACGTTGCGGTGGCCTTCGCCGCGCGAGGCGTGATAGCCGCGGATCGCGAGCAGCCCGGCATATTCGCCCTGCGCGCCCGAATTCGGTTGCAGCGAGATCGCGTCATAGCCGGTGATCCGGCTAAGCCACTGCTCCAGCCGCGCAAACATCGCGCGATAGCCTTGTGCCTGGTCGCGCGGCGCGAACGGATGCAGGGAACCAAACTCGGCCCAGGTCAGCGGCATCATCTCGGTCGTCGCGTTCAGCTTCATGGTGCAGGACCCCAGCGGAATCATCGCGCGGTCGAGCGCGAGGTCGCGATCGCTGAGCTTGCGCATGTAGCGCAGCAACTCCGTTTCCGAACGGTGGGCATGAAACACCGGATGGGTCAGGAAGGCGCTCGTCCGCTGCGAGCCCCGCTGGAAAGGCATCGCCGGCCTCGCGCGCGATCTCGGCATAAGACGAGCTTGCCGCCAAAGGCGCGCCACACGGCTTCAATCGTCTCTGCGGTGGTGGTTTCGTCGAGCGCGATCCCGAGCACGCCGTCAAGAGGACCCTGGCCGATCCGCAGATTGATGTTTTCGGCCAGCGCCCGCGCCACGATTTCGTTTTGCTTTTCGCCGACATGGACCGACACCGTGTCGAAAAACGCCTCCGACTGCGGCGTGAAGCCGAGTTGGCGCAATCCCGCCGCCAATACAGCGGCGCGGCGATGCACGGAGCGCGCGATGTGGGTCAGCCCTTCCGGCCCGTGATAGACCGCGTACATCGAGGCGATGATCGCCAGCAGCACCTGCGCGGTGCAGATGTTGGAGGTCGCCTTTTCGCGGCGGATATGCTGTTCGCGGGTTTGCAGCGCCAGCCGGTAGGCGGGCGCCCCGCGCGAATCCACCGACAGCCCGACCAGACGTCCGGGCAGCGAGCGTTTCAAGCCGTCGCGCACCGCCATATAGGCCGCATGCGGGCCGCCATAGCCCATCGGAACGCCGAAGCGCTGGGCGGAGCCGATCGCGATGTCGGCGCCGAGTTCGCCGGGCGACGCCAGCAATGTCAGCGCCAGGAGATCGGCGGCGACGATGGCGAGCGCACCCTTGGCATGAAGCGCCGATATCGCCGGACGCAGGTCGCGCACCGCGCCCGAGGAGCCCGGATATTGCAACAGGCCGCCGAACACGTCGGCACCTTCGAGCGCGGTTGCGGGATCGCCGACGATGAGATTCCACCCCAGCGGTTCGGCGCGGGTGCGCAACACGGCCAGCGTCTGCGGATGCACGTCCGCATCGACAAAGAACGATTTGCTCTGGCTTTGCGCGGCGCGCTCGGTCAGCGCCATCGCCTCCGCCGCCGCGGTCGCCTCATCCAGCAGCGAGGCGTTGGCGACATCGAGCCCGGTGAGATCGGCGATCATGGTCTGGAAGTTGAACAGGGCTTCCAGCCGGCCCTGGCTGATTTCGGGCTGATAGGGCGTATAGGCCGTGTACCAGGCCGGGTTCTCCAGGATGTTGCGCTGGATCACGGCGGGCAGGATCGTGCCGGAATAGCCTTGGCCGATCAGCGAGGTGAAGACCTGATTTTGCGAGGCCAGCTCGCGCATGTGGGCAAGCGCCTCGGTTTCGCTCAGCGGTGTGCCCAGATCGAGCGGGGCTTGTTGCCGGATCGAGGCGGGCAGCGTCTCGGCCATCAGCGCCGAAAGGCTTGTCGAGCCCAGGGCCTGAAGCATCAAAGCGACGTCGCGCGGGGCGGGGCCGATATGGCGGCGCGCGAAGGTCGTGGCAGGCTCGGCTAACGGCTTGAGTGGCGCGGTCATCGGCTATTCCTTTTTAGCGTACCGTCACAAGCCGTCATGGCCGGGCTTGTCCCGGCCATCCACGTCTTGGAAGCAGAAAAGAAAGTCGTGGATGCCCGGCGCAAGGCCGGGCATGACGACGACGAAACGCAGATGCACTTCCACACGAATCTTCATCTCGCGATCACGCGATGTGTTTCTGGTAGGCGGCCTCGTCCATCAGGCCGCCGAGTTCGCCGCGATCGGCGATCTTCAGCTTGAAGAACCAGGCCTTGCCTGCGGCGTCGGAATTGACCAGCGCCGGCTCGCTGGCGAGTTGGGCGTTGACCTCCAGCACCTCGCCCGAAATCGGCGCATAGACGTCGGAAGCGGCCTTGACCGATTCGACGACGGCGGCGGCTTCGGCTTTTTTAAGCGTACGCCCGACTTTCGGCAGTTCGACGAACACGACGTCGCCCAGTTGCGACTGCGCGTAATCCGTCACGCCGATCGTGGCGACGTCGCCTTCGATGCGGAGCCATTCGTGGTCGTCGGTGTAAAGCGTGGTCATGAAAAATCCTCAGCGTTTGCGAGTTAGCGTTTGTAACCGTTGGGAACGAAAGGCATCTGCGACACCCGGACGGGTAGGCGTGCTCCGCGCACTTCGGCGAAAACGAGCCGCGCCGGCTACGTCGTGTTGCGAGGCGGCAGATAGCCCATCGCGACCGGCGCGTTCAGGCTCGGCCCGAAGCCGCCGGAGGTCACGGTGCCGATCGGCTGGGACGAGGTTTCATCGGCAAACAAGGCCGCGCCTTCGCGCACCGGCGCGCGGCCTTCGGGCCTCAGGCCAACCCGCCGGCGCGGCGCGCCATGTTCGAACTGGGTGAGGATCACGTCCGCGCCCGGAAATCCGCCGGGCCGCAGCCCCCCCTTGCGGCGGCTCTTTTGAATTGACCATTCCAGCGCGCCCTCGACCGGCGTCGTCTTGGGGTCGAGATCGTGGCCATAGAGACAAAGCCCGGCCTCCAGCCGCAGGCTGTCCCGCGCCCCCAGGCCAATCGGCAGCACATCCGCGTTCGCCAGCAATTCCTCCGCAAACCCCTCAGCGGCCTCCGCGGGTAGCGAAATCTCAAAGCCGTCCTCGCCGGTATAGCCGGAGCGGGAGACGAAGCAGTCGAGGCCGGCAAGCCGCCGCGGGCCGGCATCCATGAATTTCATCGCCGAAATTTCGGAATTGAACTTCGCGAGCACGGATTCCGCTCTTGGTCCTTGCAGGGCGATCAGCGCGCGATGGCGCAAGGGCTCGATGATGCAGACGTCCGAAAGATGCTCGTTGAGAAGCGCCTCGTCCTCTTCCTTGCAGGCGGCGTTGACCACCAGAAACAGATGGTCGCCAAAATTCGCCACCATCAGATCGTCGAGAATGCCGCCGGCTTCATTGGTGAACAGGGCGTAGCGCTGACGCCCGGGGCCAAGCGCCAGAATGTCCTGCGGCACCAGCCATTCCAGCGCGCGGGCCGCGTCCTCGATCCGGCCTGACTTCGGCCGAAGCGCGATCTGGCCCATATGCGAGACGTCGAACAGGCCGGCGCTTAAGCGGGTGTGGAGGTGCTCCTTCAAGACCCCCGCGCCGTACTGCACCGGCATGTCGTAGCCGGCAAATGGCACCATTTTGCCGCCGCGGGAAACATGCAGCGCGTGCAACGGCGTTTGCTTCAGGGCAGGCGGGGAGATCGCAGCATCGGTCGCAAGCATCACGGAGCCCTCGCGGATTTGCCGAGGGATGATTCCCTCTCAAAATCCGAAAAAGCCCCATCTGTCGCTGTGCCTGAGAGTATTATCCCGTCGGCGGGCACTTCCGGGTCAAACCCGGCAAGCGCCTCTTTCCAGATGCATCAATGTCACGAGGGTCCTTTTGCCTGAGAGTTTCCGGGGCGGTTGCTCCTTCGGCGCCGGCCTTTCGGCCGATCTCTCCCGACGTGACTAGACCGATTAGATAAGGGAAAAAGGCGGCCCCGCCAAGCCCGCCGACGCGAGCGTGAGCCGCAATCAACGTCAAATAAGAGGCAGTTGCTCCAAGTTGCTGATCTGTTTGCCCTGTTTCTGGACAGGGCTGGCCCCCTTGTCTAAAAGCGTTCTCGCCAATTCCTTAAAAATATTCGCGATCGGACCCCATGAGCGGCGTTAACGAAATCAGGTCGACTTTCCTCAAGTTCTTTGCCGATAACGGCCACGAAATCGTGCCGTCGTCGCCGCTGGTTCCGCGCAACGACCCGACGCTGATGTTCACCAATGCCGGCATGGTGCAGTTCAAGAACGTCTTCACCGGCGTCGAGAAGCGGGCTTACCAGCGCGCCACCACCTCGCAGAAATGCGTGCGCGCCGGCGGCAAGCACAACGACCTCGACAATGTCGGCTACACCGCGCGCCATCTCACCTTCTTCGAGATGCTCGGCAACTTCTCGTTCGGCGACTATTTCAAGGAACGCGCGATCGAACTCGCCTGGAACCTGATCACCAGGGAATTCGGACTGAAGAAGGACAAGCTGCTCGTCACCGTCTATCACAACGACGACGAAGCGTTCGGACTCTGGAAGAAGATCGCGGGCTTCAGCGACGATCGCATTATCCGGATCGCGACCTCGGACAATTTCTGGCAGATGGGCGACACCGGCCCGTGCGGGCCGTGCTCGGAGATCTTCATCGACCGCGGCGAGCATATCTGGGGCGGGCCGCCGGGCAGCCCGGAAGAGGACGGCGACCGCTTCCTTGAATTCTGGAATCTCGTGTTCATGCAGTTCGAGCAGCTGGAGGGCGGGGTGCGCAATCCGCTGCCGCGCCCCTCGATCGATACCGGCATGGGTCTCGAGCGCATGGCGTCGGTCATGCAAGGCGTCGACAGCGTGTTCGAGACCGATACGTTTCGCCAGCTGATCGATGCGACGGCATCGGTGCTCGGGCAGGGTCCGAAGGAAGCGACCATCGCCTCGTACCGCGTCATTGCCGATCACCTGCGCGCCTCGTCGTTCCTGATTGCCGACGGCGTGCTGCCCTCGAACGAAGGCCGCGGCTATGTGCTGCGGCGGATCATGCGCCGCGCGATGCGGCATGCGCAATTGTTGGGGGCGCGCGAGCCGCTGATGCACCGTCTGGTCTGGGCGCTGGTGCGCGAGATGGGGCAGGCCTATCCGGACCTGGTGCGCGCCGAGAACCTGATCGAGGAAACCTTGCGGCTGGAAGAAACGCGCTTCCGCAAGACGCTCGAACGGGGACTGGCGATCCTCGACGAGAAGAGCGCTTCCTTGAAGAAGGGCGACATGTTCGACGGCGACACCGCGTTCACGCTCTACGACACCTATGGCTTCCCGCTTGATCTGACGCAGGACGCGCTGAAGTCGCGCGGGATAGCCGTCGATCAGGCGTCGTTCACCGACGCGATGGAGCGGCAGCGCACCAAGGCGCGCGCCGCGTGGGCGGGCAGCGGCGATACCGCGAGCGAAGCGATCTGGTTTCCGCTGCACGAAAAACTCGGCGCCACCGAATTCCTTGGCTACGAGACCGAAACCGCCGAAGGCGTGGTCGGCGCGCTGGTAAAGGACGGCGCGGCGGTCGACCAGCTCAAGACGGGCGAGAGCGGCGCGATCGTGTTGAACCAGACGCCGTTCTATGCCGAGTTCGGCGGCCAGGTCGGCGACACCGGCATGATGACGGCCGAGGGCGTGCGGTTCCGCGTCACCGATACGCAGAAGAAAGCCGGCGATCTCTTCGTCCATCTCGGCACCGTCGAGCAGGGCACGCTGAAAGCCGGCACGGCGTTACAGCTCGACGTCGATCACGGCAGGCGAGCCTCGATCCGCGCCCACCACTCGGCGACGCATGTCCTGCATGAGGCGCTGCGCCAGGTGCTGGGCGATCACATCGCCCAGCGCGGTTCGCTGGTGGCACCCGATCGCCTGCGCTTCGATTTCGTGCACCAGAAGCCGATCACGGCGGAAGAACTGGCCAGGGTGGAGGACATCGCCAACAACGTGGTGCTGGAAAACGACGAAGTCACCACGCGCCTGATGGGGGTCGACGAAGCCCGCGAGGCCGGTGCGCGGGCGCTGTTCGGCGAAAAATACGGCGACGAGGTTCGCGTGGTCTCGATGGGCAAGACCGCGCGCGAACATGGGCAGAATGCGCTCGGCTGGTCGGTCGAACTGTGCGGCGGCACGCATGTCAAACGCACCGGCGATATCGGTCTGATTTCGATCACCGGCGAAAGCGCGGTGTCCTCCGGCGTGCGCCGCATCGAGGCGCTGACCGGCAACTATGCCCGCAAGCACGCCAACGACCTGGTGCAGCTCGCCAAGACCGCGGCCTCCGAACTTCGCACGCCGCTGGAAGAAATGCCGGCGCGGATCACGGCGCTGATGGACGAGCGCAAGAAGCTCGAACGCGAATTGTCGGAGGCGCGCAAGAAGCTTGCGATGGGCGGCGGCGCGGCAGCTTCGAATGGAGCAGGTGCGGCGGGCGTGCGCGAAATCGGCAACGTCAAGCTGATGGCGCGTGCGGTCGAAGGCATCGAGATGAAGGACCTCAAGAGTCTTGCCGACGACGGCAAGAAGCAACTCGGCTCGGGCGTGGTCGCCATCGTCGGGTTGACGTCCGACGGCAAGGCCGGCGTCGTGGTCGGCGTCACTGCTGATTTGACCGCCCGCTACAACGCGGTCGATCTGGTGCGCGTGGCGTCCGAGGCGCTCGGTGGCAAGGGCGGCGGCGGGCGGCCCGACATGGCGCAGGCCGGCGGTCCCGATGGCGCGAAAGCCGACGCGGCGCTGGCGGCGATCGAAAAGGCGATGGCGGGGGCGTAGTCGGATCCTGTCATCGCTTGCTCTACCCCCTCATCCTGAGGAGCCTGCGAAGCAGGCGTCTCGAAGGATGCGGCCCGGATAGGGGCCTCATGGTTCGAGACGGCGCGTCCGCGCCTCCTCGCCATGAGGGGCTTGCACTCTGTTCTTAATCCTTCACCACGCGCACGGCGCCGCGGGCGGCGCTGGTGGTCAGCGCGGCGTAGGCTTTTAGCGCGGTCGAAACTTTGCGGGCGCGTTTCGCCGGCTTCCACGCGTTGTTGCCTTTGGCCAGCATGGCTTCGCGGCGGCGCTTGAGCTCGGCCTCGTCGACGGCGAGGTTGATCGAGCGCGCGGAGATGTCGATTTCGATCCGGTCGCCGTCCTGCACGAGGCCGATCAGCCCGCCTTCGGCGGCTTCCGGCGAGACATGGCCGATCGAAAGGCCGGAACTGCCGCCGGAGAAGCGGCCGTCGGTCACCAGGGCGCAGGCTTTGCCGAGGCCCTTCGATTTCAGATAGCTGGTCGGATACAGCATCTCCTGCATGCCCGGGCCGCCGCGCGGACCTTCATAGATGATGACGACGACGTCGCCTTGCTTGATCTTGTTGGTGAGGATGGCTTCCACCGCGGCGTCCTGGCTTTCCAGCACGCGGGCGGGGCCTGCGAATTTCAGGATACTGGCGTCGACGCCCGAGGTCTTCACGATACAGCCATCGACCGCGAGATTGCCGGTGAGCACCGCAAGGCCCCCGTCGCGCGAATAGGCATGCTCGGCGCTGCGGATGCAGCCGGTGGTGCGGTCGAGATCAAGCTCCTCGAAGCGGCGGTCCTGGCTGAAGGCTTCTTGCGTCGGCACGCCGCCGGGCGCGGCCATGTAGAAGTTGCGGACGCTTTCGCTCCTGGTGCGGGTGATGTCCCAGCGCTCCAGCGCCGCGGCGAGCGAAGCCGAATGCACGCTTGGCAGATCGGAATGAAGCAGACCGGCCCGTTCGAGCTCGCCCAGAATGGCCATGACGCCACCGGCGCGGTGCACATCTTCCATATGCACGTCGGCCACGGAAGGCGCGACCTTGCAGAGCACCGGGACCTTCCGCGACAGGCGGTCGATGTCCTTCATGGTGAAGGGCACTTCGCCCTCGTGGGCTGCGGCGAGCAGATGCAGCACGGTGTTGGTCGATCCGCCCATGGCGATATCGAGGCTCATCGCGTTCTCGAACGCCTTGAAGTTCGCGACATTGCGCGGCAGCACGCTGTCGTCGTTCTGCTCGTAATATCGTCGCGCCAGATCGACGATCAGGTGACCGGCCTCGACGAAGAGCCCCTTGCGGTCGGCATGGGTCGCCAGCACCGAGCCATTGCCGGGCAGCGACAGGCCGAGCGCCTCGGTGAGGCAATTCATGGAATTGGCCGTGAACATGCCGGAGCAGGAGCCGCAGGTCGGACAGGCCGAACGCTCGATCTCCTCGACGTCGGCGTCGCTGACATTGTCGTCCGCCGCGGCGACCATGGCATCGATCAGATCGACCGATTTGACCTTGCCCTTGATATTGACCTTGCCGGATTCCATCGGCCCGCCGGAGACGAACACGGTCGGGATGTTCAGCCGCAGCGCCGCCATCAGCATGCCGGGCGTGATCTTGTCGCAATTGGAGATGCAGACGAGCGCATCGGCGCAATGGGCATTGACCATATATTCGACGCTGTCGGCGATCAGTTCGCGCGAGGGCAGGCTGTAGAGCATGCCGTCATGGCCCATCGCGATGCCGTCATCGACGGCGATGGTGTTGAACTCCTTGGCGACACCGCCGACGTTTTCGATCTCGCGCGCCACCAATTGGCCGAGGTCTTTCAAATGCACGTGGCCGGGGACGAACTGCGTGAACGAATTCGCAATCGCGATGATCGGCTTGCCGAAATCCTCGTTCTTCATTCCCGTGGCGCGCCACAGGCCGCGGGCTCCGGCCATGTTGCGTCCGTGGGTGGTGGTGCGGGAACGATAGGCAGGCATGGATTCCTCCAGAGTGGCGAGGCGCGCTCTTCAGGGCGGCCTTGCGTCCAAAACGATCAGGCGCGGCTTACCGAAAAGCCGCGCGCAATTCGACCCATAAATTTGCGTTCCAGCGATGCCGAGCCACCGAAATAGTGCCGGCGGGCCGTTCTTCTTACCTTCTCCCCTTGCGGGAGAAGGTGTCGCGCGATAGCGCGACGGATGAGGGGGGATCGCTGCACTCCTTTGGTGAGAGACCTTCTCTGGAGCGACCCCTCACCCAAGCTCGCCTTTGTCTACGAGCGGAGCTGCCCTCTCCCGCAAGGGGCGAGGGCGCCGTAACAGGCAGGTAGTCGAACTCAACCCTTCTTGAGGAACACGTATTCCGCCGAGTAGGGCGCCGACTTGAAGGCGCCCGCCTTGTCGCAAGCGCCGTCGAGCTTGCCGCCCTTGGTGTTGATCCGCTGCACCGTGGTGACGCCGGTCAGGACACCGCTGCCGCGGGAGGACACCACTTGCAGCTTCAGCCAGGCGATATCGTCCGCGGTCGCGCCCGGCGCGTTGCCGATGACCTTGCCGACCACGGCGCTGCCGTCGATGTGCTCCCAGTTCGGCCCGGCATAGTGCCGGCCGCTCGTCTTGCCATCGACAATGAGCGTCGCGATCGGTTCGCGGAAGGCCCAGGCGAGCTTGCCGTCGGCGCCTGCCTTGCAGTCGTAGACCTGCGCACCTTCGGCGTGGAGCGTGATCACGACGTTCTCTCCCGGCGCCGCGATGGCAGCGGGAAGCGGGGTTTGCGCTCTTGCGCTTACGCTGGATGCCAGAAGGAGGGCGAGGGCGGCGCGTGCGAGAAACGACATGTCATACTCCAGTTGGACTCCATCCGTCCGTCATTGCGAGGAGTGAAGCGAGGAAGCAATCCAATGTTTCTCAACATTTGATCTGGATTGCGCCGCTACTGCTCGCAATGACGTGAAGGGCGCCTACGCCATCGCCTTGGCGAGGTTGTCGGCGACCTTGTCGAGGAATCCGGTGGTCGAGAGCCAGCGCTGGTCGGCGCCGACCAGCAGCGCAAGGTCTTTCGTCATGTAACCGGCCTCGACGGTGTCGACGCAGACCTTCTCCAGCGTGTTGGCGAACTTCGCCAGTTCCGCGTTGTTGTCGAGCTTGGCGCGATGCGCAAGCCCGCGGGTCCAGGCGAAGATCGAGGCGATCGAGTTGGTCGAGGTTTCCTTGCCCTTCTGATGCTCGCGGTAGTGCCGCGTCACGGTGCCGTGGGCGGCTTCGGCTTCCACCGTCTTGCCGTCGGGGGTGAGCAGCACCGAGGTCATCAGGCCGAGCGAGCCGTAGCCCTGCGCCACCGTGTCGGACTGCACGTCGCCGTCATAGTTCTTGCAGGCCCAGACATAACCGCCGGACCATTTCAGCGCCGAGGCCACCATGTCGTCGATCAGGCGGTGTTCGTAGGTGAGGCCCTTGGCGTCGAATTCCTTCTTGAACTCGCGGTCGAACACGTCCTGGAAGATGTCCTTGAAGCGGCCGTCATAGACCTTGAGGATGGTGTTCTTGGTCGAGAGATAGACCGGATAGTTGCGCATCAAGCCGTAATTGAGGGAAGCGCGGGCGAAATCGATGATGGAGGCCGGCACGGTCTGGTCGCGGATGGCCCAGAGACAGAACGCCGACGTTGCCCGAACCGAGCGATCGCGATCTGCGATATGCCGCGATCAGTGCCGGCAGATCGGCAGCGGGCCGCGGTTCGCGATACCGTCCCCAGGGATCGAACCGCGTTTCCAGGGCACTCTTCGCCGCAGCCTCGACGATCGGGTCCCCATTTTTCATGGCCTGAAACAAAGCCGGCACGACAGCCTTGTTTTCCGGCCCGACGCTGATCAGGGCGGGCAGGCACTCGGTGTGTGCACGTCCGCGGATGGGTCGAGCAGGCTCGCGATCAGCGCCGGGACGGCGTCTTGGGCCGGCAATTCAAGATCCCACAGGATCGAGACGGCCGCCTCGCGCACCTTCGGATTCTCGGATCGAAGGTTCGCAATGGATAGCGGGGACGATCCGCGGTCCTGGCCGGTCCAAAACTTGTTGAGAATTGCGTTGACCTCTTCGGGGGTGTGCCCGCCTCCCTTGAGATGACTCTCTTCGCCGTCGTAGAAAAACTCTTCGAGCGCCGACATCGCCTCTAGTTCCTACCCCCGGGATTCGCATCGTTTAAGGCCGCGACCAATGCGGGGCCGACGAGCGGATGGTCTGCGCCGATCTCCAGTATGGCGGCCGCCGCCGCGGGCGACGTCTCGCGCTCTGCGTCCTTGAGCAGTGTCAGTAGCTTCGGAACGGCCTCGCGGGCGGGCGAGCCGATCCAGTTCAGAGCCATCACGGCATCGAGACGTGCGTGGCGTATTCCCGGCTTGTCCAGACTCTCAATCAAATCGGAGATGACCTGCCGGTCGCGGTCCTTAAGGCGTTTCGGTTCGTCGCACAGTCCGTCGGAAACGCCAAGGGCGATGAACGTTCCGACCAGGCAGAGCTGCATGAAAAGCTTCATCGACATCGCACAGTGCTCCCGAATTAGGCGATGAGGCGGTGCATGTTTTGGTCGACCCGATTTCGCGAACGTTCACGTTCTCTATATAATATCAGAAAGACCTGTAACCTTGGGAGATCCTCTTGCGATGGCACGACGTCAGTCGAGGGAGCGAGAACAGCAACCCGACTGGCCGGCAAAGCACCCTTGGGACAAGCTCCCGCGAGGCGGTCCGCACCCGTATTTGCCGCCTCGTTCGGATTGGCTCCGTGACCCACCGCGGGGCGAGGAAGATGGCTATCTGGATTTGTATGGCAATGAATGGAAACCTCATGTGACACCGAACCCCGGCGACTTTCACTGGGATGTACAGCATTCCGACGGAAGTCACACGACGTAGACCCCAACGGGCAAGTCCACCACGGCCCCGACAACTTCTAGCGAACAGGCGGTTAGGATGGGTGCGATCACCGAGACAGAACCTGGCGGGGAGATCATTTGTATCGTCGGGTTTTCGGCCAGGCCGGCGGGCCGAAAATCAGCCCATCCCGGGCAGTTGGAGGAAGTTTCAAATCGGGGAACGAGTACGGTATATCACCTACTCTTACAAAGACACTCCCACTGACAACCCGACCGGCTACATGGCCGTGTTTGAGCCGATCGACCGCCAAGACCAAGCCCGATACACCGCGACGCAAAATTACTTCGTATCACTCGACTGCTGGGAGGGGCTCAGACAGCATTTCACTTCGCCCGATACGCGATCGCCCGCCGGACGGCCGGCGGCAGCGGGGCGTCCTTGCCCTTTGATCGACCGCCAGAGGATCTCGTTGAGCTCGAAGTCGTCGATCCTGTCGTACTCGCTGAAGTCCATCTTCATCGACCGCTCGGCGCCGTAGGCCAGTCGGCGCGTTGACCTGCGTTCGAGGTCGATCCGGGCCGGCTCGTGAGTGTAGGGCGTCAGGTCGGGCTTGTCGGTGAACGAGGCGAACATCGGCCGTGGCCGCCGCGTCGAACTGGCTCAGCGGCGGCAGGCCCAGGATCAGCTCCATCGTGCGGATCATGCTGACCGTGCTGTACTGGGTGCTGTCGAGGTGCTTCCGCTTGGTGTACGGGCTGATGACCAGGCCGACGGTGCGGTGGGCGTCGACGTGGTCGGGGCCGTTCTGGGCGTCGTCCTCGATCACGAAGATCGCCATCTCGGGCCAGTACTTGCTGTGGCTGACCGCCTCGACCAGCCGGCCCAGGGCCAGGTCGTTGCTGGCCACGCAGGCCTCGCGGCGTGAACGTGCCGGGCGTGGTGCCGGTGGTGTGGTCCTCGCCCAGGCTCATGACGATGAACCGCGGCAGGTTGCCGTTCTTCTCGAACTCGCGGAATTCGCTCGAGGAAGATCTCGACGTTGTCGGTGTCGCGCACGCGCTTGCCGGCGACCTTGGCGATGCCGTAAGTCGGGGCACATGTGGCCGACCAGGCCCGGGACGCGCCCTTCCATCTTGAACGAGCCGTCGGGCTGGCTGACTCGCCGGCCGTATTCGCCGTAGCTGCGATAGGTCAGGCCCGCTGCGCGCGCAGGCGTCCCAGAGATAGCCCGAGGGGGCGTTGGCAAGGTCGCCGTCGTCGTCGTCGTCGATGCCGGCGCGGCTCGAGTAGGTCAGCGCCCAGTTGCGGGCGATGTAATCGGTGTTGTAGGCCATCGTCGACCAGGGATGGCCGTCGGCCGAGACGTGGCCGTTGCAGTACAGGTTGTCGAGCAGCACGAACTCCTCGGCCAGCTTGTGGTGGTTGGGCGTGACCTCGCGGCCGAACATCACCAGCGACGGGTCGCCGTTGCCGCGGGGCATGTCGCCGAAGACCTGATCGTAGGTCCGGTTCTCCTTGATGATGTAGATGCACATGCTTGATCGGCGACGGGTCGCCGACCTTGGTCGGAATGGCCGTCTTCTCGCGGGTAGGGGGCGTCGGTCAGCAGCTTGTCGGAGTAGGGGCAATTCTGGTAGACGGTCTCGGTGTAGGCGGCGAGCGTCTTGTCGTCGGGGACCGGCACGATCGAGAGCGATCCCGAGAGCGTGGTGCCGATGTACGGGAACGGCAGCCGCGTTCGGCCGTCGGACTCGCTCGGCTTGGCCGGCGTTCGCTCGGCCTTGGCCTCGGTCGATCGGGTTGGGCTTGGTCTGGTTCCCCTTGCCGACGCCGACCAGCAGCTGCTTGCCGTCGGGCGTGACGGCCACGGCGGTCGGATACCAGCCGGTGGGGATGAAGCCCTTGACCTGGCTCCGGCCGGGTGCTGCGATGTCGATGACCGCGACGCAGTTGTTGTCGGCGTTGGCCACGTAGAGCGTCTTGCCGTCGGGAGCGACGGCCAGGGCGTCGGGCGTGCTCCCTTCGGGGGCCTGCGGGAACAGCGCCGTGACGATCGTCTCGGTGACGATCCCGCGCCGGGTGTCGATCACCGACACGCTGTTGCTCGATGCGCAGGCGACGAAGATCCGGTCGTCCTCGGGATGGACGGCGATCTGGTTGGGATGCTCGCCGACGGCGATCCTGGCGACGGTGTCGCAGATCGACCGGGTCGAGCACCAGCACGATCCGGCCGGCCCAGTCCGAGACATAAAGCTGCGCGCCCGTTGCGGGCCAGCGACGACGTCGTAAGGCCGCGATGCCGGCCGGCGCGGATCTTCGAGCTCCTTCAGGGTCGTCGAGGTCGAGTCGCCGAGATCGGTGCCGCCGTCGACGTCGAGCGAGTAGAGCATCTTGCCGTCGCGGGTCGAGCGCCAGGCCGCTGCGGAAATGGCTCGGTCGTCTGCCGCTCTCGCCTTCCGTCTCTTGTCGCCGGCTCGGGTTCGCGGCTCCGGAGTGCTGACGCGGGTCAGATCGAGTCCCGCGAGCCGGAACGCGTGCAGCACGTTGCCGCCGCCCCCCGACCACCAGACCCGTCTGCCTCCGGGCGTCGAGGGCCAGGCCGTACCAGCTCTGCGCACCGTCTGCGATCGACGACCTTCTTCGGTCCTCGAGATCGATCAGCGACAGCTCGTGGGCGTTGTACCCGCTGGTCGCGACCAGGGCGTGCCGGTTGTCGGCCAGGGGGATGATATTCAGCGGCAAGTCGGTCAGCACGACCTGGTCGCCCGCCGGCTCAGGTCCAGCCATTGGGCAGGAGGAACCCGTTGTCGGTCGGCCCCGCGAACCGAGGCGAGCTCCTGGCCCATGAGGCTCGCCGCCACGATCACCAGGTGACCAACGTCGAAAGCACAGCTGGAGCGACTGGCCGAGGCCACCATCCTTCTGATCGAGCATCCCAAGCCTCCTTCAACAGGGCTCGTCGGCCATCAAGCAGCGCGAGAACGAACCTCTACCCGACGTTCGCCCGCGGCCGCCCTTCGGGTCCAATGAGTTCTTGGTGAAGCGTACGAATTCAGTGCGTGCACAACCATCGAGTCTGGGTCGTGCAGCCGGTATCATGGCAAGCCTGCCGACGTGTCGGCTTAGAAAGCTGCGAAGCCCATGCGAACCACGCCCTGGCCGCGTACATCGCCGCAAATGGTCCTCGCCTCCTCGGATTCGCTCTGGTGGGGGGGGGGGGGGGGGGGGGGGGGTGGTCTCCTGCCGACTCCTTTCTCGGTCCCACCTTGATGGGCGTCGGTGGATCCCACTTCTTGCGTCATTCGGGCATATTTCGGTCGCAAACCCTTTCGCCCTATTCGAGCAATAGGCCGCGGCTTTCCGCATGGGCCCGCTCAGGGCCCGCTGGCGATCGTTTGCGGGCCGGTGCTCGGCGTCTTCATTCTTTTGTCGGAGCGGGGGGGGATTCCGATATGGGTCTTCCTCGGACCGCCCGGGGGGGTGAGGGGGGGGGGGGGTGGGAGAGGGGGGGGGAGAGTGGGGGATTGCAGTGGTGTGAGCATTTGGGAGTAGTAGGGAGGGATGGGAAGAGGGAGGATGGTGGGGGGGTGGGGCCATTGGCCAGGTGGGGGATTCGGGTCGGAGATGCATTTAGCGACCCGAAGGATTGCTCGAAATCACGAACATGCTATTTCTAGTGGCCGGGATCGGCCGCAGGGTTGCTGGACTGATTGCCATCGGCGGCATTTTCTGCCTCTCGCCGCTCTGGGCAATCGTGTGTAAGGCGGCCATGCTGCTGCAAGGAGCATACCGCGGCGGGCTTGGAGAGAGAGCGGCACGTTGCGGCTGGCCGTAAGCCCGGCATGGACAGCACGCCGTGACCGTCCCTCGACATTCGGATTAAAGCCGTCTGGCTCTCAATCACCATCCGGACTTAGCGACGGTCGCTTCGCCATGATCATGGAGGTCGATGCGCCATCTGTTCAAAAAACACGGGACTCTCCCCAGCATGCATTCTGAAGTCTGGGAGGATTCCATGACTCATCTGACGATCAAGGATATCCTGGCCGGCAAGGTGGACGTCGGCGCAGCCGGTCGTCGATCGAGGGCTGGATCCGCACCCGGCGCGACTCGAAGGCCGGGCTCTCGTTCCTCCAGGTCCACGACGGCTCGTGCTTCGACCCGATCCAGGTCGTCGCCGAGGCGTCGCTGCCGAACTATCAGACCGAGATCCTGCACCTGACCACGCACTGTTCGGTGCGCGTCGACGGGCACGCTGATCGAATCGCAGGGCAAAGGGCAGCGGTTCGAGGTCAAGGCCGATCGCGTCGAGGTCGTCGGCTGGGTCGAGAACCCGGACAGCTACCCGGTCTCGTCCAAGCGGCACACGCATGGAGCACCTGCGGACGGTCGCCCATCTGCGGCCGCGGACCAACACGTTCGGCGCGGTCGCGCGGGTCCGCGACTGCCTGTCGATGGCCGTGCACCGGTACTTCCACGAGCACGGTTTCGTCTGGGTGCACACGCCGATCATCACCACCAGCGACGCCGAGGGGGCCGGCGCGATGTTCCGCGTCTCGACGCTCGACCTCGCCAATCTGCCGCGCGACGAGCACGGGGCCATCGACTTCTCGGCCGACTTCTTCGGCAAGCCGGCCAGCCTCACCGTCTCCGGCCAGCTCAACGTCGAGGCCTACTGCCTGGCGCTGAGCCGCGTCTACACGTTCGGCCCCACGTTTCGCGCCGAGAATTCCAACACGACCCGGCACCTCGCCGAGTTCTGGATGATCGAGCCCGAGATCGCCTTCGCCGACCTGAACGACGACGCCGACCTCGCCGAAGACTTCCTCAAGTAGCCTCTTGCGCGCCGTGCTCGAAGAGCGGCCCGACGACATGGCCTTCTTCGCCCAGCACATCGACAAGGACTGCATCAACCGGCTCGAAACGTTCGTCAACGCGACCTTCGAGCGCATGGACTACGGCGACGCCATCAAGGCCCTCGAAGCGGCCGTCGCCAAGGGGCACAAGTTCGAGTTCCCGGTGAAGTGGGGCATCGACCTCCAGTCCGAGCACGAGCGCTACCTGACCGAGACGCTGGTCGGCCGGCCGGTCGTGGTCATGAACTACCCCAAGCAGATCAAGGCGTTCTACATGCGGCTCAACGACGACGGCAAGACCGTGGCCGCGATGGACGTGCTGGCCCCCGGCATCGGCGAGATGATCGGCGGCTCGCAGCGCGAGGAGCGGCTCGACGTGCTCGACGCCCGGCTCGACGAGATGGGCCTGCCCGAAGGAACAGTACAACTGGTACCGCGACCTGCGGCGCTACGGCACGGTGCCCCACGCCGGCTTCGGCCTCGGGTTTCGAGCGGACGATCGTCTACGTCACCGGGATGGTCAATATCCGCGACGTGATCCCGTTCCCGCGCACGCCGGGCAACGCCGAGTTCTGATCCATTTCAGCAACGAGGAGACATTCCGAACATGACCCGGCTCCTGACCCGCCCGCACGTCCTACGCGTTTTCCCTGATAGGGCTTTGTATGTCGATATCTCCAGAAAACCTTTCGATGGCCGGCACCGAGGATGACGCCCGCGCGTTCATCGCGGAGCACGAGCAGACGGTGCGTCCGCTCGAACGCGAGGCCGCCCTCGCCTGGTGGAACGCCAATGTCTCCGGCCGCGACGACGACTTCAAGGCCAAGGAAGATGCACAGAACCGGCTCGACGCCGCGCTCTGCCGACCACGACCGATTCGACCGGCTCAAGGCCATCAAGGCCGGCAAGCCGATCGCCGATCCGATCGCTGGCGCGGCAGATCGACGTGCTCTACCTGCTCTATCTCGAAAAGCAGGTCGATCCCGAGCTGCTTCAGCAGATCACCGCCAAGGCCAACGCCATCGAGAAGGCGTTCAACGCCTATCGCGCCAACGTGGACGGCCGGCAGATCACCGACAGCGAGGTGCGCAAGGTCCTCAAGGAATCGCGCGACTCCGGCCGAGCGCAAGGCCGTCTGGGAAGGGAGCAAGGGGGTCGGCCCGCTCGTCGAGGCCGACCTGAAGGCACTGGTCAAGCTGCGCAACGAGGCGGCGCAGCAAGCTGGGATTCGCCGACTATCACAAGCTTCAGCTTTACTCTGAACGAGCAGTCGCAAGAGCAGGTGCTCACGCTGTTCGACGAGCTCGACGCGCTGACGCGCGAGCCGTTCCGCAAGCTCAAGGTCGGAGATCGACGCGAAGCTGGCCGAGCAGAGCGGCGTCTCGGTCGACGAGCTGCGCCCCTGGCATTATCACGACCCGTTCTTCCAGGAAGTCGCCGGCGATCTTCGCCGCCGATTTCGACTCGGTCTACGCCAAGGCCGACATCCTCAAGCTCTGCCGCGACTTCTACGCCGGCATCGGCCTGCCGATCGACGACGTGATCGCCCGCAGCGACCTTTACGAAAAGCCCGGCAAGAGCCCGCATGCCTTTTGCACCGACATCGACCGCGAAGGCGACGTGCGCGTGCTGGCCAACATCGTGCCCAACGAGTACTGGATGGGCACGATGCTGCACGAGCTGGGCCACTCGGTCTACAGCAGCAAGAACATCCCGGCGAGCGCTCCCCTACGTGCTTGCGGAGCGAGGCGCACATCCTGACGACCGAGGGGATCGCCATGCTGTTCGAGCGATTCTCGAAGGACGCCGACTGGCTGCAGGCGATGGGCGTGCACGTCCCCGACCCGGCCGCGTTCGACCGGGCCGGCGCCAGGATGCTGCGCGCCAAGCTCCTGGTCTTCTCGCGATGGTGCCAGGTGATGTTTCGGTTCGAGAAGGCCCTCTACGACAATCCCGACCAGGACCTGAACGACGCTCTGGTGGGACCTGGTCGAGCATTATCAGTTGGTCCACCGGCCCGAAGGCCGCAACGCGCCCGACTACGCCAGCAAGATCCACATCGTGAGCGCCCCGGCCTATTACCACAACTACCTGATGGGCGAGCTGTTCGCCGACCAGGTGCTGCACGCGATCGCGCGCGACGTCTTGAACGGCGTCGACCCGGCCAAGGCCAGCTTCGTCGGCAAGCAAGGCCGTCGGCGACTTCCTGAAGACGCGGGTCTTCACGCCCGGCCGCTCGCTCGACTGGAACGCCCTGACGCGGCACGCCACCGGCGAGCCGCTGAACGCCAAGGCGTTCGCGGCCGAGATCGGGCGGAGAATGAGCCGCAGTTCGGCAGGTGCCACGCCAGACGGATTCGCCGGCGAGCTCAAGATCGCTGCTCGCACGCCGCGACGGCTACGCTTTCACCGCAGCGAGCTCCAGCACTTCCAGATGCGACGGCATCTCGGCGCGTGTGGTAGACGCGCTGGGTCGGCTTTCTGAAAGTCCGACTCCTTGGCGCTGTAGATGTCGACGAACTTCTGCGGGTTGCGGTCGATGAGCGGGAACCAGGAGCTCTGGATCTGGACCATGATCTTGTGCCCGGCGCGGAACGTGTGGGCGACGTCCTGGAGCGTGAAATTGACGGGCGTCGGCTGGCCGGGGACGAACGGCTCGGGCTTCGAGAGGCTGTTGCGGAACTTGCCGCGCATCACGTCGCCGCGGACGAGCTGCTGATAGCCGCCGAACTTCACCGCCGCCGTGTCGGAGTCTCCATCGTGGCATAGTCGTCGGGATAGACGTCGATCAGCTTGACGACCCAGTCGGAATCGGTCCCGGACGTCGAGACGAACAGCCGGGCCTGGATCGGGCCGGCGATGCGTCACGTCTTCGCTTCAGAGCTCGCCTCCGGTAGACCAGGACGTCGGGCCGTCGCGCGGCGATGCGCTGATCCTGAATCATATAGTCGCCGGTCATGCCGATCTCGATCTTGTCGATGTATTCCACCGGATGGGCCGGGTCGCTGATGTACTCGTCGTAAGGCTTGGCGTCGCCGTTGCGCCGGGGGTTCGAATGCGAGGCCGCCATGGGGTTGGAGAAGAGCGACCGTGCTTGACCTTCCGCGGGCGGCCAGGCGTCGAAGGTCCGCCATTGATTGGTCCCGGTCTCGAAGACCCAGGCCTCGGGGAAGCTGGACGATCCTTTCCCCTTCAAGTGGTACTGGAAGAACGGGAATTCGATGTTCTCGCGGTAATACTCGGCCGTGTCGGAATGGAACGGCACCGGCCCGAGCGAGTCGCCCTTGCCGCCGGCCCAGCCGCCGTGGCGCCAGGGGCCCATCACCAGGACGTTGGTCGTGCCGGGGCTGGTGGCTTCCACGTTCTTGT
>CAVVLH010000005.1:0-44614 GCA_963748805.1 uncultured Alphaproteobacteria bacterium | reverse complement strand
AGCGCGCCTACGACCGCTCCAATCGGGCTGCCCAACCCGCCGAGAATAGCTGCGGCGAACACCGGAAGCTGATAGCTCCAGCCGAGCAGCGGATCGACGGCGCGGTCGAGGCCAGCGAGCCCGCCCGCCAGCGCCAGCAGCGCACCGGAGATGGCCCAGGTGATGCGTGCAATGGTGTTGCGCTCGATCCCGCGTACGGCCGCCAGCGACGGATTGTCTGCGGTGGCGCGCATCGCCCGGCCGAGCGGCGAGGCGTGCAGCACCGTTTGCACGAGGATGACGCAAACGACGACGGTGACCGCCGTTACCAGTTGTTCGTGGTTGAGCCGCAGTCCATGCCAGCGAATCGGGCGCGCAATCTCGATATCGAAATTGCGGGTCGCGTTGCCAAAGAAGAATCGACAGAAGTTCTCCATGAGCAGCGATAGTCCGAGCGAAGCGACGAGCAGGACGATGGAACCGGCATCGCGTAACTGCTCGAAGACGAGACGGTCGCAAAGGATCGACATCCCCGCGACGATCACCGCGGAAAATGCGACCGCCGCAAGCAGCGGCACGCCGCCGACATGGTTCACAACCCAGACCGCATAGGCTCCGAAAGTCAGCATCGCCCCGACGGCGAAATTGGGAAATTTGAGAATGCCGAACACCATGGTCAGCGCCAAGGCCGGCAAGGCGAGCAGCAAGCCGGATACGATACCGTTGACGATCAATTGGCCGACCATGGTCTATTGTGTCTTTCCAAAGAAGAGATCGGCTATATCCCGGCTAGAGATCGCAGCCACGCCGGCTTGCAGGCGTTTCTGACCGGCAACCAGCACGACGACTTCGTCGGCGATGCGCAGCGCGGCCGATACATTCTGCTCGACCAACAGCACCGTCACACCGGCCTCGCGGACGCGAACCACCGCATCCATGGTTTCGCCGACGAATTTGGGTGAGAGCCCGGCGGTCGGTTCGTCGAGAAGCAGCACCTCGGGATTGGCGAGCAGCGCGCAGGCGAACGCCAGCATCTGGCGTTGGCCGCCGGACAGGTTGCCGGCGAGTGTTGCCGGTCGGCGAAGGAGTTCGGGAAATAACGAGAGTACCTGCGCCTGCTGGGCCGGGCCGACGCCGCGCCGACCCCGGAGGAATTCCGTTGCCAGCTTCAGGTTTTCCTGGATCGTCAGGTTGCGGAAGACATTGGCTTCCTGCGGCACATAAGCGAGCCCGGCCATCACGCGCTTGGCCGGCGACAGCGCGGTGACCGCCTTGCCCGTTACCGCGATGCTACCATCGCGGGACGGCAGGAGGCCGGCCAACGTTTTTACAAAGGAAGATTTTCCCGACCCATTCGGACCGATCACGACCAGGATGCTCTCCGGCGCCAGGTCGAGGGTGATTCCACGCACGATATCGCCGCCGCCGGGATAACCCGCTCGCAGCTCACGGACCGATAAAGCCGGAATCGGATCAGCCTGGGTCAGAGCGCCACCCCCAGATAAGCGTCGATCACCCTGCGATCGCCGGTCACTTCGGCGAAGGAGCCGGAGACCAGCGCCGTTCCTTCCGCAAGCACATGGACGTCGTCACAGACTTCGCGGATCAGATGCATATCGTGCTCCACCAATGCAAAGGAGATGCCTTCGTCATTGAGTTCTCTGATGAAGCGGATGATGTCCTTGAGCAACGGAGGCGCGACGCCGGCGGCGGGCTCGTCGAGCAGGATGAATTTAGGGTCCAGGAGCAACACGCGGGCCAATTCCAGCAGTTTCTTCTGGCCTCCGGACAACGCCGCGGCGGATTGGTCTGCCTGCCCCCAGAGCCCGAGCCGTTTCAGGATGTCGCGGGCCCTGATGGCGTTGCGGCGGTCCTGCCGCGCGACCCGCGAACGGCCGAACAGCGCGACGCCGACGCCTTCGCCGGCCTGATGAGGCGGCGCCAGCAGGAGATTTTCAAGCACGGTGAGCCCGCGCAGTTCCCGCACGATCTGAAAGGTGCGGACCAGGCCGAGCGACGCGATGCGATGCACCGGCCAGGCTGTGATGTCGCGGTCATCGAAGGTGATGCTGCCCCGATCCGGTTTGACGAGGCCGGTGATGACATTCAGAAGCGTGGTCTTCCCGGCGCCGTTCGGCCCGATGATGCCGGTGACGCGCCCCCTCTCAAGGGCAAGCGAGCAATCGTTCAACGCCAGCACGCCGCCGAAGGATTTGCTGACGTCACGAACATGAAGATAACCCGTCATTCGGTTTGGAACGCTTTCGATGCCGGTTCGATACGGCTGATTAGAAAGTGATCAGATGCGCCCAAACCGTGGGCACATCGGTTTTTCCCGGCCAGATTGACGATAAATTTTGCGTTGCCGTCAGGCAAGTTTATTGTGCTTCGCGGGAAACAAAATACTTTTTATGATCCCTGCCATGGGACGCCCACTCGAAATCAACCTGATGCGCACGTTCGTTATGCTCGTGGAAGAACAGAGCGTAACGCGCGTCGCCCGGCGGCTGAACCGAACCCAGCCGGCGATCAGCCATCAGATCGGCCGTTTGAGTGATGCCGTCGGACGCCCCTTGTTCGAGTACGATCTGCGCCATCCGCGCCTCACCCGCCACGGCGAAATGCTGCTGCCGTATGCGCGGCAGATGCTGAAGATGCATGACGACGCGTATTCCCGGCTTTCAAGCGAAGAGATCGCTGGACGCGTCACGCTCGGGTGCCCGGATCTTTACGCGGCCTTCCTTCTGCCGGAGACACTCGCGAGCTTCAGGGCCGCCTATCCGGGTATCGAAGTGACGGTGCGTTGCGCGTTGAGTGCGCAACTCGCCGAGGAGATCTCGGAGGGGCGTGTCGATGTGGCACTGGCGACGAAAGTGCCGAATGTCCACCCGGTGGTGTCGAGCACCACGGTATTGCGCAACGAACCGCTGGTTTGGCTCGGCGCGAAATCCGGCACGGTGTTCCGGGACAAGGTCTTGCCGCTGGCGCTTTTGCCGGAAGGCAACCTCTACCGAGACTATGCCCTGCAAGCCCTCAACGAGATCGGCCGCGCATGGCGCATCGCCTGCGTCTCGGAGAGCATTGCCGGCATGGAAGCGATGGCCTTGGCCGATGCGGCGGTCATCGTGCTCGCCGAGTCGGTCAAGGTATCGGGCTTGCGGCAGCTCACCGAGAAGGACGGCCTGCCGCCGCTGCCCCCCGTCGAGCTCGTGCTCTGGCAGCGCAAACACGGCATTTCCGCAGCCGCAGACCATCTTGCGCATCATATCGAACGTGACGTCGGCAGGGGCCATCAAGGATCATAGGTAACGGGACCGGTGCCGATGCCGGACTAACGCCCGCGGTCTCAATGGCTAGCACAGCCAACCCGGCGTCACCCGGCTGAGCCTGCGTGGCGAGCAGCTGACCTTGTACATGGCTCGCGCTTATATTCCTCATTTGATCAGCGAACCTAGGCACTCATCCTTTCGTCGACGCTCCCTGGCTGCCGTGCAATGGCATCCAAATGCTGCATCGCATAATGCCGAGTCGTCTCACATCATCGACAAATGCAGATATTCTTGAAAGCACTTCTTCGCGGGTTCGGTATGACTAACAGTGCAGTTCGTACTCAGCCGATGACATTAGGCCCGCGGCCGAAGCTTCGCCGCAAGCAACAGCAATATTCGTCGGAACCTCATTCATTTGCCCGTTCCCATACTCCGCGCTTTTCGATGGTCCATTGGCAAATTTGACGCTAAAGTCCTGACGAAGATCCTCGACTGCAAATAGTTCGCGTTTCAGTACCCAGCTTTCGAGGCGCCGCGAGTGGCAGCGCGTTGTTTCGGCGGTCCGTCCTTCGAATGTACGCCGGATATTCATGGATTAAAGCAATGGACAAAATCCAATCCATGCGTGTGTTCTTGAAAGTTGTCGAGACCGGTAGCTTTACAGCAGCTGCCGATTTTTTTGGGGTGAACTCTGCTGGACTTTCGCGAGGCGTGGCCGATCTCGAACAGGAGCTCAATACCCGGCTTCTGCATCGGAGCACTCGGCGGATGGCGTTAACCGAGGCCGGCGAGCGATATGTCGTAAGGTGCCAAGATATCCTCCGGTTAATTGATGAGGCCGAAGTTGAGGCACGTGGCGCCAGGGTACGCCCCAGTGGATTGCTTCGGATCCACTCATGGGGAGCATTCGGTCGCCACTACATCATTCCTTGTGTGGCAAGTTACGAAGAAAAATACCCCGACGTTTCGGTCGAACTTACGATGCTGCAACGCGATCCCGATTTGTTGGAAGAGGGTTTCGATGTCTCAATTGTGCTCGCAAGGAAGCTGGAAGACTCAGCTTTGATCTCTCAACAGATTGGTGCAATTACGAATATATTGTGCGCATCCCCCTCGTTCCTGGCGCGCCACGCGCCGGTGAAGCGCCCTGAGGATATTGCACACCTTCCGTGTGTCGAACTTGCGTTGCCGCAGTATCCGCCAAATATCTGGACGCTCTATCGCGGAAAAGAAGAGATTTCGATCAAGATTACGAGCCGTCTTCGCGTGAACGTTGTCGAACCCATCGCAACCGCGATTGAGCACGGGATGGGAATCGGTGCCATTCCGGCGTATTCCGCCATGCGAGGCCTGAGCGATGGGACGCTGGTCCGCGTACTACCCGACTACACGCTTCGACCGCTCAAGGTTTTCTTGCTATATGCGTCGAACCGCTATCTCGACGCCAAAATAAAGACATGGGTTGATCATCTCAAGCAAACGTTGCCCGAGCAACGGGCGGCCGAACTCGCGCTGCTCGCGTCGCATTCCGCGAACGCATCGAGTATTCCCGGAGCAGCCCAATCTGTAGCGCAGGAATCAATATCCTGAAGTCCAGGACCCGGCTGGAAGCGGAGCCTGCGGATACTCCTCTCGGTACCAGGATCGGGCGGCTGCACTGTTCCAGTGATCCGCCTCCGGCCCCTGTCGATGTCCCTGGCGCCAACGTTCATGTTGGATCTGTCCGCACGTATCTGGGATGTTTGCCCGATCGACGTCCTTAGATCGGCAGCTGCTCATTCGTGACGATCTGACAGAAGACTTTTGCGATCACTCCCCTTTTCAAGACGATTTACGCTGGAATAGCCTGACTGCAACGGGCGGGTAATCGCTGCACATTCATTTTAATGAACGCTGCCGCGGTACAGGTCCGAGAATGAATGGTGTTGAACGCATGGAACGTTCGGCCGTGGGGAAACAGATTTCCGGGACGCTTGTCCCTCGTCGTCAAAATCCATCTCTCGATGTGAAAGGACGGAGCACGCCGCCGGCCTATAGCGGACATTATCAAAGCTCCATCTGACGACGCTGACGTTTCCACATCTGACTGCACTACCACGGGTGATCTCGCTTTCCGGCTTCATCGTGCGCTCGAAGCTGTTCGGCGATTCGCCGCCAGGTCAGCGATGTCGGCAAGAATGAAGAATATTTTTACAGCAGTGTGAGGGGGGAGACCTAACGTGAGTCAGATCGATGTCTATACGCTTACCGAGAACAGCAAACTAAACAGCTTCCATTTGCTCATTCTTTTTTGGTGTTCATTGATGTTGATTTTTGACGGCTACGATCTCGCGGTGGCCGGGATCGCTCTCCCGCTGATCATGAAAGACATGGGTGTTACGGCCGCCAGCGCCGGATTCATGGTGAGCTCTGCACTGTTCGGAATGGTGTTTGGCTCCGTCCTTCTAGGAACCGCTTCTGACCGAATCGGCCGAAGACGGGTCATGGCGATCAGTATTCTAATGTTGACGGTTTTCACGGCTGCGGCAGGATTCACAAGAAATCCTTTGGTTTTTGGCATTCTGCGCTTCTCGGCAGGATTGGGCATGGGCGGCATCATTCCGAACGCGGTCGCGCAAATGACTGAATACGCGCCGCGCAGGCTGCGCGGTACGATGGTCAGCCTGTCGTTCGCGGGATTTGCGGCAGGCGGCGTGCTCGCGGCCGTTCTTGGAAAGGGACTGATCGAGCAGTTTGGCTGGGAGTCGGTCTTCATCGTGGCCGGTGTTCCGTTCGTGCTTATTCCGGTGGTCCTGAGATGGATGCCCGAATCAATTTCCTATCTCGTCAAGTCCGGCCGCTCGGACGAATTGCGCCGGATCCTCACGCGCGTCGAACCGAAATACAAGGCGCAGGAGACGGACCGTTTTGTACTGTCCAGAATGACCGAAAGTAACCACTCGTACGTCGGCGAGCTATTTGCCGAGGGCCGCGGTTTCAGCACGGTGATGCTTTGGACGGCATTCTTCATAAGTCTGTTCATGGTCTACGGCATGAACTCATGGCTGACAAAGCTGATGGCGAACGCCGGGTACAGCCTCGGCTCCGCACTCACATTCGTTCTTATTTTCAACTTCGGCGCGGCTGTCGGGGGATTAGCCGGAGGCTATGCGGCCGATCGCATCAAGATCAAGTATGTGCTTGTCGTGATGTATCTACTCTCTGCGGTATCGATCGGTGTCATGGGATATGGAGTTCCGACGTGGTTGCTATTTGTGCTGGTGGGACTTGCTGGCGCTTCGACCATAGGCACGCAGATCGTGACTCTCGCTTTCGCCGGTCAATTCTATCCAAGCCGTGTTCGCGGCACCGGCGTTGGCTGGGCGTCCGGGATGGGACGTATCGGGGCGATCATTGCCCCGATCGTGATTGGAATCCTCGTTGGCATGGAGCTACCGCTGCAACAAAGCTTTCTGGCAATTGCCCTTCCGGGCATTTTAGCGGCGGTCGCCATCTCGCTGATAGATCAAAAACGCTCCGCTCATCATCGTGACGCCGACGATCATGGAAGCGACGCTGCGGTCATGGAAGCGACGCTGCCGCGGTGACCGTGGAAACTCATCGCGGTCACATGGACGTTGCGTGACATCGCGACCTGGATGATGCGGCACCGGGGCGAATCGAGACGATTTCGCCCCAGCCTCGAGGTCATCGTATCTGCCGCTGCCTTGTCCAAGGCTGAAGGCTCTCAAAGAGATTTGCAACATCTTTGAGAGGCGATCGTGGCATGACACCTAATCGAGACCGAACTACCTCGAACTCGGGCTCGCTTACGAGATGCCATGCGCGATGCGGAAATCTCTTTCAACGGTATTGCGGAGAGCCGCGATGGCGTTCTGATAGGCCTCGCTTTCATAGGCCGCAATGGCACGCTCAACGCTGTCGAATTCTACAACGCCTATTCTCTCCTTAATGCCCTGCTCCCTTGTATCCTGGGCGACGCCTCTGACGATGAAGCGACCGCCGGCATCGATCACGGCGGACGTCGCGAGCTCGGCATATGCGGCAAGAGCCGAGGGATCGGTGACATTGCGATAGGCGCATATCCAGTATCCCTTACTCATGTCGGGCTCCTCCAGCAGGTCTTTCGATCCATCAAGCCGCTTCGAATTTCACTCTGCTCCAGTATGTCTGGAGCCATCAAAGAATGTTCTGGACGGACCGCGCCGTTTTCCAACCCGCGTTGCACACCCGACACGAGACGCTTGGGCGGATGCAACGACGTCATCCGCCAGAACGAGTGACGTAATTTTACACGACTCTTTTTACCATCTCACTCAAAAGGAAGCATAACGATCGAGCCGATTGTCTTGCGACCGCCAATGAATTTATGTGCCTCGGCGGCCTCCCGAAGCGGAAACGTCTTAACAACGTTGCTCCCGATCACCCCCTGTTTGACCGCGTCGAACAAGGATTTGGCTCCGGCATCGATCTCAGTCCTGTTTGACATATAGTGCCACAGTGCAGGGCGAGTGATAATAAGAGACCCCCGAACACCCAAATCTTCGACGATGTTGATCGGGTCGGGAACACCTGACGCGTGGCCGTAAGCCGCGCACATCCCGACCAGGCGCAAGCAATCGAGCGATTTTTGCAGCGTGTCCTTGCCAATCGACTCATAGACAACGTCGACGCCTCGCCCGCCCGTAATGTCGCGGGTAACGGCAACGAAGTCCTCTGTCGAATAATTGATTACGTGATGGCAACCGATATCCCGAGCGATCTCCGCCTTAGCCTCTGTGCTGACCGTACCGATCACCGTGGCACCGAGGTGACGCGCCCAGGGACAAAGGACGTGGCCCATGCCGCCCGCTGCCGCGTGGATCAGAACGAAATCTCCCGGCTGAACTTTGTGCGTCCGGTGGAGGAGATACTGCGCGGTCATTCCCTTCAGGATCAAGCCAGCCAGTTGCACGTCATCCAGCGGCAAATCGTTGGGAACCTTGATCAACTTATCAGCCGGATAAAGACGCTCCTGGCTGTAGGCGCCGAGTGGGGGAAGGCAGGTACAGATCCGTTCGCCAACCGAGAAGCCGGTGACATCGGGACCCAACTCTTCGATCACGCCGACACCTTCGAATCCGACAACGACCGGCGGATCCCCGACGATCATCGGATGCGGGATACCGGCTCGATGGTAGGTATCGGCGAAATTCACGCCGACGGCGGTGCTTCGAAGGCGTACCTGTCCGGGTCCGGGAGATCCAACGTTGACCTTCTCCCATACGAAATTATCGGGCGCGCCCTTTTTGTGAATTACCGCTGCCATTCCCACGATGTGTTTCTCCCTGTTGCTGAACGCGACACTACACACGTCGCGTCTCTCCTTAAGACTTGCTGACGGATTACACGCCATCGGCACCGTGTATTTTTGAGTTCTGTGAGATTCCGGAGACGTTCCTGGAAGCCCGGTGAATATGCGGGCTAGACTTTGACCCGAACTATCGTCTTTCGAGGCATTCTCTCCTCAAGAGACCCGGCTAGAGAGCGACATCTTCAAAATGGAATTGACCGTCTCGCAAAGCGAGCGCCTGCTTCTTCAACCAGCTATCGCTCGTATTTGGAAAATCGGACCGGGTATGAACGCCACGCGACTCCTCACGACGCTGCATGGCCTGGCGCATGCCGTCGGAAAGCATGACGGCTCGTCTCAACCGAAGAACATCCTGCATTTCGGAATAGCTGCTCCAACCGAACGACGAGACCTCGTCTCGGAGCGCGGCAAGCTGTTTACCCGCATTTTGTAGCCGCTCGCCCTCACGGATGGGCCCGAGGGCGAACTGGTTGAGACGGCGCAGGTCACGCATGGCACCTGCGACCCTCGCTTCTTTTCCGGTTCGCGTAGCCGGTGGAAAAAGTGACAGATTTTTCCTTTTAGCCTGTCCGTTGAGATTCGCCGCTGCGTGCCGCCCTGCAATCCGGCCGAACGTCATAGCCTCCACCAGCGCAGTGCCACCGTGACGGTTAGCGCCATGCACGCCTCCCGCCATTTCTCCCACTGCATAGACCTTGGGAAGGGTCGTCATTCCATCCACATCGACTTTCAAGCCGCCGATCGTGTAGTGCGACGAAGGAGCAACTCCCACCGGCGTTTCAAGAAACGTCGGAACGCACTTCGACAGGAATGTTCCCGTGAGCGAGTTGGGCGCCCAGTCCGACGGCTTTGTCTTCCGGAAATCAACGAAAACCTTCCGTCCCGCGACGATCTCCTTTTGCACCACGGTGGCGAGCTGGTCCCAGTTGTGCAAATCCGCGAGGTATTGCGAATCTCCACCGAGATGCTTTGTCAGTACGTTATCGCCTATGTCGTTGACGAGCGTCGATAGCTTCGGGAAATCCGGATAGAGAAATATTGTGGGCGCGTTCTCTTCGTGAACCGCGAGCGGGTAGAATTGCATGAACTCCATGTCGACCATCGCGGCACCGGCCTCGACAGCCATGCCATGGCCACTGCCTGTCAACGTGTCGGGATTATCCGTGAATTCGAACAGACCCTGCAGTCCTCCAGTGGCCAGGACGATTGCCCGCGCGGAGATTGTCACAGGCTGGCCGTCGATAACGGCCGCCACCATGGTGGAGTCCGGGTAGAGGAAAGTAGCGCTTCCTCTCAACCGTCGAATTCCGGACGAGTTTTTGACGGCCTTGCGAAGTTGGGCGTACAGCGCGGTGCCATGCGTCGAGGAGAACTCCATCATGAGCCCCGTCATATCCTCGACACCATCGCGCCGTTTCTGAACGTCGTCCCCCAGCCCCGACAAGAGTTCGCGACCACTCTTACTGGTGGCTCGCCGTGCCCGCAGCCCTCGATCGACCTCATCGACCGGGATAGCGTAATCTGCAATCGCGGCAGCCATTTCTTTCGGAGCGTCATCGACCAGACGGGTCAAGAGCGCCCTGTCACACAGGTCCTTGCCCGTCACCTGCGACATAGCCGCGAAGAGTTGATCGCGGCTGAAACCCTGGTGCGCCGCAAAGGTCAAGAATCCCGTGGAAATCGCCGTACTCGGCGCCAGGCCATCCCCAAGCAAGATGACGTCGCAACCCTGCTCGCTGGCGACCAAAGCCGCGGTTTGACCTCCGCAGCCTTCGCCAACCACCAGGACATCTGTTACCAGCAGGTCTGCCATGAAAATTCTCCCTCTAAGCCGCTTGTGTTAAGCGCTCCCCGCACCGGCCGATATTGTTGAAGATTTTCTCTTTCTTCACGGCGGATCACTCCGACTTCCGCGAAGTTATTCCAACGCGGCTACTTCAAAAAAAGAGGCCTGAACGCAAAAGTGTCCTGCCTGATCGTCACAAATGAACCGGGTTTCTTGAATCAAAGGCTAATCGGACGGCCAGCCGAAGCTCAGGCGCTCGGCGACTGTGTTTCGCGCGGGGTCCCGACGCCGATCGGCGCCACAAGTGTCTAGTTCGATTGATGCCGAGGGGGTTACGAGGTGGTGCATATTTACAGCGGCGCGGGCCAAATCGCATTCATCGCAAGCCGTTTAGATAGACCTTGCTTTGTTGGAGCGGTTCGGCCGCAGCACGCGAGAACTTCACCTTCGGATCGATTCCGTTCCGCACGGCCCATCTGCAATTGACGTGATCAAGTGGGCGATACCCAAATCCGCATCAGGGGCAGCAAAGACGTGCCCGAATGAGCGGCCCTTACCAGCCGGAATGGGGCTGTTCCGGG
Source organism: uncultured Alphaproteobacteria bacterium (assembly GCA_963748805.1). Taxonomy (GTDB): domain Bacteria; phylum Pseudomonadota; class Alphaproteobacteria; order Rhizobiales; family Xanthobacteraceae; genus Bradyrhizobium. The sequence goes on along the minus strand of CAVVLH010000005.1, from coordinate 33,646 downwards.
TTCGCAGACGCGTATTGGGTGGCGCACCACGGCCGATGAAGATGGGCACTATTGCTTCGCCGTGGCGCTATGATGCGGCGGCCCACGATGCGCCCACAATCGGCCGATGCTCTACGATCCCGCACCACACATCGTCGCTCAGCTATCGCAATCGATGTGTACGGTCCATTCGTCGCAACAGTTTCTGATCTGCCCGTGAACCTATCGCGATTGCCACGAGGCTGCCCCCGCAAGCAAACGTGTAGTGTTCAGCTGCGGACAGAGACACCGCGAAACCGCGCGGGAGAGCGTAGGTATCGGATGTCTCTGTCCTTCATGCTTTGCTCGACGCCTCATCAGAACTGGTAGCGCAGACCGACACCGGGATCGTAGTTGTTAGAACTGTTCCCACCGCGGGCTTGAACGGTCGTCCCCACATTGTTGACGATGAAGTTGCTCGCAAGGCCGCCATTGACCTGCGAGTACATCACGCCGGCGTACACATCCACGTGCTTGGCGAAGCGCCAATCAACCACCAGCGAAACGGCATCCAGCGTACCGGAGCACTGATTGGAGCTACTTGCCAAGGCAGCACAGCCGGCCAGAGTCGTGTTAGATGTGGCAAAGGTATTCTGCCACTCGTGAGTGTACGCACCGGTGATGTCGAGAGACGGGGTGATCGCGTACCGCGCGCCGAACCAGGCCGTCTGCAAAATTCTGTCGGATGGGAAAGCCGCATTGTTGACCGTACCGGCAATGAAGCCGCCAGAGATGAACGCACCGGGGTTCAGCGGATTATCTGGGTTGGCGAACTGGATATGCTCATAGCCACCGAACAGCTTCCAGGGTCCGATCGTGTAGCGGGCAGCGGCCTGGAACACGGTGTTGTCGGACTCTGTGACCGCGAGCTGACCGTTACCGATGGCAACCGTCGGGATAACACCGACAGCTAGCGGCGACGCAGCAGTCGCGTTATAGATCTTGCCGCCGACGAAATCCGCTGAGAAGCCTAGATAGTCGAAACCGATATCGCCTTCGAAGGCATTTCCGGTGCCGCTGTTGCCGCCATTGCGTAGTTGAGCGATGGCCGCGAAGCGTACCGGTCCGACGCCCACCCGATACTCGTACGAGTTGTCATAGATGCGGTTCTCGGTGTCGCCGCCACCGCCGTTCGCGCCCTGGAAGCTGATTACCGAGAAGGCGTTCGAACCGGAAAGCGGGTCGTAATTGCTGATGAGGTCCGAACTGAGAGAACTCTGACGCCCGATAGTCACCGTGCCATAGGTCGGCGAGCTGATACCGAAGTACGCGGCGCTGTTGAACAACTGCCCGGCCTTCGACGAGTCTCCGAACGCGTTCTGGGAGCCGATAGCCAAGCCGTTGTTTTGAGCGACCGCGCCGACGCCGTTACCGCTGATCCCGCTCGTCGGGTTGAAGATCGTCTGCAGGTTGAAAATGGCATAGAGGTTGTCGCTGATTTCCTGCTTGCCCCGCAAACCGATGAACGAGGAGCTAAGCTGGTTGGGGCCGGAGCCGAAATAGGCGCCCTGGCCACCATTCCGCGACACCAGCGTATCGAGCGGACTGACAGCCGACGGGCTGAGCGGTGCGCTGTGCGAGATATAGCTCAGGCCTAGATCGAAGTTGCCGTAAACGCAAATGCCCTTGAAGCAGATGTCATCGTTCTCCGGCGGTTTGGCCTTGACCGCAGCCTTGTAGGGCAGGTCGGCCGCCAAAGCGTCCACCGGATTGATGGTCGAGACAGCCTGCTTCTGGCTCTCCAGAGCTTTCTGCCGCTTTTCGAGAGCGGCGAGGCGCCTGGTCATCTGCTCACGCAATTGCTTGGACTGAGCTTGGATGTCTGAAAGTTCGTCGGCGTGGGCTGCGGTGGCGATCGCGCTGGCCAAAAAGGCCGAACTTATAATGGTCTTTGCGGACATGTCGTTTCTCCCCCAAAACGGTTCTGTGGTCGTACGCTGGTTGGTACGGTTACGATACGTCGCGCGCCCCGCGGATATTACATGCATCCGAGGCCGCACCTGTCGGCTCTACCGAACCAAACTTTGAAATGGGTTCGACAGCGCCACCGTTATCATTATGGAACGATTGATTTAAAACCGCTCAGCGCCATGCTTTGAAAAATCCGAGCGGGTGCCGTTCAAAGCGCCTGACTTTTTCGTGATCACCAATTTCGAAGCGGTGCTCAACGAGCGCTCCAATGAACGGCCGGTCTCCGTGCTGCCCCGGCGCTGCAAGCGTCTTCGCCGGTCAGGCGCGGATCAGGAATCGCCGCCGGTTGCGGCGCAAGACGACGTGAAGCGGCGGCCTGATTGCGATGCTGAATACCGGGACGTTTCCGAACCCCCATCCAATGGAGACCGAGTGGAGTCGGACGATTGGGAGCCATAGTCTAGCAGGCGCGTTCAGCAGGAACTTTCGGCCGCCTGTTACGGCGCCTTTCGGCGCAACGGCGGGGTTGACGTTCGCCATCCGCTTGGCCGGAAACCTCGAGAAGCGAGCGCCGCCGGTCACTCCGCCGCTTGCGGCATCATCTCCATATGCTCGTGGAACACGACGCCGGACAGCGGATCGAACTCGCCGACCCAGGGTGCGCGCGCCAGCACCGATTTAGTATGGCCGTAGCCGGCGTCCCAGCGCTGCTTGATGCCGCCGGGGCTGAAATCAATGTCCTTGGTGTGGGTTTCACGATCGAGTTGCGGCGCGAGCAGGCGGACGACATGCATGCGAGTCTGGCAGCCATAGCTCGCCAGTTCACGCGTCGCCGGCCTGTTACGCTCGTCCTCGGGCAGTCTGGCTGCAAGTTCGTTGATGACGTGACGCAGCCGGTGGATCTGCTGCTGACGCACGATCTGGCTTGCGATCCGGCTTGAATATTGCACGTCCTTGTGGCGGTTGAACACCTCCGCCATCGTGGTCGGCTCGGAGCCGAGTGGATTCCACAGGTGGACGGAGAAGATCAGCGAGTCCTTGCGCGGGTTGTCGTCGAACACCGCTTCCGTCGGCGAGTTCGATAAAATGCCGCCATCCCAGTAGAGTTCGCCCTCGATGCGCACCGCCGGAAAGGCCGGCGGCAGCGCGCCGGATGCCAACACATGCTTGACGCCGATCACGCCTTCGCGGCTGTCGAAATAGCGCATCTGGCTGGTGCTGACATGGGCCGCGCCGACGGTGAGCCGCGGCTTGCAGCGATTGACCAGATCAAAATCGACCAGCTCTTCCAAGGTGCTTTGCAGCGGGGAGGTCGTGTAATAGCCAGCGTGCTCGGGTCCCAGCACGTAGGCATCACCCGCATGGGCCAGCGGGTTGGGTCGGAAAAAACCAGCGATGCCGTGGGTGATGGTCGACCAATAAGACAGTTTCTCGTTGAAACCGGGAAACACGCTACCGAAATTCCAGGCCGGGTTCTGCTCCATCCGTTTCCAGAATTCACGCAGGCGGGGGAGCCGGTACTCGGGTTCATTGCCTGCGATCAGGCTGGCATTGATCGCCCCGATCGAGGTACCGATGATCCAGTCCGGCTCGATGCCGGCTTCGTGCAGCGCATGATAGACGCCGGCCTGATAGGAGCCGAGCGCACCGCCGCCCTGCAGCACCAGCACGATCTGGCCCGGTGAGTTCCCGCTAATGCCCTTGTCGCTCCGGGAAACAGCATTGTCCTGCATGTCCATCGTCTTCTGCTCCTTCGCAGCCGGCCGTATCCCATAGGTTCGAGATGGACCTGCGATTGTTACGTCGATGACGGCATTTCGTGGCGTTAGAGCGCAGCCGATCGGAAAAAAAGCAGTGATTATGCATCCAAGATTTGCACATCCTTACGAAGCGCCGGTGCGAGCAACCTAGAAGCGGCACCGTCACTGTTTGAGCGATTTTGTCTGAATCCTGTAAATGCGCCAAGCATCGGGTTTGGATTCCACCAAATTGTACGGAGAATCCGACGCCAGAGGTCCGGTTGTCCATGCGCCGTCCTCCGGCGTGACGACGACGAGCGAGCAACCGAACTCGGCCGCCATTTGATCGACGTCGCTGCGGCTGAGGTTTCCAGAAAAAAGTAAAGTGAATTGCTCATCGATCTCCGCACGACGCTTGCGTGTCACGGGAGCGAAAGGCAACGCAAAATCAGGACCCGCATAGCAGGAGCGGCGGTTGGCGAGGAGTGCCCATGAGATATTGATGGGCCATGGCGTAATATCGGCTAAAAAGTTCGGATTGTTCGCAACCCGTTCTCCCGCCGCGGAATGTTTTTGGACGGCGTCCCACATCGGCACCGAGTCCAGGAACCGCTTCGCGGAAGCTTGAAGCGGGACATCCAGGTATGAATAAAGGTTGCGGGCGCCGCTCATAAGGCCGAGCGCGATGATAGCCACCATGGCGACGGCATACTGGGTCCGCATCACGTGCAGGTATCTGCCGAGTCCCGCAGCGGTTAATGCGATCAAAGCCAAGATAGCCGGCAACACACCGCGCCAGGCCAGATCGTTGTTGGCACCCATCGTGCTGACCATCACACTGCCAACGCCCAGACTAACTGCCGCAATCACGCCGAGCGAAATGGCGGTCGTTCGGGTCTGCGGAGAGAGCTTTTCGTTTGACAGTTTGACGGCGAAGAAAAGCCCCGCGGGATAGAAAGCGGCAAATTCAACAAATAAAAAAATAGTCCAATAGGCCGGCAAATCGAGCAGCGCGCGAATAGCTTCGGGAATTGGTTCGTCCAAAACCTCATAAGGCAAAAACGAAATCGGTGTACCGTCGCCCCGAGCCATCGCGGCGCGAAACTGGTCGTGAATGAACACAGACGATAGGGCGACCGCCAGTGCCGCGGCCGCGAGCGCTAGCGCAACGAACCGCCAACGTCGATCCGGCTCAATCCTGATCAGCAAGATGGCGCCTATCACGCCGACGGCGAGTGGGTAGCTTATGCCGCCTACCCAGGTTGAACTCTCAAAGGCCGCCGCGGAAACCAGCGACATCGCCAAGGCTAAGGGCCAACTCTGGCGGCGCGCCAGCCGAACCAGAAGAACCGCAGCGACGACGGCGCAGCCGGCAGAGGCGACATGTTGCGGGGCCCAGGCAGACTGAAAAAGCCAGCCGCCGAACCCGGTCGGCCAGCCGCTTACCGCGCCAACAATTTGCCAGCCGAAAATCCAGTTCGGAATGTCGCGAATTGAACATGTCGCAGCAACCGGCAATACCCAGAACGCCGACGCTGCACGGGAACTCAGCCAGACCGCCAATCCCATCATCAGGGTAAGTGATGAGATCGCGGTAAAAAAGGTCATGCCCGCGTCCGCCTCCCAGCCGCTACATCCGGTCAGGATCGAGAGCTCAGCCGCGCTGAAATGCCAGAGATAGTAATAGGACAGTCTGGAGATGCCGCCCTGCTCTTCGAAGAACGGATTGCCGGCAGGAACGCCGAGTCTTACGATGTCGTCGACGATTGCGATTTTCGTGTGATCGAAGATCGGCCCTGCGACAGCGACGCCACCGGGTGTGACGGTCGGAATCACCGCCATCATAATCGCACAGGCGAGTAGACATCCGCCGACAATCGCCAGCGGGGGCACCCGGACCGAATCTGGTTCGGTCACGTCGCTTCCTCCGGGATATCGGAGCAGGCAGAAAAGCGCCGCAATGACGGACAGCAGCGTCGTCGTGGTCACCGTCGTCCTGGTCATTCCGATCAGGAAGAACAACGGCAGAGCAATCGCGCTTTGCGAAGCCCAGCCAAGCAACGGCGCCAACGGCAGCGCCAATGATCGTGGCAAAAGCTGACGGCCGATAGCAAAACCGCAGCAACCCCACATCACCAAAGCAAGCGCCGCGCAAACCAGGCTGTTTTGAACTGTTGCCATACCGACGAGCGCCCGGTCCTATTGAGCCATGACGCCGAGTTCGTCGTTAGACCTTGTGAAGGTTCGTCCCGCTAAATCCGGTCGCCTGCGCCGCTTTTTTATGACCGCCTGCGAAGCACGATGCAACAGCCGCGTAGCCTCGGCTCAGATGCCGGCAAACCAGTTGAAGCCCTCTTTGCGGTAATAAGTGTCGGGGAAGGTGTTGGTGACCTCGATCGCCGTCAACCACTTTGCGTTCTTGAATCCGAGCTTGGTCGCGGTGCGAAGCCGAAGCGGAAAGCCGAACGGGTCTCCGATCGGCTGTTTGGCGTATTTGGTCGCCAGCATCGTTTGCGGATGCAGTGCCGACGGCATATCGAGGCTTTCAGTGTATCCGTCGGCGCAGTGGAACGCGACATATTTCGCCGTCGTGTCGGCACCGATGCGAGCGAAGAATTCGCGAAGATTAACGCCCGACCATTGGCCGATATAGTCCCAGCCCTCGACACAGATATGCTTGATGATCATTTCCTGTTCGGGCAGCTTGTAGATGCTCTCGGCATCCCACGGCCGCTTGTCATTGATCAGGCCCGACAACTCCAGCTTCCACGTGCCGGCGCTGACGGGTTTAACGTCCTCGACATCGTAATGGGCATTGAAGCGCGGCGGTATAACCACCTGATCCACCGAATAGGTCGGCGCCAGATGGTTGGGTCGGAAAATCAGTGCCTGCACGCCATCGTTCCATTCCGATACGCTGCGAAGCACGCTTTGCAGGTTTCGGTTTTCAGATGGATCGCAGCCGCCTAGCAAGGTAAGCGCGCCCAGGCTCAGAGATCCGCGCAAAATTCCCCTGCGATCGATCCTCTCGATCAGCTTGCGATTTTCGTGAATAAAACTTTGATCCACGCCGCCAGGCGGCCGGAAGATCGATTTCGAAGGTGGCTTGGAGACCATTGGCGTTCTCCTAGTGAGCGGTCTTGTGCTGCAGTTCCGGGGACGGTTGGTCATCGACCGACGGCCCTCCCGTGAACATCGAGACCAAGGTTTGGGGCACCAGAAGCGCAAGCGCGACATGCACGGTCACAAAAGCCACGATCGCCGTCATGCAGAAAAAATGAACCAGACGGGCGTTCTGAAAGCTGCCGAACAACGCGACCAGTTCGGAAAACTGGATCGGCTTCCAGATCGCGAGGCCAGAGATGACGATCAATATCCCGACCGAGATCACGCCGACATAAAGCAACTTCTGCACCGCGTTATATTTGGTCGGATCGTCGTGCGAGAGTTTCAGGTGCAAGGTGTCCTTGACGGTCGCGATCAGGTCGCTGACCCGGATCGGCAGCAGCATTCGGCGAAATCGCCCGGAAACCAGCCCGTAGGTGAGGTAGGAAAGTCCATTGATCACCAGGATCCACATGCCGAAGAAGTGCCACTGCAGGCCGTGTTGAGCCCATTTGCCAAGCGTCAGTGCCTCCGGGAAGTGCAGCCAACCGAACAGCACTTCGTCATTGTAGATTTTCCAGCCGCTAGTAATCATAATGAAGATGGTGACCGCGTTCACCCAGTGCATGATCCGCACCGGAAGCGGGTGCAAAGGGCGCCTGTGATTTGTCATTTGGACCATGTTTGGCTCTGGATATTCACGATTTTCCGGCTTTCTTGCGTAACTAATACGACGGCTGAAGCGTATTGTTACTCATAAAAACCACGGATCGAGCTATTCTATGACGAGTGTTCCAAAATAGCTTAAAACAGGGGTCGTGAGCTATTCTATGACAAACATTCCAAAATATTTGGTTCTTATCACCGTATTTGCTTTATTTTCGCCGTTTCCCGCGGTGCAGGCTGATCCAGTCGTAAAATCCGCTGTGCTCGCGGCAGGTTCCGCAGAGGGCGGCGCCCCTGCCGCAACAGCCGAATCGGAGCCGACACCTGAACAGAAAATGCAGGCGCGGTTTCCCCAACCTACCTTCGCAGGCCATTTGATCGGCCTGCCGGTGCTGGACGGGGGCGATAGCACCATCGGATACGTCAAGGAGGTCGTCCAGGATCCCGACGGCAAAATCAAGCTGATCGTACCTTATGCGAAATGGTTCGGCTGGGCGCGGGATGGGGGCTGGTTGGCCCGTGGCCGCCGTTTGGTTGCGGTACCGATCGAGACGGTTGCGATTTTAGCCCTGCAAATCGATGCGCTGGACATGGATCGCGACGCTTTCGACAAAGCTCCGACGTGGTCGCCTGGCACCGCGCAGCCCCTCGCCCCGAATCAGGTCATCAAGATTGCGGTACAGCGTCGTTAATCTGTCGCCGCACGGGGTGGCGGCCAACGAACCCGCTGGGAAGTATAAGGTTATCAAGGCCATATGGACGATCAAAGCAAACCTAAACTCAGCCTGCGCACCCTGGCGGCCCAAGCGCTCGGAATTTTCGAACCCACGACCATGGGTTTGGTGCCGCCGATCCACGCCGCAACGACTTTTATTCGTGACCCCGACAACGGCTACCGGTCAGGGCATGTCTACGGGCGAACCGACAACGTAACCGTTCAGCACGCCGAGGACGTCATCGCGGCCCTCGAAGGCGCAGACGAAGCATTGCTGTTTGGCTCCGGCATGGCCGCAGCGACTGCGGTATTTCTTGCCCTTGAAAAGCCAACTCATATCGTCGCTTCCAAAGTGATGTATTGGGGTTTGCGCTCCTGGCTGCAGGACATTGGACGGTATGGCCACAGCATAACATTCGTAGATACCGCCCGGCTGGAGGACGTACGGCAGGCCGTGAAGCCGGGTCAGACCGGCCTGTTCTGGATCGAAACGCCGAGCAATCCGCTTTGGACGATCACGGACATCGAGGCGGTCGCCGAAATCGCTCATGCAGCCGACGCCCTTCTATGCGTGGATTCGACCGTCTCGACGCCAGTCTTTACGCGTCCACTCAACCTCGGCGCCGATATCGTGATGCATTCCGCGACCAAATATCTCAATGGCCATTCCGACGTGAGCGCCGGCGCGCTCGCTGTCATTCAGGGCGGCAGTCTTTGGTCTCGTATCAGGCAAAACCGGGGAAATCAGGGAACGGTAATCGGCCCCTTCGAGGCCTGGCTGCTTACCCGCGGCATGCGCACGCTGGACGTTCGAGTCAGGGCGCAAGCGGCAACAGCAACCTTCCTGGCAGAAAAGCTCGTCGGTCACCCGGCGATTTCGGACGTTCTTTATCCGGGCCTCGTCACCCATCCCGGTCATGACATCGCCAAACGGCAAATGACCGGCGGCTTCGGCGGGATGCTTTCCATCCGCATCAGGGACGGAGAAAAGGTGGCGATCGAGACCGCCGCACGGGTCAGGCTATGGAAGCGGGCAACCTCATTGGGCGGAATTGAGAGCCTCATTGAACATCGCAGTTCAATTGAAGGCGCCGGGTCGCCGTGCCCAATGGATCTCCTTCGCCTTTCGGTCGGCCTCGAGGACAAGGACGAGTTGTACTGCGACCTCGTCCAGGCCCTGGGGATTTAAGATCATGATGACGAAGCCTGTTGCGATCGGAATCATGTGCAAGACGCCGATTCCCGGTTCATCAAAAACCCGTTTATCCCCGCCGCTCTCGGCCACCGAATGCGCCGAGATTTCGGCCTGTTTCATCAGAGATCTCGCGAACACGATTCACGAACTCAGCCTGTCCGCCGACGTGGTGCCTTATGCAGTCTACACTCCAAAAGGGTCGGAAGACTCGCTGCGCGAACTGCTGCCGGACAGCTTCAGACTCGCGCTTCAATGCGAGGGAGACTTCGGGGTTCGTTTGCTTCAGGGAACTATCGACCTGTTAAATGACGGACACAGCGGTGCCATTCTGGTCAATTCCGACTCGCCCACTTTGCCAAAAGCCATTCTGAAGCAAGCCGTGGACGCCGTCGCCAACGGGGACAACGTTACGCTCAGCCCGGCAGTGGATGGCGGCTACACGCTGATCGGCCTGTCGCGGCCGCATGCGCGTCTGTTTGAGGATATTCCCTGGAGCACCAGTGAAGTCTACCGGCTGACGCTTGAGCGCGCGCGCGAGATTGGCCTGTCCGCCAAAATCGTGCACGGCTGGTATGATGTCGACGACCTGACGTCACTGAAAATGCTTGAGGACGAATTGTCCGGCAAGCACCTCGATTTCATTGCGCGAAACGTCGCAGGGGCCAACGCGCCCGAAACCCGCAAATTCATCCGGCAGCGGCGGCTCGCTTCGGAGACGCTTGCAAAATGAAATTCGCTTCCGGCGATCGGATCGTAAGTGTCATTATTCCCTGTCTCAATGAAGAAGAACCGATCTCGGCCGTCGTCCAGGAAGTTTCTGCTCAGGGCGTCGACGAAATCATCGTTGTCGACAACGGGTCTACCGATCAGACCGCATCCCGCGCCGCCACTGCCGGCGCAAAAGTGGTTTCCGAACCGTCCCGTGGATATGGCCGCGCCTGCGCAACAGGCGTTGCAGCGGTTCGTTCTGATTGCGACATCGTGTGTTTTCTCGACGGAGATGGCAGTGACGTCGCATCGTTTCTTGCCAGCATCGTGACTCCCGTGGCGGACGGAAGCGCCGATTTCGTGATCGGCTCGCGGCTGCGAGGCAAGCGGGAGCCGGGCAGCATGACGCCGCAACAGATCGTTGCCGGCTGGATCTCCGGCGTATTGCTGCGCGTCACCTATGGTGCGCGCTATACCGACATGTCGCCGTTTCGCGCCTTGCGCGTTGGGACGCTGCGCTCGCTCGGCATGCGCGAACAAACATACGGCTGGAATCTGGAGATGCAGATGCGGGTCGCCGCCAACGGGCTTCGTATTCTTGAGATCCCCGTGGATCATCGCTGTCGGCGGGGCGGCGCTTCGAAAGTCTCGGGCAATCTTGTCGCGGGATTGCAAGCGGCCTGGAAAATTGCCACAACTTTTCTTCGTCTCGCGGTTTCGCTGCGAACACCGTCACCGAAGCGGGCTGTTCAAGCGCGAGAAGATGTATGACCGGAACTGCCGATTGCCCTCGGTTGGGACCCTATTTATCTCTCTGTTCGGTGGGTGTCTGAAATGCGCGTTCTCCTGACGGGCGGCGCCGGATTTATTGGGCGACATGTCTTGCGTGAGTTGCTCGATCGCGGTCACCAGGTGCGCGTACTTGATTCGCTGCGACCGGACGTTCACCGCGATGGCGGCCCAGCTTCGCTTGAAGGTGCTGAACTCCAGGTTGGCGACGTCCGCGATCGCGCGGCTACGGAGCGTGCCTTGAGCGGCGTCGAAGCCGTGCTGCATCTGGCGGCAAAGGTCGGGCTTGGCGTCAATGTAAACGACTTGCCCGATTATGCTTCGTCAAACGATGCCGGAACGGCCGAACTTCTGGCGTGTATGGCGCGCCAGAAGGTAGCGGGTTTGACATTGGCCAGCTCGATGGTTGTCTACGGCGAAGGAATTGGCAGTTGTCCGGAACACGGCAAAGTCAGCCCCGGCCCACGCGTCGAAGCAGCGCTGTCGTCCGGAAAATTCGAGCCGCCCTGTCCTCGGTGTGGACGAATGCTGGACACCGCTTTGGTCGACGAAAATGCCCCATTGGATCCGCGCAATGCCTATGCGACCAGCAAGCTCGCGCAGGAGTATTACGCAAAAGACTGGGCACGTTCCACCGGAGGCGCCGTTGTTGCTCTCCGCTACCACAACGTCTACGGACCGGGCATGCCGCGCGACACGCCCTATGCCGGCGTTGCAGCCATTTTCACCTCCGCCCTTCGCCGCGGGGAAGCGCCGAAAGTCTTTGAAGACGGCAAGCAAAGGCGGGATTTCGTGCACGTGAGAGACGTCGCCGCCGCCACGGTAATCGCTTGCGAAAACGCGAAACCTGGCTTCGCGGCCTTCAACGTGGGATCCGGAACGCCAAGAACCGTGGGCGAAATGGCTCAAGAACTTGCGCTGGCTCTTAACGGTCCAACACCGGTTGTCACCGGGCAATTTCGGCTTGGCGACGTCCGCCACATCACGGCCGACTTTCTAAACTGCGAAGAGAATTAGGTTGGGAACCAAGGGTCGATTTTAAAAGCGGGATGGCCGAACTAGCGGGCCAATGACATCAGTTAGAGCGAAGCAAAAGATTGCCCGGGCAATTTTTTGAGGGAAGGCGATACCGATATCCCTAAGCTCAAACCACGGGAAGATCGACTTGCCAGAGTTCGTGCCGCAGTCAACGAACGAGGTCGATTTATTGTTATCCTCGAAAAATTCGAACCGCCCCCGTTGCCTGTAGGCGCTATATATCCGGCGCGCCGGATTGCGTCCGAAAATCTATCGGCTTGAAGCATCTTCGGTAAGCCATTGCTGCTGGAGACGATGGCAGCTTTCGGCGTATTGCAGACCTCTTACTCGTTCAGCGACCCAGATTAATCCGCTGCATATGTCATCTAGAAGGCGCTGCCGGCATGACGATATTCGAACGTTCCCGCGCCTAGCGGCGGCAGGGAATCAGCGACCGACCAAAGAGAGCGTTACGCGAGCCGCGTTCATGGGCATGCAAAATGGATCCCCTCGATCGAGGTAACGAACGACTTTCCCCAGACGTACTATCAAGAGCAAAGCTTCAACTGGTTTAGCGGCACAAAGCTTTGCCCGCGAGCCGTGATCAACCCTCGCTGAAATCTGCCCAGGACGGCGGCAAGTTATCGGCTGTACCCGTTCGGCGCATCTGTCAGGAGCACCTCATGCTCAGCTTGCTTCATCAAAACCTTAATCCAGGGGGCGCCGGCCTCGGCGCCGAGCGCAGATGACCACCGAAGATCAGCAAGTTCCGCAAATGCGAACCGCCTTTGTCTTCGCCGGCGGAGGCAGCTTCGGCGCGATTCAGGTGGGAATGCTACTGGCGCTTTTAGAGCACGGAGTAAAAGCCGACCTCGTGGTCGGATCCAGCGTCGGCGCCATGAATGCCGCCTATTACGCAGCGGACCCGACCTTGAACAACGTAAAACGTCTCGCTGAAATTTGGAGAGGAATACGGCGCCAGCAGGTGTTTCCGGTTACGCTTTCCACGTTCGTGAGATTTTTATGGAAAGGGGATTTTCTTGTATCGCACGAAGGTGTGAGGAGCCTGCTGCGGCGGCATCTTTCCTACAAGAACCTGGAAGACGCAAAAATTCCGGTTTACGTCGTAACTACCGATATCATTTCGGGTGAAACAGTGGTGCTTTCTCGCGGTCCGGCTGACGACGCCATTGTAGCAACTACCGCGATACCCGGCGCCTTTGCGCCGCTAAGGTACAATGACCTTTTCCTTTCCGACGGAGCCATCTCAAGCAACACCCCGGTGCGCATAGCAATTATGAAGGGCGCAACGCGCCTGATCATATTGCCCACGGGCTACGCGTGCGCGGAACAGGCCCCCCCGATTGGCGCGATCGCGAACGCAATCCACGCCCTCACGCTGCTAATCGCCCGACAGCTAACGGAGGAGATTGAGTCAATTCCAGCGAACGTCACCTACAGCGTGGTGCCGCCTCTATGCCCGCTCACAGGGTCTCCTTACGATTTTTCGATGACGGACAAGCACATCGAACGGGCTCACTTTGTTACCAGGCAATGGATCGCATCGGGCGGGCTGGAACGTGGCGGAATTCCCGACTCGATGCGTCCTCACAAGCATGGCCATCACTGAACCAGGCAGGAGCGCCGTCGTACAACCAAGTCAGCGCCGAGTTGATCCGCTCGAGTGGCCGCCGGCAGAACCGAAATCAATCCTTAGCATTGATAATAACATCCAGTACGAAGGGACGGCCCGAAACGCCGCACCCGAAGATGCTGACCTTGAAATAGTGGTCAACGGGAACGTGTGCGTTAAGCGACTACTGCAAACGGCATGCGTTTCTTTTCAGCAAGAAACATGTTTGGCCGGCAAGATCGCTCTCCGCTTCGTGATCACAAGAAGCGTAATGGTCGGCATCACGCCACGTATCTTCCAGCATAAGGCGCATAAAGCGAGACAATTCCCGCTTCCCCAACAATGTGCCTGATAAGGGAGATTACAATGCGAAGGACAATTCTGATTTTTCTGGGTGCGGTTCTGATTTCTGCATCTTCACTTGAGATCGCCGCCGCCGCCGAACACCATCAGGTAAGCCACACTCATAAACTCGATCGCGCCACGGCAACTGAGCAATTTCGGCGCGCCAATAACTCGGTTATTGCTCCATCCGTTGCCCCGGAATCCTATGAAGGTCACGGGTTGTCCGCTCCCGCGGGCCGCGGTTGAACTAAACGAACTCGAAAGGACCGGCGCGACCGATTAACGCCGGTCTTTTCGCTTTTCCGGCCGCAGAAACTCTCACACTCGTTTGCACCTCCTCAATCGAGCGATTCTGGAATCTGGAAATCTACGACTCGGTCCGGTTGTGCATATTCACGCCAGCCGTCCATATCCGTATAAGCGCGCCTGCGCGGTCGCGTTCAAAAAAGTGACGGCTTTTATCAAACGGGCCGTTCGACGCAATCGAATCACTGGGACTTTGTTGGCGAGACGATGGCACCCGCAGCCCGAGCTGACGTTTCCGTCCTGGCGGCTGAAGACATCGTTTCGTCAATTGGGTTGCTCGGACGCTGATTGACAAGTCCCGCCAGAATTAGAATTAAGACGCAGGCTGCTGCGACCACTGCGGCGATCATGGGCGGGGAAAGAAGGAAAACTAGGCGGTCTCTTTTCTTCATGATCGGTCTCGTTTGGCCGGTTCGTTCAGCAAACCTGGAGCTGATTTGCCGCTCTGTGCGATTGTCTACCGAATCCGCCTTTCGTGAAGGATAGTTGTCGCTGACCGTATTTGTGCGAGCATGATCGTATCGGGAGCCTCGCACGCGGCTTGACCCGACCTGTCACACTTTTTCCGCCGGCGGCCCCGAGAGGCAAAAACGCAGGCCGACGAGCCGCCGTCGAAAGCTGCGTCTTTCGGATGTTACGCGCTTGGAACACCGCGCGTTACATCACCGGACAACAAAAATCGCCGCTGCATTTTGGGAACCTGTAGCGAATAAGTGCGGGGAAACGTGTGCGCCGTTTCGCGACGAAGTCGTGTAACAAAGTAGCCCGAAATGACGAAGTATCATCCGACCAACAAAATGTGGCGACTTACAACGGGAGCACCAAGGCGATGTCTCGTACTATGATGATCCTCTCTCTCGTCTATATCAGCTCTTTGTTGGCTTCGCCGGCCTCAGCAGAGGCCCTCACGGCGAGGAAGCCACTTTCCCTCTCTATCGCCATGGAAGCCGCTATGGAGGCGGTGGCGGCGTGCGAGAAATCGGGTTACCGCGTAACGGCGACGATTGTAGACGCCTCCGGGATGATAAAGGCCGTCGCAAAGGGCGATCTTGCGCCGCCTCATACCCTCGATAGCAGTCGTGGCAAGGCCTATGCCGCGGTTTCGCTCGGTCCTAACTTCAGCGAAAACACTACAAGCGCGATCGTTGCCAAGGTGGTCAATGGGCCCGCCTTCGGGCCACTGCAGCATCTTGCCGGTGTGTTTCTGGTAGCCGGTGGAGTTGTTATCAAATCGGGCGACGAAGTTATCGGTGCTGTTGGCGTTGGCGGCGCTCCGGGAGGTGACAAGGACGAGGTTTGCGCCCAAGCGGCTGTCGCCAAGATCGCCGATCGCCTGCGATAAGCTGACATCGACCGCTCTGCAAACCTGGTCGTCAATACTTTCATTGAGATGGGTCGCTTTAGCTTCACGCGCAGTGCGGGGTTGGACCGATCTCTTAGAAAAGCGCTGCCAGATAGCGTGGACCGCGGAAAATGACATCTAAGTTCGACGCCGATACGGACGCATTCACGTTGCCGGAGGTGAGCGAGGCCGATGCGCCTGAGCCAGTTCAGGCGATATACCGGGATATCCGCAGATTGTCGGGCGTACCCATGGTCGCCCTCATTTTTCGTCACATTGCCACCTACCCGGAAATTTTGGAGGAAGTCTGGAAGTCGATTGGCCCCCAGTTCCGAAAAGGACGGATTCAGGATGCGGCTTGGAGGATTGCGCGATCCGTGAGCCTGAATGAGCCGCTGCCCCGGCTCGAACCGGCTGCCCGCGACATACTAGGTTTGGCGGGACAAGACCTCGAAAGGGTTCAAAACACGCTCGATGCCTACAACAGGGCAAACCCGGTCAACTTGCTCGCCATACTCAGCCTTTTGGCGCGCGTCCAGAGTGATGCTGCTCCCGGAACAGCTGAACAAGGGGCTGACTGGTCGCCGCCATCGGCAATACCGGGTCCGCTACCAAAGATGGTATCTCCAGAAACGATGGCTCCGTCACTACGATGGCTTGTCAACGACTTTGGTTTCGGCGACCGCTCTAAGCTCGACCCCGTCGTCCCTAGCCTCTTTCGGCATCTGGCTCATTGGCCAAAGTATCTGGCAACGCTTCACGTCTCGCTCCTTCCGCACTTCCAAGACCACAGTATCGCCAAGGCGAGCGACGACTTGCGAAACGCGATGATCCACGAGGCCGCAATAGTTGCTGTAAATTTGCCGCCCCTCAAACGGCTTGCCTCTACTCCCCAGTTGCTCGATACGGTCTCTCAATTCTCCAAAGATACTATCCCGATGATGACCGTGATCGGCCATGCCATGCGTGAATCGTTGGCTTAGTCGCGGGTGCGATGCTAAAGCCGCACGGTAACGGACTCTATCAGTTGAATCACGGACGCGAATCCCACTTCGCCATAGAGCGCTCAGGGCCGAAGGCCCCTGACGAACGTACCGGTCTCGTCCGCAGGAAATGCTTCTTCGATGTGCAGATCGCTATCGATAGCAACCAGTTGCAAAGCTCCGATGTTACGAGTCATCTCTTAGCCATAATCGCTTCCATTTCAGATGCCGGCACGACTCCTCCGTGCCCACCTGCGATACGTCCCGGCGCAATCCCCAGCTTCTTCAAACCCTCGTAGAAGGAGACGAACATCTCCGAACGATCCTCGTCACGGATCGGCGAATAAAGGTCTGTGACCCAAACGATGTTCTCGTTAACCAGATGTCCTATCAGCATGCCATCGGCATGCGGATTGGCGATCTTGTCCAACTGGATGTTGCCGAATTCGTCCTCGAGCGTCATGTGATCATCGAATTCAATTATATTGGCTGGCTTCGGGTTTTTCTGAAGCTCATCGGGGTTCATCGTGTGCTGCGCACGAAACATCGTCTCGAAATGCGCTTTATTTGGAGCCGCAACGATGATTGAAGCCCCCTCGGCCACATACGTTCGCGCTCCACCAGTATGGTCGTTATGGTGATGTGTCAGCACGAGATATTTTATCGGCTTCCCGGGATACTTTGCCTTTGCTGCGTCGATCGTCCAACGCGACTGCCATTCGTTGATGGGAGCGTCGAATACGATCAGGCCGTCTTTGCGCGCAACGATTAGACTGTTGTGGGAACCGCCAGTCACGAATTGAACGTTTGGAGAAAGTTCGACGAGCTTGAGCCCCGTTCCGGGCGAAGGATAATTTACGGCGTTGCTATCAAGAAAGCGGCCGAGAAACAGGCGGCGAATTACCCATTGGTAGGGTACCGACCCTAGGGCCGGCGTTATCGCATCCTTTCGGGTCTCATCGCGTATCGCGAAGGTGTCAGGCGCGATGGATGGGTTGATCTTGACTTCTCGATATTCTATGCGGCCAACAACAGTGTTATTGACGTTGTATGTTTGCGAGTATGGGATCTTGATCCCATCCACCGATCGCCAATCGCCGAATACGAGATCGAAATTCACATCTCCGTAAATCCAGTCGTCGTCGCGCGTACGAACTGCGGCCGGTAACTTGGTCGAGCGATCAAACAAGATCGTGAAATTGAAGTCCCCGTCCGAAAAAGCAACGGAAGGCAGCAGCTTGCCGTCGAGAATCTGATCGGGCAACGAAGAAAGCTTCTGTGGCGCGTTAAGCGCTTTCAAGAGTAGAATTGGTGATGCCCTTTCGAACTCGCGCCGATAGGCTGCGACTCTGATATCGGACATGGGTACTTCACCTTTCGCCGTCGAAACAGCGCCGTTCCTTGGGCCGACAATTTCGCTGTATTTTTTCTCTTCGACGAACGGGTATTCGAATTTTCGGTCCCAATCGCATCGCGACATATCCTTCTCACCTTCCCAGTTAAGGGTGAGTCGGGAATCGCCGATAAAGCGGGGCTCACCGTCAGCGACGTAGCTTTGTTGGGGCTCCCAGAACTGTGCATCCGCCTTAAGTGACAAACCCTTCACCGAGCGGAGTGCCTCAACGCCGCCAACGACCGCTACGGCCTGCTTGATGACATCGACAGGAGAAGCGCTTTGCCCGTGCGCGACGAAAGGCGTCGCTAAGGCAGACACCCCCGCTAGTACAAATAATATGAAGTTACCGAGACGATAGAAACGCTTCATGAAGCAATCCTCCGACGCCGAACTCTCGATGACCTGGCCCTCAACGTAGACATTCAAGACGAAGCCTCCACCTAACGATCGCGTGAAATCGAGCGCTCGCGCGGAGGTTTGCGGTTTGCAGTGTAACATTGGCCACTGGGAAACGTATCATCAGCACAAGCCCGCTCCACTCACGTCCGGAGAGACGCATGCGAAAATTTGCGACCCGGCTTTTGCCGCTGGCCATGTATGCGGCACTGGTTGTCGTTCCGACGATCGCGCTGGCTGAGGCCACGACGGATAACCGCGAAGAGAAGGCTCAGGAGAGGATCCAAAAGAGCGGCCAAACTCGGCCTGTGACGAGGCCTTCCAGTCAGGCTGGCTGCGCTGGCGGCGCTCGAAGCTTTGACTGCAAGCAGTGGCCCCCTTCGATGGATGACGATCCTGATCGAAAGGCAGGAAGTGGGGGCGGCATGTAAACGGACGCCAAGTCTTCGCCACAACAGGTCATAGCCGCGCGGTCATGGCACAAATGCCTGGACCGGCTGCGTTTCGCAAGACATATCGCGTGTGGATAGCAGACGTTTCTGATGCGTTTCTGCCTGTTTAGTCCGTCGTTCGAAATTTGGATTTCCGAACCGATTGGCCACGGCGTCCGTTTGAACGTCATCAATCCTGGTCCATTCGGTGGACACGCAAGCCGATATCAAGGACGGCCGCGACGCTGTCCTTGCCGCCTACGCTTTCGTTGTCCCCTTGAAGCGCCTTCTGCCCTTGAAGCGCTCCGGCTGCCCTGACCTGCTCGCGGCCGCTGATCTTTTTCTGACCACCGATGAAAGCAGCGACATGTGTCGTATCGACCGTGTGATCAACGGTGCAATGCGATCCAAAGAAGCGTTGCCTGGGTCCTCAATAGCCTACGCGGCGAACGTCGTCGGTCACGGGTTGCTCAAAGCGCTCGCAAAGCCGACGAAACGATATTTTCGAGGAAACTTCGGTTCGGCTTTGTATTTGCCAGGACATTTAGCCCCTGCACCAAGCAAACAAGATAACCCGCCGACTTCGCTCCCGGCTCTGGAGCAATTTCACCTGCGGCGCAGGCTCGGGTGAGTGCCGATGCGAACGCCGCATCCAGTCTCGCCAGGTTGGTGGCGATCTTACTTGAGACTTCGGGGTCGCTTTGCCCAAGTTCGATCAGCGAGTTTGTAAGGAAACATCCACGCGCCCGTCGGCCTTCCGCGATCGCGTCAATCAAGTTCGAGAAGTAGGCGCGAATTCCCTCCATGCCGGACGCAGGCGCCGAAATTCTCCGGATGGCATCGCTCGATATCTGATCCATATAGCGATCGAGCGCCGCGATGAACAATTCGCGTTTGCCGCCGAAGGCTCCGTAGAGGCTACCTGGACTAAGCTCCATGACGGCGCAAAGCCGCTCGACGGCCGTGGCGTTGAAGCCATGGCGCCAAAATTCGTGCATCGCCCCGTCGACCACCCTGCCCGAATCGAAATTACGCGGTCGCGCCACTGGCAGAACTCTCCTTTCCAATCAGATCGCCGCGACGTTCTCGCGCGAACGGCACGAATTTAGCCTATCGGCGCGGTGCTTAAAACCCGTCATTCTATCACTTGGCGCTGCCTGCGGGCGTTGTACGATAACCGACCCTGGGAAAATGCAGCGAAACCGCACCGCATTCCGGCGCGCTATGCCGCAAGGTGACGGTATCACGCGATGATGCGACGAGTTTGCCGGTGATCGGCTTTTCACCGGTGTCGGAAAGAGGCAGGATCGCGATGGTCATGCCGAGCCGCAGTCCGAGCGGATCGGCTGCATCGACCCCATCCATGACGGCGGGTTCGGCTGAGCGCGCCTGGGCCAGTGCTTCGGCCGGCGAGATCGGCTCGGCGTGACCGTATTCAAACCCGTCCATACGCGATGCCCACTCCAGTACAGCCGGACATTCCCGCAGCAACCGGTCCGTCGTGTCGTTCTTGCCTCGGATGAACCAGACGATGAACCACACCAGAAGATCCCCCATACCCGGCTGTGAGCCGAACAGAAAAAGCCGGTCTCCGGATAAGGCCTCCTCCAGCCAACCGAGCTGCGTCCGAAGCTGCGCGACGGTGTGCGGCAAGTCGGCGATCTCACGCTCAAAGTCGCCGTTCGGTCCGAGATACAGCCTCGCCCTGTCTTCCACCAGCGCCGCGGGCAGCGTTGCCGCGATCGGGGCGAACGATACGCGCATCGCCAGATCAAACATCGTGTTGTCAGTCCAACGCGACAACGCGAACGGCAAGCCCCTTTCGCCATTGGGAAAAAGGCTGGGAGAAGGAAAGCGCCGCTCCAATTCACGAAATATGCACTGCGTATCGCAATAGAGATCGGAACCAATCTGCAACACAGGCAGACGGCGGTATCCTCCCGTCATCGCGAAGAGTTCGGGCCTGTCCGGGAATCTGTTCTGCTCGGCCGAGCGCCACGAAAGCTTTTTCAGGCCCATCGCTTTTCGGATTTTCTCCGAGACGGGCGATTGCGGGTAGTGGTGTATGATGATGTCGTCCATGGCATCCGAGCCCCAGTGGATCTTTTGCGATTTGAACTCCGCTTGGATCAACTCAAAGGTTGAGCGACGTATTTCTGGTGTCCCGGCCGCTTCGAGACGAGCGCCTGCCATCGCTCCAGATGCGGCAGTTTCGGCTTTTCGAAAGGAAACGCGAACCAGCGCCATACCGAGTTGCCGAATGCCACATCGGCGATCGAGAATGAGGCTCCGGCGATGAACGGCCGGGCACTCAGATGAGCATCGAGGCGGCTCATCACGGCAGTCAACCGTTCGATCAGCAGCGTGAGCGCCGCCTGGTCCCGTTGCTCGGCGGGCGTGCGGTAGAGCGCGACGAACACCGGATTAAGCGCTGGCGCCAGCGTACTGATGTGCCAGTCGAGCCAGCGCTCGACCTGAGAACGAGCCGCGGGATCGGCGGGATAAAGCGCGCTTGAACTGTATTTCTGGGCGAGGAAACGCAGAATCGAGTGGCTTTCCCACACGACCGCGCCATCGTCTTCGATGACCGGGATGACTCCATTGGGATTCAGAGCAAGGAATTCGGGCGTTTGCAAACCGCCAAACGGTCCTCCAACGTCCTTGCGCGTAAATCCCAAATTCATTTCCTCGCACAACCACAGAACCTTGATGACGTTCGTGGAATTTGCGCGCCCCCACACGGTGATCATTCAAAAACCCCTTTACCTCGGCCAAGAAATAGGTAGGCTCATATGAGAATGATTACTCCATAACACCCGCTGGCCGATTTTCAAATGTCCATAACGATCCCGCCGAAATGGCCTCATTTATAGCCAGATGCGGCTCGGCCAACGCGGATGCGGGCTTAAGATGGCACGATGATTGCTAGAATGTTTGCTCCATAACTAGGCATCCGGAGGAATTTCGTGGCCATACTCCATCGTCGGCATCTCCTGAAAGCGGCTATCGGGGCAACCGCTCTCGCCGCGCCTCCCTTGCGTAATGCGCGTGCTCAAAGCGCCGAATTTGTTTTGAAATTCGGCAACAACAATCCCGAAAGCCACCCGATGATCGTCGCTATGGGCAAGGCGGCGGACCGCATCAAACAGGAAAGCGGAGGACGGGTCGAGCTTCAGTTGTTTCCGAACAGCTCGCTCGGCACGGACACGGACATGCTCTCGCAGGTTCGCAGCGGAGCCCTGGAACTCTTCGCGCTATCAGGCCTCGTTCTCTCCACCCTGGCACCGGTCGCGGCGATCCACGGTATAGGCTTCGCCTGGCAAGGTTACGACCAGATTTGGAATGCGATGGACGGCGATCTCGGCGCACATGTACGCGACGGTATCTCCAAGCTTAATCTCTACGCCTTCGAACACATGTGGGACAACGGCTTTCGCCAGATCACGTCGAGTTCGCACCCGATCGAAAAGGTGGAAGATCTGGCGGGATTCAAAATTCGCGTTCCGCCGAGCCCGCTGTGGGTCTCCTTGTTCGCTGCTTTCGGCGCGTCACCGACAAGCATCAATCTTGCCGAAACTTATTCGGCGCTACAGACCAGGATTGTTGAGGGACACGAAAATCCGCTTGCCCTGATCCTTATCCTGCGCATGTACGAGGTTCAGAAATACGTCTCGATCACCAACCACATGTGGGACGGATACTGGCTTGTGGCCAACGGCCGGCTGTGGGGCCGGATTCCCGATGCCCTCAAAGACATCATCGCCAGGAATATCAAGCAGGCGACCATGGAAGAGCGCGTCGCGATCAGAGGGTTAAACGACAGCGTCAAGGGTGATCTCCTGGCCAAGGGATTGGCTTTCAATACGCCGCCATCGAAGCCGTTCCGCGATAAGCTGACATCCGCCGGCTTTTACGAGCAATGGCGCAGCAAATTTGGCGAACAGACCTGGGCTTTGCTGGAGCACTATACCGGCAAATTGAGCTAGTCGACCGGGCCGAAGCCCCATCAGAAGAGTTGATCATGCAACCACGCGAACGTGCTCCCTTTTCCGCCATCGTCGATCGGCCGAAACTCACCTTGCCCGGCGGCGCACGCATGGTGATCTGGCCGATCGTCAACCTGGAAGTCTGGGACATTTCTCGGCCAATGCCGCGCGCGTTCCTGTCACCCCCCAATGGCATGCCTCTGATGCCCGACGTCCCGAACTGGAGCTGGCATGAATACGGCATGCGCGTCGGTGTTTGGCGTTTCTTCAAGCTTTTTGATCGCCTCGGCATTCGACCGACACTCTCGATCAACGCCCGGGTTTGCGAAGATTATCGAAGGGTCGCCGAACAGGCGCGCGACGCGGGATGGGAGTTCATGGCCCACGCCTACGATCAAATACCAATGCAGAAGCTGGAGGATCAACCGGCGATGATCCGCCGGTCGCTCGACGTCATCGAGAGCTTTACCGGGAAACGTCCGATCGGCTGGCTCGGGCCTGGCCTTACCCAAACGCTTGAAACGCCGGATTATCTGGCTGCCGCCGGCCTCCGCTACATCGGCGACTGGGTCTATGACGACGAACCGACCCGCATCGCCACTGCGCATGGCCCGCTGATCACTTTGCCCTATACCGTCGAGCACAACGACATTCCCGTGATGATGATCCATCAGCATCAGAGCGACTATTGGCTCACGCGCCTGACTGAATCATTCGATCAGCTCTACGAAGAGAGCCTCGAACGCGTGAAAGTGATGGCGGTCGCGATCCACCCCTATATCAGCGGACAGCCGCACCGGATTTCCTACCTGAAAAAGGCTTTCGACTACTTCGCCCGGTTCGATGGTGTGGTCGTCTGGAACGGAATCCAGCTTCACGACTGGTACGTCTCGCAAAACCCGGAATGACGATCGTTGTCGGCTTGAGTGTCGGAACAAGTCCGCACTCCGGAAAAGACGCCAATCGTTTGGAGTGAGGTCCCACCCTTTAGTCACTTTCTGGTTTGCGGGGAAGATGCCGATGAGGCTAGCGCCTACGGATAGCGACACGAAGCTCGAGCGGATGATCCACGCTTCGGTCGCGCCCGTCGCAAGCGCTCTGGTGCTGGTTGAGATCGTCGTACTGGCCGTCGGCGTCGTCTCCAAATTCATATTCCATCGGCCTTTGGTCTGGGTCGATGAACTCGCCTCGATGTGTTTTCTCTGGCTCGCCATGATGGGCGCGACCGTCGCCTTGCTGCGGCGTGAGCATATGGGACTGACGGCGCTTGTCATGCGCTTCGGCCGGACAAACCGGTTGGCGGCGCAAGCCTTGGTAGAGGCTGTCATCGCGCTCTTTTTGATTCTCGTTCTGCCTTGGGCCTACGAATACGCACTGGACGAATGGGCGATCGAAACGCCGGCTCTCGGCCTCCACAACACCTATCGCGCGGCAGCGATGCCGGTCGGCATCGGATTGATGCTTTTCGTTACTATCATCCGGTGTTTCAGATTGGGTTGGCGACGCTGGCTGCCGACGCTTCTCGGCCTTGCGGCCGTTGCATTGCTTCTTCACTCGGGCGCGCCGCTGCTGCGCACAATGGGAGCCTGGAACCTCGTCGTATTTTTCGTGCTGCTCATGGGGACCGGCGTCGCCTTGTCGGTGCCGATCGCTTTCGCCTTCGGTCTATCGACAACTGCATATTTACTTACGTTGACCACTACGCCGCTTAGTATCGTCGTGTCGCGCATGGACGAAGGCATGAGCACGCTCGTGCTGCTTTCAGTGCCGCTGTTTGTCTTTCTCGGTCTTCTCATCGAAATGACGGGCATGGCCCGCGCCATGATTCAGTGTCTCGCTTCGCTGGTCGGGCATATCCGCGGTGGTCTCTGCTATGTGCTTCTAGGGGCGATGTATCTGGTGTCGGGGATCTCGGGCGCAAAAGCGGCCGACATGGCCGCCGTCGCGCCGGCGTTGCTGCCCGAGATGAAGCGTCGCGGAATTAGAGACAGCGAACTCGTTTCCCTGCTGGCCGCGTCCAGCGCCATGAGCGAGACGATACCGCCATCGCTCGTGCTCATAACAATAGGTTCGGTCACAGGCGTCTCCATCGCCGCCCTCTTCGCAGGAGGCCTGATGCCCGCGCTCGTACTTGCGATAACCCTGGCCATCCTCGCCCGCTGGCGGGCGCGAAATGAAGATATGAGCAAGGCGACCCGCGTGCCTGCGCGGGAGATCGCGCGCCTTTTCGTCATCGCAGCGCCGGCCTTGGCGCTCCCTTTTCTGATACGCGCCGCCGTGGTTGAAGGTGTCGCAACCGCGACCGAAGTGTCGACCATCGGCATTGCCTATGGCGTTCTCGCGGGTATCCTGGTTTACCGCCAATTTGACTGGCGCCGGCTCTATCCGATGTTGGTGGAGACCGCGTGTTTGTCCGGCGCAATCCTGCTCATCATCGGTACGGCGACCGGCATGGGATGGGTACTTACCCAATCCGGCTTTTCCCGTCATCTTGCGCAGACGATCACAACATTGCCTGGCGGCGCCGTCACTTTCATGGTCGGCACGATCGCAACGTTCGTCGTGCTGGGAAGCGTACTCGAGGGTATACCGGCCATCGTCGTCTTCGGCCCTCTGATGTTCCCCAGCGCGCGTTTGGCCGGCATCAACGAAGTTCATTATGCCATGGTTGTGATCCTGGCGATGGGCATCGGCCTTTTTGCTCCTCCCGTAGGTGTGGGATATTACGCCGCTTGCGTCATCGGGCGCGTCGATCCAGGTGCCGTCATGCGGGATATCTGGCCTTATCTTGGAGCACTATTGGTAGGCCTCATCATCGTGGCGGCCGTGCCGTGGTTCTCGACCGGTTTTCTACCGCGGTGATGCAGTGAGTCTGATCAGCTTGGAAGAGCAAGCTTGCTGGCTGAGATATGTGGATGCCTTGCATTTGTAGTCCAAAAACACTTCAAAAAGGGAGACAACCATGAGCAACCAACTGACGGAAGAAGAACTTGCCTCGCTGATGCCGTCCGAAATGCTTCAGCACAAGACGCCGATTCCAACCCAGATCGTTTCCAGCGACGAATTTTATCCAGATCCGCAAAACGAGCGGCAGCGCGAGGTCGAGGCGCGGATGCTGGCAATGGCCGACGACCTCGGCGGCAAGCAGGGTCTGGATCGCCGTCGATTTTTCCAGACTGCGGCCGGCATGGCCGCTGCCTTTGTCGCGATGAACGAGGTCTATGGACCGCTGTTCGAGGTGACCAAGGCGGAAGCAGCGACGCCGGCGATGGCTCAGGAGCGGGCGAATTCGCTCAAAGACCAGTTCATCATGGACATGCACACGCATTTCCTGCGCGACGACACCCGCATCATGGGTTTCGTCGAAATGCGCAAGGCGGTGGGCAAGGCCGGCTGGAACAAGCAGCTTGCCGACCACGAGCAGACGATCGAGGACCTGAAATTCAACAACTACAAAAAGGAGATGTTTCTCGACAGCGACACCAAGATTGCGCTGATCTCGTCAGCGCCTTCGGACACCGAGCGGGACTGGTTCCTGACCAACCAGCAGATGGCCGATGCGCGCAAAAAGGTCAATGAGGAGGCCGGTTCGCGCCGCCTGTTCGCCCATTGCATCTTCACGCCGGGGCAGCCGAACTGGCTCGAGAACCTTGATGCCGGCCTCGCGCTGAATCCGGAATCCTGCAAGGGCTACACCATCGGCGACAACACGCACAAGGAGACCAGCCGCTATCCGTGGCGGATGGACGATGAGAAAGTCACCTATAAAGGCTACGAAAAGATGGTGAAGGCGGGCATCAAGAATGTCTGCGTTCATAAGGGACTTTTCGCGCCGAGCGTCGAACACCAGTTTCCCAATCTGCGCGGCTTCGTTGACGTCTCCGACGTCGGCCAGGCCGCCAAGGACTGGCCGCAGCTCAACTTCATCATCTATCACGGCGGCTATCGCCACGTCGGCGGCGACCCGAAAGTAGCGTTGGCGGAATTCGAGCGCACCGGCCGGATCTCCTGGACCAGCGATCTTGCCGACATTCCGGCGCAGTACGGCGTCAACAATGTCTATGGCGACGTCGGACAGTTGTTCGCCACGACGCTGGTCGCCGAGCCGAATGTCTGCGCGGCGCTGATGGGCATCATGATCAAGGGACTGGGTGTCGATCGCGTCTGCTGGGGGACTGACGCACTCTGGACCGGCGGCCCGCAGTGGCAGATCGAAGGCTTGCGGCGGCTGGAAATCCCCGAGGTGATGCAGAAGAAGTACGGCTTCGCTCCGCTCGGCGATGCCCGAGGTCCCGTCAAGACCGCGATCTTCGCCGACAACAACGCGCGGCTCTACAACATCGACCCGAAGAAGGCGATGCTGGAACTCAAAGGCGATCGCTTTGCCATGATGAAGGCGGAATACGAGAAGGCGGGACCTGAGCCGTCCCACACCCGCTACGGCTACGTGGTGCCGGACGGGTCGATCGATCACTCCGTGTTCACCTGAGAAGCATTGCTTAACCCAAACTACTGCAATGCCGCCGGCATCCCCAGGGATGTCGGCGGCATTTTTGGTTTGAAGAAATATATCGCCCGTTTGTAACGTGACCGCCATTGACGGATGGAGCGGCACGAGACATTTTAGATCGATTGCTCCGTAATCAGGCGCCTCCGGCAATGATGGTAGGCAAGCCTTTGGTCCGGGTGCCAGGAAGCCGATGATACACACCGACACGCCAGTGCTGCGTTCGCTGGCAGCGACCGCAGTCAAGCTGCCGATGAAGCGGCCGCTGGGCACAAGCGCCAGGAGTATAGATGCGGCCTGCCTGCTGCTGGTCGACGTTTTGACTCAGGACGGGATCACAGGGCACGCTTACGCGTTTTGCTACCAACCCTCGATCGCACGTTCGCTGGTACCCATCGTGGCCGAACTAAGCGAGCAGCTGGCCGGACTTCCCCTGCTGCCGCTTGATCTTGCACAGGCCGTATCGCGATATTTCAGGCTCCCCGGCTTGACCGGGCCGCTAGCGATGGTCGCCTCCTCCGTGGACACTGCGGCCTGGGATGCCCTCGCGAAGTCAACCGGCAAACCGCTTGCGGCCTATCTGGGGGCGAGCCTTCAACCAATCCCTGCTTATAACAGCAACGGCCTGGGGCTAATGCCACCGGACCGGGCCGCTGACGAAGCCGAGGCGCTGCTGGAAGGTGGATTCACGGCGGTCAAGTTGAGGCTTGGGCGGAGCAGTTTTGAGCAAGACCTTGCGACCGTCAGGGCTGTACGCCATCGACTCCCCAATTCCGTGCGCTTGATGGTGGATTTCAATCAGGCGCTGACGTTCTCGGATGCAATGCAACATGCGACGGCGCTCGACGACGAGGGGATCTACTGGATCGAGGAGCCAATTCGGCATGACGATTACCGGCACATGGCGCTGATCGGCCAAGCGGCGAGAACGCCCATCCAGATCGGGGAGAATTTTACCGGACTGGCTCCGATGGCGGCGGCTTTGGAAGCAGCCGCCTCGGACTATGTGATGCTTGACCTCGACAGGATCGGCGGTGTCACCGGCTGGCAGCGCGCGGCGGGGCTCGCGGCGGCCTACAACCGCGAAGTATCGTCTCACCTTTTTCCCGAAGTGAGTGCACATTTGCTGGCGGCAACGCCGGGGCGCCACTGGCTCGAATATGTCGACTGGGCCGATCCGATTTTGCAACAGCCACTTCGGATCAAGGACGGCTTTGCAATTCCGGCCGACTGCCCGGGCAATGGCCTTGCCTGGAACGACGACGCCGTCGCGAAATATCGGCTGACCTGACCGATGTCGGCGCGGCGCATCATGGACCTGATGTCGTTGAAGACCTTGGCGGCGCTTCAATGGCGTGATCACCAGCGGGGCACGCCGGGAACTGCATTCGCTGACCCAGAACTATCCCTGACGCTCGAAGAGGCCTACAACGTTCAGATCGAGTTTGCGGGCTTACGCTGTGCCGCAGATGATGCGATAGCCGGGTACAAGGTCGGCTGCATTGGTCCTGGTGTGGTCGAGCAGTTCGGCATGAGCGGTCCGATCCATGCGCGCGTGTTTCGGAGCGAAATCCGCAGTTCCGGTGAAGCGCTGCGGTACAGCAATTACGCCAATCCTGCGATCGAAGGCGAAATGGCGCTTCGGATTGGGAGTGATGGCAATATTGCGGCAGCCTTTCCGGTCATTGAACTGCACCAGTTCGTGTTCAGGGCATCCCGCAAGACGCTCGCTGAACTCGTCGCCAACAACGGGATCAATGCTGGCGCCGTTATACCGCGCCATCTCGAAACGACGCCGCTGGACGATTGGGCGAACGCGCGCACTTTGTCCGTGGCGATCAACGGTGTGACCATCGATGCGGGATCATTGTGGGCCATGGCGGGTGGTGCGGCCGAGGCCGTCGATTGGCTGCGTGGCGATCTCGATCGTTTTGGCGAAGCCTTGAAGCCAGGCGATCTCGTGCTGGCGGGCACCCCGCTCGGCCTGCATCCCGTGCAGGCTGGCGATCATGTGATCGTTTCAGTGGACGGCCGCGACTGCGTCGACTGCCGATTCGAATAGAGTTGAAAAAGCTCTGCTAGCTCAAAGGCGTCATCACGACGTCTCTGAAGGGCTGACGCTGCCGCATGAGGTCATACCATCGGCGCAGGTTTGGCAGTTCCGAATGATCGATGTCGAGCGCATACCAGCGATGAACAGTTGTCGCAGCCGGAATGTCACCCATGGAGAAGAAGTCTCCCGCGAGAAAAGCGCGGTCCGAAAGCCGCGTGTCGAGGATCCGCACAGCGGCCAAGGACAGGCTTTCGCCCCTTGAGATAACCGCCGCGTCGCGCTGCGCATGCGGCGTCCTGATGAGCTCAATGAACAGCGGACGTAATGCTGGCCAAAACACGGTCGCCTGCCAGTCCATCCAGCGTTCCGCGTCGAACCGTGTCCCTATATCCGCCGGGCAGAACCGGCTGTCCCCGCTCTTGTGCGCGAGATATCGGACGATCACATTTGATTCCCAAAGCCGGACATCGCCGTCCTCGATCGCGGGTACGAGGGCGTTCGGATTCAACGCATGGTACTCCGGGGTTTTGGTTACCCCGAACTCGTTTCCTGCATCGATCCGCTCATATTCCAAGTCCAGCTCGCCGCAACACCAGAGCACTTTCTGGACGTTGATTGAATTGGCGCGGCCCCAGATCTTCAACATCGCGATGGAACCTCAGTCGATTGGTTCGAAGCAAAAGCCCCGTCAACGCGGGAGTCAGCCAGGAAGCTTGTCCGCGAGTACCGCAGGTTGGCGAATCTCGGGCGCAAGGGCAAGCAAATCGGCCGCGTTGGCCATCAGCGCCGCCGCGACCGCGCCGTTCAGGTGCGCCTTCCGTCCGGCTTCGTCATCGAATGCGTCAAAAATCGCGAAGGTCGCCTTGTCAAAGCGGACGGCAAACCATGCGACAGTGCCCTTCTCTGCCATGACGAGATCGCGGGCATTCGTCAGAAAAGTCGTAACGTCCTCCTCCCGGCCGGGTTTTGCCTTCAGCTCAACGTAGAGTGCGAAGTGCGTCATCGGAGAACTCCTTTTGCTTGCTTGTCATCGCCATTATTTACATTCGCGGAGGGCGATTATTCCCTCCTAGAGTGCCGAATGGTCGCGAACGGCTTCGGCGAGTGCCGGCTTGAGGTCGAGGAAGCGCTTGTCGAGGGCGGCGGGATCCTCGCGATTCAACGCGATCATCTTCGCCCGCGTCTCGCCACCGCGGATGACCTCGAACGCATCATGTTCTATTCCCTCGATCACAGCCTCGGCGACGGCGCTGGCCGGCTCGCGGGTAAAGCCCAGTTCGGGGCCGGCACGCGACGAGCGCATCATGGGTGTCTCGGTCGCTCCCGGATACACCGTCATGACGTGAACGCCCTCGCCCTTCAGTTCCCGGCGAAGCGATTCGCCAAATTTGGCCAGGCCAGCCTTGACGCCCGCGTAGGTCGCGTAAAACGGCGCCGCCACGAGCGCGATGCCGGACGTAACATTGACGACCAGGCCCTCTCCGCTCGCGCGAAGCACCGGCAATGCCGCGCGCGTCAGCAGGATCGGCGCGACAAGATCGACCTCGATCATGGAGCGTATCTCGGCTTCGGTCGTATCCTCCAGCCGTCCAGCTCTGACTCCGCCCGCATTGTTGACCAGAATGTCGAGCCCGCCGAACGCTTGGAGCGCGAACGCAAGCGTGGCGTTACGACCTTCCTCCGTACTAACGTCGGCGGCGAGGTATTCAACGCGGCCAGCCCGATGAAGCCGCTCGGCGGCTTCGCGCAGAACATCCGGCCGGCGGCCGGTTATTGCGACGCTTGCTCCCTTCGCCAGCATCGCTTCGGCCAAAGCATATCCGATGCCGCTGGATCCACCGGTAATCAGTGCGCGTTTTCCTTGAAGATTCATGAACTATCTCTTGTCCGATGTTCGAGGTTTCACGAGCGTGGGATCAGTGCGCGGCTTTTGGATAGTTGGAAGGAAACAGCGCCCGGCGGGTCTCGTCGTCCACTTCCTTCTTGAAGGCGTGATCCTTGCCAACCGCACGCGCTCTTGCCACCGCAGGCCGCGCGTCGATGGAGCGGTACCAGCGATCGATCTCCGGGAACGCGGCGAGCGGCGGTTGGTCACCCGGCAATACGCGCGGGGCTCGCTCCAGCCACCCCCATGCGGAAATGTCCGCGATCGTGAAGTCCTTCCCGACGATGAACTCCCGTCCTTTCAAATGGGTATCGAGCACTTCGTAATGGCGCTCGACTTCACGGCGATAACGGTTGATGGCGTAGGAGAGCTTTTCCGGAGCGGCATGCTGGAAGTGCACGGCCTGCCCCGAGAATGGCCCGATGCCCGTCGCAATAAAGAAGAGCCAGGACAGGAGTTCCGGTCTGTCCGCCGGGGAACCGATCAGCCGTCCGGTCTTGTCTCCGAGATAAAGCAGAATCGCACTGGAATCGAAGACCCGAGCTTCTTTTCCGCCGGGGCCATCCGTGTCGACGATAGCAGGCACCTTGCCGTTGGGATTGATGGCGCGGAATTCTGGCTTGTGCTGTTCGCCTTTGCTGGTATCGACCGGCACCAATTGATAAGCCAAGCCGATTTCTTCCAGCATCAGAGCTACCTTTGCCGGATTGGGCGTCGGGTGGTAATAGAAGCGGATCATCGGCTTTCTCCGTTGAAGTTAACTTGATTGGCAGAGCTGGCGGCCATTACGACCCCCAGAGCAATAACGCAGATGCCTACCCCGGACGGCCATGATGGCCACTCATCGAGAACCGGTATCGCGAAAAGAGTTGCGGCGACGGGCATAAGTGCAACGATTGCGGCTGCCGCTCGCGGGCCAAGCAAGACCACAGCTCGGTTGAACGCAAAGACGGCGACCACGCTCATCGTGATGCCTTGATAGATAGACTGAAACAGCAATTCGCCACCGGTTGCATGTGTCAGGTTCGAAAGGCCGATTCCGAAGTAGAGTGGCAGATAAAGGATGGCGGACCAGAAGCAGATCAGGGCCGCGGCTTGAAGCGCCGTAAGGCCGGTACGACGCAGCCGAAGCGTATAGAGCGCCCACAGGACCGCAGCTGTTACGAGGGCCACAGCACCACCGGTGTCGAGACGACCTTCTGTGCGGATGTAGCCGTAAACCAAGGCGAGGAGCCCGGTGGCGATCAATCCAAAGCCGAACAGCTGGCGCCCGCGCGGGCGCTCCCCCAAGAAAGCCCATGCGACAATCCCCGCGAATACCGGCATCAGGGCAGGCGTTACGGAAGACGCCAACGTCGCTGACGTGGCTTGCAAGCCTATCCCGACCAGGAGAATGAAGGGGGCTCCCCAGAGTACGGCCAGAACAATGCCGTGGGACCACGCCTGAAGGCGCAGACGCAGCGGTCCGACAATCAGTGCCGGCGTTAGTAACAGCGCTCCTTCGCCGAAACGCAGCGCGATAATATCCCAGACATGAAGATCATGGCGAAGCCCGAGACGCGTTACGACGAACCAACCCGAGAGAATCGCAAGCGATAAGCTCCCCCAAACGACACCCCGAATCGTCCGCCAAGAACCGGAGTCTGCCGATTTCAATAATGCCTGGAAGCTGTCGACCGTGGCTAGGTTCATTGGATTGGCGGCGCTCGCGGTCGACTTCGGACTAATCAGTACTCTTTTTAGACCATACGCTCCAAAACGAATCAAGCCTCGTCCCGGATAGAGATCAGCCGGATGGCGCCGCCGGTACACGATAAAGACGTCCCGTTCGGTCGAAATCCTCTACACTCCAGGGAGCACCGACACCGCCGATCATCCAGCGCAGAATTGACCAGAGATCCCGGTCCTGCACGGCATCTTCAATGGGTTCGAGTGCATCCACGACGGCATAGATTTCCAGGCCGGATGGAAAGGGGGCGCCGCTTCTGCCGATGAAAATGAACGCGTAAGTGATGCCGGACGGCGCGCGGACAAATCCCGGTTGCTCAAGTCCCTTGCGGTTCAGATCAAACTTTCGGACGAAGAACTCGCGGAACTCGGGATAATGTGCTATCCGCTCCTCTCCCAGAGCAAAAGAGAGTCGCTTTCCTTCAAGGCTCGGCATCTCGACGAGAGTAATTTCGGTCATTGCAAACTCTCATTTGCGTCCAGACGATCCAGGAACGATTGGATCAATCCGGCGATCTCGGGGCCAGAATCCTCCTGCAAGAAATGGCGGCCGGTAACAAGATGCGGTCCCTCAGCGTGAGGAAGGATCTGCTTGAAGCGATTTGAAAACGTCACGGCATCGAAGACTTCGTCTTCGCGTCCCCAAATAAGCAGCGTAGGAAGCTTCGACTGGGACAGTTCCCGCTCCAGCCATTTGAAACGATCATATGCCCGGGCGTTCTCGTCCAGTGGAATCCAGCGTGGCCACACCCAAGTGAGCAGGCGGGTGGCGGGATCTGGCAGCACGTCCTC
>CAVVLH010000004.1:0-30382 GCA_963748805.1 uncultured Alphaproteobacteria bacterium | reverse complement strand
AGTAAAATAGGAAGCGCAAGAATAGGAAGTTGTTCAATGATCGCCGTCGGCCTTTGAGTGGAGCCGCAGGTTCCGTCCGTCCCCGGCACCCCGTCCGATTTTCAGCAACTTTGTCCGGGGTTGCGCGTTAGTTATCATGGGCAACCCCAACACCGCTGTTGATAATCTTGCCGGACGGAAGGCGCAGACCACCAAGATTTGTGGCGCCATGGCGGAACAGCGCCAAGCCGACGGCCGCGACGAAAATGAATCAGCACCGCAAAAATTCGTGCATTTGGTTGGATACCGGGACCCTCATGCCCGGAGAGAGCCATGGGTTCGTCCACGCCCCATTGCTCCCAAATCCTGAGCGCTGACGTCCCGAACCTATTCGATGAATTCGCCGCATTTCTGGATCGTTGTATCGCCGGATCCCCACGGCATGATCGGCACCGATGAGGTCGAGTTTTTCGGCGAGCCTTCGATCAGCTTGTCCGAATAAACCATATAGACCAGCACGTTCCGTTTGGCATCGCAGCCACGCACGATCTGCATCTTCTTGAAGAAAAGCGATCGCCGCTGCCGGAACATGTCATCGCCCTGCCCCATCTTGCCCTTGAAATGGATCGGGCCGATCTGGCGGCACGCCAGCGAAATGTCCGACACTTCCTCGGCCAGTCCGAGCCAGCCTTTCACGCCGCCCCGCTCAGGCACGGTAAAATGACAGGCCACTCCCTCCACTTCCGGATCGTCGATGCCGTAGGTTGCAAGCTTGTCGTTCGGACTGAGCCACTTGAACACCGTGGAACGGCGAAAGATCAAATCCGGCTCATCGGCCGCCGGCGCGGGTGATCCTGCCGCGGCCAGCAACACGATCGCCAGCAACAGACTGGTTCTCCAACCCTTGTCACGGGGTCGGCTTGTAAGGCGCGTCATGAAGGTCTCCTGATACCCGACTACGAAATTGGCGTGACGGCGGCATCCCTCGTCTCTTGAACTTCGCAATCAAAGGGCACCAGCAAGCTATTGATCCACCGCGGCTTAATTCAAAGCCCCGCAGCCAGCCAGCCGTTGACGCTATTCGATTTCGGAACTCGAAAGAGCCAAACCCGGCGGATTTCCTCGATGTAGGGGGCGGTCACCGTGAGGGGAAGGCTAAAGCGGTTCGGTTGTTAATATTAGGTGAGGCTTTTTTGTTACTCTTGGGG
The DNA here is from genome assembly GCA_963748805.1 of uncultured Alphaproteobacteria bacterium. GTDB lineage: Bacteria > Pseudomonadota > Alphaproteobacteria > Rhizobiales > Xanthobacteraceae > Bradyrhizobium. The sequence continues at coordinate 29,195 of CAVVLH010000004.1, read as the reverse complement.
TCAAATCGCAGGCGCCTGAGAGCGTTACGGCTGGTGAACGCATATCTCGTCTGCAACATTCGATCAGAATCTGGAAGATGGAAGGCACGCGCGTGAGCGGACAAGGGATTTGTTTGGGGGGCAAGCGCTTTTGGCAGCTTGCGGTTTTTGCCACAACCGGAACGCTCGGACTAACATCGCAGACAGAAGCCGCGATCTACTACTGGCAAGATTCCGCGCCCGCGGTCTCGGAGCCCGCGCCAAAGGCTCCAGCACGACACACGAAAACTCATCGCCCCGGCGAAAAGAAATCCGCAGTCGTCGAAAAGGAATCCAAACCGCAGGGACCGCTGATCATCTCGATTTCGATCGCCCAGCAAAAGCTTCGCCTTTACGACGCCAACGGCCTGTTCGCGGAGTTGCCGGTCTCTACCGGAATGCCAGGCCACTCCACGCCGATGGGCGTGTTCAGCGTCATTCAAAAACAGAAATTCCACCGCTCCAACATCTATAGCGGCGCGCCGATGCCGTTTATGCAGCGGATCACCTGGTCCGGCATCGCCATGCACGCCGGCGTGCTTCCGGGATATCCGGCTTCGCACGGTTGCATCCGCATGCCGACGGCTTTCGCCATCAAGATGTATAACTGGACCCGGATGAGTGCGCGCGTCATCATCACGCCGGGCGATGTTACGCCGGCCAGCTTCTCGCATCCTTTGCTGGCGTCGGTAAAACTCGCCCCTCAACCGGTTGCCGTGCAAGAGACGAAAGCGGACGCGGTGGCGGTTCAACTGCCCGAAAGGCCGGCACCGAAGTCTGTCGAAGGCGATGCCGGGCTCGAACTGCGTTCGACCGTCGGTCACGCCGACATGAAGTCCGTTGAGGACGAGAACCATCCCTCGACCTCGCCAAAGGTGAAGACCGCTGACGCCAGCGGCGCGCTGCCGGTAGCGCTCTCTTCAAACGGGATATCGGACGCCGCACCGGTCAGTGAACATGCGGCACAGCCAGCGCAAGCCCCGGTTTCTGATAACACGGCTTCCGCCAGGCAGGGCTCGTCGGCGACCGCGGCCCAGACCGACGCTTCGAAGTCGGAACATGACGAGGCGGCTTCTGCGGAAGTGAAGCCGGCCGCTGCCGGTCAGCCCGCAATAACCGAGACGGCGGCGAAGCCCGAGGACAAACCAGTGATCACCAATCCGGCGGCTGCGCCGGTTGCAGCAACCGGCCTGCCGCTCCAGGAAGACCTCAAGAACGACGTTGCGAAAACTGTCAGACCAGACCTTGGCCCTCCGCTGAAGAAAACGGAGCAGATCGCGGTCTTCGTCAGCCGCAAGGATTCCAAACTTTATGTCCGGCAGAATCTCGCGCCGCTGTTCGACGTGCCTGTGAAGATCGCCGCGGACGAGCGGCCGCTCGGCACGCATATCTTCACCGCGCAGGTCGACAAGAACGATGCCAACGTCCTGCATTGGTCGGTGGTCTCCCTGCCCGTGCCCGCCAAAGCCGCTAACCGGCGCGCCGAGGACGGGCGCATGACGCGCGGTCGCAGGATCGCAAGCACAGGCTCGATCGAGGCAAAGGCGCTGCCTGTGCCCGATAGCCCGGCCGAAGCCCTGGACCGCCTCAGCCTCCCCGCGGAAGTCATGGCGAAAATCTACGAAGCAGTCTCGACCGGTGGGTCGATCATCGTCTCCGATCAGGGCATTGCGGCCGGAGAAACCGGCGAAGGAACGGATTTCATCGTTTCGCTGCGCTAATCGTTTTGGACGACCCGGCGCAGCTTTCTGAAAAGCACGTCCATGTAACCTGAACTCCGTCGCGCCCTGGACCAGCGCCGCCTGTCATCCTGGCAGGTACCTTGGCACGATGGAGAACCGGGTCCCATTTTTCCGGTTCATACATTAAAAGACCGCCGGCATGGACCCATCCCCGATATCAGCTCCTCAGGCCGCACCCCGCGCCGGCTTCGACGCGCTCGCGCCGCTGACCTTACTCGGCTGGTGGCCAGGACTGGCGGCGATCGTCTTGAGCCTTGCAGCATCCTTCTTTTTCTACGGTTACGCGGTGGCCTATTGGCGCAACGCCGATATGGACTTCATGGTGATTTACAACGCGCTTATCCTCAACGATGGCAAGCCGCAGCAATTCTTCGACCACACCGGCTATCTCACCATCCTCATCGTCAAAGTCTGGTTCGAGATGCTGCATGGGCTCGGCCTGCTCGCCTCCTATTCGCTATCGAGCATGCCTCCGGCTACCAATCCTCATGGCTTCGATGCCGCCATGACCAGCGCCGTCCGCGCCGGCCGCCTGATCGCATGGCTGATCGCAACGACGAGCGTTCTGATTTTCGCAGGCCTTATCCGTGCCGTCGTACGCGATTGGCGGCTCGCCTTGATCGCAACCTTTGCATTTGCCTTCTCCGGCGGGATGGCCGTGCATGAGCGTATCCTGCGCACCGAGCTTGTGGCCGCCTGTCCGGTTATTTTCGCGCTGATGATCCTGATCATGGTCGGGCGCCGCGCCAGCCTCGCGCGTCCGCTCTGGATCGCGCTCGCGGCTGGGCTTTGCGTGCTGGGCCTGGAAAACAAGGTGCAGGCGATCCTGGTGATCGCGGCATTGCCCGCGCTGATACTGCCCTTTGGAGGCACGACGAGCACCAGCACCGCTTTTTGGCGCAACAGCCGATCATCGCTCACGCTCGCCATGATCTCGATTGTCGTAGCCGCCGTTGCGGTCGGCCTCGCCTGGCCACTGATCGCCACCGGCCTTGATCGCACGCTCCTCGACACCGCGGGATTTCGCCCGCTGTTGCTCGGCCGCTTTGGAGTCTATCAGGCAGCGCTATTGCTCCTGATCTGCGGTTGCATGCTGGCCTATGCCGCGATCTGGCGCGTCAGTACCGCCGAAACGCTGGCATCGATGGCCGCGGTCGCAGCGGGCGCGTCGGTCGCGCTTCTGGCGCTCAACCTCGACTACAACGCCAGCAATGTGATTGCCGTGTTCAATCCGCTGGAAAAGATGCTGAAGTTTGTCGATGCCGGAACGGCAGCCGCCGCCAGCCCGTCAGGCCTTTCGGATCTCTTCCGGCTGCTGCTCGACGGCGTCGCCTCGGTCGCTGCCCGGTATTCCTTCGTACTGCATTCCTCGCCGCGACCGAGCGTGTTCCTGACCTGGCTGATCGTGCCCGGGATCGTCTATGCCTGGATGAAAGGCGAAAGGCAGGTCGCGATCCAGGCCCTGCTTCTGCTGATGGCGGCAATTGCCATCGACACATTGGGCGTGCGGCGGGGATTGAAGTCGGAATATTTTATCTTCACCGACCCGCTGATCATCCTTTCGGGCGCGCTGTTGCTTGCGTCCTTGAGCGAACTGCGTTTTCACAAATGGGCCTTTCCGGTGGCGCTGGTTCTTTTTGCGCTGCAGATCGTCATCAGCCAGGCTGAGCCGATCAAATATGCGCTTCAGCGTCGCGGGCCGGAATCGGTATGCGATTGGAACCAGTATTACATGCCGCTGATGCCGCTGCCCTGGTGTCCACCCGCGCGATCCTGACAAGTTTTCACGCTCCGAACCGCTGATATCCCCAGCCCCGCACCCTGCCAAAGCCGATATGGCGTAACGCGGCAACTCGGCTATGATAGCAAGGGGGGCAAATCGCTCACGGCCACCGCAAGTGGGGCCCGGCGCGGTCAGACAACAGGGAAAGCCAAGATGCGTATTGCGGCAGCACTGATTTTTGCAGGCGCGGTTTCAATCTGCGCGACCGGGGCGGCGTGGTCGCAAACTCCGCCCGCCAAGCCTGGCGCCGCGACGGCAGCCCCCGCTCCGGTTCCTGCCGCGGCACCCGCGCCGGCCAAACCACCCTGCGCCAATCCCGACGCGCTCGGGATTGCCCGCGTCGTCGAGATCGACACGACAGGCGGCCCGGGATTTGGCTTCGAGCATTTCAAGCAACTGGATTTTCTGCGCGAAAAGGAAGTCGTGCTGACCTTTGACGATGGACCGTGGCCGGAGAACACGCCCTCGGTCCTCAAGACTCTGGCCAACGAATGCACGACCGGGATTTTCTTTTCGATCGGCAAGCACGCCACCTATTATCCCGAAATCCTCAAGCAGGTCGCCGCCGCCGGTCACACCATCGGTACTCACACCTGGTCGCACGCTACCCTCACCAACAAGAAGCTGACCGAAGATCAGCGCAAGGAGGAAATCGAGAAGGGATTTTCCGCCGTGAAGTGGGCGCTCGGCGGTGTGTCGCCGTCGCCGTTCTTTCGCTTCCCCGCCTTGCAGCACCCGCCTGAGATGGTGACCTATCTCGGCACGCGGAACATCGCGATGTTCTCCTGCGATCTCAACTCCTTCGATTTCAAGGCACGCAACGCCCAGCAAGTGATCGACGTCACCATGAAGAAGCTCGACAAGCAGGGTAAGGGTATCATCCTGATGCACGACTTTCACAAGCATACCGCGGAGGCGTTGCCAGCCCTGCTGCGCAAGTTGAAGGAAGGCGGCTACAAGGTCGTGCAGATGAAGGCCAAGGCGCCCGTTCAAACCCTTCCGCAATATGACGAGGAAGTCTTGAAGGACGCCAAGCTGCCCACGGTCAGTTCCCGACCGGTATCGAGCGTGGTGCAGACGATTTCGGAATAATCTTCGCGCAGAACGTTGTGCCGGCATTCCGCATCGAAGGCTATGTCATCGTATCCGCCGACGGAAGGTTGGCGGATGAACGCAACGTGATGCCGGAGGCGCTGAAGTTCGAGGGCGACAAGCAGTTCTTCACGGCGGCGCTCGATCGCGCCGACCTGATCGTCCACGGCCGCCACTCGCATGAAGGGCAGCCAAACTCACCGCAACGAAAGCGGGTCGTGGTAACGCGCAAAGTCGCTGACGTCGCCAACGACCCATCCACACCCAAGGCGACGTTGTGGAATCCCGCAAACGCGACTTTCGAGGCCGCGTGCAACCACGCCGGTGTTCACGAAGGTACCATCGCGATCATTGGCGGACCGGACGTGTTCGACATGTTCATGGATCGCTTCGACACGTTCTGGCTTTCGCAGGCCTCGAACGTCACGTTGCCCGGCGGTGAAGCGGTCTTCGCCGGCGTACCGGAAAAAACGCCGCAGCAAATTCTCTCAAGTCACGGCCTCAAGCCGGGCCGAAGCCTGGTTCTCGATGCAGCAAACGGCGTCACCGTCACGCCGTGGCAGCGAACGCCTCACACGTCGTAAGCGGGCTCTTGGGATTTGACGAAGCGGGTGGTCCCAACGATCATGAACAAGGCGCCGATAATCGAGAGATTTTTCAACGCGTGGACCAGATTGTTTCTGGCCTCGGGACCGGTCTGATTCCAGAAGTCATGGTAATAAAACGTCGCGCCCGCCACAAACAGGATCAGCACGATCGCAAAGAAACGCGCGCCAAGGTTCAGCGCAATCATGAGGCCGCAGATCACCTCAATTCCACCAGCTGCAATCGCCAGCAGCTGCGCCAACGGCATCCCGGTGATGGTCTCGAGCTGCGCAGTATAGGGAGCTATGATCGCCGGCAGCACGATCTTCTCGGTCATTTGGGCCGTTGCCGACAGGTCCAGAAGCTTGGAGGCTCCAGAGAAAACGAAAAGCACGGCGAACAAAATTCGTCCAAATGTAACAAGCGCTGGCATTTTCGGCCCCTCTAGGTCGCAAAGCTCAGGAATGGCGAGCAATTATGGTCGTTCGGCGCGGGCTTTTCAAATATTCAATCTTCTCACCTCCGCTTAAGCAAACAGCGAAGGCTGCTGGCGGCCGGCACGCTCCTGTGCCTCGACAGCGGCAATTGCCGTCATGTTCAGAATGCCGCGCGCCGTCACCGACGGCGTCAGGATATGGGCAGGTCGTGACGGGCCCATGAGGATCGGTCCCACCGGCAACGCATCTGCCAATGCCTTGATCATCTGATAGGCCACGTTGGCGGTGTCGAGGTTGGGCATGATCAGGATATTGGCCACGCCTTCAAGATGCGAATGCGGCAGGACCAGCTTGCGTGCCGCTTCCAGAAGCGCGGTGTCACCCTGCATTTCGCCGTCCGCCTCGATTTCCGGATGCTTCTCGCGCAGCAGTGCGGTGGCGCGACGCATTTTCCGTGACGATTCCGTGTCATAGCTGCCGAAATCGGAATGTGACACGAATGCGACTTTGGGCTTGATGTTGAAGCGCTGGACGTGGACAGCCGCCAGCGCCGCCATTTCAGCAAGCTCTTCAGCACTCGGGTTTGGCCGCACCTGCGTATCGGCGATGAAATAGGCGCCCTTGCTCGTGATCATCAGCGACAGCGCCGCAAAATCACTTAAGCCCGGGCGGAAGCCGATGATTTCGCGGACGTGGCGCAGATGGCTCATATAGCCGCCTTCGACACCGCAGATCATGGCGTCGGCCTCGCCGCGACTGACCGCAAGCGCGGCAATCACGGTGGCGTTGGTCCGCACCACGGTCCGCGCGGCATCCGGCGTTACGCCGTGCCGCCCCGCAGTCGTGATGTAGGATTGGACGTAGGAGCGATAACGGGGATCGTCCTCGGGATTGATGAGGTCGAAATCCTTGCCGGCCTTGATGGCGAGGCCAAACCGCTTGATCCGCGCTTCGACCACCGACGGACGGCCGACCAGGATCGGCCGCGCCAGGTTTTCCTCCAGCACCACTTGCGTGGCATGCAGCACGCGCTCGTCTTCGCCTTCCGCATAGATGACGCGAACCGGCTGGGTCTTGGCCTTGGCGAAGACCGGCTTCATGACGAGCCCGGAGCGGAACGCAAAGCGTTCGAGCTGGACGCAGTATTCCTCCAACTTCGGAAGTGGCCGGCTCGCCACGCCGGAATCCATCGCGGCCTTGGCAACCGCAGGCGCGATGCGAAGGATCAGGCGCGGATCGAACGGGCTTGGGATCAACGAACCCGGGCCGAAACCTTGTGCCTGCCCGCTGTCGAAACCGGGCGCCAACGCATCCACCGGCGGATCGCGGGCCAATTGCGCGATGGCGTCCACCGCCGCCTTTTTCATTTCCTCGTTGATCGCGGTCGCACCGACATCGAGCGCGCCGCGGAAGATGAACGGGAAACAAAGGACGTTGTTGACCTGATTTGGGAAGTCGGACCGGCCGGTGCAGATCATCGCGTCGGGGCGGGCTTTGCGCGCCTCGTCCGGCATGATCTCCGGGTTCGGGTTGGCCAGCGCCATCACCAGCGGCTTGTCCCCCATCTGCTTGACCATCTCCGGCTTCAGCACGTTGGGTGCGGAGAGGCCGAGGAAAATGTCGGCGCCCGGAATCGCGTCAGCCAGCACGCGCTTGTCGGTCTTCTGCGCGTAGACCGACTTCCAGCGGTCCATCAGTTTCGTGCGGCCCTCATAGACGACGCCCTCGATGTCGCAGACCCAGATGTTTTCCCGTTTGGCGCCCATCGAGACCAGAAGATTGAGACAGGCGAGTGCCGCAGCACCTGCTCCCGAACAGACGATCTTGACGTCGGAGAGCTTCTTGCCACTCAAGAACAGCGCATTGGTGATCGCCGCGCCGACGATGATCGCCGTGCCATGCTGGTCGTCATGAAACACCGGAATTTTCATCCGCGCCTTGAGCTGGTCCTCGATCTCAAAGCATTCCGGACCCTTGATGTCCTCAAGGTTGATGCCGCCAAAGGTCGGCTCCAGCGCCGCCACGGTTTCGACCACGCGCTCGATGGTATCGGCCGCGATCTCGATATCGAAAACGTCGATGCCGGCAAATTTCTTGAACAGGACCGCCTTGCCTTCCATCACAGGCTTGGAAGCCAAGGGTCCGATGTTGCCGAGGCCGAGCACCGCCGTCCCGTTCGTGACCACCGCGACCAGATTGGCACGCGCGGTCAGCGTGGCGGCTTCCGCCGGATTATTGGCGATTTCGGTACAGGCCGCGGCCACGCCGGGCGTATAGGCCAACGCAAGGTCGCGCTGATTGGCGAGCGGCTTGGTCGCCTGAATCTCCAGCTTGCCGGGCCGCGGCAGCCGGTGATAGGCGAGCGCTGCGGCATGAAGGTCTTCAGAATAGGACATTCGTTTCCCCACGAAGGGCTTATCGTCGCCCCGACACAATCGATCTCGGTGGTATCTGCTGTCAGTTCTGCGGCAGATTGAGCCGGATGTGAAGCTCGCGCAACTGTTTCGGCGTGACCTCAGACGGAGCGCCCATCATCAGGTCTTCGGCCCGCTGGTTCATCGGAAACAGAACCACCTCGCGCAGGTTTTCCTCACCGCACAACAGCATAACGATCCGGTCGATGCCGGGTGCGATGCCACCGTGCGGTGGAGCGCCCAGCGAAAGCGCCCGCAGCATGCCGCCGAATTTCGCCTCCAGCACGTCTTCGGGATAACCCGCAATCGCAAAGGCTTTCTTCATCACGTCGGGACGGTGATTTCGGATCGCCCCCGAAGATAGCTCGGTACCGTTGCAGACAATGTCGTATTGGATGGCCTTGAGGCCAAGCAACTTTTCGTGGTCGCTCGGGTCGAGCGCCAGGAAGGCCTCCGGCTCGATGTTCGGCATCGAGAACGGGTTGTGCGAGAAGTCGATCTTCTTCTCTTCCTCGTTCCATTCGAACATCGGGAAGTCGACGATCCAGCAGAATTCGAACCTGTCCTTGTCGATCAGGTTCAATTCCTCGCCGAGCCTGGTCCGCGCGAGGCCGGCGAATTTCCAGAACTTGTCGGGATCGCCCGCGACGAAGAACGCGGCATCGCCCTCCTTCAAGCCGAGCTGCGCGCGGATCGCCGCCGTCCGCTCCGGCCCGATATTGTTGGCGAGCGGACCTGCCCCCTCACCGCCTTCGCGCCACATGATGTAGCCGAGCCCGGGTTGGCCTTCGCCTTGGGCCCACGAATTCATGCGGTCGCAGAAAGCGCGCGAACCGCCGCCTTTGCCGGGGATTGCCCACACCTGGTTCTTCGGGTCTTCCAGCATCCGTGCGAACACCTTGAAGCCGGAGCCGCGGAAATGCTCGGAGACCACCTGCATCTCGATCGGATTGCGCAGGTCCGGCTTGTCGGTGCCGTATTTGCTGACGGCGGTGGCATAGGGAATCAGCGGGAATTTGGCGGTGACGGATTTGCCGTCGGCAAATTCCTCAAACACGCCGCGCATGACAGGCTCAATGGCGCTGAACACATCGTCCTGGGTGACGAAACTCATTTCGACATCGAGCTGATAGAATTCGCCCGGCGAGCGATCGGCGCGCGCATCCTCGTCGCGGAAACATGGTGCGATCTGGAAATAGCGGTCGAAGCCGGCAACCATCGTGAGCTGCTTGAACTGCTGCGGGGCCTGCGGCAACGCGTAGAACTTGCCCGGATGCAGGCGCGAAGGCACCAGGAAGTCACGCGCGCCTTCCGGCGAGGACGCCGTCAGGATCGGGGTCTGGAATTCGAAGAACCCCTGCTCTTTCATTCGCTTACGGATCGAATTGATGATCTGGCCGCGCTTGATGATGTTTTGGTGCAGCTTGTCGCGACGAAGGTCGAGGAACCGGTACTTGAGCCTGATATCCTCGGGATATTCCTGTTCGCCGAACACCGGCATCGGCAGTTCGGCGGCCGGCCCCAGCACCTCGATCTCGGTAACATAGAGCTTCGATCAGGCCCGTCGCCAAATCGAGGTTGTCGGTGCCCTCGGGGCGGCGCCGCACCTTGCCGTCGATCCGCACCACCCATTCCGAGCGCAGGCTTTCGGCGACCTTGAAGGCCGGCGAATCCGGGTCGGCGACGCATTGCGTCAGCCCGTAATGGTCCCGCAGATCGATGAACAGGACACCGCCATGGTCACGAATGCGATGACACCAGCCGGACAAACGAACGCTCTGGCCGATATCGCTCTCCCGGAGCGCGCCGCAGGTATGGGACCGGTAACGATGCATCGAATTTCCATCACTCAAATGTCGGAGGGTCGAATTCGAGCCACCCCAGGGGCCTGCCCGAAGAGGTTGAGGGTTTACCCGAGGCCGCGAGGGGCGGCAACCGACCTAGTACCGCCGATCTGAAGTCCCTGCACGGCAAGCGGCGAGTTCGATCAGGGACTTCAGATCGATAAAGCGGTACTAGATTCAATAAGTTTGCCAGTGCCCATGACTTTCCGAAGTTCGTGAAGGCGGGTGCTGCGATGGAGCACGAACTTCGGAAAGTGGGCACTGGGCCCTCCCGAGAGCCACGAAAACCGGGAAATTTCGCCCTTTGTTGGGAAGCGGATTGTCTAATGACCCCGTATGCCTATCTTGATGGCATGACGGTGCATTTCCCCTTCCAGAACACCTATGCGGCGCTGCCGGACGGCTTTTTCGCGCGGGTAGCGCCCACGCCTGTGGCCGCACCCCGGCTGATCAAATTAAATCGACCGCTCGCGCTCAGGCTCGGGCTCGACCCCGACCTTTTGGAGAGCCCGGAGGGCGCCGAAATCCTTGCCGGAAAGCGCCTCCCGGACGGGGCAGAGCCGATCGCCATGGCCTATGCCGGCCACCAGTTTGGCCATTTCGTGCCGCAGCTTGGTGACGGACGCGCCATCCTGCTCGGCGAGGTCATCGATATCGACGGCATTCGCCGCGACATCCAGCTCAAGGGCTCCGGCCCGACGCCATTCTCCCGCCGCGGCGATGGCCGCGCGGCGTTGGGACCGGTGTTGCGCGAATACATCGTCAGCGAAGCGATGGCGGCGATGGGAATTCCGACCACGCGCTCGCTTGCCGCGGTGATTACCGGCGAAAGCGTCATGCGTGAGACGGCGCTGCCGGGCGCGGTACTGACGCGCGTCGCCTCGAGCCATATTCGCGTCGGCACGTTCCAGTATTTTGCAGCCCGCGGCGATACGGACGGCGTCAAGCGCCTCGCCGATCACGTCATCGCCCGACACTATCCGGACGCGCCAGATGCCGGGCGTCGCTATCACGCGCTGCTGGAAGGCGTCATCGCCCGGCAGGCCGAACTGGTGGCGCGCTGGCTCCATATCGGGTTCATCCACGGCGTCATGAATACCGACAACACCTCGATCTCGGGCGAGACGATCGACTACGGCCCCTGCGCCTTCATGGATCACTATGATCCGGCGGCGGTGTTCTCCTCGATCGATGAGCAGGGCCGATACGCTTACGCCAACCAGCCGCGGATCGCGCTCTGGAATCTGACGCGGCTCGCCGAATGCCTGTTGCCGCTGTTTTCCGACGACAAGGACAAGGCGATCGAACAAGCACAGTCCATCCTCGCCGAATTTCCTGCAAAGTTTACGGCGGCCTATCAATCCGGCCTGCGCCGGAAGATCGGCCTTTTCACCGCGCGTGATGGCGATGAGGCCCTGGTGCAGGACCTCCTGGATGCGATGGCTAAAAACCAGGCGGACTTTACATTGACCTTCCGGCGTCTGAGCGCCGCCGCCGAGGACGCCACGCGTGATTTTGAGGTGCGTGCGCTGTTCGCCGATCCCTCGGCTTACGACGAATGGGCGGCGCGCTGGCGGCAACGTACGGCAGAGGAGCCGCAAGCACCGGCCGAGCGCGCAGGCTTAATGCGGGCCGTCAACCCCGCTTTCATTCCCCGCAACCACCGGATCGAGGCGGTAATCCAGGCCGCGGTTGCCCGCGACGATTACGCGCCGTTTGAAGAGCTCCTTATTGTCTTGGCGAAGCCCTACGAGGAGCAGCCGGCATTCGCGGATTACGCCAATCCGCCCGAGCCGCATCAACGCGTGCTCCAGACGTTTTGCGGGACCTAAATCGTTAACCTTCCGCAAAACATTGGGCGACGCGCGCGGAGCGTGCGGCCCAAAATTAACAAGCGCTCAATCGCTTCCCGGCAAATCTAACGGTTTGTTTGGGGGATTTTGACGTGGACGCTTTGGTTTTCGAATTCATGGGCCTCGCCATCGTCGGGCTGTGCGTCATCGTGCTCGTGGTTCCGCCCAGCCGACGGCGGGCCGACCGGCAATTGCGCGATTTCTGAGCGACCGACCATCAGAATTCGGTAAGAACGGCTTCCCGCGCCGGCCGTCGTTTGCTTTCGAGGCGACAGTTTGCCTTAAATGACGCTGTCAGCGTAGATTCGGGTCTCGATTTCGCCGCAAGGCCCTTGACATATCAGCGCTTTCGGCCGAACGCGCTTCGGGAAAGCGTCATGGACCGTTCATGGATCTGATTAGCACTACCGCGGAACTCACCGCCTTTTGTGATCGCCTCGCCAAACACCGGGTCATCACCGTCGACACTGAATTCCTTCGCGAGACCACCTATTACCCGCTGCTCTGCGTGGTGCAGATGGCAAGCGCGGACGAAGCCGCGGTGATCGATGCGCTCGCCGAAGGCATCGACCTCAAGCCGTTCTTCGCGTTGATGGCTGACGAAAAGGTGCTCAAGGTCTTTCACGCCGCGCGTCAGGACATCGAGATCGTCTGGCACCGGGCTGGCATCGTGCCGCATCCGATCTTCGATACGCAGGTCGCCGCCATGGCGCTCGGCTACGGCGACTCCATCGCTTACGACCAGCTGGTCGAGCGCGTCACCGGCCACCGGCCCGACAAGACCCATCGCTTCACCGACTGGTCGCGCCGGCCGTTGACGGACGATCAGATGCACTACGCGCTCGCCGACGTCACCCATCTGCGTGACGTGTTTGCAGCGCTCGATGCCGACCTCAAGAAGCGTGGCCGCAGCGACTGGGTCAGCGAGGAGATGGAAGTCCTGACCAGCCCGCGGACTTACGACTTCCATCCCGAGCGCGCGTGGGAGCGCCTGAAAACGCGGGTGCGCAAGCCCAAGGAACTGGCGGTGCTGATCGAAGTCGCGGCGTGGCGCGAACAGGAGGCTCAAAGCCGAGACGTGCCGCGCGGCCGCATCCTGAAAGACGACGTCGTCGGCGATGTCGCTATTCAGGCGCCGACGAGTCTCGACAAACTCGCCAATCTGCGCTCGCTGCCGAAAGGTTTCGATCGCTCGAAATGGGGCTCCGATATCGTCGCCGCCGTGCAGCGCGGCCTCGCGCGCGACGTTGCGACGCTCCCGAAAATCGAAAAGCCGCGCGGCAACACCAACGGCGCGGCCATCGTCGAACTGCTCAAGGTTCTGCTGCGCATGACCTCGGAACGCCACGCCGTCGCAAGCAAGGTGATCGCAACCGTCGACGACCTGGAACAGATCGCAGCCGACGACAATGCCGATGTCGGCGCGTTGCACGGTTGGCGCCGCGAATTGTTCGGCGAAGCCGCGCTGGCGCTGAAGCAGGGCCGGCTGGCCCTGGCAATCGAAAAAGGAAAAGTTGTGAAGGTGGAGCGAAACTAGCTAAAACGCGTAGATGAACTACGACGTTTTACCGCCGTCAGGCTTGCTGGCGGCCGCTTTTGCCGCCTTCGATACTTCCGCGAGAGCCATCGATAGAATATAAGCGCTGGTGTGCATATTCAACTGGCGTGCCTTCTCGATCGCGGCTGAAATCATGTCGGTCAGTTCGTCGAGATCATTTTTAGGACTTGCCATTTTTACCGTCTTCCGGAGCACCTGCGGTGAACATCGACGATCCCGATCACCCTGGGGACAAGCTGTTGCAATTGCTTCGCGACAATGAAATCGACCTGAATGTTGTCGAAGGGTTGCGGCTCGTCGTCGCCTTCAGAAAAATCAGGGATCCGGCCGATCGGCGCATTCTGATCGAACTCGCCGAGCGTCTTGCCAGATAGGCAACTGTCGGCGCCAATTTTGTTTTCCGGAGATCAGCGCGTTTTGACGGCGGCAAGCACGAATGGCCGTGCAGAGCCGCATTGAATTCCGCAAGCTGCAACGGCCAGTCGCCCAACCGGCGCTGCTCGTCACCCCAACCCCGCATCGAAAGTTATCCCAGACCGCGGTAACTACTTTAACGGGCACTTGATTTTATTTTCAACCGATTTCGTTGCTCGGTCAAGCATGGTTGCTGTGCGCAAAAGGTAACACGCCTACCACCTCACCTCGACGCCCGCCGTGGCTTGATGCGATTGCAGCGCCGAGCGGAACTTGCCATCGTAGTTGAGATAGACGCGAACGGCACTGGTCAGGCTCAGCGAAAGCGCAGCGCCAGCGTCCGCCCCATACCGGCTTTCGCCGATCCCTTGAACGATAATGCTTTCAGGGCCAAGGCTGACGGTGACCGAACTGAGATTTTGTTCGAAGTTATCGACAAACTTCCCGTAGGCCGAGAGGTCGAGGATTTTTTGATCCACGATCCAGTAGTGGCCGATCTCGGCGCCCACCAGCATTCGCGAGCGTTCCAGTGTCGCGCCACTGGCCGAAACCGGATTGAGGCCGCCCATCTCCTGGAAAGAGCCGGTCGACGCATGAACATATTCAAACGCGGCTTTCGGCACGAGCCGGCTCTGATCCATGGTCCAGTAGTAGCTGAGTTCGGTCAGCGCGCCGTCGATCTGCCCGTTGTAGCCTGCGCTGGCGGTACCCAGTCCGGTATCGCGACCGGAATTGATCTTTCCAAAACCGTGAACCAGCGCAACCGCCCAGGTCCATGGCCCCTTGTCGATCGAGGCGTTGAAGCCGAGCTGGGTCAGGTCAAGCGTCGCCGACTGCATCGCCAGCGGCACGTCGATGCCGGTTCGGCTTTGGTCGATCGAGAAGCCGACATTGACGCCTGGTGCGATCCGGGCGCCAAAGCCAGCTACGCCGCCGGTCGTCGTGCGATCATCGCCGACGAAATTGGCTTGCGGACCGGTCTTGCTGGAAATCCCGTACGCCTCCCCCCACGTCCGGAAACCAGGAGCATCGAGGGCTTCCGAGGCGCCGCCGCCGCCGGGATTACTCCGCGACGCGCGACCGAACCCGCCGCTCGCCTGGTCGCCCAGCCGCTCCAGGAAGTTACTGCCAAGATTCGTGATCGCAGCGCCCGAGGAAAGGTCGGAAGCGGGAATCGATGGGCTCGGCGGGGGTGACGGCGGCGGAGGTGGCGGCGGCCCTAAGGCTTGCGCGTGAGCCTGCTGCACCGAAAGGCTCAGGAACAGCGCAACGGCCAACAAACAGGCCTTGCCAGGCCACCGGCCTGCTCCGGTCTCCATCGCCCGCGAAGACCGCAGTGACCAGTCCATTCACGCTATTCCCAAAAGCGGGCGACCCGCCCAAATATCAAATTGAATTCAATTGGAGGATTTGGTCGCAGTTCCGCAACACCGTCAATCGTCCCAAGCTCGGACTCGGGGGCAATTGGCGAGCCATGTTGTAGCCCGGCCACAGCCTATGGCAGGTAGTGTGGCGACACTGACGTTCCTTTCAGGGCCGCCGCGAGTTCTTCGAAGGAACGTCAAAGTCAAAGCCACACTAAAATCATATGGTTGCTAGTGTCCCTTTGGTTCTGACATTCGTAAAAGTGGCCGCCGCGACAGGATACGAATGTCAGAACCGGGACACTAGTCTGAGCTCATTTCGGCGATTTTCCCAAGCCGCCCCAGAAGCTTGCTTACACGCAAATTTCGTGTTGCAATCCCTGTCACAATCGGAATTAGGCCGATCGACTGTGCGTTTCGCGACTAGGAAATTCAGCAGACATCCGGAAAGCCCGCTTGTGGCGCGGCACGCAACTCGCGTGGCTGCGTCTTCTTTACGTCTAGACCAGGAGACAGGCGATGCAAAAAGGCACCGTCAAGTGGTTCAACCCGACGAAGGGTTATGGGTTCATCAAGCCGATGGTCGGCGATAAGGACGTCTTCGTCCATATCTCTGCCGTTGAGCGCGCTGGGCTCACCACCCTTAACGAGAATCAGGTTATCGAATACGACCTTGTTGAGAATCGCGGAAAAACTTCCGCCGAAAATATCAAGGTTTCCTAAGCCTCGTCACGATCCGCGCAAGCAATCCTGATGCACCCCCCGGCCTTGCCGGGGGATTTTGTTTTGATCCTATACATTGCTCGTCGGCTGCGGCGATACTAACGTGTCTTTGCCGCTGATGTCGCCGTCGAGATGGCAGATCGCACCTTCAAGACGAAGCCTGCCGCTCGCCAAAAGACGCAACGCCGCCGGGTAGATCTGGTGCTCGATTTCAAGAATTCGCGCCGACAGCGCCTCCGGCGTGTCGTCATCGCGAACGGGCACCACCCCCTGCATCACGATCGGTCCCGCATCGGTTTCCGGCGTCACGAAATGGACCGTCGCCCCCGATACTTTCACGCCTGCGTTCAGAGCCTGCGCGTGCGGATCAAGGCCCGGGAAAGACGGCAGCAGCGAGGGATGGATGTTGAGCATCCTGCCATACCACGCTTGCACGAATTCCGCCGTGAACAGCCGCATGAACCCGCCGAGACAAATCAGCTCGATCCGGTGAGCTCCAAGCACCGACTGCAATGCCGCTTCAAAGGCGGGGCGATCTTTGCCGAATGTTTTGCTTTCGATCGTGACCGTCGGGATGCCTTCCCTGCCCGCCCATGCAAGGCCCATCGCGTCGGCCCGGTTGGAAATCACAACTGCTATTTCGGCCGGAAAGTCCTCAGCCTTCGCCGCTTTGATCAAAGCGGCCATGTTCGAGCCGCGTCCCGAAATCAGGATCGCCACGCGGGGCTTTGAAGCGCCCTGTTGTGGGGTGGGCTTCACCATGAAAGGTTGAGATGCCCGTTATAGACGACGCGATGCTCGCCTTGCGCCGGGATTACTTCGCCCAGCACCGTCACGCCCTCGCCGGCATCGGCAAGGATGTCGCTGACGGTTTCGACCGCCTCCGCATCGACGACCGCGATCATGCCGATCCCGCAATTGAACGTGCGCAACAGCTCAAGCTCGGCGACGTTGCCCTGCTCCGCCAGCCATTTGAAGACCGGCAACACCGACAAACGCGCGAGATCGATTCCCACACCGAGATGCTTCGGAAGCACACGGGGGATGTTGTCGGTGAACCCGCCGCCGGTGATATGGGCGAGCGCCTTGACGGCGCCGGTTTCGCGGATCGCACGCAGGCAAGACTTCACATAGAGTTTGGTTGGGGCGAGCAATGCGCCGCCCAGCGTCATGACCGGTGAAAACGGTGCCGGCGCATCGAAGCCGAGACCGGAGGCTTCCACGATCCTTCGTACCAGGGAAAAGCCGTTGGAGTGGACACCCGACGAAGCCAGGCCAAGCACGACATCACCGGCACCGATATCGGCGCGCGGCAACAGAGTACCTCGCTCCGCGGCACCGACCGCAAACCCGGCAAGATCGTAATCACCGTCCTTGTAGAGGCCCGGCATTTCCGCGGTCTCGCCACCGATCAAGGCGCAGCCGGACTCGCGGCAACCTTCGGCGATGCCGGCAACGATCGAGGCGGTCGCCTGCGGATCCAGCTTGCCGCAGGCGAAGTAATCGAGAAAGAACAAAGGTTCGGCACCCTGCACCACGAGATCGTTGACCGACATCGCCACGAGGTCGATCCCGATCCCGCCATGCAGTCCGGTGTCGATCGCGATCTTGACCTTGGTCCCCACCCCGTCGGTCGCGGCGACCAGAACCGGGTCCTTGAAGCCCGCCGCCTTCAAATCGAACAATCCGCCAAAACCGCCGATTTCGGCCGCGGTGCCAGGGCGCGCCGTGGCACGAACCATCGGCTTGATCAGATCGACCAGCCGGTTTCCTGCATCGATATCGACGCCCGAATCCGCATAAGTGAGCCCGTTTTTGCGCTCGGCCATGGCCTTTTCCAGATGATTTCGGCTGGGTTACGTCGGTTTTGGCTTATGTGCAATGGTTGCTCGCGCGTACTATGTAGACAACGGCCACTTCGCCCCGCAACGGGGGATAATTTAGGAAAATGAGGCCGATGGCTGGGAAACGACCGAGTTGAGTATTCCGAATATCATCACGCTGGGGCGCATCATTTTGGTGCCCGTGATTGTCTGGGCAATCGCCTCCAACCAGATGGAGATCGCGTTCACGGTCTTCGTCATCGCCGGCGTCAGTGACGCCGTCGATGGATTTTTGGCCAAGCGCTTCAACATGACGAGCGAACTGGGCGCGCTGCTCGATCCGCTCGCCGACAAGGCGCTTCTGGTTTCGATCTATGTGGCGCTCGGCATCTGGGGCGCGATGCCGCGCTGGATCGTGATCCTCGTCGTCTCGCGCGACATCATGATCGTTTCGGCCGTGATCGTGTCATGGCTGTTCGGCAAGCCGGTTGAGATGAAACCGTTGATGGTTTCCAAGCTCAATACGGTCGCGCAGGTGGCGCTCGCGGCATTGATCCTGGCCGCGCTTGGTTTCGGCTTCAAACCGATGCCATATGATGCCGTGCTGATGGCGCTGGTGACCGTCTTTACTTTGGTTTCCGTATCCCTCTATCTCGTCGAGTGGGTACGGCATATGGGCACGATCGAAGCCCGTTAGCCTTTGGATAGTGGGGACTGCGTTCGTTTGCGAACTTCGGAATTGGAGCTCTAGCGTGGCAGGCCGCGTTCAACCTCGTCAATTGGCCTTTGCGCTTCCGCACGCCGAGAGCCTGACGCGCGATAACTTCCTGGAAGGCCCGGCCAACACCGCCGGCCTCGCGCTGATCGACAGCTGGCCCGACTGGCCGAACCACGCGATGTTCCTGGTTGGCCCGGAAGGCTCCGGCAAGAGCCATCTCGCCGCGATCTGGGCCGAGCAATCCGGCGCCCGTTCGACCTCGGCACATACCCTGACCGCCCCCGAAGTCCCGGGCGCTCTGGCGACAGGGGCGCTTGTGATCGAGGATTTGAAATCCGCAGACATTGACGAGCGCGCGCTGTTCCATTTGTTGAACCTGGCACGCGAAGACGGTGCCTTTGTCCTGATGACTGCACGCGTGCCGCCCATCGACGTGGAACTTCGCGACTTGCGCTCCAGGCTGCGTGCGGTACCGACCGTGCAGTTGCTGCCGCCCGACGATCATCTGTTTCGCGCCCTGATCGTCAAATTCTGCGCCGATCGCCAACTCAGCGTCGATGAGAGCGTGGTAGGCTATCTCACCACCCGTCTGGAGCGTTCCTATGCCGCCGTAAGGCAGGCGGTCGAGCTTCTGGACACTGAGGCCCTGCGGCAGGGGCGACCGGTCACCCGGGCCCTGGCGGCCGAGCTCTTTCGCAGCAACGCTTAGTCAGGCCTGTCCCACCCTTGACGGGACTCTTGACGGGACTCTTGGGGCACACATCAATGTCATTGAATTGTCGCCGCGAAATCCCAGGGTCCGTGCTATCCGTCGCGGCTTGAGATGAAATGGATCGAAATTTCATGGAATCCACCCAAGCCATTGTAAAAACAGAAAAAGATACCGGCGCCGCCAGCCCGCCCGCGATCAGCAGCAGCCCGGAACGCTTCATCAATCGGGAACTTTCCTGGCTGCATTTCAATCGCCGGGTGCTGGAGGAATCCGTCAATCCGGGCCATCCGGCCCTGGAACGGGTCAGATTTCTGTCGATTTCCGCCAACAACCTCGACGAATTCTTCATGGTCCGGGTCGCCGGTATCAAGGCGCAAGTGCGTGAGGGCATCGCCGAACGCAGCCCCGACGGGCTGACACCAGCCGAACAGCTTGTGGCGATCAACGAGACGGTCTCCAAGCTCGCCAGTGACCAGCAGGCGATCTGGCGCGACCTGCACAAGATTCTCGCCGATGTCGGCATCGTGCTCGTCGAAGGCCGCGACGTCACCAAATCAGAGCGGGCCTGGATCGAGGACCATTTCCTTCACAACATCTTTCCGCTGCTGACGCCGCTCGCAATCGATCCAGCCCACCCTTTCCCGTTCATTCCGAGCCTCGGCTTCACGATCGCGCTGCAATTGGCCAGAGTAGCCGACGGCCGGCCGATGAACGCGCTCATTCGCATGCCCGGCAAGATCGATCGATTCATTCGCTTGCCTGCCGGCAAGGATAGCGCGGTGCGGCTGATTACGCTCGAGCAGGCCACGGGCCTGTTCATCGGCCGGCTGTTTCCCGGTTACACCGTCAAGGGCCAGGGCGCGTTCCGCATCATCCGCGACTTCGAACTCGAAATCGAGGAAGAGGCCGAAGATCTCGTTCGCCTGTTCGAGACGGCATTGAAACGGCGACGCCGCGGATCGGTGATCCGCCTCGAAATGGAAGCCAAGATGCCCGAGGAGTTGCGTGCTTTCGTGCAGCGCGCGCTTTCCACGGCCGACGATGAAGTGCTTCTGGTCGACGGCGTGCTCGCCATGAACGAGCTGTCGCAGCTGACACGGCTCGATCGGCCGGATCTTGAGTTCACGCCCTATGTGCCGCGGCACCCCGAACGGGTCCGCGATCATGGTGGCGACATCTTCGCCGCCATCCGGCAGAAAGACCTCATCGTCCACCACCCTTACGAATCCTTCGACGTGGTCGTTCAGTTCCTGCAACAGGCGGCGCGAGATCCCGACGTCGTCGCCATCAAGCAAACCCTCTACCGCACGTCGAACAACTCGCCGATCGTGCGGGCGCTTGCGGAAGCCGCCGAAGCCGGCAAGTCGGTCACCGCATTGATCGAGCTGAAAGCGCGCTTCGACGAAGAGGCCAATATCCGCTGGGCACGCGACCTCGAACGTGCCGGCGTGCAGGTCGTGTACGGATTTATCGAATTGAAGACCCACGCCAAGCTCTCGATGGTGGTCCGGCGCGAAGGCGGCAATCTCGCCACCTATGTCCACACCGGCACCGGGAACTATCATCCGGTCACCGCGCGCATCTATACCGATCTGTCCTACTTCACGTCCGATCCAGTCATCGGACGCGACGCGGCGCGGGTGTTCAACTACATCACCGGCTACGCCGAGCCGAGCGACATCGAAAAAATGGCGGTATCGCCCCTCACCTTGCGCAAGCGGATGATCGAGCACATTCAGGGCGAGACCAATTTTGCCCGGCACGGCAAGCCCGCCGCGATCTGGTTGAAAATGAATTCGCTGGTCGATCCCGACATCATCGATTCGCTTTATGAAGCGTCGCAAGCCGGCGTTTCGATCGAACTCGTGGTCCGCGGCATCTGCTGCCTGAGGCCTGGTATCCCCGGGCTTTCTGAAAACATTCGCGTCAAATCGATTATCGGACGCTTCCTCGAACACGGCCGAATCTACTGTTTCGGCATGGGACAGGGCCTGCCAAGCGCGAAAGCGGCTGTGTATATCTCTTCGGCCGACATGATGCCGCGCAACCTCGATCGCCGCGTCGAGGTGCTCTGCCCGTTGCAGAATCCGACGGTGCATCAGCAGGTTCTCGAGCAAATCATGCTCGCCAATCTCAAGGATACCGAGCAAAGCTGGCAATTGTTGCCGGACGGTTCTTCAACGCGTATGAAGGCCGCCAAGGGCGAGGAACCCTTCAATCTTCATAACTATTTCATGACGAATCCGAGTTTGTCTGGCCGTGGAAAGTCTCTTCAGGAATCATCTCCCCGCCGCCTCACACGGCGCACCGAACGTCAGCAATCGTCATAAGGGGATTTCCCTGTGAAGCGGGCGCGCAAGCGCGCGTCCAGCGTCGCTGTCATCGATATCGGCTCGAATTCGGTACGTCTCGTCGTCTACGAGACCATGGCCCGCAGCCTGATCACGATCTTCAACGAGAAGGCGCTGTGCGGCCTCGGTCGCGAGGTGCAATCAACCGGGCTGCTCGCCCCGGACGCCGTCACGAAGGCCCTCACCTCGCTGCGGCGCTTCCGGGCGCTGTGCAGGGTGATGAAGGTCGGCCGCGTCTATGCGATCGCGACCGCCGCCTGCCGCGACGCCAGCAATGGCCCGGACTTCATCGCCAGGGCCGAGCGCATTTGCGGGACAAAAATCGAAATCCTGTCCGGGCCGCGCGAGGCGAAATTATCGGCACTCGGCGTCGTGTCGGGCGTGCATCAGCCGGACGGCATCGTTGGAGATCTCGGCGGCGGCTCGCTGGAGCTGATCGAGGTTCACGGCAACCGCGTCCGCGGCGGGCTGACGCTTCCGCTCGGAAGCCTCGCATTGCAGGATTTGTCGCATAAATCGTTGAAGCGCGCCGAACGCATCGTCAAGACCGAGCTTTCCGACGTCGAGCAGATCAAACGCGGTCGCGGCCGCACGTTTTATGCGGTCGGTGGCACCTGGCGCGCGCTGGCGCGCATCCACATCATTCAGAGCGAATACCCGCTCGGCGTGATGCACGGCTATTCGATTCCCGCCCAGGAAGCGCTCGACTTCGCGCGGCGGCTGCGCCGTCTGGTCGCTGCCGACATGCTGGCCAATATCGAAGTCATCGCCGATGCACGGCGGCCGCTGCTCGCCTACGCGGCGCTGGTGCTCGAATACATCATCCGCGTCGTCCGGCCGAAAACCATCGTATTTTCGACCTTCGGCGTGCGCGAAGGGCTGCTCTACGAAATGCTTCCAGACGCCGAGCGCGCCAAGGACGGTTTCATATGCGCCGCCCAGACGCTCAACGAGCTGCTGTCACGATCCGCCCGTCACGCCCAGGAATTGATCGAGTGGACCGACCGCTTCGTGCGAATTGTCAAGCTGCGCGAGACGGAAGAGGATCGCCGCCTGCGCCATGCCGCTTGCCTGTTGTCGGATATCGGATGGCGGGTACATCCCGATCATCGCGGCGAGGAGACGCTCAATCTCATCACCAACGGCAATTTCGGTTCGATCAGCCATCAGGGCCGGGTCTTTGTCGCCCTGTCGGTTTTCTATCGTTATGCGGGCTTGAGCGAACAGAACGAGCCGTCGGCGACCATGCAGGCCTTGGTACCGCCTGCGATGCTGGAGCGCGCCCGCATGCTGGGAGCAGCTTTCCGTGTCGCCCATCTGATTTCGGCGGCGCGTCCTGGCGTGTTGCCGGCGACACATTTTCGCAGCCATGGCCGCGAGCTGACGCTGGTGTTCGAGCACAAGCTCGTCGATCTTGTCGCCGACCGCGTCGGCAGCCGTTTCAAGCAGCTCGCGCGGCTCGCGGGCCGCTCCGGATCGATTGTGAGGCGCTAGTGTCCCGAGAAGTCCGCATGACGAACCCGCGGCAACAGTGATGCGGACTTCTGAACCGCCACACTAGGCCGGCTTTTCAAGCTGTTTCAGCCGGCGTCGCCGCCAAACCGAGCCCGCGACCAGGACCGTGACGGCTCCGAGAACCGACGCCAGATATCCGGCGAACTCATCCGGCGACACGTCTAAAATGATTGATTTCGCATCGAGATGAAATGCACTCATTCCGTCGAGCAGCCGGTGCAGCCAGGGTTGCACGGCGGGATCGCTTTCGATGACGTCGCCCGCGATCCAACCAAGCAACATCGCACCGAGCCATACCAGGAGCGGAAAACGATCGAGCACCATCATGATCAGCGCAGCACCCGCGATGATCATGGGAATACTGATGGCAAGGCCAAGGATGAGAAGCGGGAGCTGACCGTTTGCGGCGGCCGCAACCGCGATAACATTGTCGAGGCTCATGATGATGTCGGCAACGACGACGATGCGGATCGCTTGCCACAGCGTGGCGCCGGCGGCGATCTCATTGTTTTCGTCTTCAGGCACCAGCAGCTTGGCTGCAATCACGAGCAGCGCGAGGCCGCCGACCAGCTTCAGGTAGGGCAGCGCCATCAGCGTGGCGACGACGCCGGTGAAGGCGATCAAAAGTACCACCGCGATCCCGGCACCGATGATCATGCCCCACAGCCGGTGCCGGCCGTGCAGACCGCGGCAAGCCATGGCGATCACGAGCGCATTGTCGCCGGACAACAGCACGTTGATCCAGATGATCTTGCCGACCGCCAGCCAGAAGGCGGTCGTCTGCATGTCGGCCTGAACTTGCGCGAAGAACGCACCGATATTGGCGGAATTGACCGCCTGCAACAGCGAGTTCACAGCCTGCCCCCTAGTGGTCCGCCGCGAGAGCCGCGGGCCGCTGTTGCCTGCGGCTGATGTTGCAACGGCGCACCGACGCCGCCGTCATGCAGCCGACAAACCTCAGCCCACGATCTCGTTGCCGGAAAAGAACTGGGCGATTTCGATTGCCGCCGTTTCCGCCGCATCCGAACCGTGCACCGAGTTCTCGCCGATCGATTTCGCATGAACCTTTCGGATCGTGCCTTCGGCAGCCTTCGACGGATCGGTCGCGCCCATGACGTCACGGTGTTTGAGAACGGCGTTTTCGCCCTCGAGCACCTGAACGACCACGGGGCCCGAGGTCATGAACTCAACCAGCTCGCCGAAGAACGGACGCGCCTTATGGACGGCGTAGAAGGTTTCCGCCTGTTCGCGAGTTATCCGGATTCGCTTCTGGGCGACGATACGAAGTCCTGCTTTCTCGATCAGCGCATTGATGGCGCCGGTCAGATTGCGAGCCGTCGCGTCCGGCTTGATGATGGAAAAGGTGCGTTCGATCGCCATGATTTCATCCTTGAAAAGCGCCGATGGAAGTTGCGGGCTTATATCGGTGCGGCCGGTGCACGGCAAGCGACGCGATGGCCAGCAATGGGCCGCTCCGGCCCGTCACAGGGGGTGCAGAATTACGCCGATTTCACCTAAATGAACCCTTTCTGAAACAATCGTCCCGCTTTCATTCACCCGCCCGGTCTTAAGGTTTGCGTCAACCGGACGCCGCCTTCGCTTCGAAAGGCGTTCAGGGAAAGTACTTTTCACCGACGGCGCTTTCGGGCGCCTAAGCTTGAGGAGACGACGATGTTACGCAAACTTTCGCTCGCTTTAATCGCCACGGTTTCACTTGGCGCCGCTGCGCTGGCCCCCACCTCCGCCTCCGCCTGGGGCGGCTGGCACGGTGGCTGGCATGGCGGTTGGCATCACGGCTGGGGCGGCCCGCGCTTCTTTGCCGGCGGCCCTGTCTATTATGGCTACGGCTACAACGACGGATATGGCGGCTGCTACGTGCGCCGACTGGTCCCTACACCGTTCGGACCTCGCTGGCATCTGGTCAACCGCTGCTACTGAGTTTGGCGCAAGACCAACGTTCCAGACCGGCTTTGGAGGCCCCGACTTCCCGGAATCGGGGCCTTCCGGAGTTCCCTTTGGCGGCGAAGACAATTTATATAAAATTAGCCAAAACAGCCAAGAACCGGCCGGCAACCGGAAACCAATCCCCGCCCAGAGACTTGGTATGCCGTCACCTGATCGAATTAATCGTCAGGGCACGGAAATGGTCATGAAAAGTCCACACGCAGACGACGCCGAACCGCTCGATCACAGGTCCAGTCGATCGATCTGCGACGCTGTGGGCGAACGCCTCCAGCAAGCACTGCGCCCTGAATCAGGAGTTTCACCCTACCTCCAGCATCTCGTCGATGAATTGCGAAGGCGCGACGAGGCCGATGGCCTGACATCGCAATAGGATACGTCATATTTCCAGCCGCCTTACATAGATACAGGTTGCGTTTTTGAACGGCTGCGGTGAAAAGCCCGCATGCTGGCCATCAACGATATTTCGATCCGGATTGCCGGACGGCTTCTGATCGACCACAGCTCGGTGCAAATTGTACCCGGCGCACGCGTAGGGTTCGTCGGCCGCAACGGCGTCGGCAAGTCGACGCTGTTTCACGCCATTCGCGGTGACCTGCCGACCGAATCCGGCACCATCGCCATACCGCCGCGCTGGCAGATTGGCAGCCTTGCACAGGAGGCGCCGAACGGCCCGGAAAAGCTGGTCGAAGTCGTGTTGAAAGCCGATCGCGAGCGCGAGACGCTGATGCGCGAAGCGGAGGTTGCAAGCGATCCCACCCGCATCGCCGAAATCCAGACCCGGCTCGTGGATATCGAGGCGCATTCGGCGCCGGCGCGCGCGGCCGCGATCCTGAGCGGCCTCGGATTTTCCGCCGAGGATCAGAACAGACCCTGCGCGGAATTCTCCGGGGGCTGGCGGATGCGGGTGGCGCTTGCCGCGACGCTGTTTGCGGCGCCCGACCTGCTGCTGCTGGACGAGCCCACGAACTATCTCGACCTCGAAGGCACGCTTTGGCTGGAAGATCATCTCGCCAACTACCCGCGCACCGTCATCGTCATCAGCCACGACCGCGATCTGCTTGAGACCTCGGTGGACCAGATCCTGCACCTCGATCGCGGCAAGCTCACCCTCTACAAGGGCAGCTATTCCTCTTTCGAGGAGCAACGCGCGACGCGCGAACTCCTCGACGCCAAGCATGCGAGACGGCAGGCCGACGAGCGCAAGCGGTTGCAGGCCTTCGTCGACCGCTTCAAGGCCAAGGCCTCGAAAGCCCGTCAGGCTCAATCCCGCGTCAAGATGCTGGAGCGAATGAAGCCGGTAACCGCGCTGGTCACTCAGGACGTGCGCGAGATCACGTTCCCGCAGCCTGAAAAGATGCTCAAAGAAAATAAATGGAAAAAATATCTCTACCTTGAGAATGGAGTTCTTGTTGAAGAAAAACTTGTAAAAATTGAAAACGGCATAGAAATTTCTTATGAAGAGAACAGTCCAACTATTTGTACATTGACACTTCCTAAAAATTTTGAAAATGAAGAAAAAATCAAGATAGTAAATACAATAACAGGAGAAATCTCACAAATTAAAGTCATCCAACAACCTCAAAATATAGAATTCGTGAAGTTGTACAACGAAACAGAAAATATAGGGACAATAAACCGACTTGAAAATGGTTTAGACGTCGGTTGTCAATACTTCAAAGTTGAAAATAAGCAAGAAGTAATTTGCGAACCCCCAGAGGACTGTAAACCTTACTTTATTCCGCGTCCGGCTGGCGCGCCTGACTTTTCTTCATTTAATGGAAAACTTTCAATGTATGATAATGAAGGTAATTTACAAAAAATACCTAAACGAATCATTGCTCCATTAGATGAAAAAACTGGAATAGCTCTCCAGCATGATGATGAATCAAAGATAAAAGAGATGTTAGAAAAAATCTCTTCACTTTCTGATGAAGATAAAAAAAGACTTAAAGCATCGTAAGCGTCAAATATAGCCATCTTCTGTTCATTAACTTCCCATGCTAATGTTCCTTTTATTTCATTAACACCCGTGGAGGAAAAGATGGCTAAAGGGAAACGCTACCCAAACTGGAAAGAAAAAGTCAAAGAATGGGAATCTAGCAACAAGAGCACCAAGATCTGGTGCCAAGAAAACAAAATCCCCTATACAACACTATGCGGATGGAGAAATCGCCTTAAGAAATCCGATCACAACAAGATTTCCAATAAGTCTGGGGAAACTTCATCGAGCTTAAAGATCAAATTTCATCAGATCCTCGAATTATCCTTGAATATCAAGGAGTCAAGATTCAGCTCAATCGAGATTTCGACAAGATCGTTTTGAAAGAATGTCTTCATTGTTTGAGAGGCGCTTTATGTTAGCTATTGCCGGTAATGCTCGCATTTTCTTTTTTCAAAAACCAACTGATATGCGAAAAGGAGTAGAAGGCTTTCCCTTCTCGTCGAACAATCATGCGCTGGAGAATTAATGACGGGCGCCTATTTCGTATTTCTCAATCGCCTCAGAGATAGGATGAAGGTCTTATACTGGGACAATGATGGATTTGCAATTTGGTGGAAGTGTTTAGAAAAGGGAAGCTTTCGTCTTTTGGGAATAGATAGAGCTTTAATAGATCGAAGAGAGTTTTTTATGCTTCTGGAAGGCATCACTCCACATAAAATTCAAAAACGATTTAGAATGAATTGAAAAGACGTTTTTTGCTGATTTTCCCCTTTAAATCTATGACAATTTTTGGTATATTTTCATTCATGTCATCCACAATACCACTAGAACAGTATAATAAGGAAATCTCTTCTCTAAAAGAAGAGATTGCATTTTTAAAAGAACAAATCGAGTGGTTTAAAAAGCAAGTCTTTGGTCAAAAAGCTGATAAATTTGTAGATCTCAAAAATGAGCAACAACTCCAGTTTGAAGGTTTTGACAAATTGGTTCCCGTTCCATCGGAAGAAAAGCAATCTATAGAAGCTCATGAGCGAAAA
Source organism: uncultured Alphaproteobacteria bacterium (assembly GCA_963748805.1). Classification (GTDB taxonomy): domain Bacteria; phylum Pseudomonadota; class Alphaproteobacteria; order Rhizobiales; family Xanthobacteraceae; genus Bradyrhizobium. Next base: position 1,305 of record CAVVLH010000004.1, on the reverse strand, counting down.
AAAAGAAAACCTAATGGCCAAGATAAAATCACCCTTCCTGCCGATCTTCCTGTTGAGCATCAATTTATAGATATTCCAGAAGAAGCCAAGATATGTCCCAATACAGGCAAAACATTAGTTAAAATAGGCGAAGAAGTCTCCTCCAAATTAGCCCATAAACCTGGAAGTTACTACATTAAACAAATCGTGCGCCCAAAATATGCCCATCCTGAAGAAGGAGTGGTAACAGCTGAATTACCCGAAAGCCTTCTCAAACGCTGTCAGGCAGATGAAAGCTTCTTGGCAGATATTATCGTTAAGAAATTTTGCGACCATCTTCCACTGTATCGACAATCTGAAATTATGGCTCGGGAAGGAATCAAGATTAGCCGGCAAATTCTTTGCCAATGGGTATTACGTGCAGGGATAGCCTTAAAACCTCTATATGAAGTGATGCTCAAACAAGTCCTCCAGAGCAACAATGTATTTTATGATGAAACTCCAATCGATATGCTGGATCCAGGAAAAGGCAAGACGCATCAGGCTTATATGTGGGTTTTGGTCGGCGGCCAGGCAGCTGACCCTCCTTATCGTATCTATGATTTTTGCACTAATCGCTGCCATTATAATGCAGCAGAGCTCCTAAAAGGATATCATGGTGTGCTCCATTCCGACAAATATGGCGCCTATGAATCCCTTGCTAATAAAAAGCAATTGATATGGTGTCCTTGTTGGTCGCATATTCGCCGCAAATTCATTGAAGCTGAAAGCGGCGATCCTCCATTTAGAGACTGGGTGTTGCGCCAGATTCGATATCTATTCATGTTGGAAAAAATAGCATGGGCTCGTTCACAAGAAGAGCGTTTACGCATTCGCCAAGAACAAGAGATTCCGATAATTGACCGTTTGATTGAAGCGATCAAAAACAAGATGGTCAATGGAAAAATCTTACCAAAATCCAAATTTAAAGAAGCATTGGGGTATTTTTGCAGTCTTATTCCTCACTTGAAGAATTACACGGGGCATGCTTGGGCACGATTGGACAATAATGTAGCTGAGAGAGCTGTGCGCCCATTAGCAATAGGTCGAAAAAATTGGTTGTTTGTGGGGAATGAAGATGGCGGGGAAGCTGCTGGGATTCTTTTATCCTTAGTACAAAGCTGTCGCGCTATCGGGGTTAATCCTAGAGAATATCTTGAGGATGTCATGCGTAGGTTAATGGCTCACAGTACCCAAAAACTTCAAGAACTCCTTCCTGATCAATGGCTAAAAGGACGCCAAAAAGAGAGTACTCCCATCATTTAAACAAGATGGTTTTTTTTGACG
>CAVVLH010000003.1:0-8802 GCA_963748805.1 uncultured Alphaproteobacteria bacterium | reverse complement strand
CCTTAAAACCAATACCCAGGTACAGGCCCAGGAGGAGGACACGTCTCCAGATTTCTCCCAGGAGAAGCCCACGAGCCATGCCGACTATTCCGACGTTGCGGCTGCGCCGGATCAGGCGGCGCTGGAAAAAATGGTACGGCGATATTCTGCCTACTTTCGCAAGTATCCCGATATCTACTCGTCGGTCGTGGTCATCACCGCGGAAAAGGGGCGCCAGTACTTCGTGTCAACGGAAGGCAATCATGTCGTCGCCCCGGAAGCCGGCGTGCGCATGACCATCGAGGCGGAAACCCGTGCCACGGATGGCATGGAGTTGATGCGAGTCGAGACTTTTCAGGCGGAGAGCCTGGATCACCTGCCCCCCGATTCTGAGATCACGGCCCGGGTGGAGAGGATGGCTTCCGATCTCAAAGCGCTACGCGCAGCAGCAGGTCGAACGCTTCCGGTCCGCGGACTTCGCCGACGATAATGCGTTCGGGGCGCATACGCAGGCAGTTGCGGACCAGTTCGCGCATCGTGATCTGGCCCTCGCCCTCGATATTGGGCGGGCGGGTTTCGAGCCGAACCACGTGCGGCTGCTGCAATTGAAGCTCGGCGGCGTCTTCGCAGGTGATGACGCGTTCTTCTTCGTCGATGTAGTTGGTGAGGCAATTGAGAAGCGTCGTCTTGCCGGAGCCGGTGCCGCCGGAAATCAGCACGTTACACCGGCAGCGGCCGATGATTTGCAGGATTTCCGCGCCTTCCTTCGAAATCGCGCCGAATTTGACCAGCTGATCGAGTGTCAGCTTGTCCTTCTTAAATTTGCGGATTGTCAATGCGGGGCCGTCGAGGGACAGCGGCGGAACGATGGCGTTGACGCGCGAGCCGTCGGCAAGACGGGCATCGCAGATCGGCGACGATTTGTCGACACGTCGGCCAACCTGGCTGACGATGCGCTGGCAGATGTTGAGTAGTTGCTGGTTGTCGCGAAAGCGGATGCCGGTACGCTGGATCTTGCCGGCGACCTCGATATAGACCGTGCCGGCGCCGTTGACCATGATATCGGCGATGTCGTCGCGGGCCAGCAGCGGCTCGAGCGGACCATAGCCGAGGACGTCATTGCAGATATCGTCAAGCAGCTCTTCCTGCTCGGCAATCGACATCACGATGTTTTTGATCGCGATGATCTCATTGACGATGTCGCGGATTTCCTCCCGCGCGGACTCGCCGTCGAGCTTGGCCAGCTGAGCGAGGTCGATCGCCTCGATCAGTGCCCCGAAGATCGTCGCCTTGACCTGGTAATAGCTGTCGGAGCGCCGGGTTTCTGCGGGCGGCGGCGGGGCGGGCGGCTTGGCTGGCGCCAGCGAAGGCGACGCAATGGCAGGCGGAGCCGGCACGCGCGGAGCGACCGCTCCGGCAGGCGGCTCCGGTGCCGCGGCCGGCGGCCGCAGGGTCCTTGAATCGCCTTCTGTTCCGCTACGCTTACCAAACACGACTATACTCCCGGCGGGTCAGCTTACTTTGACCGCAGTTTCTCGATCAGAGGTGACAGGAACGAACCCCGCGGCTTTTTTGTCTCGCCGCGGCCGGTGAGCCGCTGCGCGATCTGCCGAAACATTTCGGTGCTGCGGTGATTTTCGGAAATCTCCGCGATCATCTGCCCGTTGTTGGCGGCGGCGCCAAACATCTGCGGATCGAAAGGTATCGACACGATCGGATCGCACTCGATGGCTTTGGCGAATTCGCTCGCGTTGATTTCCGGCCGCTTGGGAACGCCGACCTGGTTGAGGCAGTAGAGCGGTATCCGGTCGTTGGGCCGCGCCGACTTCAAGAGGTCGAAGATGTTCTTGGTGTTGCGCAGGTTGGCGAGGTCGGGTGCGGCCACGATCAGGATGTCGTCGGCGGCCACCAGCGCCCGCTTGGTCCAGCCGGACCATTGATGCGGAATATCGAGCACGATGCACGGCATCGTGGTGCGAAGCGTGTCGAAGATCGCGTCGAAGGCGTCGACGCCGAAATCGTAGACGCGATCGAGCGTCGCCGGCGCGGCCAGCAGGCTGAGGTGATCGGTGCATTTCGACAGCAGCCGATCGATAAAGGCGGTATCGACCCGGTCGGGCGAGAACACCGCGTCGGCGATGCCCTGCGGCGGATCCTGATTGTAGTCGAGGCCCGCGGTGCCGAAAGCGAGATCGAGATCGGCTACCACCGAATCCAGCGTCAGGTCGCGTGCGATCGCCCAGGCGACGTTATGAGCAACGGTCGATGCGCCGACGCCGCCCTTGGCGCCGACGATGGCGATGATGCGGCCCACCGCCTTCGCTTCCGGAGAGGAGAACAGCCCGCAGATCGAGCGCACCACGTCCAGCGTATTGATCGGGCCGATCACGTAGTCGCTGACCCCCCTGCGTACCAGTTCGCGATACAGCGTGACGTCGTTGATGCGGCCGATCACGATCACCCGCGTGCCCGAGTCGCATACGGTGGCTAGCTGGTCGAGGCCGGTCAGGATGTCGTTGCGGCCTTCGGTCTCCAGAATGATGACATTCGGCGTGGGCGCGGTTCGATAGGCCTCGATCGCAGCGGCCATACCGCCCATCTGGATCTTCAGATGCGCCTTGGCAAGCCGCCGGTCTTCGCCAGCCGACTGCACGGCTGCGGCCGTTTCGACCGTCTCGCAAAAGGCCTGCACCGACACCCGTGGGGCGGGTGCGATGTGGTCTTCTGCCGCCGGCGAAGCCCCGTCGGACTGTTCTTCTGGATTCTGACGCGCGTAACTGATCATTTTCCTGAATCGCTGAGTTTGGCCTTGTCGGCTTCGGGATAGCTGGTCGTGGTGGTCGTGCCCTTGCGATACTTTTCGAAGCCTTCTGAACGCCGCGTGGTGTAGGCCGGGGTCTCCGGACGCGGCTGCACGAGGTCTGCAGGGTTATCGATCATCGCCGCCATATTGCGCTGATAGGAGCAGCCGAAGTTGTAATACGGCTTGTTCTCCAAATAGCCCTTGTCCTTGATCGAAGGACCGAGGTCATCAGGCCACAAGCCGCACGGGCCGGCTACCGCCGAGATTTTCGGATAACTCAACCGCAGCGTCGCGAGCTGGCGCGGATCGTCCGGATGATAGTGACGCAAGGTGACGCCCCGCGCCGGTATGCCGGCTGCCGTAAGCAGGGATTGAGCTTCCCGGAAGGCGTCGGCGGCTGCGCGTGCGTTGGGAGTGCCGACCGGAACGTCGGCCACGATCGCGCCGGTGCCCTCCTGGAGCCAGACTTGCGCCAGCCCCATCACGTCGGCGCGTTGTTCCGCCGACAGGCCGCCGCGCGCCTGGCCAACGAAGATCACGACAGAGCGATTGGATTCCTGGATCGCGATCGGGTGCCTCTGGCGATAGTCGTCGGGAATGCTCGACGTGCTCGCTACCTCATCGGTATGCGTGCAGGCGCCCAGTGCGGTAGCGAGACCGACAAGCGCTCCCGCGATGCGGAGCGCGCGCCGGTATTCGACGGGTTTCCTGGCTGTCATGGTCTTCGTCCTTGTCCCGTCTCAGTCCGTGATAAAGCCATAGGTGCCGCGATAGCTCCGGGCCGCCGGATCGGTGCGGCCGGGAACGCCGTAGATGCGGTTGATGCTGCCGAGTAGATCGGATTGCGGATCGGACGCGGATGCGAAGCCGTCGTCGGGACGCGACAGGTCCTTTTGGGCGACCGCGCGAACGACATAAGGTGTCACGATCACCATCAGCTCGGTTTTGTTGTCCTGGAAGTCGCGGCTGCGAAACAGGGAGCCGAGGACGGGCAGTTGCGAGAGGCCCGGAAGGCCGTTGATCGCCTGCTTGGTCTGGTCCTGAATCAAGCCGGCCATCGCCATCGAGCCGCCCGAGGGAATCTCGAGGGTCGTTTCCGCGCGACGGGTCTTGATTGAGGGAACCTGGACCCCGGTGACGTTGATCGAATTGTCGTTGGAGACTTCCGACACTTCCGTCATGACCCGCAGGCTGATGCGGCCTTCGGTAAGCACAACCGGCGTGAAGTTGAGCGAGATGCCGAATTTTTTGAAGGCGATCGAGGGCGCGCACTGGCCGACCGAGCCAGCCGCTGTGGTTTGGCAGGTCACGCCGGTCGAAATCGGAAATTCGCCGCCGGAAATGAATGTCGCCGATTCCCCGGAAATGGCCGTCAGGTTCGGCTCAGCCAGCGTTCGCGTCACACCAGCGCTCTCCATCGCCCGCAAGGTAGCGTTGATCGACGGGGTGGCGCCGAACGAGGTGGAGATGGCATTGCCGCTGACCAACGGCTGGCCCGTCGCAGTGAACGGATTGGCGTTGTTGAATTTCACGACTGCGGTTCCGTAGTTGAACTGCCCGCTGAGATCGATGCCGAGCTGCTTGATGATCGAGCGCTGAACTTCAGCCACCGTTACTTTCAGCATCACCTGGTCGCGGCCGCGGACGGCGATGGAATTGACGACTTTGTCGACGCCGCCCGCCAACCGTGCGGCGAGATCCCCGGCCTGCTGCGCCTCGATCGGGTTCGCCGCGGTTCCGGTCAGGATGATGCTGTCGCCCAGGCCATCCATCTGGATGTCGGAATTCGGCAGAAGTTGCTTGAGCGCGGCGCGGGCGCCGTTGAGATCACGTTTAACGGCGATGTCATAGGCCGCGATCTGCTGGCCCGCCGCATCGAAGAACACGATATTGGTCTGGCCGATCGCGGCCCCGATGATGTAGGCGCGCTGCGCCGAGCGTACGACCGCGTTGGCGATTTTCGGATCGGCGACCAGCACGTCCTTGATGTCGCGGGGCAGGTCGATCACGATCGACTTGCCGATGCCGAGCGAGAGAAACCGCGCGTTCATTTGCCCGTCGTTGGAGACCTGCGGGACCGGGCGGTAGTCGGCGGCCACCGCAGGCACCAGAGCGGGATTGAGTACCATCGCAGTCGCGGCCGAAAACGACAGGGCGCGGACCCAAAAGGCCCGCATTGGAAGCTGACTTTCCCTGCATTTCATGTCGTAGAGTCCTCTGGTCACTTTTGAACCGCCGTGGGGTTGTTGACCCCGTAGCGAACCACATTGATGGTGCCGACCTGGCGTCGATCCTCAACGGCGACTTCGACCTGGTTGATGTCGGCGATGCTGCGTAACGCCAGCGACAGCACGCCGGCCTGGCGTGCAGCCGACAGCACAGGCACCTGTTCGGGCTTCAGTTCGAGCGTCACGGTCTTGCCGATGACGGAATTCTGGCCGTCCTTTTCTTTCGGGGCCTGATCGATCGCGAGAACGCGAATATTGGTAAGTTTCGTTTCGGAGATCACGAGATCGGTGGCGGTCGCTTTCGGATCCGGATTCTTCTCACGCCGCGTCAGGATGACGTCCACGCGGTCATTCGGAAGGATGAATCCGCCGGCACCGGTCTCCGCCGAGATCTCGGTCGAAATTGCGCGCATTCCCTGCGGCAGGATCGCGGCCATGAACCCGGATCCATTGGCCTTGATCAGCTTCGGCTCGCGGATCGGTTCGCCCGCGATAAAGGGCGATCGCGCAATAGAGCCGGTAATCTCCTTGGCGGCATCCGGGCGGTCGCTGCGGCGAATGAACGAGTTGCTGGCCGCAGCCGCCGGCCAGGTCTGCCACAACATGTCGTTGGACGTGACGGTTTGGCCGAGGTTAATATCGGCTTTAGCCACCAGAACATCGACAGTCTGTAGCTGCGCGACCGGCTCGGCCGGTGGGGGTTTGCTATCCGATCCACTTGCGAGATAGGCAGCAACACCGCCAGCACCGAGAGCGATGGCCAGGACGACAACGCGTGCCCTATTCATACGCTTCACTTTCCACATTACACTGCGACGCTTCCGCCGCCGTAACGGGAGTTGACCAGCTATTCGTCAAAGCATGGTTAATGAGGCGTATCTAAATCACCTTAACGAGTGTTTACCTCTCCAGTGCCGCCTGTTGAAAGTTCCTGCGCCGCAAGCGGCTACGCCATCGGCGCGATCAACCGATCGTCAGGTGCGTCAGATCGACGGCCCTGATCCATTCAGTTTCCGGATAGATCATCAGTGCGCCGACGGCGAGTGCGATGCCGTAGGGAATCCCGCTCTCCTTGGCGTGCAGTTTGAGCAGCCAGGGTTGACCCGCCAGCGCATAGGGCAGCGGCCATTGCCGGAACTGGAGCAACAGCAGCGTCAGCACACCGCCGAACAGCGAGGCATAGACCAGATAGTTGAGCAGATGGGCAAAGCCGAACCACAGCGCGGCGCTGGCTGCCACCTTTGCATCTCCGCCGCCGATCCATCCAAATGCAAAACAGGCGAACGCTCCGACCAGCACGACGCTGCCTGCCGCCAGGTGCATCAGAATATCGATCGGGGCCATGCCGCTCGCGAACGCCAAAGCGAGAAAGCCTGCCGCGAGCGCCAGCGATACCCGATTTGAAATCGTCATCGTGAAAAGGTCGCTCGCCGCCGCGAACGCCATCAGGGCCGGGAAAAACAACAGGCGCGCAACATCAAGAATCATGAGAGGGGGCCGCTCGCATGGATCAGAGGGGACAGCTGTCCTTGACGCTATCGCCGATAGATGAACAATCGGGAAATGGAGGTGCCCGCAAAACGCTTGCGATTTGAAACGCGAGAAAGACGAGCGCGAGCATCAGGGCGGCGCATATGATCGCCGTTGGCGAGGCCTGCCGGTCGCCGTCCGGAACTCGCAGCGGCCTCGCCGGAACCGGCGCAATCGGAAAAATACGCATGACGCCACGCTACGGGTTATCGGACGAAAAAAAGGCCCCGGATCAACCGGGGCCTTGATGTCAAAACGTCAACCGACGCTTACTTCAGCGAGGTGTTGATCGAGGTGAACTTGGCATTCAGGGTGCTGCCGAGGCCGTTGACGACGGCGATAATGGCAAGCGAGATGCCAGCGGCGATGAGGCCGTATTCGATGGCGGTCGCGCCGGACTCGTTCTTCACAAAACGCGCAATCAGATTCTTCATAGATAACTCCATGTGACACGTGGCTGGTCGAACTAACTGTGGTCTCGCCGGCGTTCTCAGCACCGTGACCATGGCGAACCCTACGTGGGGACAAATTTCGGCACGGTTAATTCGACCTCTGAAAAAGCCGGAAATCGCGCTGTTCTTGCGCAGAGTAAATTTGGATTTAACCGGCTTCTTAAAGTCCAATCGTTGCGGCCCGTGCCATTCCGCTCCTATGAATAAGGAATGCACGAACCCGGCACGGCGCGCTGTTTTACGGCTCCTTAAGCGGCGAGGCGTAACTCTTCCGGGCAATCGTTCAAATGAGGCCGCCATGTCCAGTTTAACTTTGGAAGTCGTCGAGATGCTCGGTCAGACGATTGCCAAGGTGGTGCCGATCACAATCGTGCTGGCGGTCGCTTTTTCGGTGCTGACGCATTTCTGGGCCTGCAATCCCGGAACGCCGTGGTGGCGCAAACGTGAGCTCATCACCGATGTCTGCTACTGGTTCTTTGTTCCGCTATTTGCTCGCGTGCTGCGGATCGGCCTGCTCGTGCTTGGCGCACAAGTGGTCTTCAAGATTCACGATGCCGACGAGCTGATCGCATTTTACGACAACGGGCACGGTCCGCTCTCGCAGCTGCCGCTCTGGCTTCAGGCGCTGTTGTTTCTCGTGCTCTCCGACTTCATGTTGTACTGGCTGCACCGGTTGTTTCATGGCGGCGGTTTCTGGAAATATCACGCGATCCATCATTCATCCGAAGAGCTGGACTGGATTTCAGCGGCACGTTTTCATCCGGTCAATCTGTTCCTGGGAACGATTGGCGTGGACGTTATCCTGCTGATGGCCGGGATCTCGCCGAACATCATGCTCTGGGTCGGCCCCTTCACCACCTTCCACTCCGCCTTCGTACACGCCAATCTGAACTGGGCGCTCGGGCCGTTCAAATACGTGCTGGCAACGCCGGTGTTTCATCGTTGGCATCACACCTCGCTCGAGGAAGGCGGCGATACCAACTTCGCAGGCACGTTTCCGATCTGGGACATTCTGTTTGGGACGTTCCGGATGCCGGAAGGCCGGCTGCCGCAAGACTACGGCACCGACGATCCGCGCATTCCTAATGAAATTGTGGGGCAACTTGCTTACCCTTTTCGTCAGTAGGATTGCCGAGGCCTCGCGAATTCGCCCTCCATTTGCAGTTCATTCACTAATTCACGGCAAATTCGCCTTGTCGGGCGCCGGTTCCGCTGCGTATCGCTTAAGCCGGCTTGTCAACGCCCCGGGGTATCGTATGTCGCTGCAGTCCTTGTGCTCTTTCCGAAGCCTGCGCTTCGCGCTTTGCTCGCTCCTCGCCGGGATGCTGATGTGGCCGATAGTGGTCAAGGCGGAGCCCTCCGCCAACACCATCGCCGTGAACGTGGATCAGGCAAGGCTCGTGAAGCTGCCGGCTCGCGTCGCCACCATCGTCGTCGGCAATCCTCTGATCGCAGACGTCGCGCTGCAGGCCGGCGGGGTGCTGGTCGTGACCGGGAAAGGCTACGGCGCCACCAATTTCATTGCGATGGATCGTTCGGGAGAAATCCTCGTGGACCGCCTGATCCAGGTCGAGGGTCCGAGCGATCAGCTCATCACGGTCTATCGCGGCGTCGACCGCGAGTCCTATAGCTGCATGCCGATCTGCCAGCGCCGCGTTACGCTTGGCGACGGCGACTCCTTCTTCAAGACCTCGATGGATCAAGCCGGAAACCTGAGCGGCTCGGCCGCTGGCGCGGCGGCACCCAAGCAGTAACAGCGGAGCGGCGCTTCAGCGCCGCTTGGCGCGCCCTGGCGTCTTGACGAGTTTGG
>CAVVLH010000002.1:0-181934 GCA_963748805.1 uncultured Alphaproteobacteria bacterium | reverse complement strand
TGGTTCGCGATCAGCACCTCGAAAGTGGCCACCATGCCGCCGCCAGTCTTTGGGACCATCGCTGTGCGATGACCGCGCTAACGATGCCGAGTTGCACCCGGATCTGGTCCTGGCGCCATGCCGGGAAGACGTCGATGATTCGGTCGATCGCCTGCTTGGCGTCGTTGGTGTGGAGCGTCGAGAAGACGAGGTGGCCCGTCTCGGCCGCGTCGAGCGCGAGCTCAATCGTCTCGAGGTCGCGCATCTCACCCACGAGGAGGACGTCGGGGTCCTCGCGGAGCGCCGAGCGCAGGGCGCGCTCGAACGAGAGGCTGTCGCGTGCCGACCGAGCGCTGGGTGATCGTCGCCGTCTTGTGCAACGTACTCGATCGGGTCCTCGATGGTGAGGATGTGCACCGCCCGCGTGCGTTGATGTGATCGATGATCGAGGCGAGGGTCGTCGACTTGCCGGAGCCGGTCGGGCCGGTGAGTAGCACGAGACCTCGAGGTTGACCAGCCAGCCATTCGCGACGGGCGGCAAGCCGAGCTCCTCGAAGGTCGGAATGTCGGAGGGGATCATCCGGAGCGCCAGAGCGTGTCGCCCTTCTGGGTGAACGCGTTGCCACGGATGCGGGCCCGGTCGAGCCAGCTGAAAGAGAAGTCGACGTCCTGATGCTCGTCGAACGTCTTCTTGTTCTCGGGTGACAGCATGCCCTGGACGATGTCGTCGATGAGCTCACCCGTGAGGATGGGAGCATTCTCGATCGCGCGTCAGCTTTCCGTCGACCCTGATTCTCGGCTCGGAGCCTGTCGCCAGCAGCAGGTCGGAGCCTTGACGGTCCCAGAGCACCTGGAGCCACGGCGAGATCGTCTCAATGTTGGCTTCGTTCTTCATGAATCCCCCTCCTCATTGTCGTGGGTGAAGACAAAGTGCCCGGCCCATTGGGCCGGGCACTTTGGCTTCACCTAGTACTGCTGTGTGTGGTTGTTCCGCTTAGGAGACGGCGAAGCAGCCAGTGGAGGCGCCAGCGTGGCACCCTGGACCTCGTTGTCCAGGTCGACCAGCTTGCCACCCGTCGGGCCCGTAGACGGACCGGGAACCGGGTCACGCCAGTGGGTAGGTGGCACCGGGAGCGTGTCACTCGATGGCAACCACTAGCTCGTGTTGTTCGGAGCGTCGTGCAGGAACGGTCCACCGTGGTGGTGCCCGTCAGGTCTTCGTCAGCGTCGCCGAGTGTTGCCCGTGTTGTGCGGGAGAGTTCTTGTAGGCCGCCACAGCCACCTCGTATCTCTTCGCGTCCGAGTTGCAGGCAGCCTGCGCGCTCTGGCCTGTCACGCCGCTGAGGGCAAAGACGACCGTTGCGGCAAGGATGCCGAGGACGACGATGACGATCAGGAGTTCGATAAGAGTGAACCCCGACTCCAACTCGACGCCCCGACGGCGCGCCACAGTTTCACGGATGTGCCTAATCATTGCGGTGTTACCGCCTTTCTGTTTGGGCAACCGGAAACATCCGGTTGCAAGGTGTCTCCCTCGCCAAATTAGGAGAATTGAAACGTACCATTCTTATCGGATGATTTACAATACTCTTGAGCGGACATTTTTACCGTGTGACGTGCAATTTTGCGTTCGTTGTGCTGGCCAACAAGCCCGGATACACGTTTGTTGCACCGTTGTTGACAATGCCTTGTGAATAACGATCCTACTGGATCTTCACCTGCTTGTAGATGCCGTACATGGCGGAGACGAGCGCGACGGCGACGAAGCCGACGATGACGCCCATGAAGATGATGACGGCCGGCTCGAAGAGGCTCGTGAAGCGCTTGACTTTCACGTCGAGCTCCCGGTTGTAGAACTTCGCGGCCGTCGCGAGCTGCTGGTCGAGCGTTCCCGTCTCCTCGCCGACCCGGAACATCTGGCGTGCCGCGCCGGGGAAGAGTCCCGTGCGTGCCAGGGGCCAGCAAGACCTTGGCCCTCCATCATCTGTCGCGGACGTGTCGAGGCCCCTGCGATAGACGGCGTTGTTCGCCGAGTCCGCGGTGACCGTCATGCGTCGGGCAGGGCGACGCCGCCTGGATCATCGACGAGAGCATCCGGCAGACCCGCTCGAGGATGGCCGCCCGCACGAGGTCGCCGAGGACCGGCAGCCTCAGGATGATGGCGTCGAGCCGCGCCTTGCCCGCCGCTGATCGACGCAGCGCGATGAATGCCGACCGACGGCGACGAGCAGCCGCCGAGGATGGCCCACCACCAGTTGCTGACGAAATTCGAGACAGCTGAGCAGCATGCGCGTCGGGAGCGGCAGCTTCGCGTTGAACGACTTGAAGAACGTCACGAACCGCGGCATGACGAACGTGGCCAGGACGATGACGACCACGCACGGCCATCACGGCGACGACGGCCGGGTAGATCATGCGCCGGTGATCTTTCCCCTGCGCCTCAATGTCACGATCGATGTAGTCGGCCAGCTGGTCGAGCACGACGTCGAGGTTTCCCGTGAGCTCGGCGGACGCGAGGATGCCGATGTAGTAGTTCGGGAAGGCCTCCGGATGCGCTGCGGCGGCCGAGGCGAACGTGTCGCCCGCCTGGATGCCGCTCGATCATGTCGTCGAGGGCCTTCTTCAGGAGCTTGTCGGGCGTCTCGCTCGCAATGACCTCGAGGGCCTCCATGATCGGAGATGCCCGCCTGGACGAACACGCCGAGCTGCCGCGAGAAGTGCATGACGTCCTTGCGCGGCACCATCTTCTTCGTGATCTCGAACTGCAGGACGCTCTTCTTCTCGGACACCTCAATCGGCTGGTAGCCCCGCTCGAGCAGCGCCAGGTGGGCGGCGCTCCGCGAGGCTGCGCTCTCTCGACGCCGGAGATCTTCTTGCCCGGACTCGTCGAGTGCGCTGTAGTGATACTTTTCCATGGCTCGTCCGTTCCTGGCCTAGAGGGAGTAGATGCTGCGGATGACTTCGGCGATCGTCGTGATGTCCTGCGCGACCAGGCCGATCGCCTCTTCGCGAAGTGTGCGCATGCCCTGCTTCTGAGCCAGGCGGCGCAGCTCGTCCTGGGTCGCCCAACCGACGATGAGTCGCTTGATCTCCGGCGTCATCTGCAGCAGCTCGTAGACGCCGATGCGGTCCTGGTACCCGGTCTGCCCGCAGAAGTTGCAGCCGGTGCCGTGGTAGAAGTCCGTCTTCGGCGGGCCGCCGCTCTCCTCGTAGAAGGTCATCTCCTCCTGCGTCGGCGTGTAGCGCGGTCTTGCACGACGGGCAGATCCGTCGCACGAGCCGCTGGCCGACGATGGCGAGCACCGATGAGGCGATGAGGAACGACTCGATGCCCATGTCGAGGAAGCGGTGCAGGGCCGACACGGAGTCGGTGGCGTGCAGCGACGAGAGCACCAAGTGGCCGGTCAGCGCGGACTGCACGGCGATGCGGGCCGTCTCGACATCTCGGATCTCCCCGACGAGGATCACGTCGGGGTCCTGGCGCAGGATCGACTTGAGCCCTGTGGCGAACGTCAGGCCGGCCTGCTCGTTCGTCTGGATCTGGTTGATGGACGGGAAGACGTACTCGACCGGGTCCTCGATCGTCATCACGTTCTTCGTCGGGTCGGCGACCTCCGTCGAGCGTGGCGTAGAGCGTCGTCGTCTTTCCGCTTCCCGTCGGGCCGGCGCACAAGACCATCCCGAAGGGGCCCTGACGAGCTTGGAGAAGGTCTCGTGGGTGTCCGTCGGCATGCCGAGGTCGTGCAGGCGCAGCACCGAGCGGTTCTTGTCGAGAATACGCATCACGCACTTCTCGCCCCAGATGGTCGCGGCGGTGGCCACGCGGACGTCGGTGTCCTTGCCGTCGATCAGCGTGGTGAGCTGGCCGTCCTGGGGGCGACGCCGCTCGACGATGTTCATTCCCGCCATGATCTTGATGCGGCTCACCAGTCCGACGCCCATGGCGGCCGGGCAGCATGAGCACTTCCTTCAGGGCGCCGTCGATCCGGAAGCGCACTCGGACGACGTCCTGTGACGGCTCGATGTGGACGTCGGAGGCGCGGTCGCGCTTGGCCTGCGTCAGGATGCGGGTCGACGACCTGGACAATCGGTGCGTCGTCGGCAACGACCTCGGCCTCAGGACGTCGGCCTTGTGTCGGGTGCCCTCGACCGCCTTGAAGGCCTCGACGAGCTGGTCGACGCCGCCGATGGCGCGGTAGCTGCTGTCGATCGCCCACTGAATGTCGGACAGCGGGCGCGAGGACGAAACGGATCGGGCTGTCGGTGGATTGCGTCAGAAGGGCACGGACGCCGACCGACGGCTGATCAGAGACGGCCACTTGCAGGCCGTCGTCGTCCAGTTCGATCGGCATCGCCATGTGCTCGCGGACAACCTCTCGGGTATGAGCGCGAGCACATCGGGTTGGGGGTTGTCCCGCCGGAGATCGACCACCGGCATGTGCAGAAGGTCGGCCAGGAACAGCGTCAGCTCCCGCTCGTTCATGGCGCCCATGGCAACCAAGGTCTCGCCGATCCGCTTGCCCGTCTCGTTTTGGATCACCAGGGCTTGGGCGACGTCGTCCTCGCTGACCAGCCCGCGTCGGACGAGGAGTGGCGCCGAACGGCTCGGAACTGGTGAGCAGGGCGAGTCGGTGTCTCGGGCCGGTTCTCGGGTTCGTCGACCGCGACGCCGACGACTGCGTCGTCGATGCCGACTGACGACAACGACCCGCTGTGGCCGTTGCCATTCCCTACGTCGTGCTGGGTCTTTTCCTTGCGTCCGAGTTTCAAAGGGGTTCCTGACTGTCAGTGCGGCACCCGTACGGGAGCTCGCGTCGGTCCCGAGCCCCCGCCTCCTCGGTACGTCGCCAAGCCCGAGAGGTGGATTGTGCGAGTGGTCCATCCAATCGACACGCCTGCTCTGTCAGAGATAGTCGGCACGGTCCCCTGCGGGTTTAGGTGGTTCAGGTCTGCGCTGCCGTCGGCATGGCGAGGACCGGTTGGCCGCGCGGCGCGGCATCGCACGCCCAGCACCCAACCGTTCCGCAATTGCCCGCTTCGCCAAATTCCACTCCTGTGACGGACCGCCTCCGCCTGAGGATGGCTCTCATGGTAACCCACTGGCGGCAATGCACCGCACAGCCCGAACGGTGCTGCGCGGATCGGTTACTGGCTAACTAACGGTAGATAGTCATATCTGTTGCGTCAAAGTGAATAGTGACGCAGGAATCCCATCATCCTCGCGGCCCCTTGGGTTTCCCATGTGCCAGGCGTCGCAAAATTCGCATCGGTAGACATTGAGGTCGATTTCGGACTGCCGGCGCCGCTCGTCGGCCGCCTTCAGTGCGTCATGCTGCGTTCGATAGGCCGTTTTCGGGCGCCGTCGGCCCGCCAGTGGGCACCCAGGCTGGGGACAGGGTGGCCTGTTCCTCGCGCCAGGCGGGTTTGCGTCGGTTCGAGCGGCGGGCCACGCCCCCATTCTGGCGGTGATTGCACCCCGAGAGGCCCGGTACGCCCTGGTTCGGGAGGGGTTTGCCGGTCTCCCGTCGTACTGGCCAGGAGCGACGGTGCTCTGCAACGATGGTCTCATGGCAAAAACCGTCATTGTGAAGCTGACCGACGACATTGACGGAGGAGATGCGGACGAGACGGTCACGTTCGCCCTCGACGGTCGTTCCTACGAGATCGACCTCAGCTCCGAGAACGCAGCGCGGTTGCGCGCTGCGTTCGAACCTTTCATCGCCAAGGCGCGACAGCGCGGCGGGACGGCCGCACGAACTGGGCCTGCCGAGACGATGTACTCGAAGCTGACGGACGACGAGAAAGCGCGATTCCGTGCCTGGGCCGATATGGCGACGGCACGCCGGATCAGCGACGAGCGGGTCAAGGGGTGGATCGCCGCCGGCAGGCCCTGAGCCTGGGCGGCGGGAGGTTCCCTGTCTGGAGCTACAGGCTGAGCAGCCCGTACGTATTGCAGAGGCCCATTGCGTCAATCAGCAGGAAGGCAGCAATGACGGCCACCACCACGGGGGCCGCCCAGCGCCTCTGCGCCCTCGCGCAATCGGCGGCATGTACCAGAGCGGAAACGCGCCGCCCCCGGCGGTCCAAGGGGTTGGCACGTCGTCGGCGTCGTCAGCGAATGGGCTCGAATTGGATCGAACCCCAGGGCGAGGGCTGTCAACTCCTCGTCGGTCAGGGGTCCGTCGACGGGGAATCCTCGGGTTTCATTGCATTTGAGGCTACCGTCAGCGGCGCAGGGTCGCGCAGGGCCGGGAGAGGTGGCCGTATGGCTGAAGAAGAGGGTGGGACCTCGCCGCAATCGGGCTCCGCCCCGGACATGGGGTGGCATCCGACAGGCGCGCCTCCGAAGGAGCCCGGCTGGTACCCGATGGGCACGAACCCCAACGATCAGTCCTATTGGGACGGCCGCACATGGACGGCCAGGCGCCACTGGAGCGTCAACGGATGGGTGGAGGAGGGCGCCGTCGGCCCCGCCGCACGGGGAGGCGCGGCGGATGTCGGCCAATCCCTACTCCCCCAGCCCGCCGCAGGCCCGGTCCGTCCCGCCGACGTCTGAACATCGGCGTGCTGCTGCTCGTGGTCAGCGGCGTCGCCCTCATGTTCGGGTCGGTCGGGTCGTGGATCCACGTCAACGGCTCAGTCGGCATCGTCACGTTTCACGGATCCCTCAACGGCACCGACCCTGCTGATTTCCCAGTTGATCGGCGTGAACGGGTACATCACGTTCGTCGCCGGCATTGTCCTGCTGGTGTTCGGTGGATTGGCCCTGACCAACGACGAAAAGTTACTTGGCAGTCCTCACGTTCATCGTTGCCGCTGCGACGCTGATCTTCGCCGCTTACGACACGTTCCGGATTGTGCAGAAGATCTCGAACGTGAGTGTCCCGGCACCGTCGAGCATCAGCGTCGGTGCCGGACTCATCTGCGTCCTGAGTGCGGCCGTGCTGGCGCTCGTTGTGGCGGTCGCGCGCCTCGCCTCGAGATAGCCGTCCGCGAAGGCCGCCGACGCCGGGATTCCCGGCGGGCAGCCTCCGCGGACGGGGCAGATTCTGCTTGGGTTGCCGATCGCGTGATCGTTACTGCGGTGGGCCTGAGGAGAGCTGCACGGTGGCGGTGTGTGTCTGACCCGAACTGTCGGTCCAGCCGATGCTCACCTTGTCGCCCGGGTGGTATTGGCTGATGGCGTTGGTGAGGTCGTTGGGCGCCGTGATCGTCTTGCCTCCCAGCGAGGTGATCACGTCACCCTCGGCCAGGCCGGCTTCCTGCGCCGGTCCGTTCGTCACCGCACTGGCCACCGAGGCGCCCGAAGCGGTCGATCCGGTATTGCCGGTGCTGCCGGAGTTGCCTCCGAAGAGGCTCCCGAAGCCGCCGCCGCTGCCCCCGCTGCCGGAGTCGCCTGAACTGCTGCCGCTGGCGCTGATCTCGACACCGAGGAAGGCGGTCTCGCCGATGTGGATGGTGGACGAGCCGTTGCCTTCTTCAATCGACTTGGCGATTGCGAGCGCGGTGTTGATCGGGATGGCGAAGCCCTGTGTCCCCGATGACTGGTCGTTGGATTGGAACGAGAAACCGGCCGAGGCCGCGGTGTCGATGCCGAGGACATCACCGGACGTGTTGACCAGCGCGCCACCCGAGTCGCCGGGCTGAATGTCCGCATTGGTCTCAATCAGGCCGCTGAGTTGCTCCGACGTCCCGTCGCCGTCGTCACTGGCCGTGATCGACTGGTTCAGCGCGGTCACCGTGCCGCCGGCCGCGCTCGGGGTCCCACCGGTCCCGCCGGCGTTGCCGACGCCCACGACGTTCTCCCCGACGGCGGCATTGGACGAGTTGCCGAGCGTCGCCGTCTGCAGTCCCGACGCGTTGTGCAGCTGCAGGACCGCAATGTCCTTGGTGCGGTCGTATCCGACCACGCTGGCCGTGTAGGTCTTCTTGTTGCCGATGTCGGTGACACTAATGCTGGTGGCCCCGTCGATGACGTGGTTGTTCGTCAGGATGATGCCGTTGGAGGACAGCACAATGCCCGTGCCGGCAGCCTGCTCCTGCTGGTAGCCGAGCGTGGTGTTGATGTCGACCAGCCCTGGGTCCACCTTCGAGGCGATGGCGTCGGCGTCACTCGGGCCCGATGCATTCGACGATCCCGAGCTGCCGCTGCCGGAGCTCCCCGAGTTCCCGAAGGATCCGCCGCCGAAGGGCGAGTTGTTGCCGAACGGCGAGCCGTTGCCGAAGGGACTCCCGGAGGAGCCGGAGCTTCCCGAGGAGCCGGAGCGTCCGGAGGACCCGGAACCTGACGGCGATTGCGAGCTGCCCGATGTCGGTGCGAAGGCCTGGGTGCTGCTCCCGTTGTTGTTCGACGTCGCATGGCCGATGCCGAAGCCGGCAGCGAGGACGGCGATGGCAGCAGCGCCGGCAAGGAGCCCGTTGCGCAGCTTGTGATTGCCGGAGCCAGCAGGGGCGGCGGGCGCCGGCGGTGCCGACCACACGGGGGCGCCGGGATCGGTGGGTGGGCCGCCGAAGGACGACGCCGGACCGGCGCCGAGCATGGGGTTGCCGGCCAGAGCGCCCATGGCGTAGGTGCCCTGGCAGCCCCGCCGGAACAGATCGCCGCCGGTGCCGATGCCCTGCGGCTGTTCGGATCGGCGGTGGAAAGCCACGAGCAGAGCCACGGCAATTTCGCCGACACGCCGTGGTCGCGGGCAGGCTTTGCTCCGGCCGCCGATTGCGACGAGCACGTGCTCGCGCAATCGCTGCGCGATGCCCATGAGGCGGCGACCCGGCTCGTCGCGACGGTGGCCGAGCAATCGCGGAAGCTGGGCGTTGAGCTGCCGCGGATACCCTCCGAGCTCGCCGCATGGGTCGAGGCGACGCGCCGGTTGCCGCCGGTCCCGGAGGACACGCTGCTTTCCCGCGTGGCGTCGTTCGCGCCGGGAGACGTGCTTGCCGCGGCCGACCTCGCCGCCGCCTATCTCGGCCTTGCGAGCGACGGCGCCGACGCCACGCCGGACGTCGATCCCGTCGTCCTCCGCGATCTCGCCGCCGCGGCGGACGCCTGCGGCGTCATCGACGCGCGGCCGGCCGAGGTGATCGCGCGGGCCGGAACGATGGCCGGGCTCGCGCCCTCGCTCCGCGAGGGGTTCACGAAAATCTCGTCCCTGATCACTGCGTTCGCGCCCGGTTCGGAGGCGATGGTCGGGGCGGCGCGGGCGATGGCACGGACGGTCGAGTTTGCCGCCGCGATCCCGCCCCATCTCGACGCCTTTCTCGGGTTCGACGGTATCGGCCACGAAGAACTGCTGGCGGACGGCGCCCAACGGGTACGTCTCCTCAGGGACACCGAACGGACGCTCGATCAGAAATTCCGTCGCAACGAACGCGGGGAATGGCCGCCGCTCGAAGATTTGAAGATGGCCGCCACCGTCGCGGCAGGGACCGGCCTTGGTCCGATCGCGCGCGTCACCGGCGGGCGCAAGCGGGCGAACCAGGTGTTCCAGACGCTCGGCGTCACCGTCGACACACCCGGTCTGTCATCCGATCTCGCCACGCTGATCTTTCACCTCGAGGCGCATCAGCGACTGCGCAACGACAAGCGCCTCGTCGCCGTTAGCCAAGGCAGCGCTCCGCCAGTTTGACGAAGGCGCGCGCCCGGTGCGACAGGCCTTTGCCGAGCGGCGGCAGGCCGTGCTTTTCGATCGAACTCATCTCGCCGAAGGTCCGGTCATGGCCGTCGGGCAGAAACATCGGATCGTAGCCGAAGCCGGCCGCGCCGCGCGGCGGCCAGACCAGCGTGCCGTCGACGCGCGCCTCGACTTCTTCGAGATGGCCGTCGGGCCAGGCCACGCACAGCGCCGAGACGAAGTGGGCCTTTCGTCTGGCCGGCTCGTTGGCGCCGCGCTCTTCGAGCAGCCGCTCGATCCGGCTCATCGCGGCGTTGAAATCCTTCGACGGTCCGGCCCAGCGCGCCGAATAGATTCCGGGCGCGCCGTCCAGTGCATCGACCACGAGGCCAGAGTTCGTCGGCGAAGGCCGGCAGTTTTGCAGCGGTCGCGGCCGCCACCGCCTTGATCCCAGCGTTCGCCGCGAAACTGTCGCCGGTTTCTTCCGGTTCGGGAAGGCCAAGTTCGCTGGCCGATATCGCGGTAACGCCGTGCGGCGACAGCAGTTCACGCATCTCGGCCAACTTGCCGGGATTGTGGGTCGCGATCACAAGCTGGCCGCTGATTCGACGGGGCATGTTTTTGATCCTACCCCACCGCCATCTTCTGCAAGTCGACAAGCTTGGCGACACCCTTCTGCGCCAGCGCCATCAGCGCCAGGAACTCATCTTGCGAGAACGGCGTCTTCTCGGCCGTGCCCTGCACCTCGATGATGCGTCCGTCGCCGGTCATGACGAAATTGGCGTCGGTCTCGGCGTTCGAATCCTCGGCGTAATCGAGGTCAAGCACCGGAGTACCGTTGTAGATACCGCAGGAGATCGCGGCGACGTGGTCGCGCAGCACGTTGGTCTTGATCATGTTGCGCGTTTTCATCCAGGCGATGCAGTCGGCGAGTGCGACCCAGGCGCCGGTGATCGAAGCCGTCCGGGTGCCGCCGTCGGCTTGCAGCACGTCGCAATCCACCGTGATCTGACGCTCGCCAAGCGCTTCGAGGTCGAGCGTTGCGCGTAAGCTTCGGCCGATCAGCCGCTGGATTTCGACGGTACGGCCGCTTTGCTTGCCGCTGGAGGCTTCTCTTCGGGTCCGTTCCAGCGTCGCCCGTGGCAGCATGCCGTATTCGGCCGTCACCCAGCCGCGGCCCTGACCTTTGAGCCAGGGCGGCAAACGCTCTTCCAGTGTCGCCGTCACCAGAACGTGGGTGTCGCCGAACTTCACGAGACAGGAGCCTTCGGCATATTTGACCACGCCGCGTTCCAGCGACACGGCGCGCAGTTCATCCGGCGCACGGCGGCTTGGCCGCATGAAAACCTCCAAAATTAACCAATAAATGCGTTTGAGATGCGTTTGGCGTGCTTGTAGGAGGGCCTATGGGAGGCGGCAAGACTTTTCCTCGTGCACGCTTGTCAGGGACCACCTACATAGACAAAATCGGGGTTGGGGTTGAGGAGTTTTGATTTTGGCTCACCACGAACCGATTGGCCTGATCGCGCCGCATGCCGGGCTTGCCCAGCTCAACGAGCGTTCGCGAGAGATCTTCCGCCAGATCGTCGAGAGCTATCTGGCGACCGGTGAACCCGTCGGTTCGCGCAACATCTCGCGCCTGATCGCGGTTCCATTGTCGCCGGCCTCGGTCCGCAACGTGATGGCCGATCTCGAAGCGCTCGGGCTGATCTATGCGCCGCATACCTCGGCCGGACGGCTGCCGACCGAAATCGGTCTGCGGTTCTTTGTCGATGCCCTGATGCAGGTCGGCGATCTCACCGAAGCCGAACGGCAATCGATCCAGACCCAGCTGGCTTCGGTCGGCAAGGCGCAGTCGGTCGAGGCCGCGCTCGGCGAGGCGCTGACCCGGCTCTCGGGCCTCACCCGCGCCGCCGCCGTGGTGTTGACCGGCAAGTCCAATTCGCGGCTGAAGCATATCGAATTCGTTCGGCTGGAGCCGGAGCGGGCGCTGGTCGTGCTGGTCGGCGAAGACGGCCAGGTTGAAAATCGCGTGCTGGCGTTGCCGCCGGGCGTTCCTTCTTCGGCGCTGATTGAGGCGACCAATTTCCTCAACGCGCGAATCCGGGGGCGAACGCTGGCCGAAGCCCGCCTCGAACTTGAAACCGCGCTGGCGCAAGGCCGCGCCGAACTCGATCAGTTGACGCAGAAGGTGATCGCGGCGGGACTTGCAAGCTGGTCCGGAGGCGAAAGCGAGGACCGGCAGCTGATCGTGCGCGGTCACGCCAATCTGCTCGAAGACCTCCATGCGCTTGAGGATCTCGAACGCGTCCGCCTGCTGTTCGACGATCTCGAGACCAAGCGCGGCGTGGTCGATCTGCTCGGCCGGGCCGAGAGCGCCGAGGGGGTGAGGATTTTCATCGGTTCCGAGAACAAGCTGTTTTCGCTGTCCGGTTCTTCCACCATCATCGCGCCCTACCGGGACGGCGCCGGCAAGATCGTCGGCGTGCTCGGGGTGATCGGGCCGACCCGGCTCAATTATGCGCGCGTGATCCCGACCGTGGATTACGCCGCCAGGATCGTCAGCCGCCTGCTGGGCGGCTGATCAGCGCTTGATTTTCGGCGGCTAAAGCACGATATCCGGCCCAGCAATCCAGCTAGTTGAACTTATCAAAAAGTCGATTTTCGAGAAGGGTGCCGCATGACCGATCCCAGCGGGCAAAACGACAATTCGGCCGGTCCGGAGCAAGGGGCGGAGCCCGTGGTCTCCAAGCCCTATATCATGCCCGACGATCCGGAACCGGGATCGACCGAGGCGCTCGCCAAGGAAGCTGCGGAACTGCGCGACAAGATGCTGCGGACGCTCGCCGAAATGGAGAATCTTCGGCAGCGGACCCGGAAGGAGGTCGCCGATTCCAAGGTCTATGGGATTACCGGCTTCGCCCGCGACGTGCTCGATATCGCCGACAGTCTTCAGCGCACCATCGATGCGGTTCCGGCCGAGACCCGGGAGTCCGCCGATCCGCTGCTGAAGTCGCTGATCGAGGGCGTCGAACTGACCGAACGCTCGCTGCTCAGCGCGCTGGAGAAAAACGGCGTCAAGAAATTCGATCCGCAAGGCGAGAAGTTCAATCCGAACTTCCAGCAGGCGATGTACGAAGTTCCCGATGCTTCGGTGCCGTCAGGCACGGTGGTGCAGGTCGTTCAGGCCGGCTACATGATCGGCGAACGGGTGCTGCGCCCGGCGCTGGTCGGCGTTTCCAAGGGCGGCGCGAAAGCGGCCCCAGCCGAGCAGGGCCAGTGATTTTTTATTTGACTGGTTTCGCTCCGCGGTGCGGTTCACCTTTCCCCGTGGGGGAGAGGTCGGCTGCGAATGCAGCCGGGTGAGGGGGCGTTGCTATTAATTGAGACCGTAACCCCTCACCCCACCCCTCTCCCAAAGGGAGAGGGAGCGCATCTCCGTCGCGGTTGAAATTCAGCTGATCGCGATATCGCCGGACTGGATTCGCTTCACGCCGGCCTTGGCCATATCGGCCCAGGCCTTGGCAAGCGAGCCCTGGGTGTCGATGCCGCGGCAGGCGTCCTCGATGACATAGGCTTCGAATCCGGCCTTTCGCGCATCCATCGCCGTCCACGCCACACAGAAGTCGGTCGCAAGTCCTGCGATGAAAAGCTTTTGCAGCTTGCGCGCCTTGAGGTAGGCGGCCAACCCCGTCGTCGTCTTGCCGTCGGCCTCGGTGAAGGCCGAATAGCTGTCGACGTCCTTGTGATAGCCCTTGCGGATCACAAGCTCGGCCTGCGGGATCGACAGGTCTTTCGAGAGCGAGGCGCCGTCGGTGCCCTGGACGCAGTGATCCGGCCACAGCACCTGCTTGCCATAAGGCAGATCGACGGTTTCGAACGGCTTCTTGCCGGAATGGCTGGACGCGAACGAGACGTGGCCGACCGTGTGCCAGTCCTGAGTCATCACGACGTTGGTAAAGCCCTTGGCGAGCTTGTTGATGACCGGCACGACCTGATCACCGTCTTTCACGGCGAGGCTGCCGCCCGGCAGGAAGCAGTTCTGGACGTCAATCACGAGCAGCGCCGAAGCGTCATCGATCTTGATCGAAGCCGCCGCCCAAACCGGTCGCGCGGCGACCGCGGTCAATGCCAGGCCGCCCAATGCTGTCAGTGTTTGTCTTCGGTCCATCATAATGCCAGTCCCCTCTCTCTGTCGGATGACGTTAGCAAATCAGGCTAGTGGAGTGGAATTGACATTCGCTACCCACCTAGCCGCAAGCTCGGAAAGCGAATGTCAATTCCTAAACTCCACTAGCAACTTTTGTTTGCCAGTGGTCCTTTGATTCTAACATTCGCAAAACTGCCCGTAGCGAATGCATGCGAATGTTAGAATCAGACCACTGCCGGCGGAAGGTCAAAGAAGCGGCTTGCCTGCCTGTATCGTGATCGTGAATCTCTAGTGTGGCGACTCTGACGACACTAGCGCGGCTCAACCCCGTCGCGGACCGCGCGGAAACGCGGAAAGGCCTTCTCCCATTGGTCGCGCGGCGCACTGCCGATGATCCGAAGCGAGCCCTGGCCGCCGAAGCGCAGCCATTGCACCAGCGTGACCGGGGTATCGTCCCGGCCGCTGGTGGCATCGATCCGCGTCTCGTATCCGGCCATCCCGTCGATACGGACCGGCTCGGACATCGTGATCCGTCCGGTGTGCATCCCCGGTATGGCGCGCGCGGCCTGCTCGGCGAAACGGGCGCGATCGTCGGGCTGGGTGGGCGTGGACGGCATCAGGCCGATCACCATGAAGGGCGCGAGCTCGAAACCGGCCGTCTCATCGCCGTCGGCGAGCAGCAGGGCGCCGGTCGCCCCCAGCGCGCGGACGTTCTTGAAGTCGCCGAGGCTGCCGACCTTGAACGGCATCAGTGCGAGCTGTTCGTCGATCGGAACTTCCTTGCGGATCACGGCCGACGCCAGCATCTGGCGAACCGCATCGTCGCTGTAGATCCGGGTGGCGTTCTCGGGGACCTGAACGTCGACGTAGCCGGAGAAGGTCCCGCCTGAAAGGATCATCGAGTAGTGGCGAATCACGCCGGCCGCGTTCTTGGCGGTTTCAGCCGTGTAATAGGCTGTTCCCGCCGATGTCTCGAGGCTCTCCGGTTTGGCGCCGGCAGTGATCGCCGGATTGGTCTTGAAGGTATTCATGACCTCGCCATAGGCGGCCACGGGAAGCTCCGCGATCAGCACCTTGACGCTCTGGTCTTCGGTCTCGAAGCCGGTGAAGGCCCTGGCGGGGACAAGGCCCACCAGCGGCGTCATCCCGATCCGTGCGCCCGGCGGGAAAACCGGGTCGGCGGCCGACGCGCTGCCGGTGACCGTCAGAAGAGGGGCCATGACGAGGAAAGCCAGCAAAGCCGGGACGGAAAACAGGCGGGGATGTTTCATTGGCGATCCACTCGGCTTGCATTGGGGCCGTTCGATGATCGAAAGGCTTTAGGTGCCGTCCGCATCGATTCGACCGCTTTTAGCGGGTTTGCCGCCCTAGCAACAGCGGCGGCGTGGGGCTATGGCTGGGGTGCCGCGGGCTTGCCGGTGGCGGCCGGGTCTGGCGGCTCGCGTCGAAACTATCTTTAAAAGTTGAGGGGCTTGGCGGACGAAGGTTGCGTCAGCCTCCTTGCAGGCCATGCCCCCCCTCCTATATGAGGCTCACCGTCGCAATATCGCGAGTATTTGATCGTTGGGGGTCGGGATCGGGGCGCCGTCAGGGCCCAGCCGACCTGCCGCAAAAAGAAGGATATGAGGACCATGGGAAAGGTCATTGGGATCGATCTCGGCACCACGAATTCGTGCGTCGCCGTAATGGATGGCAAGAACGCCAAAGTCATCGAGAATGCCGAAGGCATGCGGACGACGCCGTCGATCGTGGCCTTTAGCGACGACGGCGAACGCCTCGTCGGTCAGCCGGCCAAGCGCCAGGCTGTGACCAATCCCGAGCGGACCTTCTTTGCGGTGAAGCGTCTGGTCGGCCGCCGTTACGACGATCCGATGGTGGAGAAGGACAAGAAGCTTGTCCCCTACAAGATCGTCAAAGCATCCAACGGCGATGCCTGGGTCGAGGCCGACGGCAAGACCTACTCTCCCTCGCAGATTTCCGCCTTCATCCTGCAAAAGATGAAGGAGACCGCGGAAGCCCATCTCGGCCAGAAGGTCGATCAGGCGGTCATCACGGTTCCCGCTTATTTCAACGACGCCCAGCGTCAGGCCACCAAGGACGCCGGCAAGATCGCCGGTCTTGAAGTGCTGCGCATTATCAACGAGCCGACCGCGGCGGCGCTCGCCTACGGTCTCGACAAGACCAAGACCGGCACCATCGCGGTGTACGATCTGGGCGGCGGCACCTTCGATATTTCGATTCTCGAAATCGGCGACGGCGTGTTCGAGGTGAAGTCGACCAACGGCGACACCTTCCTCGGCGGCGAAGACTTCGACATGCGGCTGGTCGGCTATCTCGCCGACGAGTTCCAGAAGGAGCAGGGCATCAACCTGCGCAACGACAAGCTCGCCTTGCAGCGCCTGAAAGAGGCTGCCGAAAAGGCCAAGATCGAATTGTCGTCGACCACGCAGACCGAAATCAACCTGCCGTTCATCACGGCGGACCAGACCGGCCCGAAGCATCTGACGATGAAGCTGACGCGCGCCAAGTTCGAGGCGCTGGTCGATGACCTCGTGCAGAAGACCATCGAGCCCTGCCGCAAGGCGCTGAAGGATGCCGGCCTCACCGCCGGTGAGATCGGCGAAGTGGTGCTGGTCGGCGGCATGACCCGCATGCCGAAGGTGCAGGAAGTGGTGAAGCAGTTGTTCGGCAAGGAGCCGCACAAGGGCGTCAACCCCGACGAAGTCGTGGCGATCGGTGCGGCGATCCAGGCCGGCGTGTTGCAGGGCGACGTCAAGGACGTGCTGCTGCTCGACGTCACGCCGCTGTCGCTCGGCATCGAGACGCTGGGTGGCGTTTTCACCCGCATCATCGACCGCAACACCACGATCCCGACCAAGAAGAGTCAGGTGTTCTCGACCGCCGAGGATAACCAGAACGCGGTCACCATCCGCGTCTTCCAGGGCGAGCGCGAGATGGCGGCCGATAACAAGATACTCGGCCAGTTCGACCTGATGGGCATTCCGCCGGCGCCGCGTGGCATGCCGCAGATCGAGGTGACCTTCGACATCGACGCCAACGGCATCGTCAACGTCTCCGCCAAGGACAAGGCGACGGGCAAGGAACAGCAGATCCGGATCCAGGCGTCCGGGGGCTTGTCCGAATCCGACATCGACAAGATGGTCAAGGATGCCGAGGCCAATGCTGCCGACGACAAGAAGCGTCGCGAGGCGGTCGACGCCAAGAACCATGCCGACGCGCTGGTGCATTCCACCGAGAAGGCGCTCGCCGAGCATGGCTCGAAGGTCTCCGATACCGAACGACGCGCCATCGAAGATGCGGTCAGCGATTTGAAGGAAGCGCTGAAGGGCGACGATGCCGAGGCGATCAAGGCCAAGAGCAACACCGTGGCGCAGGCCTCGATGAAGCTCGGTGAGGCCATGTACAAGCAGCAGGCCGAGGCCGACGCGGCCAAGGATGCCGCCAAGGACGACGTGGTCGACGCGGAATTCACCGAAGTCGACGACGACAAGAACAACAAGAAATCTGCTTAAGGCAGCGAGTCATGACCCCCATTCTGACGAGTGCGCGCAATGGCGTCTCGAAAGAGTGGGGGTTATTTTTCGTTAAGCCGAAGGCGGCATTGTGAGCCGCATTCCCTAGGGATTGAGGATCGGGCGGGTTTGACGGATGTCCACCAAGCGCTGTTATTACGAGACCCTTGAAGTCGAACGCAACGCGGACGAAACCAGACTCAAGGCGGCCTTTCGCAAGCTCGCGATGAAATGGCATCCGGACAAGAATCCGGGCGATGCCACCAGCGAAGTCCGTTTCAAGGAAATCAACGAGGCCTACGAGGTTCTCAAGGAC
Organism: uncultured Alphaproteobacteria bacterium; assembly: GCA_963748805.1. GTDB lineage: Bacteria > Pseudomonadota > Alphaproteobacteria > Rhizobiales > Xanthobacteraceae > Bradyrhizobium. Next base: position 164,345 of record CAVVLH010000002.1, on the reverse strand, counting down.
GGCGACAAGCGCGCCGCCTATGACCGCTTCGGCCATGCCGCCTTCGAGCAGGGCGGTGGCGGCCCGGGCTTCGGCGCCGGCTTCGCCTCCTCCTTCTCCGATATTTTCGAAGACCTGTTCGGCATGGCGAGCCAGCGCGCCCGTGGCGGCCGCGAGCGTGGCGCGGACTTGCGCTACAACATGGAAATCACGCTGGAAGAAGCTTTCCAGGGCAAGACCGCCCAGATCGAAATTCCGGTATCGGTCACCTGCGAATCCTGTTCAGGCATCGGCGCCAAGGCCGGCACCAAGCCGAAGACCTGCAGCATGTGCGGCGGGGCGGGGCGGGTGCGGCAGGCGCAGGGATTTTTCACGCTGGAGCGGACCTGCCCGGGGTGTCAGGGGCGCGGCCAGATGATCGAGGACCCCTGTCCATCCTGCTCAGGCACCGGCCGGGTGACGCGCGAGCGGACGCTCTCGGTCAACATTCCGCAAGGGGTCGAAGACGGCACGCGCATTCGTCTGGCTGGCGAAGGCGAGGCGGGCCTGCGCGGCGGTCCTGCCGGCGACCTCTATATTTTCCTGTCGCTCGCCGCGCATGAGTTCTTCCAGCGCGAGGGCGCTGACCTGTATTGCCGTGTGCCGATCTCCATGGTGACGGCGGCACTTGGCGGCGATTTCGAGGTGCCGACCATCGACAAGGACAAGACCAAGGTGAAGATCCCTTCGGGGACCCAATCGGGCCGGCGTTTCCGCATTGCGTCAAAGGGTATGCCTGTGCTGCGTTCGCGCCAGACCGGCGATATGTATGTCCAGGTCGTGGTTGAAACGCCGCAAAACCTGACCAAGAAGCAGCAGGAATTGCTGGCCGAGTTCGAAAAATTATCTTCCGGTGCAACCCAGCCCGAGGCTGCGGGTTTCTTTGCCAAGGTCAAGGACTTCTTCGGCAGCCGCGCCAGCACGTGAGATTCGCGCTTGGCGGTTATGCGTGTGAGCAAAATAACAGTGAGCGCAAGGCTTTGTTAGCGAATCGCTGATGTCGCGGAAGTTGCTCGAAAGCGCGTTTTGCTTGACCGGATCGCCCGCTGCCTATACCTCTCTATGACTGTTTTCTGACACCGCCGCTAAGAGCGGTCCCGCCTGGTAGCGACATGCCATTGCAATCGTCCGTGCGTGCGTTGAAGAAGCCGCTTCGTCTTGATGACGAAGTTCGTTTTCTCCGTTCATGGATTGAAAAGCCGCTTCGTATGGGAGCGGTGATGCCGTCGGGCCGCGTGCTCGCGCGCACCATGGCCCAATATGTCGACGTGGAATCCGATGCTTCCGTCGTCGAGCTTGGGCCCGGCACCGGCGCGATCACCAACGCGCTGATCGCGCGCGGCATCGATCAGAAGCGTCTGGTGCTGGTCGAATATAATCCGGGTTTCTGTGCGCTGCTGCGCGACCGCTATCCGCAGGCAAAGGTCATTCAGGGCGATGCCTATCGGCTTCGGGACTCGCTGCGCGAAGTGCTGGGGTCACCGGCCTCCGCGGTCGTGTCCGGCCTGCCGCTGGTCACCAAGCCAATGCAGACGCGGCTGCGGCTCATTCGCGACGCCTTTCTGGCGCTCGCTCCGGGTGCGCCCTTCGTGCAGTTCACCTATTCGGTCGCGCCGCCGATCCCGAGGTCATTGCCCGGGGTTTCCACCGAGGCCTCCGAGCGGGTCTGGGTCAACCTTCCGCCGGCCCGCGTCTGGGTGTATCGCAAGGGCTAGGCCGTCCACGGTTCTGACATTCGTATCCTGTCGCGGCGGCCACTTTTACGAATGTCAGAACCAAAGGGACACTAGCCACCATATGATTCTCAGTGTGGCCTTGACTCTGACGTTCCTTCGAAGAACTCGCGGCGGCCCTGAAAGGAACGTCAAAGTCGCCACACTAGGCCGTCCACGGTTCGGCGTGGACGGGTTTTCGCCGGACCGATTTAAATCATGGCTGCGTTGAAAATCCTGGTGATCCCTGGTTCGCTGCGGACCGGCTCGCTCAATGCGAAGCTTGCCGCCGTGGCCGCTCATCAATTCGCGCAAGCCGGTGTGGAAGTGACCCGGCTCTCGCTCGCCGACTTTCCGCTGCCGATCTATGACGGCGACCTGCAAACGAAATCAGGCGTGCCCAAGAATGCCGTCGATCTCAAGCGAATGATCGGCGCCCATCATGGCGTGCTGATCGTCACCCCGGAATATAATTCCTCGGTTCCGGCCCTGCTCAAGAACGCCATCGACTGGGTTAGCCGCGTGCAGGATACGCATGAAAGCCGGGGCGAGGTGTTTCGCGGCCGAGCCTTTGCGGTGGCCGGCGCCTCGCATAGTCGGCTCGGCAGTTCACGGGCGCTGGCGGCGCTGCGGTTGATCCTGTCCGCCTGCCACGCGCTGGTGATCCCGAACCAGCTCGCGCTTGCCTTCGCCGACGAGGCCTATGACGATAGGGACCGTCTGAAACATCCGCCCGATATCGAGGCGATGGCTGCCATGGTGCGGCAGTTGATCGACGTCTCCCAACGCCTGATGTGAGGTAAGATGCCACTGTCCGCCATTCCACCCAAAGACCGGCTGATCGTGGCGCTCGATCTTCCGAGTGTGGATCAGGCGGAGGCGATGATCGCGCGTCTCGGCGACAGCGTCACCTTCTACAAGCTCGGCTATCAGCTGGCTTATGCCGGCGGATTGCCGCTGGTAGGTCAACTCACGGCTTCCGGCAAGAATGTGTTCGTCGATCTCAAATTGCACGACATCGGCAATACAGTTGCGCGCGGCGTCGAGAGCCTTTGTTCGCTCGGCGCGACGTTTCTGACCGTGCACGCCTATCCGCAGACCATGCAGGCGGCGGTCGAGGCGCGAGGCAATTCAGGTTCGAAGATTCTCGCCGTTACTGTGCTCACCTCCTACAACGAGGCGGATCTGCAAAACGCCGGTTACCGGTCTACCATCGCCGATCTCGTGGCGACCCGCGCGCATCAAGCCAAGGCGCTCGGTATCGACGGGATCGTATGCTCGCCGGAGGAGGCAACAAGCTTGCGCCGGATCGTCGGCGACCAGATGAGCCTGGTCACGCCGGGCATACGCCCCGCCGGTAGCGCCAGCGGCGACCAGAAACGCATCATGACGCCGGCGCGCGCGATTGCAGCGGGCGCCGATTATCTCGTGGTCGGCCGGCCGATCGTGGAAGCGGCCGATCCGAAGGCGGCAGCCGATTCGATACAGGCCGAGATCGCGCAAGCGCTGGCATAGCGTTTTCGAGCGAAGCCGCCTTCGCTACAGCTTCGGCGGCCGCGTGAACCAGTGGCCCGGCGAAGCCCTGGCGGAGACGGGTGGGAACCGGCCTCGCAATCAAGTTTACGCAGATTGCGTCGACTTATCTGCGTCAAGAAAACGCGTCAAAACAAAACCGAGGAGGTTGTTATGGCAAAAGGCTACTGGATCGCCCGCATCGATGTGCATAATCCCGACGGCTACAAGGAATATGTCGCGCAGAACGGCGCGGTGTTCGCGAAGTATGGCGGCAAGTTCCTGGTGCGCGCCGGCCGGCATGTGTCCAAGGAAGGCTCGTCGCGGACCCGCAATGTGGTGATCGAGTTCAAGGATTATGAGACCGCGATCGCCTGCTATAATTCGCCCGAATATGTGCGCCTGGTCGCGCTCCGCAGCCCGCATGCCGAAGGCGATCTCGTGATCATTGAAGGCTACGATGGCCCGCAACCCGGCGAGTGACGGCGTTCCGGGCGTGATCGGTTGCCGGAACATCGTCCCCCCGCTAAAACGAGCCTGAAAGGATAAATCATGTCCGAGATGCGTTTGATCGTTGCGGGGGCGGGCGGCCGGATGGGCCGCGCCTTGACGCGCGTCATTTCCGAGACCGAGGGTGCGGTGCTGGCCGGCGCGCTGGAAGCGCCGGGTTCCGAACTGTTGGGCAAGGATGCCGGCGTGCTGGCGGGCCTGCCTGCCAATGGCGTCGAGCTGTCCGCCGATCTCTGGACGATGTCGGCGAATGCCGACGGCATTCTCGATTTCACGGTGCCGGCCGCGACCATCGCCAATGTCGCGATCGCCGCACAGCGCGGGCTCGTCCACGTCATCGGAACCACCGGCCTGTCTTCCTCGGATGATGCCGTGATCAGAAGCGTGACCTCACGCGCGATCGTCGTGAAGTCGGGCAACATGAGTCTCGGCGTCAATCTGCTGGCCGCGCTGGTCAAGCGCGTGGCGCAGTCGCTTGACGCCGGCTTCGACATCGAGATCCTCGAGATGCATCACCGCTCCAAGATCGATGCGCCCTCGGGGACGGCCTTGATGCTCGGAGAAGCGGCCGCCGCCGGCCGCCAGATCGCGCTCGGCGAGCATTCCGCGCGCGGGCGCGATGGCGAGACCGGCGCGCGTCGGTCAGGCGATATCGGTTTTGCCTCCTTGCGCGGCGGCTCGGTTACCGGCGATCACAGCGTGATCTTTGCCGGCGCCATGGAGCGTATCGAGCTCACCCACCGCGCCGAGGACCGCACGATGTTTGCGCAAGGTGCGGTGAAGGCGGCATTGTGGGCGCGCGACAAGAAGCCTGGGCTGTACTCCATGGCCGATGTGCTGGGGCTCGGTAATTTCTAATTCACAACGGAAGTTTTCAGGTATGAGCGATCGTCTTCTCGTATTGGTTCGGCACGGCCAGAGCGAATGGAATCTGAAGAATCTCTTCACCGGCTGGAAGGATCCTGATCTGACGGAGAAGGGTATTGCAGAGGCGCGCGACGCCGGCCGCAAGCTCAAAGGTGAGGGCCTGGTATTCGATGTGGCCTTCACCTCCGTGCTGACGCGCGCCCAGCACACGCTCGATCTGATGCTGGCAGAACTCGGCCAGACCACGATTCCCGTGCACAAACATCTCGCGCTCAACGAGCGCGACTATGGCGATCTCTCCGGCCTCAACAAGGATGATGCGCGCAAGAAATGGGGCGAGGATCAGGTGCTGATCTGGCGCCGTTCCTATGACGTGCCACCGCCGGGCGGTGAAAGCCTGAAGGACACGCTGGCGCGTACGCTGCCTTATTTCGTGCAGGAAATTCTCCCCTGCGTGCTGCGTGGCGAACGCACGCTGGTCGCAGCCCACGGCAACTCGCTGCGCGCGCTGATCATGGTGCTGGAGAAGCTGTCGCCGGAAAACATCCTGAAGCGCGAACTCGCCACCGGCGTTCCCATCATCTATCGCCTGAACGCCGACGCCACCGTGGCCTCGAAGCTCGATCTGGCCGGGTGATCGGAAGCGTTGAAATTACCTCGCTCACAGCGCCAATCGGCGATCGCGCGCTGGACCAACTGAGGTATCGAGATTCCGGGTCTGGTGCTGACGCACCATCCCGGAATGACAGCGTCTACTGCATCCCGACCTGCCCGGCTTCCCAGCCGATCATCGCCTGTTTGCGGGTGATGCCCCAGTGATAGCCGGTTAGCGCGCCGCTTTTGCCGAGCGCGCGATGGCAGGGCACCACGAACGAGATCGGGTTCTTGCCGACCGCCGCGCCCACCGCGCGCGACGCCTTCGGACTTTCGATCTTCCTGGCGATGTCGGAATAACACACCGCGTGGCCCATCGGAATCTTCAACAACGTCTCCCAGACCCGAACCTCGAAGTCGGTCCCGATCAACGTCACGCGCAACGGCTGGTCCGGCCGCCACATTTTCTTATCAAAGATGCGCTGGGCCAGCGGGGCTGTCGCGAGATAATCCTCGATGTAAGTGGCTCGCGGCCACCGTCGCCTCATGTCGTCGAGTGCCGCCGGCTCTTCGCCCGGATCGGCAAAGGCAAGGCCCGCAAGGCCCCGTTCGCTGGCGATCACCAGCGCGGTGCCGAAGGGCGAGGGATGAAAGCCGAACCGCAATGTCATGCCTTCGCCGCCGGTCTTCCATTCGCCCGGCGACATCGCTTCATGAGTCACGAACAGATCGTGCAACCGGCCGGGGCCGGAGAGGCCGGAGTCGAGCGCAGCATCGAGTACGCTCGCCGAATCGCGCAGCAGGTTCTTGGCGTGGTCGAGCGTCAGCGCCTGCATGAATCCTTTCGGCGTCAGGCCGGCCCAGCGCCGGAACAGGTGGTGCAGCTCATCCGGTGTGAGACTAGACGCCTCTGCCATCGCTTCGATGGTCGGTTGCGTCCGCCAGCGTTCGGAGATGAAGGCAATCGCCCGGCGCACGGAGTCGTAGTCGCGCAGCGCGGCGTTTTGGGTGCCCGGCTTGGCCAGGCGCAAATCGTTCATGGTGAGGTTCATGGCGTCATTCATGGCAATGATGGATCATGCCATGGATGTAGAACCACGGCGTCATCCAAACCACCCGAATCCTGATGGCATAGCGTTTTCAAGCGAAGCGGAGACCGGTTCGCATTAGGAAAACGCGTCAAACAAAAAGCCGCTAGGTGATGGGATTATAGGTCGGCCCACGCCGGGCGGCCTGGAGCGCGGCCATCAAGGCTTTGGAAAAGCTTTCTTTTTCCTCTGCGCCCAAAAAGTTGCCGATGGCGACCCGGCGGCCTTTCGAGACCAGATAGAGCCGCTCGATGCCAAATTCCGCATGCGTCTCGCGGTCGAGCTGCACCCACAACGGATTGAAGGTGAATTCGACCACATGGCCGCGGTGGCTGATCCGCCGCACATGAAGTTCAGACGGCGTCAGGCGAATTTCCTCGCTGGCTTTGGCGCGGCGAAAGGAGACACGAAAGGCCCAGTAGATCGCGAGCACGTCGAGGCCGAAAAAGCCGACCACAGGCCAGGCGCCCATCAGCAGGAATGCGATGCCGGCGGCAAAACTCACGACACTGATAAAGGCCATCACCACCAGGAAGCCGGTGCGGTTCAGCGAGCGGTGCGGCTTCAGCCGTGCCGAAAACAACTCCGCCTCGTTCGGATCAAAATCATTGCCTGCGGTCATGACCTCTTACTATACACCAGTGTGGTGGATTTGACATTCGCATTGGTGCCGTCGCGAGTTTGCAAGCGAATGTCAAATCCAGATCCACACTGGAACAAGACAATTTGCTAGTGTCCCTTTGGTTCTGACATTCGTAAACGAACCCGCCGCGATGGGATACGAATGTCAGAACCGGGACACTAGATTATGCCGAAAATCACACGCCACGCTGCCGCCAAATCTGCCTCTAAAAAGGCCGCCTCCAAATCCAGGTCGGTGGCCGTCCCGCGCGCCGGCAAGTCGAAGGTCGCCAAACCAAAGACGTCGCGAGGCGGCCAAAAGACAAAACCCTGGACGCCGGCCGAGGTGCGCGAGGCATTCGAACGCTTTCGCAAAGCCAATCCCGATCCGAAAGGGGAGTTGGAACATCTCAACCCCTACACGCTGCTGGTTGCGGTCGTGCTGTCGGCGCAGGCAACGGACGCCGGGGTCAACCGTGCAACGCGGGCGCTGTTCCCGATCGCCGATACGCCGCAAAAAATGCTCGCGCTTGGCGAGGAGAAATTGCGCGAGTATATCAAGACCATTGGGCTCTACCGCACCAAGGCGAAAAACGTCATCGCGCTGTCGGAGAAATTGATCCGCGACTTCGGAGGCGAGGTGCCGCGCACGCGCGAGGAAATCGAATCGCTGCCGGGCGCCGGACGCAAGACCGCCAATGTCGTGCTCAACATGGCCTTCGGCGAACGCACCATGGCGGTGGATACCCACGTATTCCGCGTCGGCAATCGCACTGGGTTGGCGCCGGGCAAGACGCCGCTGGAAGTGGAATTGGAGCTCGAGCGCGTGATCCCGGCGGAATTCATGCTGCATGCGCATCACTGGCTGATCCTGCACGGCCGCTACACTTGTCTCGCGCGCCAGCCGCGCTGTGCGGTCTGTCTGATCAACGATCTCTGCCGCTGGCCGGAAAAGACGATTTGAAAATCCGACCGATCGTTCGATCCTCATCCAGAGGAGCCGCGTATTATCGCGCGGCGTCTCGAAGGATGGGCCTCATGGTTCGAGACGCGCGAAGACACGCTCCTCACTATGAGGGATCAAGTCATAGGCACTTGCTGTGGGGTTCGGACCTTGTGTCCGGCCCGGGTCGCAACTAGGCTCGCTCCCAAAGGCCCAACAAGGGCCACGCATCAAACGGGAGGACGCCATGTGGCTGCGGCTTGCGCTGGTCTCAGCGTTATTGGTCACGGGGTTAGCGGCGCACGGGGCGCGTGCGCAAATTTCCGACGACGTCGTCAGGATTGGCGTGCTCAACGATCAAACCGGGCTCTACGCCGATCTGGGCGGTCCGGGCTCGGTGGTCGCGGCCAGGATGGCCGTGGAGGATTTCGGCGGCACCGTGCTCGGCAAGCCGATCGAGGTTGTGTCGGGCGATCATCAGAACAAATCCGATGTCGGTGCGGCCATCGCGCGCGAATGGTTTGATGTCGGCAAGGTCGACATGGCGATCGGGTTCGATCATTCGGCGGTGGCGCTTGCAGTCTCCGCGCTTGGCGCCGAGAAAAACCGAATTGTGATCGGGGGAGCTATAGGAAGCACCGCCTTTACCGGCAAATCGTGCACGCCGACCGAGGCCTCCTGGATCTACGACTCTTACGCGCTCACCACGAGTCTCGCGAAGGCGGTGGTGGCGGAAGGGCGCGATAGCTGGTTCTTTCTCACGGTGGACTACACCTTCGGTCATTCGCTGGAGGCCGACGCCTCGGCGGCGGTAAAGGCGGCCGGCGGCAAGGTGTTGGGAAGTGTGCGTCACCCGCTCAACACAGCGGATTTCAGCTCGTACCTGTTACAGGCGCAAGCTTCCGGCGCGAAGGTCATCGCCTTTGCCAATGGCGGCGGCGACATGGTCAACGCCACCAAGCAGGCGAACGAGTTTGGCCTTTCCAAGAATCAGACCATCGTTTCGCTGCTGGTGTTCATTTCCGACGTGCACAGCATGCAGCTCCAGGCAGCCCAGGGCTTGAAGTTCGTCACGGCGTTCTACTGGGACCGCAACGAAGAGACCCGCGCCTGGTCGAAGCGGTTCTTTGAACGGTTCGGCCGGATGCCGACCATGCCGCAGGCGGCGGTCTATTCGGCGATCAACCATTATCTCGGTTCGGTTGCCGCCGCCGGCACCGACGAGGCCAAGGCGGTGATGGCGAAAATGCGGGAACGCCCGGTCAACGATTTCTACGTCAAAGGCGGAAAACTGCGCGAGGACGGCCGGCTGGTTCACGACATGTATCTGGCGCAGGTGAAGACGCCTTCGGAATCCAGGGGACCGTGGGATTACTACAAGATCCTCGCCACGATTCCCGGCGATCAGGCGTTCCGCTCGCTGGCAGAGGGGGGCTGTCCGCTGGTGGCGCACTGATACGCATCACCCTTAACGATATTTCCGCTCAGTATTCGCTACATTCGTACTGACGTCAGAGCGTGAACCCGTAGCCAATCCGTCGCGACTAATTCAGCGACAGTGTCGGAGAAGGCTACCGGTTCATCGTGATAAAGAACAATCGCAAAACGTGGTACGTCTCGATTCACCTTCCGGACGACGAGAAGACCGGACATTATTCGCGCCGTTCGGAGACCTTTGCGAGCGAATCCGAGGCCAAACAGTTTGCCGCGGGCAAAATCGCGGCGGGAACCGAGATTAGCGCCGGAACGCTGAACCCCGTCACGCCCAAGCGAATTATCAAACCTTCCGAAGTCGAAAAATGGCTTTCGGAGAAGACAAATACGTCCGGGTGTTGATTGCGACGCCGATCCTCGCGCGGACCGATCAGCGAAGAGGAACGCCCGTCTTTCGCGCGGGCTCGATCAACTCGGAGCGCGGCCCGCTCAGGCGCTTGTGCATGTGGACCATGAAGGCCATGCCGAACAACGGCGTCGCCAGATTGACGATGGGGATCGACACAAAGGCCGCGATGACAAGCCCCGCCGTGAATACGGTGGCGGCGTTGTCCTTGCGCATCGCCTTGGCTTCCTGGGGGCTACGAAATCGCATCGCTGCGAGCTCGAAATACTCCCGGCCCAAAAGCCATGCAGTGGCGATGAAGAAGATGATGAAGCCGGCACCGGCGAACAGCACAAAGGGCAGCGCGACCAGATAGACGAGGATGGTCAGCGAGGCGGTTTTGACGCCTTCGGTGATCGCGAGCGGAAGCGGCAGGGCTGTGCCGGGCCGCTCGGCCGGATAGTGTTCGCGCTCGACGTGATCGGCGACGTCGTCGACAAACAGGCTGGCGACGAGCGAGGTGATGGCCGGCATCAGCAACACCGCGCCGAACACGACGCCGAGACCGGCGGCGATCGAAATGATCCAGGCCAGGATATCGAGCGGCGTCTGGAATGACGGACCCAGAAGCGCCGCAGCCCAGACTTCGCCCGTGGTCGCAAGCCAGCTCAACAGGCGTTGCAGGGCAATCGCCAGCACCGCGATCAGCACCAGAGCGAGACCAATCGAGCGCCACAGGATCGAGCGCATCGGCGGCGACAGGATTTGCGACAGTGCCTTGATCGCAGCATCGAACATGATCGGGTTGACCTCTTGCGAAAGCCCCCGCGAGAGGTAGCCATGGTACGAGAGTTCGGCAAGTGCCGTGAGCCGCCATGGATCGGGACGAGCGCGTGGGGGGAAGCAGGGTTGAGGAGGCCGCCCGAACCGTCGGGGCCAAAATCGCCTCTTGCGCTATTTACGCAACTGGAAGCGGCGCTTCCTCGTCAATCTCTTCAGGAACAAGCGGCGGCGTTTCTGGAAACACCCCGAATTGGCCCGCTACCTCCTGGAGCGGCTTTTGTTTGTCGGCCCAATGCAAGGCGGTGTAGTCGAACCCGTGCACGATGGTCGGTTTGACGATTTCGAAATAGGGCGAGATGTCGAAATCGCGCGGCATGTAAAGCGATGAATCGCGAATGTGAAGAATTTCGCGGCGGGCCTGTCGCGAGCCGGCCTGCGTCACCCTGGGCAGGATCGGATAGCGCACCGCGTCGAAAGCCTGCGCGATCAGGGCCGAGCAGATGATCTTGGTGGGATCGCCGGAACCGAATGCGATCATGCGCCGCCGAAAGCGCTGCGGGATCGGCAGCGGAATCAGGAAACGCATCAGGTCGAGAATATTCTTGGTGTCGTAACCGAAACCGATCCGGTTGATGGCGTAGCGGCAAACCGTATAGCGGTCCTCGTAGGTCAGGCCGACCGGCCGGCACAGCCGCGTGTGATAGCTGAAATATTTCGACAGCGGCGCCGAGGTGACGCCCTCGCCGATATTGGCCTCGATCAGGACATGTTGCTCGCCGTCCGGCTCCTCCGCTCCGTCGATCGGTCCGACGAACAAAGCGGCGTGCGACCATGTCGACTGGGTCAGGTATTTGATGATGCCTGAAATTCGATTATTGCCTTCGACCAGCAGCACATCGCCCGGCTCGATAATGCTGCGCAGACGGTCGGGATCGCTGGGGGTGAACGGCTCATAGCCATGCACTTCCTTCTGAAGATAGGAAGCGATCCACTTGCCGACAGTGTCGAGCACTACGCCCACAATGCATTTCCCCCCGGCGAATTTATGGAGCCGCTTCGGGCTCATCTATCCGCTTGTTCCATCCTTACCATGGCTGAAAGCCGTTGCAATTTAGTTCATGCAAATCGCCGGTCAATCATGATTGATTTACCATGATGCTTGCCGCTGATGTCTGGATGCGGCAAGTTGGAAAGTTCTCTCACCGATGCGGGCGTCTCGCCGCCACACCAGTTGTTCACTTTGTTACCAAGAATTCCGGAAACCTGACATGGCGATCACGCGGCGCGATCTTCTTGCGGCATCTGCTGCCGCCGCGGCAGTTATGCCGGGGATTGGAAGGAGGGCGTGGGGCGCATCGATGCCGCGCGAGGCCGACATTGTCGTGATCGGCGCCGGCGCTGCCGGCATTGCCGCGGCGCGGCGCATTCAGGCGGCCAACCGAAAGGTGATCGTGGTCGAGGCCGATGCGCGCCTCGGCGGGCGCTGCTGGACCGATAGCACCACGTTCGATGTGCCTTTCGATCGTGGCGCGCGCTGGCTGCACAATCCTGAAACCAATCCGATGGTCAGGCTGGCGCGCAGTGCCGGACTCGAGATCTCGGCGGCGCCGCTGGGCCAAAAAATCCGCGTTGGTTTGCGCAATGCGCGCGCCGGCGAAACCGAGTATTTTCTTGCGGCTTTGGTGCACGCCAACCGCGCCATCGACGAGGCCTCGCGCAGGGGCGATGTCGCCTGCGCCGCGGTGCTTCCGAAAGATCTCGGTGACTGGGCCGGCACGGCGGAATTTGTGCTCGGCGCCAACGGCACGGGCAAGGATCTCGCCGATGTCTCCGTCGTCGACAAAGCGCGCGCGCAGGATCGTAACGCGGCGATCGGTTGCCGCCAGGGCGTCGGCGCGCTCGTCGCCAAATTGGGCGAGCAGGTGCCGATGACGCTGTCGACGCCGGTCAATCACATCGTTTGGAATAACCGGGAGGTCGCGGTTGAAACGCCTTCGGGCAGAATTGCCGCGCGTGCGGTGATCCTGACAGTATCGACCAATGTGCTCGCGGCCGGCAATATCAAGTTCACCCCCGAACTGCCGAAGCGGCAGCTCGATGCTGTGAGCAAGTTGTCGCTCGGCAGCTATGACCGCATCGCGCTGGAATTGCCCGGCAATCCGCTGGGGCTTGGCCGCGACGAGGCGGTCATCGAGCAGAGCAACTCCACCCGCACGGCGTTGTTGTCGGCCAACATCGCCGGCTCCTCGCTATGCGTGATCGATGTCGCCGGCTCATTCGGCCGCGATCTCACGGGCCAAGGGGAGAAGGCGATGGCCGCCTTTGCGCAGGAGTGGCTGAAAAAGCTGTTCGGCAGCGATATCGCAGCCACCGCGAAGAAATCGAGCGTGACGCGCTGGAATGCTTCGCCCTTGACACTTGGGGCCATGTCGGTGGCCGCGCCGGGGGGCCAGGGTTCGCGCAAGATTCTGGCCGAACCGCTCGGCAACCTGTTCCTTGCAGGTGAGGCCACGCATGAGACGTTATGGGGCACGGTCGATGGCGCCTGGGAAAGCGGCGAGCGCGCCGCGGAAGCAGCCTTGCGCAAAATCGGCGCGCTCACTGATCCGAATACCGCGGAACGAGCGCCCGCACAGCGCCGCCGCTCGCACGGGGCTTCGGTCAACTGATGTCTTCAAGGCCAAAGGCGCTGATCTCCTGGTCGAGCGGCAAGGATAGCGCGTTCGCACTTCATGAAGTCAGGCGAGCGGGCGAGCTTGACGTCGTCGGCGCGGTGACGACCGTCACCGAGACGTTCGGCCGCGTTTCGATTCATGGCGTAAGGCAGGAAATTCTGCTGGCCCAGCTTCAGGCGGCAGGCCTGCCGCCGCTTATCGTGCCGATCCCCTATCCGTGCCCGAACGAGATTTACGAAGCGCGCATGGGCGAGGCCGTGGCGCGCGCGGTAAGGGACGGCATCACCCACATGATCTTCGGCGATCTTTATCTCGCCGATATCCGTGCCTATCGCGAACAGAAATTGGCGGGCACCGGCATCACGCCGGTGTTTCCACTATGGGAGAGGCCGACGCGCGCGCTGGCGCAGGCGATGATGGCAAGCGGGATCGAAGCCTATTTGGCAACCGTCGATCTGAAAAAATTGCCAGCGGACTTCGCCGGCCGGAAATTCGACGACAAACTTCTCGCCGATCTTCCCGATAGCGTCGATCCGTGCGGCGAGAACGGCGAGTTTCACACCTGCGTCGTCGCGGGCCCGATGTTCTCGCACGCACTCGCTGTAAAACCCGGCGAGCGCGTCGAGCGCGACGGCTATGCCTATTGCGATCTGGTGATGAAATAGACGACAGCGCAGACTGTCCCTATGCCGTCACTCCGGGGCGATGCGAAGCATCGAGCCCGGAATCCTTTCGCCACCGGTCGCGTCGATAAATGGATTCCGGAATGACGGGAATAAAATTTTAGCGCAAGGTCCCGCCGGTCTTCTTGTTCACCTCGGCAACGATCTTCGCGGCGACCGCGTCGATTTCCTGATCGGTCATGGTCTTCTCGCGCGGCTGAATGGTCACCGCGATGGCGATGGATTTCTTGTCCTCGTCGATGCCCTTGCCTTCATAGACGTCGAACACCGTGACGCCCGTGATCAGCTTCTTGTCGACGTTTTGAGCGGCGCGCAGGAGATCGCCGGCCTTGACCGTGCGGTCGACGATGAAGGCGAAATCCCGCGATACCGGCTGGAACGCCGACAGTTCAATGGCCGGCTTGGCGCGGGTGGCGCGTGCCTTGGCCTCGGGGATTCGATCGAGAATAACCTCGAAGGCGATCATCGGACCATCGGCGCCGAGCTGCTCCAGCGCGCGGGGATGCAGTTCGCCGAAATGGCCGAGTACGTTCTGCGGTCCGATCTGGATGGTGCCGGAGCGGCCGGGATGCAGCCAGCTCGCGCCACCGGGCACGACCTGCAATGCCGCGACCGGCGCGCCGGCGGCGGCAAGTACGGCAAAGGCGTCGGCCTTGGCGTCAAACACGTCGGCAGCCATCGAGCCGGACCAGTTGCGCCCCAAACCCGATGAGGAAGCAAAACCGTGGCGGACGCCGGCGGCCGCGGTGAACTGGTCTTCGGGTTTATCACCCTTGAATATCTGGCCGACTTCGAACAAAGCGACATCAGCAAAGCCGCGATCGGAATTGGCCTGGGCTGCGGCGATCAGGCCCGGTAGCAGGCTTGGCCGCATGTCGGAGAGGTCCGAAGCAATCGGATTGGCAAGCGCAAGCTCGGGTTTGCCGCCGCCGAACAATTCAGCATGCGGCTTGGAGATGAACGACCATGTCACGGCCTCGACCATGCCGCGCGCAGCGAGCGCACGCTTGGCGCGGCGGGTGCGTAATTGCAATGGCTTGAGAATGGGTTTGCGTGGCGCGTCGCCGCGTTCGAACGGCGTCATCGGTACCTGATCGACGCCGATGATGCGCACGATCTCCTCGACGATGTCGGCCTTGCCGTGGACGTCGGACCGCCACGAGGGGATTGCGACCTTCACCACCGGGCCGTTGCCGGCGACCATGAAGCCGAGATGGCTAAGGATGAGCTTGGCTTGCGGAAACGCCACATCGATGCCGGCGAGGCGTTTCACCTCGTGAAGCGGAAAGTCGATCACGCGGTCATCGCCGAAGGCGTTGCCGATCACGAGATTTTCGGACGGTGTGCCGCCGCAGATTTCCATCACGAGCCAGGTCGCCATTTCCAGCCCCGGCACCATGAAGGCCGGATCGACGCCGCGCTCGAAACGATAGCGCGCGTCCGAATGGATGCCGAGCTTGCGGCCGGTCTGGGCGATGTTGATCTCATTCCACAGCGCCGATTCGATCAGCACGTCCGTGGTGGCCTCAGAGCAGCCGGAAGCTTCGCCGCCCATGATGCCGGCGAGCGATTCGACGCCATGGTCGTCCGCGATCACGCACATGGTGCCGTCGAGCGTGTAGGTGCGGCCGTCGAGCGCCAGCAGGGTCTCACTGTTGCGGCCGCGGCGCACCACCAGATCGCCCTTGACCTTCGCCGCATCGAACACATGCAGCGGCCGGGCGCGATCGTAGGTCATGAAGTTGGTGATATCGACCAGCGCGTTGATCGGCCGCAAGCCGATCGAGGTCAGGCGCTTTTGCAGCCATTCCGGCGAGGCGCCATTCTTGACGCCACGCACCAGCCGCAGCGCAAAGCCAGGACACAATTTCTCGTCCTCGACTTTCACCTTGACCGGACAGGGAAAGGAACCCTTGATCGGCTTGATGGCCGGGTCTTTGAACTTGCCCATGTCCGCGGCGGCAAGGTCGCGCGCGATGCCGTGCACGCCGGTGCAGTCCTGCCGGTTCGGCGTCAGGTTGATTTCAAGCACGGGATCGCCAAGCGCAGCCCACTGCGCGTAAGGCGCGCCGATCGGCGCATCGGCCGGCAATTCCATGATACCGTCATGGTCTTCGGAGAGTTTCAATTCAGCCGCTGAGCACAGCATGCCGCGGCTCTCGACGCCGCGGATGGTGCCTATGCCAAGCGTGATGTCCTTGCCGGGGATGTAGGTGCCCGGCGGCGAAAACACGCTGACGAGGCCGGCGCGCGCATTCGGCGCGCCGCAAACGACCTGCACGGGTGCTTCGCCGTTACCGGTATCGACCATGCAGACGCGCAGCCGGTCGGCATTAGGGTGCTGTTCGGCCGAGATCACCCGCGCGATGGTGAATGGCGCGAGCGCCTTGGCCTTGTCTTCGATGTTCTCGACCTCGAGCCCGATCATGGTGAGCTTGTCGGCGAGCTTGTCGACGCTCTCGTCGGTGTCGAGGTGTTCTTTCAGCCAGGAGAGGGTGAATTTCACGCGCTCAACCCTCCCGCCAGCGTCGGAATGTCGAGCGGCTTGAAGCCGTAATGCGAGAGCCAGCGCACGTCGCTGTCGAACAGCTGCCGCAAATCCGACATGCCGTATTTCAGCATCGCGATGCGGTCGATGCCCATGCCCCAGGCGAAGCCCTGATAGACGTCCGGATCGATCCCGCAGGCGCGCAGCACATTGGGATGCACCATGCCGCAGCCGAGAATCTCGAGCCAGTCCTCGCCCTCGCCGAAGCGGATTTCACCCTTGTCGCGCCGGCACTGGATGTCGACCTCGAGCGAAGGCTCCGTGAACGGAAAGAACGAGGGACGGAAGCGCATGTTGATATGGTCGACCTCGAAGAAGGCCTTGCAGAACTCGTGCAAGATCCATTTGAGGTGACCGAGATGGGAGTGCTTGTCGATGACAAGACCCTCGACCTGATGGAATTGCGGGGTGTGGGTGGCGTCGGAATCGATGCGATAGGTCCGCCCCGGGCAGATTACGCGGATCGGCGGCTTTTGGGTGAGCATGGTGCGCACCTGCACCGGCGAGGTGTGGGTGCGCAACAGCATGCGCGAGCCGTCTTGCTTCGGGTTGAAGAAGAACGTGTCGTGCATCTCCCGCGCCGGGTGACCTTCCGGGAAATTCAGCTTGGTGAAGTTGTAGTCGTCGGTCTCGATGTCGGGCCCTTCGGCGACGGAAAATCCCATGTCGGCAAAGATCGCGGTGAGTTCATCCCAGACCTGGCTCAGCGGGTGGATGCGGCCGGCTTCGGCCGGGGTCTCGCGCAGGGGCAGCGTGACGTCGATGGTCTCGGAAGCCAGGCGTGCATCGAGCGCGGCGGATTTCAGCACCTCGCGCCGCGCGCTCAAAGCGCTCGTCACTTTGTCCTTGGCGAGGTTGATCGCAGCCCCTTGCGTCTTGCGCTCGTCGGGCGACATCTTGCCGAGTGTCGCGAGCAAGGCTGAGATCGAGCCTTTCTTGCCGAGCGCCGAAACGCGTACGGTCTCGAGGGCGGCTTCATCGGAAGCCGCGGCGATCTCGGTGAGGATTTGCTGTTCAAGCGCTGCGAGGTCGGACACGGTTATCAATTTCTCCCGCGGAAATGCGGCTGGTTGTGGCTGCCCCGGGGGCGGAACGTCAAGACCAAAGGTCTAACAAAAGCCCGTTAAGGGCCCGCGCCGACCACCCCTTGAACCCTTTGGGCCAACACCGCACCAATACCCGTTGGATGTATGGAGACCATGATGCGCCTGGAATTGTTGTCGGCCGTCTTCCCGGCTGTTTTTCTGTTCGCCGGCGCATGTCCTGCGGCCGCCGAAGACTGTCCGGTCAAATCCTTCGAGATGGAGGGCATCATCGCGGCGGTGAACGCCGCCTCAGGCTGCGACGCGTCGATGAAAGTGCTGCAAGCCTGCCAGATGGGCTCGACGGCCGACGTCCAGTTCGGTGATGCCGTCGAGAAGAAATGCGAAGCCGCGTTTCTTTCGCGGCTGCAAATGCCGCAAAAGCGCGCTTACCGGGACCAGCTTGGCCGCTGCGATGACAAATACGCGAACAAGCAGGGGACCATGTGGCGCTCGGCGACGGCGATGTGCCGGGCCACGGTTTCGCAGCGCTATGCGCACCGGTTGGCGAAATAGCGGAGCCTGGACCAGCTCCGCCGTCTCACCCGGTCAGGCGGCCAGCGGCGCCTTTTCGAGCGACGCCTTGGCCTTCTCGGCAATCGCCTGGAACGCCGCCGGCTCGTGGATCGCGAGATCGGAGAGCACCTTGCGGTCGACGGTGATGCCCGACTTGGACAGGCCGTTGATAAACACGCTGTAGGTCATGCCGAACGGGCGCACGGCGGCGTTAAGACGCTGGATCCACAGCGCGCGGAAAGTACGCTTCTTGCGCTTGCGATCGCGGAAAGCGTATTGCCCGGCCTTTTCGACGGCGGGCTTGGCGGCGCGGATCGTGTTCTTGCGGCGGCCACGATAACCCTTGGCGGCCTTGTAGACTTTCTTGTGCTTGGCGTGAGAGGTCACACCGCGTTTGACGCGAGACATGACGGGTCTCCTTTTCGAAAAAAATGGGTGACGGATAGCCGCGCGGACGCGGCCCGGCGAAAAGCGCGATCAGGCGTTCGGCAGGAAGTATTTCTTGATGTTGTCGCCGTCGGTCTTGAACAGCACGCGGGTGCCGCGGAGCTGTCGGATCTGCTTCTTCGTCCGCTTGATCATGCCATGGCGCTTGCCGCGCTGGGCGTGCAGCACTTTGCCGGTGGCAGTCACCTTGAAGCGCTTTTTGGCGCCCGACTTGGTCTTCAGCTTGGGCATTTGGCTCTCCTATTGCCGTGGAAAATCCCGCCAAAAACGGCGTCTTCCCGGCTAAAATGCTCGTTAGAGCGTTGAAAGTGCTCAGGTTTTCATGTCTTTCGACAAAACCCGCACAGCCATCGCCACGGCAGCCCTTGATCAGCCGGGCGATGAAGGCCGCGCTTATGGCAGAACAAGTTCATTTTGGCAACGATGAACCGTCAAATCCGCTTCGTCGACTGATGACAGGATGCCGGACGTCGGTATCACCAGAGCGGCAGGACAATATGAGCATTTCGCCCCAATCCATCAGGTCTTTCGTCAATTCCAAACGGATCCGTTCTGTGCAGGTTATCGTCGGCATGGCCGCGACGGCTTTTGTCGCGGGAATGTCGAGCCCGGCGGTCGCCGGGACGCGGCCCGGCGCCTATGACGGCACCTGGAACGTGACCTTCACCACCCGAGCCGGCAATTGCAGCTCGAATAACAGCGCCCCCTTCAACGTCTCCGGCAGGCAAGTGTCCTCGGCTGGTGGCGGCAAGGTGACCGGCGGCGTCACCCCCAACGGGGCGGTTTTCGTGCACATTTCGGTAGGTCAGTCGGCGGCGGACGGCAGGGGCCGTCTCGTCGGCAACTCAGGAACGGGCCGCTGGAGCGGCATCATTTCGGGCGACCGCTGCAGCGGGACCTGGCAGGCAAGCAAAAGCTGAAGTCTGGTACCGCCGATCTGAAGTCCCTGCACCACAAGTCGCGAATTCGATCAGGGACTCCACACCGTCCCCGCGCATGTTTTAAGCGGGGACAGTGAACGACCGGATTTTTTGAGAACGGCAACCGGGGATCAGCGTGGTGCCAGAACCATCACGACCTGGCGGCCTTCGAAGCGAGCGTCCTGCTCGACCTTGGCATATTCCGCGACGTCGGTTTTGATCTTGTCGAGAAGCTTGGTGCCGATTTCCTGGTGCGCCATTTCACGGCCGCGGTAGCGCAAGGTGATCTTGACCTTGTCGCCTTCCTCGAAAAAACGCTGCATGGCGCGCATCTTCACGTCGTAATCATGATCGTCGATCATCGGCCGAAGCTTGATCTCCTTGATCTCGACGGTCTTCTGCTTTTTGCGGGCTTCTGCCGCTTTCTTCTGCGCCGAATATTTATACTTCCCGTAGTCCATAATCTTGCAAACGGGCGGAGCGGCGTTGGGCGAAATCTCAACGAGATCCATTCCGGCTTCAGTCGCCATTTTGATCGCGAGGATCGTTTCGACCGTGCCGAGATTGGTGCCGTGCTGGTCGATTAGCTGAACCGTTGCGTTGCGGATTTCATCGTTTGTGCGCGGCCCATCTTTGGCAACGGTGGGCGGGGCTCTATTGGGACGGCGAATGGGTAGTTCTCCAAAATTGTGAGCGAAGGTTGTAGTTTGAAGGAATAAGGCTCTGCGGGCAAGCAAACTCGCCCCCACAAAGCGAAAAAGCATCAAATGCGATGCTTTTCAGCCACGCGGACGCTTCGACCGCCGAGATAGGGCGCAAGTTCACCTGACGCAAGCATCATAACGCGTTAACCGCCTTTTCGTTGACGGACATCGTCCGCTCACGCAGAGAAGGCTTGGAGTGACAACGCCATGAACGGTTCCACCGCAAGCCCAGAGAAGCCCGTAGCGATTGAGGTCGGTCAGCCCGGCGCGATCCGCCGCATCGCGGTCCGTGCCCGCGAAGGCGATTTGCCGGGGCTTTTCTGGCTCGGCGGCTTCAAGTCGGACATGCGGGGAACCAAGGCGCTGGCGCTGGACGCCTGGGCAGCCGAGCACCAACGCGCCTGTATCCGGTTCGACTATTCCGGCCACGGCGAATCCGGCGGCGATTTCGTCGAGGGTACGATCGGGCGCTGGCTGGAAGAGAGCGTCGCGGTATTCGAGCAGTTTTGCGCTGGTCCCCAGGTGGTGATCGGCTCCTCCATGGGCGGATGGATGGCGTTGTTGTTGGCGCGAGAACTCGCCAGGCGCCCCGCGCCCCGCGCCTCGCTGAAGGGGCTTGTGCTGATCGCACCGGCGCCCGATTTCACCGAGGAACTGATGTGGAAGGGATTTTCGCCCGAAATTCGGCACCAGATCGAGACCACGGGCGTGTGGTTGCGCCCGTCTGAGTATGGTGACCCCTACCCGATCACCCGTAACCTGATCGAGGAAGGCCGCAGCCACCTGCTGCTCGGCGGCTCGATCGAGGTCGGCTGTCCGGTGCATATCCTGCAAGGCGCGCAGGACCCCGATGTGCCGTGGAAACACGCGTTTGCGCTGGCGCACCGGCTGCCGGCCGAGGACGTGGTGCTGACCATGATCCAGGATGGCGATCATCGCCTGTCGCGGCCGCAGGACATTGCGCGGATCCTGGCGGCCGTTGCGGAAATGGGCTGAGCCTGTTTGTCATTCCGGGTTCGCTCGTTGCACTCGCGCCCCGCAACGACGGTTAAACATTATACATAAGCCACTCCGACTTTACCGTCTCATCGCTTTCACGATTGAGGGCGCTGGATGCCAGCGTCTTGAAGGCTGCCTGCTCCAGCAATTGCGACAGCGCCCACACCGCAGCGCCGCGAACCAGCGGGCTCGAATCTTCCAGCAGACGCTCGGCCTCCGTTGCCAGCGACGGATCGTTCGAATTGCCGATCGCCATCAGCACATTGCGGACGAAGCGGTCGCGGCCGATGCGCTTGACCGGGGATTTTGCGAACAGCTTCCGAAACGCCCCATCGTCCAGCCGCGCCAGCGATGAAAGATTGGGCGCGCGCAGTTCCCCGCGCGGCGACAGTTTCGCCTCATGGCCGGCCTGGGCGAACTTGTTCCATGGGCACACCGCCAGGCAATCGTCGCAGCCATAGATGCGGTTTCCGATCGCCTGGCGGAATTCGCGCGGGATCGGTCCCTTGTTCTCGATGGTGAGGTAGGAAATGCAGCGGCGGGCATCGAGCTTGTAGGGCGCGGGGAAGGCGGAGGTCGGACAGATGTCAAGGCAAGCCCGGCACGAGCCGCAGTGATCGCTATCGGCTTCATCGCGCGGCAGATCGGCATCGGTGAAGATCGCGCCGAGAAACAACCACGATCCGAATTCGCGCGACACCAGGTTGGTGTGCTTGCCCTGCCAGCCGAGGCCCGCGGCCTGCGCCAACGGTTTTTCCATCACGGCCGCGGTATCGACGAACACCTTGACCTCGCATGAGGCGGTTGCTGACAGCCAGCGCGCCAGCGTCTTGAGCCGCTTCTTGATCACGTCGTGATAATCGTCGCCCTGCGCGTAGACCGAAATCGCGCCGCGCGTGCGCTGCTGCAAGATCGCAAGCGGATCCTCATCGGGGCCGTAATTGACGCCGAGCATGATCACGGAGCGAACGCCCGCCCACAGGGTCCGCGGGTCGCTGCGGCGTTCCGGATTGGCCGCGAGCCACTCCATGTCGCCGTGGCCGCCTGTTTGAAGAAATTCCAGAAAGTATTTGCCGGCCTGCGCGATCGCGCCGGGATCGGTGACGCGGGTGCAGTCGAAGCCGATCGCGCGCGCCTGTTGGGTTAGCGCTTCCTTGAGGTCGTCACGCATGGCGGCAAAAGCGCGCGTCGCCTCTCCCGAACCGAACAGTCGCGATCGAAAAAATCAGAAGTCGAGGTCCACATAGGTGGGGGACGCCGGCACGCCCGCCAGCCATTCGCTGAGCAGCGGACGGAAAGAGGGGCGAGACTTTACCCGCGCATACCACGCCTTTGCCGCGTCGTCCTCGGCCCATGGCACGTCACCCAGATAATCGATCGCCGAAAGATGCGCTGCGGCGGCGAGGTCCGCATAGCTGATCCGGTCGCCGGCCAGGTAATTCCGCGTTCGCGCCAGCCAGCCGATATAGGCCAGATGATAGCGCACATTTGCCTTCGCCGCGCGGATCACATCGGCCGATGGCGGCCCGCCGCCGTCGTCTTCGCTCATGAAGCGTTTGTAAATGCGTTCGGTGACCAGCGGATTGGAGGCTTCCTCGAAAAATTTTTCGTTGAACCACGCCATCAGCCGCCGCACCTCGACGCGTTCGCCGATCGAAGACGGCAACAACCTGCGCTCGGCCAGGGCAGGACCGAGAGTTTCATCGAGGTATTCCGCGATGACACCGGCGCCCGGGATCGCCGACGGCCCCTCAGCAACCAGGACCGGCGTGGTGCCGGCGGGATTTATCGCGAGAAAAGCTTCGCGCCGTTCCCAACTCCGTTCCTCGACCAGTTGCAGGTCGACGCCGAATTCGCCGAGTGCAAGCCGAACGAAGCGTGAGTGCGGGCAGAAGGCATGATGAAACAGCGTGAACATGAAAACCTGAACGGGTCACCAGTGTGGCGGTTCAAAAGTCCGTATCATTGACGCCGTGAGTTCGCCATGCGGACTTTTGAACCAAAGCCACCCTGGTTCAAAAGGGTCTGCCAGTGTCCTACCGATTCCGAAGTTCTTAAACCAGGGGCCGCGTCGCAATACGAACTTCGGAATCGGGACACTGGTTGCGGCGCCAAACTATCGAAGCTTTCGACCGAGGCAACCCTGTGTTTTTCCCGTTGCGGCCTGCAAGCGAATAAGCGAGAAGAATCCGGCTGTTTTCGGTCGCTGCCGCTGATCGCGGTCCTAATTGGATCGCCATCGTGGAAATCACCAATCGGAAAAAAGGGCGTTAGATCATGCTGTCTGATTCGTTGCGGGCGGTCATTCTCGGCATTGTCGAGGGCATTACCGAATTTTTGCCGGTTTCCTCGACCGGCCACATGCTGCTCGTGAAGCGCTTCTTTGGGCTCGGGGAGGGCGCTTTCTGGGACAGTTTCGTGGTGCTGATCCAGCTCGGTGCGATTCTCGCAATCGTCGTGATCTATTTCGCCAAATTGTGGAAAATCGCGCTCGGCATGTTTTCCAATGCCGATGACCGCCGTTTCGTCATCGGCATCCTGGTGGCGTTCCTGCCGGCGGTGATCATCGGGCTGATTGCCGGCAAATACATCAAGGAAGTTCTGTTCAATCCGTGGGTGGTTTGTTTCTCGCTGATCGTCGGCGGCGCGATTCTGCTCTGGGTCGACCAGATCGATCATAATCCGCACGAACATGACGCCACCAAATTTCCGCTGCTCACCTACCTGTGGATCGGCTTCGCGCAGTGCCTGGCGATGATTCCCGGCGTGTCGCGCTCCGGCGCCAGCATCGTCGCGGCGATGCTGCTGGGGGCCGACAAGCGCGCGGCGGCGGAATTCTCGTTCTTCCTGGCGATACCGACCATGATCGGCGCGTTCGCCTATGACTTTTACAAGAACCGCGCCGAGATGACGTCGGACCACCTCAGCATCATTGCGATCGGGTTTGTGGTGTCGTTCGTCGTCGCGATCATCGTGGTGAAAACGTTCTTGAACTACGTCACCCGCCGGGGATTTGGATTGTTCGCGTGGTGGCGCGTCGTGGTCGGCACGCTCGGCCTGATTGCGCTGGCGATGGGACGGTAGTGCCCGAGCAGGCCGAGCGGTCAGCGAGGCCGTTAGCGAACGGCACAAAATATAGCGTCGTCTCCGGACGGTGCTTTGCACGGCCGGGAGAACCATGAGGCCATACTTCAACTCATCCTTCGAGACGCGGCGAAGTCGCCGCTTCTCAGGATGAGGACTTGCCTAAACTTTTGGAGTCACGCGCTCTTGTGCGTGAACTGGCCGGCCTTGCGGAAACGCCAAAGATATTGCGGCGCGACGCCCTCGAGCGAGTCCGGCGCAATGCCAAGCCCTTCCAGCGTGAGGCCGGCGGCCTTTGCCGCCTCCGACACCACGTTATCGCTGCGCAGCAGCTCGACTTGATCGGGTGTCAGCTTGAAAGCGCCGGGCGCAAACTGCAAAAACAGCGCCTTCAATTTCGCCAACCCAAACGGCAGCGACACCAGCATGCGATCGCGTTCGGTAATCGAAAGGATGATCTCCATGATCTCGCGCATGGAGAGCACTTCCGGGCCGCCGAGTTCATAAGTTCCGCCGGCCCTGGTCTTGCCGTCGACCGCGTCGGCTACGGCGGTAGCGACATCGCCGACATAGACCGGCTGCAATTTGGTGAGGCCGCCGCCGATCAGCGGCAACGCGGGCGAGATCCGCGCCAGCGCCGCAAAGCGGTTGGTGAAATCATCCTCGGGACCGAACACGACCGAGGGCCGCAGGATGGTGGCGGAGGGAACGGCGGACAGTACGGCGGTTTCGCCGGCGGCCTTGGAGCGTGCATAGCGCGAGGCCGAATTGGCGTCGGCGCCAATCGCCGAAACGTGAACCATCCGGGCGCCTGCGCGAGCGGCCGCCTTTGCGACCGTGTCCGCGCCTTCCGCCTGTACGGCGTCAAAGGTCTGCGCACCCGAGGGCGCCAGGATGCCGACCAGGTTGATGGCGACATCGGCGCCGCGCATCGCGGCCTCGACCGAGGCCGGGTATCGCAGATTGGCCTGGACCGCGTGGATTTGGCCGACCTTGCCGAGCGGCTGGAGGTGGCCGGCGAGCTCCGGCCGCCGCACCGCCACGCGGATGCGATAATCGCGCTTGCACAGCGCCCGCACCACGGCTCTGCCCAGAAAGCCGGACCCGCCGAAAACCGTCACCAGGGTTTCTAGGTTGGTTGCCATGTTCGAATGCCTTTTAGGTCCATTCCGCGCGGGGCGGATTTGGTTGATCGGGCGGAGTTTCGGCGGTTTGCCGATACGCCATCGTCCGATTTCTGTACAGCCTATTCGAATAATCCAGGCGAGGGTAGGTCGCGCCAATTTGACAAGCGCGCGACCGAACCTTAACAAACCGCCCCATGCCCAGGTGGCGGAATTGGTAGACGCGCTGGCTTCAGGTGCCAGTGACCTAACAGTCGTGAAGGTTCGAGTCCTTTCCTGGGCACCATTCCCGCGATATCGCAATCCACGAAGTTCGCCGAAGGCGTCTCGCCGGTCTGTGCTGGCAAGGCGCCGGAAGCGCGATAATTTCCATCATTTGGGCCAGTGCGCCGGTCTCATGCGGCAGGCAAGGCGTGAACGGCTGCGCGCAGGCGTCCTTGCGCATCGAAGGTAAGGGGTGCAGTGACGACAAGCGCCAATAGCGGCTGAAGCCGGTCGGCGATCTTCTGAAGCATAAGCTCGCTCTCGCTGATCAAGGCGAGATAGCTCAGCGAGTGCTCATAGTAGATCCGGATCGTCTGATTGCCGAACTGCAGTTCGCCTTCGACCTCATCCTCGAGGGTTTGATATTCCGGCAATTCCAGGGACGTCGGTGCTTCCCGATTCAGCAGCGCGGCAATGTCGGCCAACATTTCCCGAAACGGCGTCGAATTATCGAAGGCATTGCCGGTCCACAGGACCAGCTCCCAGCCGCCCTTCCGATGACGTTCGATAGCCGGCCTGCAATGGACTTCGATCATGACGCGACGCGCTCCGAGCCTTTGGAAGGCATTCTATCACGCGCGGAGTATTACGATTTTTCGGACGCGAAAACCGGTACACAGCCGGTCACCGGAATGGCTCAAAAACCCGGCAAAGATTGCTGAAATTCGAAGACAATCGTCGTTAGCGAGCGAATGAACCGCCGGTTTAATGGCATTGCCATGGCCGATTTGGCTCCAAGCCGTAGTTTGCCCTAAGCGGCGTTATCCGGCTCTGAATCTTCGTGCCGGTGCCCGGCAGGCCCACGGTTGAAAACGCCATAATTGCTTGATTTCAGGCCGGCGTTCGCATCTGTCGTGGCGACCGTCAGACCGAGCTTCAAGATCTCGCGGACGGCGGCCGCGCGCGTCGGCATCCGGTGCTTGAACCGGAAATCGTCCAGCGCCGCCAGCTCTTCCGGGGAAAGCATCACCTGCAATCGTTCGCCACGGAGGTCGTTCATGGAACTCACCAAATTGAGATAGTTGAGTAATTTACTCAATTCACCGAGCCGGCAAAAGTTCCCACAATTGTGCGTTTTTAGTAAAATATTACAATAAAAACAATAGTTTATGGTTGATTCTGGGCTCCGCTGGAGTCATGATTTCCGTCAAGGGAGGACTTCCCATGGCCGATCGTCTCAAGCTGCCACGCGCACTTTCCGAGGAGCCCGACGCGCCACAGCCGCTGCGTCCGAGCCACCAGAAGATTATCGAAAATCTGGATCGCTGGGCCAACAGCCGCGAGCTGCAACCGCCAAAATTGCTGGGCAACCAGTCGGCCTGATCGCGCCGTTCGTGCCGGCCGAGTTGCGCGGCTCGGTTTTTACCGAAGCGTCTTGCGGTATTTGCCGACAAAAGCCGCATCCCGCCGCTCGCCTCTTGCAAGGTTGATGGTTAGGTTAGTGGTCCGATGTTAGAATCGAAACTCCACCGGCTCCGAATTGACCAGAGGCCCTGTCTAGTGCGGCGAATTTGAAGTTCCTATCAGTTTCGCCGAGAGTCCATTATAGGAACTTCAAATTCAGAAGCCGCACTAGCATCAATAAGTTGCTGGAGCTCCTTTGATTCCGAAGTTCGTAAACGTGGAGCCGCAAATATGATACGAACTTCGGAATCGGAGCTCTAGATGACCGTACGCCAGCATCGCGGCGACCTGCCCGACCTCACCCGCTACACCGACGCCGTGGCGATCGATACCGAGACCATGGGGCTCAATCCGCATCGCGACCGGCTTTGCGTGGTGCAGCTGTCGAACGGTGACGGCAGTGCCGATGTCGTGCAAATCCCGAAAGATCATGGCAAGGGGCCGAACGACGCGCCGAATCTGAAGGCGCTGCTCGCCAACCCCAAGATCACGAAGATCTTTCATTTCGCCCGCTTCGATCTCGCCGCGCTCTATAACGCTTTCGGCGTAATGGCTGAGCCGGTCTATTGCACCAAGATCGCCTCGCGGCTTTCGCGCACCTATACCGACCGTCATGGTCTGAAGGATCTCGTGCGTGAGGTGCTCAACATCGATCTGTCGAAGCAGCAGCAATCGAGTGACTGGGGCGCGCCAGCCTTGAGCGAAGCGCAGCTTGCTTACGCGGCCTCCGACGTCTTGCATCTGCATGCCTTGCGCGAACGCCTCGACATGATGCTCGCGCGCGAAGGCCGGCTGGGACTGGCGCAGGCCTGTTTCACCTTCCTGCCGACAAGGGCGAAACTCGATCTGCAAGGCTGGGAAGCCGAGGATATTTTCGCCCATTCGTGATCCGCGATAATTGTCGCTGACGATCAGCGGTTGGCCGCGCCCCTTTTCGGACACACTCCTGAAAGGAGTAGGCTGGGCTACGCCTTGCCGTCCGGGTAAAACAATCCAGATAGTGTTTTCGCAATCGGAGTTTTGGTGAGTTCGGTTCAGAATCCCGCCTATCAAGCCGGAATGGAGGCGCGCTTTGCCATCGCATCGCGCCACAGCCGGATGGTGCGCATCTTGCGGATCGCGGTGCCGGCCGCTGTGATCCTGTCGCTTGCCGCCATCATTCTGGTGTCGGTTTTCAATCCGTTCCGAATGCTGTTGCCGAAGCTGCCGCTGGATATGGGCAGCATGGTTATCTCCGGCACCAAGATCACGATGGAATTGCCACATTTGGCGGGCTATTCGCAGGACCGGCGGCCCTACGAGGTCTGGGCCAAAACTGCGACCCAGGATGTGACCGATCCGGATCATGTCGAACTGAAGACGCTGCGGGGCAAGGTGTTGATGGAAGATCAGTCGACCGTCACGCTGGAGGCCGTCAACGGATTGATGGATACCAAGCAGTCGCTGCTTGATTTGCACAAGGACATCTACTTGCAGACCACCACGGGCTATGAAGCGTGGCTTAGCCAGGCTTTCGTCGATATGGGCAAGGGAACGGTGACCTCCGACGAGCATGTCGATGTCAAATGGGCCGATGGAAAAATTTCCGCCGACAAGTTGAAAATCACGAATGGCGGCGAGGTCGTCCGTTTCGACGGCAATGTCGTGATGAATATCGACAAGATGCCGCCGCCTTCCGCCGAAGCCGCGCCTGAGCCTGCTCCGGCGCCGGTGCGGCCTGCGAAGATGCGGCCGAACGCCAAATCTTCGAACGCGACCTCCAACGCGAAATGATCCGATGAAGCCGCTTTACTGGGAAATGCTTAAAGGCCGCTCCGTCGTTGACGTGGCTTGCGCGGGCCTGGCGCTGGCGATGGTGCTTGCGGGCGAAGCACGCGCGCAAAACGCGGTGACCGGCGTGCCCAATGCCATGCAGGGCTTTTCGCAAAATCGCGATCAGCCGATTCAGATCGAGGCGGCTTCGCTCGAGATGCGCGACAAGAAAAAAGAGGCGACCTTCACCGGCAACGTGAAGGTGGTGCAGGGCGACACCACCATGACGTCGAAAATATTGGTCGTCTTCTACGAATTGGGCGGCCAGAATGCCGCGCCGGCGGCGGCTCCGCCCACCAACGCCAAAGCCGCGGCCAAATCCGCGCCTGCTCCGTCCGCCCCGATACAATCGGCGACGCCGGGTCCCGGAGGCGCGTCGTCGATCAAACGGCTCGAGGCCAAGGGCAATGTGGTCGTGACGCAAAAGGATCAGGTGGTGACCGGCGAGACGGCCGTGTTCGACACCAAGACCAACCTGATCACCATGCTGGGCGGCGTCGTGCTGACCCAGGGCAAGAACGTGCTCCGCGGCGACCGCCTGCTGGTGGATATGACCACAGGCGTCTCGCGGGTCGAATTGGACTCCGGCCGCGTCCAGGGCCTGTTCCAGTCGTCCAATCAGAACGGGACGGGGCCAGCGCTCCCCGGGTCACCGCCGTCGGGGCCCCAGTCGTTGGCGCCCCCGCCCGGGGCGCCTCAGTCTCTGTCCCCAAATAAACCAAAGTAACGTCAATACTTTAGTGAAAGAACGGCTGGGCTGCGGTTGAAGCCGGGGGCCCGAGCCTGTATCTAGTGCCCACTTGTCGATCTGAAGTCCTTGATCGAACTCGCCGCTGGCGGTGCAGGGACTTCAGATCGGCGGTAGCGAAACGGGATCGCGTGGGAACTTAAGGCTGGTCCGCTGGGCAACGGGCATCCGGTCATTCAAGCTGGGCGGGCGAATCAGTCGCCGCAGAACTTCTCGAAAGGCTCGGACGAAGCGGGGATGGTGGACTTACTCGGCATGTTCCGGCGACGCCCCGCAAACCGCGGCAAGGGCGGTTTTGCCCGTTCGCGCGACGATATTACGGCGCTCGGCGACAGCATGGGTGAGATGCTGACGAGCGCGGTGCGCGATGCGCCGCCGCTTGCCCGCACCGCAGCCGTGCCCACGCTGGAATTGCCGCGTGCTGAAAAACCTCAGCCGCGCCCGGCTCCCGCCAAAGCCGCTCCCAGAACCAACGGCGCCGCCGCGCCGAGGCAAGCGCCGCGGGCAGGATATCTGGCTGTGCATAGCGTGGAAAAAAGTTTCGGTACCCGCAAGGTCGTGCGCGGCGTCAGCATCTATGTCCGGCGTGGCGAGGCCGTCGGATTGTTGGGGCCGAACGGCGCCGGCAAGACCACGGTGTTCTACATGATCACCGGCCTGATCAAGGCCGATCGCGGCGCGGTCGAACTCGACGGCCATGACGTTACCAAGCTGCCGATGTATCAACGCGCGCGATTGGGCATCGGCTACCTGCCGCAGGAAGCCTCGATCTTTCGCGGCCTCACTGTGGAGCAAAACATCCGTGCCGTGCTCGAGGTGGTCGAGACCTCGCGCAAGAAACGCGAGGCCAAACTCGATTCGCTGCTCGATGAATTCAACATCACGCGCCTGCGAAAGACGCCGTCGATTGCGCTATCCGGCGGCGAGCGGCGCCGCGTTGAAATCGCACGCGCACTCGCCACCAATCCAAATTACATGCTGCTCGACGAACCTTTTGCCGGCATCGACCCGATTGCGGTCGGCGACATTCAGGATCTCGTCCGGCACCTCACCAATCGCGGGATCGGCGTCTTGATCACGGACCACAATGTGCGGGAAACCCTTGGCCTGACGGACCGCGCCTATATCGTCTATGCCGGAGAAATCCTGACCGAAGGCAGTCCCGACGAGATCGTTAGCGACCCGGATGTGCGCAGGCTTTACCTTGGCGAAGAATTCCGCCTCTGATCGCGGGGTCGAGGGGCATCTAACTGGCCGCTCCCGCGCTTCTTTCCGCAAAGTCAAGCCGTGTACATCGGCCCAGGACTAGTTTAAGCAAGAATCGGACCAAGTTTTTAGGAATTGGTTCTTGCCTCCATGGCGCTGACGCAGAGACTAGAATTCCGCCAGTCGCAGTCACTGGTGATGACGCCGCAGCTGATGCAGGCGATCAAGCTGCTTCAGCTGTCCAATCTCGACCTTTCGGCCTTCGTCGAGGAGGAATTGGAGCGAAATCCGCTGCTGGAGCGCGAGAGCGACGGCCCGGAAGCGCCGGTTGCCGGTGACCCCGCGGTCGGGCACGCCGAAAGTTCCGAAAGCAGTTTTGGCGAGGAGTTTTCGGGCGATTCGCAAGGGTCTGGCGCCGACGGCTTCGAGCCGGTTCAGGAAGAATGGATGAATCGCGATCTCGGCAGCCGCTCCGAGATCGAACAGACCCTCGACACGCCGCTCGACAACGTGTTTTCCGAGGAGCCAGCGGAGGCGGCCGCGCGTAACGCGCAGGACGCCGCTCCCACCACCTATACCGAATGGGGTGGCGGCGCTTCCAATGACGACGGTTACAATCTCGAAGCCTTTGCCGCCGCCGAAGTGACGCTGGGCGGCCATCTGGCCGAGCAGTTGGCGGTGGCTTTCACCGCGCCCGCCCAGCGCATGATCGGCCAGTACCTGATCGATCTGGTCGATGAAGCCGGCTATCTGCCGCCCGACCTCGGACAGGCCGCCGAGCGGCTCAACGCCTCGCCTGATGAAGTCGAAGCGGTGCTCGCGGTGTTGCAGAAATTCGATCCGCCCGGAGTTTGCGCGCGCTCTTTGAGCGAGTGTCTGGCGATCCAGTTGCGCGACCTCAACCGCTACGATCCCGCGATGCGGGCGCTGGTCGAAAATCTAGAGCTTCTGGCCAAGCGCGATATCGCAAGCCTGCGCAAGCTGTGCGGCGTCGACGACGAAGACATCACCGACATGATCGGGGAAATTCGAAGGCTCGATCCGAAGCCGGGCCTGAAGTTCGGCTCAGCCCGCACGCAGACCGTGGTGCCCGATGTCTATGTGCGCCCGGGTCCCGACGGCGGATGGCATGTCGAACTCAATAGCGAAACTTTGCCGCGCGTGCTGGTCAACCAGACCTACTACACCGAATTGTCGAAGACGATTCGCAAGGACGGCGACAAATCCTATTTTAGCGATTGCCTGCAAAATGCGACCTGGCTGGTCCGCGCGCTCGATCAGCGCGCCCGCACGATTTTGAAAGTCGCGACCGAAATCGTCCGTCAGCAGGACGGCTTCTTCACCCATGGCGTGGCGCACTTGAGACCGCTCAATCTGAAAGCCGTGGCCGATGCGATCCAGATGCACGAATCGACGGTCTCGCGCGTCACCGCCAACAAATACATGGCGACCAATCGCGGCATATTCGAATTAAAATATTTCTTTACCGCCTCGATCGCCTCGGCCGACGGCGGCGAAGCCCATTCGGCGGAGGCGGTGCGCCACCACATCAAGCAACTGATCGACGCGGAAGATCCCGCCACGATCCTTTCCGACGACACCATCGTGGAACGTTTGCGCGCAACCGGCATTGATATCGCCCGTCGCACCGTCGCCAAGTACCGTGAGGCCATGCGGATTCCATCGTCGGTTCAGCGGCGGCGCGACAAGCAAAGTATGCTTGGCAATGCCCTGTCGGCGCCCGCCGCATCTTCCGACCGCTCCCGGGACCCTCAGCCCGCCTGATTGCGTCCCGTCGAAATCGGAATAGTGTCGGTGGGTCCAGCTTGACGTGGACCAACTAGAGAGGCTCCCCATGACTTCTCCGGATCTCTGGAAAAAGCATCAGCGTTGGCGACGCGTTGCGTGGACGTGTTTCAGAGCGCACCGAGGAAGTGCTCCGCAAATATTTCGACGGCAATTATTCCGGCCATATCACGCTCAGCAAGGACGGCTCCGACTTCCGAACCGACTGCGCGTTGCATCTTGATTCGGGCATCACGCTGGAAGCGGATTCCAGCGCCGCCGACGCCTATGCCAGCGCCGACCAGGCGCTTGTGATGATCGAGAAGCGGTTGCGCCGCTACAAGAGCCGGCTGAAGGATCGCTCGGCCCGCAAGGCCCATGCGGCGTCGCAAACGCCGGCGGGGATGGAAACACTGGCGCTCGACGCCCCAAGCTATGTGATCGAGGCGCCTGCCGAGAGCGACGAGGAGATGACCGGCTATAGCCCTGTCATCATCGCCGAGGCCACCACGTCGTTGAAGCGTCTTTCGGTCTCGGAAGCGGTGATGGAACTGGATCTCACCGGCGCAGCCTGTCTGGTGTTCCACCATGGTTCGAGCGGCCGGGTTAACGTCATCTATCGCCGCCCCGACGGTAATGTCGGATGGATCGATCCGCCCGCGGCCAAGGCTGCCGGTTAGCGGCCGGGTGGAACCGGCGTGCCCCGGAAAGATGTTGCTGAACAACAGGCTAGGCATGGGGCGGTCGTAGCCACAACTATCGCGGATAAGGGCGCGGTTCGGCATTGACGGCCACTGGGGGCGACCCTATGGTCCGCGCCCTTAACGATACGGGACGGGGGAAACTCCGCAGGTGTTGGCACCGCTCTTGCGTTGGAGTAGAAGCCCACCCAACTAGGACCGGGGTGGTGGACGGCCGCCTTTCCACCTTATTCGCCCGCTGAATTCTTTATCGCAACCTGACGCTCGATTTACCTCGGAACGCCCCATGACGATTACCGATCTGGTCGCACCCGAGGCGATTATCCCGGCATTGAAAGTCAACAGCAAGAAGCAGGCGCTGCAGGAATTGGCGGCGCGGGCGGCAATCCTGTCTGGGCAGAACGAACGCTCGATCTTCGAAGTGCTGTTGCAGCGCGAGAAGTTAGGCACAACCGCGGTCGGATACGGCGTTGCGATCCCGCACGGCAAGCTTCCCAAGCTGGAAAAGATTTTCGGCCTGTTCGCCCGGCTGGAACGCCCGATCGATTTCGAGGCGATGGACGGCCAGCCGGTCGATCTCGTCTTTCTGTTGCTGGCGCCGGAAGGCGCAGGCGCCGATCACCTGAAGGCGCTCGCGCGAATCGCGCGGCTGTTGCGCGACCAGGATGTGGCGAAGAAGCTCCGCGCTTCGCGCGAAGCTCAGGCGATCTATTCGGTGCTGGCGCTGCCGCCGGCAAGCGCCGCCTGATATCGCTTCTCGGTTTGATCGGAAAACGCGGAGCGCGCCCGATTTCCCGGGCGCCGTCCGCGCATGATTGATCCGCAGCTGCGCGGCGCCATAGCGTTTTCGAGCGAAGTGGCAATCGGTTCGCGCGAAGAAAACGCGTCAAAACAAAAGACCAGAGCCCCGGTCCTGGTTCAATCAGAACCGAATGGCTCTAACCCCGTCAGTGAACGCTCACGGCCTGTAGTTCATTGCTCCAGGCATTCGCGACCGCGGCCTCGCGCGAGTCGGTCAGCATGATAGGGGTGCCGTCGGCGGCATGGAGCGCAAACAGTTTCAGTCCGGGCGCGATCTTCGGCGCCTGCGGAAACAGGTCCGGCACGTCTTCGGATCGGATCTGTTTGACATAGGCGATGTGGCCCTCGCCAAGGCTGGCCAGCGCCTCCAGGGAGACGCGGGGTTCTAACGCAACATTCACTTCGTTCATCGTCTCAACTCCTTCTGAGTCCAAGCGGTCGAGTTCCGCTACTCGTTCCATTATTCGTGCTCATTGATAGCAATTGTCTTAACAACTCTTTCCGGTTCCGGCCGGGCGAGATCGATCGACAACAGCCCGTTTTTCAAATCCGCGCCCAGCACCAGCATCCCCTCCGCCAGCACGAAGGTGCGCTGGAAGTGGCGCGCGGCGATGCCGCGATGGATGTATTGCCGGGCCTTGTCGTCCTGCTGGCGTCCGCGGATGACGAGCTGGTTTTCCTCAGTGGTTACATCGAGTTGATCGCGGGTAAATCCCGCCACCGCGAGTGTGATGCGCAGCCGTTCCGGCTGCCCATTGGCGCGGTCGCAACGCTCGATGTTGTAGGGAGGATAGCCGTCCGCACCCTTGACGACGCGATCGAGCGCACGCTCGATTTCGTCAAATCCCAACAAAAACGGACTCGATAACGAGGGAACACGAGACATATTTGCAAAGCCCTCTCGAAGCGACTTTGAAGTTCCGGGGCCCTTGCGGCACCCCAACATGACCTGAAGGTGGATTCACCCTCCGGTCATCAGCCAATATGGGCATCATTTGGGGGTGTTCAAGCATCCCTTGCATACCGCCAAAGCCTTTCCCCAACAGGCTTTTGCCCCAACAGGCTTTTGGGGAAAGCGCCGCGGCTGGTTAACGGCGGCGTTCGGTGCAGATTACACCCTCGGCCGTCAGGCCCTCGATCTCTGAATTCGAGTAGCCGAACTCGGCGAGCACCTCGGCGGTGTGCTGGCCGAAGGTGGGCGGGACGCTGCGCAGGCTCGCCTTGGTGCGCCCCATCCGGATCGGCGAGGCCACGCCCTTGTACCAATCCTTTTCCACGACATCGCCGCGGTACACGGCGTGCGGGCTGGTCAGGGCCTTGTCGATCGACTGGACCGGGCCCGCCGGAAGTCCCGCCGCCAGCAGGCGGTCGCACAGCGGTCCGGCATCTTGCTGGCTGAACACGGCGGCGAGCTCTTCGCGCAACGCGTCGCGGTTGGCGACGCGATCCCGGTTGCGGGCAAAGCGCGGATCGGCCGCCAGCTCCGGCTTGCCGATCTCCTTGGCGAGCTTGCGGAAGGTGCCGTCATTGCCGACGCCGATGAAGATATTGTCGGTGCGCGTTGGGAAGATCGCGTAAGGCACGAGGTTAGGATGTTCGTTGCCGGTGAGCGAAGGCGGTTTGCCGTGCATGAAATAATTCGCGTTGTGCGGATGCATGACCGCAAGCCCGGCCTCGAACAGCGTGGTTTCGATGAACTGCCCGTGTCCGGAACGTTGCCGCTCCGACAGCGCCATCAGGATGCCGATCGCGGCATAAAGTCCTGTCGTGATGTCGACGACGGGAACGCCGATCCGCATCGGGCCCGATTGCGGCGAGCCCGTCGCCATGATCATTCCGGTCATCGCCTGGATGATTGCGTCGTAGCCGGGATTTCCGCCGCGCGGTCCGTCAGCGCCAAAGCCGGAGATGCGGCAGTGGACGAGCCGGGGAAATTTCGCGCGCAAGGTCTCGCTGCCGATGCCCCATTTGTCGAGCGTGCCGGGCTTGAAATTCTCGATCAGGACGTCGGCGCCCTCCAGCATCTTCATCAAGACGGCGCGGCCACCCTCGGACGCAAGGTCGAGCCCGACCGAGCGCTTGTTGCGGTTGATGCCGACGAAATAGGCCGCATCCTCGCCATGGAAGGGCGGTCCCCAGTCGCGGACCTCATCGCCGGCCGGCGGCTCGACCTTGATCACGTTGGCGCCGTGGTCGGCGAGAATCTGGGTGCAGAAGGGGCCACCGAGCACGCGTGTCAGATCGATCACGCGCAAGCCCGCCATCGCGCCCGAATTGATTTCAGTCATCGAAAACCCTTGCTCAAATCCATCATGCGAGGATTTCAGAGCTAGCGGGCTTCTTGGGACGCTTCAATGCTTTTGAGAGCAAACGGCCCCCTCAACCAATGTGGGGGGCCGCTCGCGGGAAAATGCGTCAGACCACCGTCAGGCGGACATCGACGTTATTACGCGTGGCGTTGGAATAGGGGCACACCTGATGGGCGCTGGCGACCAGGGCTTCAGCGTCCGCGCGCGCCAATCCCGGTAGCGAGACCTCCAGCGCGATGTCGAGACCGAAACCGCCTTCCGAACGCGGGCCGATGCCGACCGTCGAGGTCACTGACGCATCGGCCGGCACCTTCGGACCGCCTTGCGAGGAGACGAATTTCATCGCGCCGATGAAGCAGGCGGCATAACCGGCCGCGAAAAGCTGCTCGGGATTGTTGCCGGCGCCGCCTCCGCCGCCGAGTTCCTTTGGCGTGGTGAGCTTGACGTCGAGCGCGCCGTCCAGCGTTGCGGCGTGGCCGTCACGGCCGCCGGTCGCCTTGGCCTGGGTCTTGTAGAGCACATTTACGGACATCGGGGTCTCCTCTGTTTCGGTTTCGATACGAGATGTATTGCAAACAATTAGATTTTGCACAATATAAATTAAGAAGCCTCACATTTAATTGTACGCAATTGAATATGCGGCCATCCCGGGCCACAATGGCAGCCGACGATGACGAGGATACTGAAATGGCCCGAAAACCGCCGGCAGCAGACCAAGTGCTGCGGCTCGACAACCAGATTTGCTTTGCGGTTTATTCCGCGGCGCATGCGTTCAACCGTGTCTACAAGCCGCTGCTCGACCGGCTCGGCCTGACCTATCCGCAATATCTCGTCATGCTGGTGCTGTGGGAGGGCGACGGCGTGCCCGTGAAGGAGGTCGGCGCGCGGCTGTTCCTGGATTCCGGCACCCTCACTCCGCTGCTCAAGCGGCTGGAGCAGGCCGGACTGATCAAGCGCACCCGCTCGACCGAAGACGAGCGGCAGGTGTTGATCGGCCTGACTGTTCAGGGCCACGCGCTCAGGGACAAGGCGCGCGCCGTGCCGCCGTCGATCCTGGCGGCGTCGGAATGTTCGGTGCCGGAATTGCTGGCGATGAAGAACGGGATCGTCGCTTTGCGTGATCGGCTGAACGCAGCGGTCGGGGGATGAAGGCAGGTCGTCTCAGAAACGCTTTTTTGCGAAAGCGCGGTAACGTAGGCAGCGAAGTAGCATACAGCCCGTCTTCGCCCTGCGGGCTACGCCGGGCACCGCGCTTCGCCCTTTGGGCATCTTGTGGCTGCGCCACGCGAAGCCCAAAGGGCGAAGCGTGGTGGAGCCAGGCGGGATCGAACCGCCGACCTCTTGCATGCCATGCAAGCGCTCTCCCAGCTGAGCTATGGCCCCGTCAGAAACCACACGTCTTGGGCGGCGTGCGGCTTACAACGACCCTGAACACAGTTCAGGGCCGATCTCAAGTCTCCTCGTCGCCGCCGACGTCGCCGATGATGTCGGTCACGTCCTCATCGCCCTCTTCTTCGTCGGCGATGAAGGTGGAGTCATCGTCATCATCGTCCTCGATCGTTTCGTCGATTTCGATGTCGTCTTCCGATTCAGGAACCACCGCCTTGACCTTGCCGGTGTTCTCCTCGGCGTCGGCCTCCTCGAGCGGCACCAACTCCTCGGCCTCCACCGGTTCCGGCGCGGCTTCGGCGGCAGCCGCTGCCGCAGCGCTGGCGCGCGCAGCATCACCGCGAACCGCTCGAGGCGGCGCCACCGGCGCGATCGGCACGACCTCGCCCGTGTAGGGCGAGATCACCGGGCTCTTGTTGAGGTCGTAAAATTTCTTACCCGTCGTCGGGCAAATGCGTTTGGTTCCGAGATCGGATTTGGCCACGTGTGGAATCCTGG
This sequence comes from uncultured Alphaproteobacteria bacterium, assembly GCA_963748805.1. Classification (GTDB taxonomy): domain Bacteria; phylum Pseudomonadota; class Alphaproteobacteria; order Rhizobiales; family Xanthobacteraceae; genus Bradyrhizobium. The sequence continues at coordinate 126,179 of CAVVLH010000002.1, read as the reverse complement.
GAAGCTTTGGAAAATCGGTGCTTCACTTGGCTAGTTGGTACGCCGCTGTCAATAGTGCTTTGCGTCAGGTGGCGCCGGACGTGACGGGGCACGCCGGCCAGTGCTAGAAGGCGGCCGCACTTGATATCCGCACCCTGTCGCATTCGGCTCGCCCAGCTATGTCAAAACCGCAGGGACCCGACCAAATACAGGATTCCAGTACGGTTTTGGATTTGCCTTGGTGTTGAGGGCCCGCGGCGATCGCGATACCAATGCCGGAATCCACCGCTCCCAAGGACACAATCTTGACCCATTCGGATCGCGCTGCCGATCATAAAACCCCCCTTCAGGCCCGCAGCAGCGGGCCTCTGACCGGGCGGGTCCGCGTTCCCGGCGACAAGTCGATCTCGCACCGGGCCCTGATTTTGGGCGCGCTGGCGGTCGGCGAGACCCGGATAACCGGCCTTCTGGAGGGTGAAGATGTCCTCAATACCGCCAAATCGATGCGGGCTTTGGGCGCAAAGGTCGAGCGCACCGGCGACTTTGCCTGGAAGGTCTCAGGCGTGGGTGTCACGGGCTTTGCGGAGCCGGAACAAGCGCTCGATTTCGGCAATTCCGGCACCGGATGCCGCCTGGTGATGGGCGCTGTCGCCGGCTGCCCCATCACGGCGGTGTTCGATGGCGACGCCTCGCTGCGTTCAAGGCCGATGCGGCGGATCCTCGATCCTCTCGAATTGATGGGCGCGCGGGTTGCCAGCGGTGGCCAGGGTGGCCGGCTGCCGTTGAGCCTGAGCGGTGCGCGCGATCCCCTGCCGATCCTCTACCGGACGCCGGTGGCCTCCGCCCAGATCAAATCCGCGGTTCTGCTGGCGGGCCTGGCCGCGCCGGGCGTGACCACGGTGATCGAAAACGAAGCCAGCCGCGACCACACCGAACTGATGCTGCGGCATTTCGGTGCGCAGATCGTCTCGACCCCGGAGGGGGCGCATGGCGGCAAGATCGTGCTGTCCGGTCAGCCCGAGCTGCACGGCGAAAAGGTGGTGGTGCCCGCCGATCCGTCCTCGGCCGCCTTTCCGATCGTGGCGGCGCTGATCGTCGAAGGCTCGGATCTGATTTTCTCCGACGTCATGACCAATCCGCTGCGTACGGGGCTGTTCAAGACGCTGCGCGAGATGGGCGGCTCGATCGAGGAGCGTGATGTGCGTACCGATGCCGGCGAGCCGATGGCGGAATTGCGTGTGCGCGGCTCGAAGTTGAAGGGCGTCGAAGTTCCGCCGGAACGCGCGCCCTCGATGATTGACGAATATCTGGTGCTGGCGGTGGCGGCGAGCTTTGCCGAAGGCACCACCATCATGCGGGGTTTGAGCGAACTACGTGTCAAGGAATCCGACCGCCTGGAGGCCACCGCCGACATGCTGCGCGTCAACGGCGTCAAGGTCGAGATATCGGGCGACGACCTGATCGTCGAGGGCAAGGGCCATGTGCCCGGCGGCGGCCTGGTCGCGACCCATATGGACCACCGGATCGCGATGTCGGCGCTGGTGATGGGGCTTGCCTCCGACGAGCCGGTCAAGGTCGACGATACCGCCTTTATCGCCACCAGCTTTCCGGACTTCATCCCGATGATGCGTGGCCTTGGGGCTGATCTTTCATGATTATCGCCATCGACGGACCCGCGGCCTCGGGCAAGGGCACGCTCGCCAAGCGCCTGGCCGCGTATTATGGCTACCGTCATCTCGATACCGGCGCGATCTACCGCGCCGTCGCCTATGCGCTGATCAGCCGAGGCGCCGACCTGAGCGATGAGGCCGCCGCCGTCGGCGCGGCGCGGGGGCTGGATCCCCGAACCTTCGACAATCCGGCGCTGAAATCGCATCAGGTCGGCACAGCCGCTTCCGTGGTCTCGGCCTACCCGGAAGTGCGTGAGGTGCTGTTGAATTTTCAGCGGCAGTTTGCCGCTCAACCGCCGGGGGCGGTACTGGACGGCCGGGATATCGGGACCGTGATTTGCCCTGATGCTGACGTCAAAATCTTCGTCGTGGCCGAGCCTGAGGTGCGGGCCCGCCGCAGGACCCTGGAGGCGCAGGCGAGGGGAGAGGCGGCCGATGAGGCGGCGATCCTGGCCGATATCCTGGCCCGCGACGAACGCGACCGGAACCGCGCCGTTGCGCCTTTAAAGCCGGCCGAAGATGCTTACTTGCTCGATAACTCCCATTTGGATATAGAAGGCGGCGTCCGGGCCGCCATCGACATTATCGAGGCCGTCCGAGCGGGCCGGCGTGAGGTTTGAGCCTCAGCCGTCATTGGAGGAAAGCCCGCTCCTTAAGCTTTGGAAGTCGATATCTCGGAAAGAATATTCGAGATCATCCGTTCCCGGACCAAATCAACGTATCGAACGTGCAAGGCCAACAGCCGGCCCGCTCTCGCAACCTGTTGCGGGGCGGTCGTCAGAGTTTGCGGAACCCTGACCCTTTGCGTCCGATGCGCCCTTGAACCCGAGACGGCCGGCAATCCCCGCATCTGGAGAACAAATGGCTTCGACTGCTAGTTCCTATAGTCCCACCCGCGACGATTTCGCCGCGATGCTCGATGAGTCCTTCGCCGGCGGCAACCTTCAGGAAAGCTCCGTCATCAAGGGCAAGGTGGTTGCGATCGAGAAAGACATGGCCGTCATCGATGTCGGCCTGAAAACCGAAGGCCGCGTGGCGCTGCGTGAATTCGCCGGGCCCGGCCGCGAAAGCGACCTGAAGGTCGGCGATGAAGTCGAGGTGTTCCTCGACCGGATCGAGAACGCACTCGGCGAAGCCGTGCTGTCGCGCGACAAGGCGCGCCGCGAGGAGAGCTGGGGCAAGCTCGAGAAGGCCTTCAACAACAACGAGAAGGTCCATGGCGTCATCTTCAACCAGGTCAAGGGCGGCTTCACCGTCGATCTCGACGGCGCTGTTGCCTTCCTGCCGCGCTCGCAGGTCGATATCCGCCCGATCCGCGATGTCGCTCCGCTGATGAACAATTCGCAGCCGTTCCAGATCCTCAAGATGGATCGCCGCCGCGGCAACATCGTGGTGTCGCGCCGTACGGTTCTGGAAGAGACCCGCGCCGAGCAGCGCCAGGAGCTGGTGCAGAACCTCGAAGAGGGTCAAGTGATCGACGGTGTCGTCAAGAACATCACCGATTACGGTGCGTTCGTCGACCTCGGCGGCATCGACGGCCTGTTGCACGTCACCGATATCGCGTGGCGTCGCGTCAACCATCCGACCGAGGTGTTGACCATCGGTCAGACGGTGAAGGTCAAGATCATCAAGATCAACCACGAGACCCACCGCATCTCGCTTGGCATGAAGCAACTGCTCGACGATCCGTGGCAGGGCATCGAGGCGAAGTATCCGCTCAATGCGCGCTTCCATGGCCGCGTCACCAACATCACCGACTACGGTGCGTTCGTGGAGCTCGAGCCGGGCATCGAAGGCCTGATTCACGTCTCGGAAATGTCGTGGACCAAGAAGAACATGCATCCCGGCAAGATCGTTTCGACCTCGCAGGAAGTCGAAGTGCAGGTTCTCGAAGTCGATTCGGTCAAGCGCCGCATTTCGCTTGGTCTCAAGCAGACCATGCGCAATCCCTGGGAAGTCTTCGTCGAGAAATTCCCGGTCGGCTCCACGGTCGAAGGCGAGGTCAAGAACAAGACCGAGTTCGGCCTGTTCCTGGGGCTCGAAGGCGACGTCGACGGCATGGTCCATCTGTCCGACCTCGACTGGAAGCAGCCCGGCGAGCAGGTGATCGACAACTTCAAGAAGGGCGACATGGTCAAGGCCGTGGTGCTCGACGTCGATGTCGAAAAGGAGCGCATCTCGCTCGGCGTCAAGCAGCTCGAGGGCGATCCGTTCGCCGAGCCGGGCGACGTCAAGAAGGGCGCGGTCGTGACCTGCGAAGTGCTTGACGTGAAGGAAGGCGGCATCGACGTGAAGATCGTCGGCACCGACTTCACCACCTTCATCAAGCGCTCCGAGCTTGCCCGTGACCGCAACGATCAGCGCGCCGAACGTTTCGCCGTCGGCGAAAAGGTCGATGCGCGGGTGATCCAGTTCGACAAGAAGGCCCGCAAGGTACAGGTCTCGATCAAGGCGCTCGAAGTCGCTGAAGAAAAGGAAGCCATCGCGCAATATGGCTCCTCCGATTCGGGCGCGACGCTCGGCGACATTCTCGGCACCGCGCTCAAGCAGCGGACCGACAAATAAGCTTTTCGGCTTTTAGCCGAGAACAACGGGCCCCGGTTTCGACCGGGGCCTTTTTTGTTTGCTTGTTTCCCCTCTCCCACAAGGGGGAGCAGGAAACACACGTCTTGTTTTCTTCAAATTGCGCGGCAATTGATGTAATCAGGGCGCGGGATTTTTAAGGATATGAAGCGAAGACGGCATACCCTGCCCAAGGCTGCTTTTCGGGAGAATTTCGATGTCGCTGGACTCCGATGTCATCGTCGATCGCCGCAGGATACGGCGCAAGCTGACGTTCTGGCGCGTGGCCGCGGCATTGATTGCGATTGCGGCGATCATCGCGGTTGCTGTGATTGCGCCCGGCGGCCGGACCGGGCTGACTACGGCAGGCTCGATCGCGCGCATCAATATCGAAGGCCTGATCCGCAGCGATCAGGAACGGGTCGAGGCGCTGGAGCGTCTGGAGAAATCGCAGGCTTCCGCCGTCATCGTGCATATCAATTCGCCCGGCGGCACCACGGCCGGCTCCGAGCAGCTTTATGACGCGCTGGTGCGGCTGAAGGCCAAGAAGCCGCTGGTCGTGGTGGTCGAGGGCCTGGCGGCTTCGGGCGGCTACATCACCGCGATTGCCTCCGATTACATCATCGCCCAGCAGAGCTCGCTGGTGGGTTCGATCGGCGTGCTGTTTCAGTTTCCGAACTTTTCCGAATTGCTGAAGACCGTCGGCGTCAAGGTCGAGGAAGTGAAATCCTCGCCGCTGAAGGCTGCGCCGAACGGCTTTGAGCCGACCAGCCCCGAAGCGCGTGCGGCACTTGATTCGCTGGTGAAGGATTCCTACGCCTGGTTCCGCGGCCTCGTGAAAGAACGGCGGGGCATGGACGACGCGCTGCTCGAAAAAGTTGCGGACGGTCGCGTATTCACCGGCCGTCAGGCGGTTGAACTCAAGCTGATCGATCAGCTGGGCGACGAGAAAACCGCGGTCGCCTGGCTCGTCGCGCAAAAAGGCATCAAGGCCGATCTGCCGGTACGCGACTACAAGCTCACGCCGCGCTTCGGCGACCTCACATTCCTGCGCACGGCGGCCGCCATCACGTTAGATGCGCTCGGTCTGAGCGCCGTTGCGCGGCAAATCGAGCAGACCGGCATGGCCCAGGCCGCCGACCGCCTCGGTCTTGAGGGCATGCTCGCGCTATGGCACCCGGCAGGGGCGAATTGAGCCGCATAAAGCCTTTTTCGCACTGCGGTTGCAGGGTGCGGGCGCTGTCACAATACGGCACCAGTCATTTGTCACGTGATTTCGCGCGCGCCAAATTTCATTTAGCGTCTTGACAGTTCAAGGCATTTTCACGGAAATGCATATCCGTATGTTCCCGGGTCCCCGTCTCGATGATCAAATCCGAACTCGTTCAACGCATCGCCGAGCACAACCCGCACCTCTATCAGCGGGATGTCGAGAACATTGTGAACGCAATTCTCGATGAGATCGTTGCAGCCTTGGCGCGTGGCGACCGGGTCGAGTTGCGCGGTTTTGGCGCCTTCTCGGTCAAGCATCGTCCGGCCCGTGCCGGGCGCAATCCGCGCACCGGGGCGCATGTGCCGGTCGATCAGAAGAGCGTGCCGTTTTTCAAGACCGGCAAGGAAATGCGCGAACGGCTGAACCGCGAAAGCGGGGGAACGGACGCCGGAACCTAAAGCTGATCCCGTTCTCCTTGAACGCAGCGAAAGAGGATCATGCGCAAGTTTCTCAACGCGGTTATATGGATCCCGCTGGCGGTGATCTTCGTGGTTTTTGCGGTGGCCAATCGTCACGCGGTCACGGTCTCCTTCGATCCGTTTAATTCGAACGATCCTGCGCTCGGGGTTACCCTGCCGCTCTTCGTCGTCATCATTGCGGTGGCCATTCTGGGGGTCGTGGCGGGTGGTTCCGCGACCTGGTTCGGTCAGCGCCGTTGGCGGCGGGCCGCGCGGCAGCATGAGGCGGATGCGCGTAGCTTAAGGGCGCAACTGGCGGATTGGCAGGCGAACGTGCTATCCCGGCAGCGGGATGCCGTCCCGCCAGCTACCGTTCCGCAGGTCGGATATCGGCAAGACAAGCACGGCGCGACGTTGTAGAACCCGCGTCAAATGCCCTTCCGGGGCCTTGCGGCCGTCTTAACCATAGCCTTTGAGAGCGATGTCCTTGATCGTCAAGATTTGCGGCCTGTCCACGCGCGAGACGCTTGACGTCGCGCTGGACGAGGCTGCGGACATGGTGGGGTTCGTGTTTTTTCCGCCGTCGCCGCGACATCTCACCTTTGAGGTTGCGCGTGAACTTGGCCTCGCCGTCAAACGCCGAGCGCTGAAAGTGGCGCTCACGGTCGATGCCGACGATGCGACGCTCGCCGGCATCGTCGAGTCGCTGCGGCCCGATCTGTTGCAGTTGCATGGCCGTGAGACCGCGGCACGGTTGCGCGACATCAAGCGCCAATTCGGCCTGCCGGTGATGAAGGCAATTCCTGTCGAAACCTCGGCCGATCTCGCAGGCTTGCCTGGCTATGCCGAGGTAGCCGATCGCATTCTGTTTGATGCCCGCGCGCCCCGCGAAGCGACGCGGCCGGGCGGTTTGGGCGCGGTGTTCGACTGGCATGTGCTGGAGAATCTGGACCTCAAACTGCCGTTCATGGTTTCGGGCGGCCTTCACGCCGGCAATGTCGTGGAAGCCGTCCGCGTCACGCGGGCCGGCGGGGTCGATGTCTCCTCCGGCGTGGAACGCGCTTCCGGCATCAAGGACCCTGACATGATCCGCGATTTTATCCGCGCGGCGCGCGCAACCGAAGAGCTGATGGTTCGATGAACAGGCCTATCCCTAATTCCTTCCGAAGCGGTCCCGACGAGAACGGGCATTTCGGCATTTTCGGCGGTCGTTTTGTCGCCGAAACCCTGATGCCGCTGATCCTCGATCTTGAAAAAGCCTATGCCGAGGCCAAGGCCGATCCGGCATTCCATGCGGAAATGACTGGTTACTTAAAGAACTATGTCGGCCGTCCGTCGCCGCTTTATTTTGCCGAACGGCTCACCGAGCATCTCGGCGGCGCGAAAATCTATTTCAAGCGCGAGGAGCTCAATCACACCGGCTCCCACAAGGTCAACAATGTGCTCGGCCAGATCATGGTGGCGCGGCGCATGGGCAAGAAGCGCATCATCGCCGAGACCGGCGCCGGCCAGCATGGCGTCGCGACCGCAACGCTGTGCGCGCGCTTCGGGCTCGAATGCCTGGTCTATATGGGCGCGGTCGACGTCGAGCGGCAGCAGCCCAATGTCATTCGCATGGAGATGCTGGGCGCCAAGGTGATCCCGGTGCAATCGGGGACGCGCACGCTGAAGGATGCGATGAACGAAGCGCTGCGCGACTGGGTCACCAACGTCCACAACACCTTTTACTGCATCGGCACGGTGGCCGGACCGCATCCCTATCCGATGATGGTGCGCGACTTCCAGTCTGTGATCGGCAGCGAGACCCGCGCGCAGATGCAGGAAGCGGAAGGCCGCTTGCCGGATTCGCTGGTGGCCTGCATCGGGGGCGGCTCCAACGCCATGGGCCTGTTCCACCCGTTCCTCGACGATCCCTCGGTCGAAATCTTTGGTGTCGAGGCCGCCGGCCACGGCCTGACCCAGTTGCATGCCGCATCCATTGCCGGCGGACGTCCCGGCGTGTTGCACGGCAATCGGACGTATCTCTTGATGGACGACGATGGCCAGATCCAGGACGCGCATTCGATCTCGGCCGGGCTGGATTACCCGGGCATCGGGCCGGAGCATTCCTGGCTCCATGAAATCGGCCGGGTCCAGTATTTGTCGGCGACCGACGACGAGGCGCTGGCCGCGTTTCAGCTATTGTCGCGGCTCGAAGGCATCATTCCGGCGCTCGAACCCGCGCACGCCATCGCCAAGGTCTTGGAGCTCGCGCCCAACCGGCCGAAAGATCATCTGATGGTGATCAATCTCTCCGGCCGGGGCGACAAGGACGTGCCGCAAGTTGGCGACATCCTGCGGGGGCAGCAGCAGTGACCACCCGCATCGCTTTTCACCTCTCCCCGTTGGGGAGAGGTCGGCTGCGCAGCAGCCGGGTGAGGGGGCTCTTGGTTCATTCGAATCGAAGTGATGATTCGATCATTTCGAGGACGCCCTCGAGATTGTCGTACACGTCGATGTTCGACACGCGGACAATATGGAATCCGCAAGCTTCAAGCACGGCCGATCGGGCTTTATCTCGTTTAACTTCCGATGGATGGGAATGTGTGACTCCGTCGACTTCGACGATCAATTTTCCATCTAACGTCACGAAATCGACGACATACCGGTCGATCGAATGTTGGCGGCGGAACTTCCAGCGTGCCAGCCTGCGATTACGCAAGGCCTGCCAAAGCCGCGCTTCAGCACTGGTTTGCGAAGTGCGTAGTGCCCGTGCTTTTGCCCTGAACTTATCCACCCCCCTCACCCGGCTCGCTGACGCGATCCGACCTCTCCCCACCGGGGAGAGGTGTAGCACAGTGTTTGCCGCAACATGACCACCCGCATCGACGCGCGGTTCGCGCAACTGAAGAAACAAGGCCGCTCGGCGTTCGTCACCTTCCTGATGGCGGGCGATCCCGATCCCGCAACCTCGCTGGCGATCATCAAGGCGCTGCCGAAGGCGGGCGCTGATGTCATTGAGATTGGTATGCCCTTTACCGATCCGATGGCGGATGGCCCTGCGATTCAGGCAGCGGGCCTGCGCGCGCTCAAAGCCGGCATGACCTTGAAGAAGACGCTCGGTTTGGTGCGCGACTTTCGCAAAGACGACGACACGACGCCGCTGGTGCTGATGGGTTATTACAACCCGATCTATATCTACGGCGTCGACAGGTTCCTTAGCGATGCCAAGTCCGCCGGCGTCGACGGTTTGATCGTCGTCGATCTGCCGCCCGAAGAAGACTCTGAATTGTGCGTGCCGGCGATGAAGGCGGGGTTGAACTTCATCCGGCTTGCAACGCCCACGACCGACGACAAGCGCCTGCCGGCCGTGCTCGCCAATACCTCCGGCTTTGTCTATTACGTCTCGGTCACCGGCATTACCGGCAGCGCCAGCGCCGACGCAGGCGCGGTCGGCGAAGCCGTCGCGCGCATCAAACGGCACACGGCGTTACCGGTCTGCGTCGGCTTCGGCATCCGTACGCCGGAGGCAGCCGCCGCGATTGCGGCCAAGGCCGATGGCGCCGTGGTCGGCTCGGCGCTGGTGGACGCCTTGCGCGGCAGCCTCGATGCGAACGGTGCAGCGACGGCCAGAACCGTTGGCGCCGTGGTCGAACTGACAACCGCGCTGGCGGCTGGTATTCGCTGAGCGAAATAGGCGGGTATTTGGTGAATGGTTGCATGACGCGCGCCTTGCCGGGCATTCCGGGCGAGGCCATATATAATTACACGCGTTAACGCATTCGGAGCACGAAATGAATTGGCTCACCAACGTCGTCCGGCCGAAGATTTGCAACATTCTGCGCCGCGAGACGCCGGAGAATTTGTGGATCAAGTGTCCGGACTCCGGGCAACTCGTGTTCTACAAGGACGTCGAGGCCAATCAGTTCGTCATACCGGACTCGAACTATCACATGCGGATGGGCGCGGTGGCGCGCCTGAAGTCGATCTTCGACAACGAGACCTGGTTCGATGTGGCGCTGCCTAACGTGCAGGCCGATCCGCTGAAATTCCGCGACGAGCGCAAATATGTCGATCGCGTCAGGGATGCGCGCGCCCGGACCGGGCTCAACGATGCCGTCAAGGTCGGCTACGGCAAGCTCGAGGGGGCTGCCGTCGTGGTCGCAGTGCAGGATTTCGATTTCATGGGCGGCTCGCTCGGCATGGCGGCTGGAGAGGCCATCGTGCGCGGCCTTGAGCTCGCTGTCGAAAAGAAATCGCCGTTCATCGTGTTCGCGGCGTCCGGCGGCGCCCGCATGCAGGAAGGCATTCTGTCGCTGATGCAGATGCCGCGGACCACGGTCGCGGTGCAAATGCTGCGTGAGGCGAAACTGCCCTATATCGTCGTGCTCACCAATCCGACCACCGGCGGGGTCACCGCGTCCTATGCGATGCTCGGCGACGTGCAGATCGCTGAGCCGGGCGCCTTGATCGGCTTTGCCGGCGCGCGTGTGATCGAACAAACCATTCGCGAAAAACTCCCCGACGGGTTCCAGCGCGCCGAATATCTCAAAGACCACGGCATGGTCGACATGGTCGTTCACCGCCACGAACTGCGCCCAACGCTGGCGCGGCTCTGCCGTCTGTTGACCAAATCGCCGGCGCCGGAAAGCGCAACCAAACCGATTGCGCCAATTGCAGCGCCGGTCACGATTCCTCCGGCCTCGGAGATGGTGCCGGCCGCGCCTGTAGCGCCGCCTATTTGACGTTCCTGAACCGCAAGTGGTGAATTCGACCCAGGAACGTCAAATAGAAAGCGGCACTATAATTTTGAGTCTGCTAGTGCCCAGAACTTTCCGAAGTTCGTGAAAGGTGGGTGCTGAGGTGTCAGACGAACTTCGGAAAGTGGGCACTAGCGTGAGCGGCTTTTCCCCTGTGCCGCACGGCGATCTGATTGCCCGGCTGTCCCGGCTGCATCCCAAACGCATCGACCTCGGTCTGGAGCGGATGCAACGGCTGCTGCAAAAACTCGATCATCCCGAACGCAAACTGCCGCCGGTCATTCATGTCGCCGGTACCAACGGCAAGGGTTCAACCGTCGCGTACTTGCGCGCGATTCTGGAGGCCGCGGGTTATCGGGTCCACGCCTTTACTTCGCCCTACCTGGTAAGGCTGAACGAATGCTATCGGCTCGGTCGCGGCGGCGGCGGCGTGCTTGTCGATGACGCGGAGTTGGGCGCCGCCTTCGAGCGCTGTGAAAGCGCCAATGCAGGCGAGCCGATTACCCTTTTTGAGATGGAAACCGCGGCGGCCTTCGATCTGTTTGCGCGGCATCCGGCCGACGCCGTCTTGCTTGAGGTCGGCCTTGGCGGAAGGCTGGATGCGACCAATGTGATCGAGACCTCAGCGGCCAGCGTGATTTCATCAGTTGGTATCGATCACACCGAATTTCTCGGCCCTTCGCTGCAATCGATCGCGACCGAAAAGGCGGGAATCATCAAGCGCGGTGTTCCGGTGATCTGCGCTGCGCAGGAGCCTGAGGCGCTCGATGCGATCGAGAGCAGCGCAAGACGCTTGCGCGCGCCGCTCCATCGCGCGGGCCAGGAGTGGCATGTCAGCGTCGAGCGCGGGCGACTGGTCTATCAGGACGAACGCGGCTTGCTGGATCTGGCGGCGCCAAAACTGTTCGGCCGCCATCAATTCGACAATGCGGGTCTGGCGGTTGCGACCTTGCGCGCGCTCGATGTCTTCAAGATCGAGCCTTCCGCCTTCGAGGCCGGCGTTGTGAATGCGGAATGGCCGGCAAGGATGCAGCGGCTCGGCTCTGGCCCGCTGGTGGATCAAGGGCCGGCGGGCGGGGAAATCTGGCTCGACGGCGGTCACAATGCTGAAGGCGGCCGTGTTGCCGCGGCTGCCCTGGGCGACCTCGAGGAACGGGTATCGCGTCCGCTGGTCCTCATCGTCGGCATGATGGCGAACAAGGATGCTGGCGGCTTTCTCGCCAATTTCGCTGGTCTCACCCGCCATATCATCTCGGTCACGATCCCGGATCGGGACGGTGCCATGCCGCCGGATCGTTTGATGGACGCTGCGCGTTCGCTCGGTATGCGCGTGGAAAATGCGGCCAGCGTCGAAGCTGCGCTGCGAACGGTCGCGCAACTGGCCTATGAAGTGCCGCCGCGGATCCTGATCACGGGATCGCTGTATCTCGCCGGCCACGTGCTTTCGGCGAACGGCACGCTGCCGAGCTAAAGCGCGATGAGATTTGGTTGAATTGTCATCGCGCTTTAGTTGTTCGATTGAGCATGATCTTTTCGGAAAACCGCTTCACACTTTTCCGGATCATGCTCTAGCAAAACGGCCGGCTTTCGCCGGCCGTCAAAACTCATCTGGTTTTGCGAAGATCAAACCGCAGCAGTGATCCACTGCTGAAGCTTCGCCTTCGGCGCGGCGCCGACCTGACGGGACGCCATCTCACCGCCTTTGAAAATCATCAGCGTCGGGATCGACATCACGCCGTATTTCGACGCCGTCTTCGGGCTCTCATCGACGTTCAGCTTGACGATCTTGACCTTGTCGCCCATCGCGCCGGCAATCTCGTCGAGCGCTGGTGCGATCATTCGACACGGGCCACACCATTCAGCCCAGAAATCGACCACGACCGGGCCTTGCGCCTTGAGCACTTCGGCTTCGAAATCGGTGTCGGAAACCTTACCAACGGACATCTGAATACCTCGTTTAGTTCGGGACGAATGCGGCGAAGGAATCGCCGCCGGGATCATGGGTCCAAACTATGAACGCGACCTTGCCGGGTCAAGCTTTGACGCTCCATTGGCAATGGATGCCAGTTCGGCGTCCAGCGCGGAAGCCGAAATCTCCATGAATTCAGGCGTTTCGGTCCAGAGCAGGGCGGTCCGGATATCGCGCTGGGGATAAAGCCGTGCGAGAATCGCACGATAAAGTGCGAGCTGGCGGATATAGGCGGCTGGCGCTTGGGCGGCCGTGAGGGGCGGGGTCTGATTGGTCTTGAAATCGACAACCAGAATCTGGTCCTCGGTCACCACCAGACGGTCGATCTGCCCGGAGATCAGGACCGGCGCGCCGTCCGGCCGCGTCAGCCGGCCGACCATCGGCACCTCGGCCCGGCTTCCCTCGCCGAAAACGGCCGCAAACCTGACATCGCCGATCAGCCCAAGTACTTTTGCCGCGAGCGCCTCCCGCTCGTGATCGGCCCAGCCGCCGGCATTGCGGCGAAGAAAATTCAGCGCGATGTCGCGCCGCCGATCGGCGGCAACGTCGGGCAGCGATTGCAACAACCGATGCACCAGCGTGCCGCGTCTCAGAGCGCGCGTCCGCTGCCCGACCAATTCGCTGGATTTGACTCGCCGCGCCTGGTCGTCGCTGGCGTCGGATGGCCGTAAAAGATCGGAGCTTGCCGCGTGTGCCGGCAGCGGCGTTCGCAGCCATGCCGGCAACGGGCGTTGAACGCTTGTTGCATCCACAACGGCGATGCCTGCTTCTGCGCCGTCTTCAGGCCGCGTGTAGCGTTTGACCTTGCCGTCGTCCGTTTCGATGATTTCCTCGTGCAGGCCGGAGGCGGCAAGGCCTTTGTCTGCCAGATCGTACCAGCAGAACTGGCGCAGGTTTTTCGAGTTGCCGGGCTTGATGCCGGCGACGATCAGCCGGTCGGCGGCGCGCGTCATCGCCACGTACAGCAGCCGGCGATACTCGTCCTCGGTATCGTCGAGCATTGCCTGTCTTGCGGCCGCGACGGGCGGGGGATCGTCGGCCTTCCTGCCCGCCCAAACCGTCACCTCGCCGCCATTGCCGCGGGGCAGGTGGATCAGCCGCAATCTCTGTGTATCCGAGGGCGACGACGTGGTGTCGACCATGATGACGACCGCGGCTTCGAGACCCTTGGCGCCATGCACGGTCATGACGCGGACCTCGTCGCGCGAGATTTCCATATCGCGCTTTACTTCGGTATCGGCCGAGCGCAGCCACGCCATGAACCCTTGCAGCGAAGCGGGCGCCTTGCGTTCGTAGTTCAGTGCGAGTTCGAGAAATTCGTCGAGCGCGTCGTTGGCTTCATGACCGAGCCGCCGCAGCATGCGCTGCCTTCCGCCATCGCCGCCCAACAGCCAGGCGTAGAATGTAAACGGTGTTTCTTGCCTGAAACGGCGTTCGCATTCCTCCAGCCGCCCGAGCGCATCCCGAAATTCTGGATTTGCCCCAGCCTGCTGTGACAGCGCCTCGCGCAGCGAGCCCTTGCGGTCCCAGGCAAGCGTAAACAGGTCGTCTTCATCGAGCCCGAACAGCGGGCTTTTCAGCGCGACCGCGAGCGCCAGGTCATCCTGCGGCAGCAGCAACGCATCGGCGAGATTCATCAAGTCGATGATGGCGATGTGTTCGGTCAATTTCAGCCGGTCGGCACCGGCAACCGGGATGCTCGCATGTTTGAGCGACTGAATGACCGCGTCGAACACGTTGCCGCGGCGGCGGACCAGCACCAGCACGTCGCCATAGGTGAGCCGGCGGCGGGCGCCTTTGGGGCCGGTCAGGGTACCGCTTGTGATCAGACGCTTGATTTCGGCCTGGATGCGTCTTGAAAGCTTCACCTCCGGGCTCGTCACCGACACGCCGTCGAACGGCGCGCGCCAGCCCTCGATGTCGTTGCGATCGTCGGCTTCCGCCAGCGGCCACAGTTCGATCAGGCTGGGTCCGGCATCCTCGAGCGCCAGATGCGGCGGCATGCCGTCCTGGTCGGTGGTGATGCTCCTGTAGACCCCGGGCGAGGCGAACGCGCGCTCAACCGCGCGCAGCACGCCGGCGCCGGAGCGGAACGAGTAGGTAAAGGAGATCGATTCGAAGTCGAGTCCGGCCGCCTTGAAGCGCGAGCTGAAACGCGACCGGCGTTCGGCGAATTCGCGGGGCGCCGCGCCCTGGAACGAGAAGATCGATTGCTTCTCGTCGCCGACCGCAAACATGGTGCGCGTGACGCCGTCGCGCGCACCATGGCCGGCGGCAAATTCGGAAATGATGTGCTCGACAATGTCCCACTGCCGCGGGCTGGTATCCTGCGCCTCGTCGATCAGCACGTGATCGACGCCACGGTCGAGCTTGTAATGCACCCAGCCGGCGGAAACCTTGTCCAGCATCAAAAGCGTCTTGTCGATCAGATCGTCATAGTCGAGCAGGCCGCGTTCCTGCTTTTCGCGCCGGTAGTTTGCCGCCGCCGCAATCGCGATATGCAGCAGCGCGGAGGTGCGGTCGCGGGTAATCACCGCGCGCCGTTTTTCGATCAGCGGGCCGATGCGCAGGATTTCGTTATCGAACAGGCGGGCGACTGATGGATTATCGCGGATGAAGGCTTTGGTCAGGACGGCTGCGCGCGGCTCCATTTTATCAGTGAGAAAGACACAGAGATATTCGTCTACCTGCGCCGTGCCAATGAAGGCCAGCGAGGCACGCAGTTGTTCGGCTTGATTCTGGTCCTGCTTGCTGCCGGCACCAAGCGCGTCCGCGATCTCCAGCCAGCGCGTGCGCGGCAGATAGGGACCATCGACGATCTCGCCTTCGACGTTCTCGATTGTGTCGCCGATGCTCACGCCGAGCACGGCCGACATCTGCGCTACCGCTGCCTCCGCACTGCCGGCGGAGTCGGCCCAGGCCATGAAATGATCGCGGGACAGACAGGCCTCGCGAACGACGTCCTTGAACGTGACGTCGGCGGCGTTCGCCATCGCGGTCTGTAGCGCGCGACCAAGCACGCTATCGGGCGCATTCGAAGCCTTCAGAAAGACTTTGAGGTTGGCGCGCTCCATCATGTCGGTCTGGTCGCGATCGTCGAGCACGGCGAAGCGCGCCGGCACGTTGGCTTCGAACGGGAATTGCTGCAAAAGCCGGGTGCACAGCGCGTGAATGGTCTGCACCTTGAGCCCGCCCGGCGTTTCCAGCGCCCTCGCAAACAATTCGCGCGCGACCTTGCGCAGCTTCCCGGTGGGATTGGGGACGCCGGCGTCGCGGATGGCCTCATCGAGCGCGTCATTGTCGAGCGTCACCCAGTGGCCAAGCGTCGTGAACACGCGCTCCGCCATGTTGGCGGCTGCCGCCTTGGTGAAGGTGATGCAGAGGATCTTTTCCGGCGCAACGCCCGACAGCAGCAGCCGGATCACGCGCTGCACCAGCACATGGGTCTTGCCGGAGCCGGCGTTCGCCGACACGAACGCCGACGCAGCGGGGTTCGATGCGCTGGCCTGCTTGTCGCGGACCGCGGGGGGGATGATGCGGGCTGCCTTCACCATTCGGGAAGCCCCAGGCCGCCGGCTGCCGACCATTCCTTGATCCGCGCCAGGTCGTCGTAGCTGCCGTAGCGGTTGGTCCACATCGGCAGATTCAGCGAACGATATGGCTCGGTCTCGCTCTCGAATTTGCGAATCAGCGTCTCGAGCTGGGCGCGCGCGTAGTCGGCGGCCTCATCGGGCGGCTGCGGCGGCTCGTTCTTGAGCCGCAGTTTCAGCGCCGTGTGCTCGCCAGGCGGATTGTTGCCGCTGATGCGCACATAAGCCAGTTCGTCGACGGACGAGCCTGCATCGATGCCGTCGAAGCCGCCCTGGCGCAGGATCGCGGCTTCCAGCGTCAGTTGCGGCGACAATCCCATCCGTACTTGTTTGCCGGTCGGCGGCGATCCGGTCTTGTAGTCGAGGATGACGAACCTGCCGTCGGCGCGGCGCTCGATGCGGTCGGCGCGTGCGGAAAGATAGAACGTCCGCCCGTCGTCGAGATGAATCGGGATTTCGCCGCGGATCTCGGCTTCGATGGTCGCGATATCGCCGCGCCGCGCCGCCTCCCATTCGGAAAACCATCGGATAATGCGCTGATAGCGTGGCCACCATAACGCACGTGCCTCCGGCTGCTCCATCAGCGGCGCGAAATACTTTTGACCGATCTCGCGCAGAACGCCCATGGGATCGGCAGGCAAATCCCTGGCGAAGTTCCTGGTGAAGTCACCGAGGGCATCGTGGATCGCCGAGCCGCGATCGGCCGCCGAGAGCGGCATGTCGACGGGATCGAGCGCCTCGAGCTTGAGGATATACCGGGCGTAGATGGTGTAGGGATCGCGCAGCCAGTCCTCGATCGCGGTGACCGATAATCCCAGCGGCCGTGCAGCGCGCGGCGGCGTAGGCGCGGGCTGCTGGATGGGTCTCACCTCGTCGGGGGCGTCGAGCGCCATCGCAAAGTGGGCATATTGTTCGCCGGCTTTCTTGGCTGTCTCCCAGCGCGCCTCTCCGGCGACCGCCTCCAGGCGGTGCAAGAAGCGCGAAGCGACCGCCGGCGCGCCGCCGGCCTTGGCCGAGTGGCTGAGAATTACGTCTCCAGCGCCCAGCAATTGCGCGAAGTCGTGAGCGGACAGCCCGATGCGCCGCTCCGGCAGATCGAGCCCGAGCTCGTGCCGCATCGGCCGGCTCAGCCAGGGGTCGGTGCGCGGCGTCGGCGGCCACACGCCTTCGATCAATCCGCCGGCGATGATCCGGTCAACCTGGATCAATCGCGATTCCAGCGGGCCGTAGATGTGCAGCGAAGCACCCGGCCGTTCCGGCCGTCGTACCGCGCGATCGGCGAACGCGGTCTGGAACACTTCGGGATAATCGGGCAGCGCCACCAACAGGCCGCTTTGCGTCTGCTCGGCGAGCAGGTCGTCGAAGGCGGAGGCAAGCGCAAGGCCCGCCTGACCCTCGAAAGCCACGGCGATCCCGTCGGCGTCCGCCGACAGGGCGATCAGCGCCTCGCGATGCCGCGCGGCAATTTCTGCGAAATCGTACGGCCGCGTCGAGGAGAGACTTTCGATCGGCGCCAACGCCGCCTGCAAGGCGTCGATCAGTTCGCGCACGCGATCGAGCACGGAATCCTCAAGCCGTGCCCGCTTCTCCGATCGATGCAGCGAAGACGTCTCCATTTTGTGAAGCTTGGCGAGCTCGCCGCGAAACCGTGCAAAATCCAGCGCCAGACCCTTGGTGCCTCCTTGCGGTCGCGTCCCCCGCAGCAACGCCAGTTCGAGCGCCTCGATCGCAGCACTGTGCGCGTTGAGTGCGCCGCCGAGCCGACACAGTGGATGTTTGAGCAACGCGAGCAGCGTCGGCGGTTGCAGGCCGTTTGCGGCGGATTCCGCCACCAGCCGTGCAAAGATTCCGGCAGAAGTCTCGATCAGCGCATCGCCGCCAGAATCGTCGTAGTCGAGATTCCAGCGTTCCAGCGCGGCCATCACCCGCCGCGCCAGCGCGCGGTCCGGCGTCACCAGTGCCGCCGATTTCTGCAAATGAGCGGCCTCGCGCATCGCGATTGCGATCGAAAGCGCCTCCATTTCCGGATTGGGCGCTTCGATCACGGCCAGATTTTTTATGCCGCTGGCGATATGCGCGGCGATTTCCGGCCGTGCCAGGCGGTCATGCCATTGCGCCGTCGCATTGGATGGACGCATCGCTTCCGACAGCAGCACGTCGCGACCGGCAATTGCGGGCGATTGGAGGATCTCGACATCGCCGCGGCCGATGCCGAAGCGCTCAAGCAGGGCATGCATGGCGAATTGCGGATGGCTCGCCACGGGATGTTCGGTGAAGCGGCCTTCGTCGTTCCGCATCCCGCCGATGCTTTGCCACGAGCTTTCGTCGAGATCGGTGTCGAGCCCCGGCAGAATGACCGCGCCCTGCGGCAGTTGTGCGATCACGTGCAGGAATTTTGCGGTCGCCGGCATCGATCCGGTCGAACCCGCCGCGATCACCGGGCCGGCATGATGAGCGGCGAGGCGGTTGGCTTCGGCATCGATCAGGAGATCGCGCCGCGCCGCCGGCTCCATCTTGCCGATTTCGGCGAGATATCCGGGCCAGGTCTCGCGTGCGATCTGCAAAAATTTGAGCGTATGTTGCCAGTACTCGTCGAGTGCCTCGGGCACGAGCCCGTCCAGCGCGCTCCATCCGACGCCACGCGTCACCATGTCGTCCATCAGCCGCGCAAGGTCGCCGGCCAGCGCCAGCGTCGAGGCCGGGCCGCCGACAACGAGCGAGGCGACATCGGGCTTCTTAGCCCATGCCGCCACCAGCCTCGCGAGCGTCAGGCGGCGCTCCAGTTCGCCAAGCTTTGGTGGCAGTTCCAGCGTGGCGGCGCCACCATGGGAATCCTCTTCCTCGGCAAAAGCCAGTTCGTCTTCGTCGATGTCGCCCAAGGCGACGATGCGAGGCAGCAGCACAGCCTGCGTGCGGAGCTCTTCCAGAAAGATTTCCCGCACCAGCCGCCCGGCGCGCCGGGTCGGAAGATAGAGTGTCGCGTCGGTCAAGCGTTCCGGCTGCGTGCGTGCCGCAAAGCCCCGGATCAGCCGGCCGTCGATCAGCGCCGCGACAACGCTGCGCAGGAATGGCACGGAGGAGGGAACGTTGAAGACGCGCATGGGCTGCCTGATTCGAAGATCAGGTTGCATCATGGCATGGGCCTATTTGGGGCGCGAATCCGCCGATCCGGTAAAAGCGAAGCGCCTTACGCCACGCTTTCGAGGAACGCCTCTTCGGCGGCGCCGATCGCATCCGGCGTGCCGACATGCATCCAGGTGCCGTCGAGCCGCAAGCCAAACAACCGCTCCTGCTCGTTGGCGGCATCGAACATCTTGGTCAGCGAAAATTCGCCGCTCGGCGCGCCCGAAAATACCGCGGGCGAGATGATCGCAACCCCGGCATAGACGAACGGAACCACCTGATGCTCCTTGCGCCTGCGCAGTGCGCCGTCAGGCAGCATCGCATAGTCGCCGTTGCCTTCATATCCGGTGCTGCCGGCGGTCGGCGCCATCAGAAGCAGGATGTCCATGCGCGCGGGATCGAAGGCTTCGGCAAGCCGCGCGAGATTGGGCCGCACGCCGTCGATCCACAACGTATCGGCATTGAGATGATAGAACGGCGCGTTGCCGAGCAGCGGCAGCGCCTTGACGACGCCACCACCGGTGCCGAGCACCTGATCGCGTTCATCCGAAATGATCACGCGGGGATGCTTGCGTGCCCCGACATGCTCGATGATCTGGTCCGGCAGATAATGAACGTTGACGATCGCCTCGCTCACGCCGGCATCGCCGAGCTTATCGAGTACGTGATCGAGCAGCGGGCGGCCCGCCACGGACACCAGCGGCTTCGGCATCCGATCCGTCAGAGGGCGCATCCTTAGGCCGAGACCGGCGGCGAGGATCATGGCTTTGTCGGGTTTGACGGGCATTTCTCAAATTCCAGGACTCTGGCGGATTCCGCCAGCAACAATTTACCGAATCATACCACGGCGATTCGGGCCGTGTCGTGTTAGCCGACCGCCATATTCGCCCGATATGACGGGGGTAAGACGACGCTAGAGCTCTAGGCTTCGGCAGGCCTGCGCGCCTTTTTCTTCTTGTCGCCGGTCTTGAGAAAATTGACGCCGATCTGGTCGCCGTTCACCCAGGCGAGTTCGCAGCGGCGATAGGCAAGCCCCGTCGACGACAGCAGCAAAAAGAATTCCTTCAGGTGCAGTCCTTCGACCGAGCCCTCGATCGTCAGCTTCGCTCCGGTCTCGGAAACGTCTTCCATGGTGCAATCGCGCCGCCACGTGCCGTCGATGCCCATCATGTGCGCGCCAAATCCACGCTCGAACACGACACGATCACCTCTGCGTCGCTCTGTCACCGTCAGCACTCCGCTGTTGCGCACCCCGGCCGTCAACATGAAGGCCATCATGTTTCCAAAGCAGGGGCACCCGGCAGAATAGACGGGTGATGGCTAATATCCGGTAAATCTGGAGTTGCGGCGAATTACGCTTTGGGAGGAGGTACTTGCGCCTCGTACCAGCCGCGGAGGCCGGACAATACCGGGTGCGCCAGCGAACGCGTCAGATAGGTCCAGATCCGGGGCTGATGGCGCAAATATTGCGGCTTGCCGTCGCGCCGGTTGAGCCGGGCGAAAGTGCCGAGCAGCCGCGTGTTCCGCTGCGCCGACATGATGGCGTAGCTCTCGGCGAAACCGGCCGGATCGAAGGTATTGTCGGTCGCGTGCCGGGCCTTGATGTACCTTGTCAGCAGCGTCAGTTCGAGCTGTTCCGGAACATCGATTCGCGCATCTTGTAGCAGCGAGACAAGGTCGTAAGCGGCCGGCCCCAGCACCGCGTCCTGGAAGTCGATCACGCCGACCTTCGCGGTCCCCGATCGCCCGTCGAGCCAGATCAAGTTCGGCGAATGAAAATCCCGCAGCACCCAGGTCCTGGGCATCGCCGCGGTGTTGCCGAGCAGACCGCGCCATTGCGTCACGAATTCATCGCGTGCGGTGCTTGGCGGCGCGGCGCCGCGATCCGGCAGGTACCATTCGAGCATCAATCCGATTTCGACCATCATTGCGTCGACGTCGAACAGCGGGATCGAATAGGCGATTTGCGGCGCCAAGGGCAGAACGTCCGGCAGTTTCTTCCAGTGCAGCGCCGCGAGCATGTCGACGGCGGCTTCGTAACGATCCGGGATCGGGCGCGGGGGATCCCCCTCGATAAAGCCTTCAACGCCGAAATCCTCCGTGATCAGGAAACCGGCGTCGAGGTCGGCGTAGTTTATAGCCGGCGCGGAAATGCCATGCTCGCGCAGACCATTGGCGATGGCGACAAACGGCTTGACGTCTTCGGCCAGATGCACGGCGGCGCTATAGGATTTTCCGTAATAGATCGCCGGTCCATCGGGCCGTCGTGGTGAATTCATCAGGATGACGGCGTCATCGCCCCGAAACAGCCGCGCGTAAGAACGCGTCGAAGCATCACCCGCCATGCGCTGGCGTCTCGCGTCGATGAAACCGGCTCCGTGAAGGAATTGCCGCAGCGTCTCCAGGCGAGCGACCTGGGCCGCGGCCTTGCCATGGCCGGTAATCTCGGCCGCGCGCGCGGTCGATCCCAGCGCCGGGCGATGGCTGAACGCGATCTCGATCCGGTCCGGCGGCAATGCGGAAGGCGCGCGCTCCGGCCATTCGATCAGCACCACGACGCCCTCCGGCAAGGGCGACAGGCCGATCTCCTCCAACTCGGTGGCATCGTTGATGCGGTAGAGATCGGCGTGAACAAGAGGAAATGGGGCGAGGTCGTAGCTCTGCGCCAATGTAAAAGTAGGGCTCGGGACCTCGATGTCGGGATCGCCGGCCAGATAACGGATCAGGGCGCGCGCGGCTGCGGTCTTGCCGGCGCCGAGGTCGCCGGACAGCGCAATGACGTCGCCGGCGCCGATCAGCAGCGCAAGGTCGGCCATCAAGTTGGCGGTTGCGGCCTCGTTCGCCAGCGCCAGCGAGAATGTCGAAGGGCTGGTCATTCCGCGGCGTTGCGATGCGCCGCCTGGTCGAGCGGGAAGTCGCAGGTGACGGTCGTGCCCCTGTCGATGATCGAGTCGACGCGCACCCGGCCGCCGTGCAGTTCAACAAAGGATTTCACCAATGGCAGGCCAAGCCCCGCGCCGCGGTGCTGCGATCCGTTGGAATGGCTTTCGAACCAGTCGAAGACCTTGTCCTTGACCTCGGGCGAAATGCCGGGGCCGCGATCGGTCACGGCAAAAGTCACGTGGTGGTCGGTGCGCCTGGCGCTGAGCGTGATCGTGGAGTCCTTTGGCGAAAAGCCGACGGCATTGGCGAGCAGATTGTAGAGTACCTGCACCACGCGACCGCCGTCGGCGACAAAGGTCCCGATGTTCGGATCGGCGTCGATCTTGAGTTCGATATGGTCGCGGGCCAGCCGGTCCTGGATTCCCTCCGCCGCGTTGTCGATGGCTTTACGAATATCGACCGGGCCGATTTCGAGCGTCATCGCGCCGGCGTCGATGCTGGCAAGATCGAGAATATTGTTGATGAGGGCGAACAGCGAATTGGTCGAGGTGGTGATGTAATTGAGGTACTCGGCTTGCTTGGGCACCAGCGGCCCCGTCGTCGGATCGTTCAGCAAGTGCGCAAACCCGATAATGGTGGTCAGCGGCGAGCGCAATTCGTAGGAGACGTGGTGGACGAAATCGACCTTCATCTGGTCGGCCATCTCCAATGCTTCGTTGCGTTCGCGCAGCGCCCGCTCGACATTCTCGGTCGCGGTGATGTCCTGGAATGTCAGCATGGTGGCGCCATCGGGTAGCGGCATGGTCATGCAGTCAAGCACACTGCCGTCCTTGCGCTCAAGCTTGAGCGGCACCGCGACGCGGTTGTCGATCCGGGTAATCGCCTCGCGGAGCACGCGCCAGATCGCGGCGTCGTCGAACAGCGGTCTGCACCAGGTCTCGACGGTGTCGATATGGGGTTGTTCGCCGAGCGCCTCCGCCGAAAGCCTCCACATGCTGGCGAAGGCCGGATTGAACAGTTGCGCCCGGCCGTTGCTGCCGAACACGGCGACGGCTTCGGCGAGATTATCCAATGTTTCGCGCTGGACCCGGATCAGGCCGTCATAGCGCCGGGCGAGATCCAGGCTTTCGGTGACATCGTCGAACAGATAGGTGACGCCGCCTTCCGGATTGGGCGTGGTGACGACGCTGAGCGCCCGGCCGTCCGGCAGATACCAGGTGTCTTTTTCCGCCTCGACGGCCCGGTAGGCCTCGTGCAGCTTGGCTTTCCATGCCCGGAAATCCGGCTGCTCCGGCAGTTTGCGCGCCGCGCGAAGCCGGTCGAGCACGCTTGAATCGTCCGGATTGCTGTCGAGGAAGGTGCGGTCGAGGTCCCAGAGCCGGCGATAGGAATCGTTATAGAACGCAAGCCGCCTGCGGCCGTCGAACACGGCGACGCCCGACGAGAGCTGATCGAGCGTGCGGCGATGGGCGTCCGCCATCCGCACCAGCGCTTCGCTCAGCGCGTTGGCTTCTGAAGCGTCGATGGCCATGCCCACACTGCTGCCGCCGATGGTAAGCGCCTGCACGTCATGGAAGCGACGCTCGCCCCCGACCACGATAGGCAGCCGTGCGGCGAAGGAGGACGTTTGCTGCAACGCGCGGTCCATGTCGGCGCGATCGCTGCTGTCGAGCAGTTGCAGGTTATGCCCGATGGCCTCCTCAATGCTGGAAGCCTCCGCCGCTTTGGCATAGGCGCTGTTGGCGTATTGCAGACTGCCATCGGCGCGCTTGGCCCAGATCGGCCAGGGAGCGGCCCGGGCGAAGCCGCGCAGCATCTCGGTCTCTTGCAATAGCGTAGAGTGCTTCAGGTTGGTCTCGGCCAGTTCGCGCCGCACGCCGGAAAGTTCGCGAATCCGCACAATGGCCTGACCGCCAATCGCGCGGCCGAGCACCTCGACGGCGTGGCCGTTCGATGCGGTCAGATTGAGCAGAAATCCCTCGCCGCTCTCACGCAAGGTATCGATCGCGCGATCCATTTGCTGCGCGGGCGCGGGCGGTAACCAGGTCCCAAACGCCAGCACGCGCGAGGGCTGCTCCTGGGAGGTGAGAGAAGCGACATCGCCGCTGATCTCCGGCCGGTCTTCGCCCGCGGGCCACGCAATCAGGACCTGGGGTTCGGCGAATAGCAGCGCGCGATAGCGATCGGATTCGCTCTGGAGCCGCTGGATGTCGCTGCGTAAGCCAGCCTCGTTCCGGGCCGCGCGCAGCCGCGTTCGCATCAACAGGATGGCGGCGACGACCGAAAAGCCGAGCAACGACAAAGCCGTCGTCAGCGCCGCGAACTCCTGATGGTTCATGCCCAGGATCGTATGCAGAAACGACAAGTCAGCCGCATGCGCCGGCCGAGCCAGGTCAAGCCCGGACGCGCCAACGAAAGTTCCCATGGCTGCCCGCCCGCCGCGTGCCAGTGAGGTGCACGACAGCAAGGTCCGGCGCAACGCCGCGATCACGCCTGACATGATTTACCCCAATCCGCACGAATTCAGGCCCGGCGAATCCCCTACCGTGCGCGAATCAAGCGACAATATCGCCAACGCGACTCGAGGGGTAAGAGTCCAGACCGTGAACGTGAATCCTGCCGCCAAAAAATGCGGGATTAATTAGCGCTCGCGTGATTTTTTTAAGAAAAGGCGGGCGGTCTTTTACGGATTAGCGCCCGGTCGACCCAAAACCGCCGCTGCCGCGGGCGGTGGGAGAAAGCGTCGTCACCGGGACGAGTTCCGCCTGCACCACGGACGCAATCACCATTTGCGCGATGCGCTCGCCGCGCCGGATCGTGAACGGCACCTCGCCATGATTGATCAGGGGCACGCCGATTTCGCCGCGATAATCCGCATCCACCGTGCCCGGCGCGTTGAGCACGGTCACGCCGTGCTTGGCGGCAAGGCCGGAGCGCGGCCGCACCTGCGCCTCGTAACCCGGCGGCAACGCGATCGAAAGCCCGGTGGGAACCAGCGCATATTTCCCCGGCGCCAGCACGACCGGCGCGTCTTCGGGAATCGCGGCCAGCAGGTCGAGGCCGGCGGCGAGCGCGCTCTGATAGGCCGGCAAAGCCAGGCCCGCGCCGTTCGGTAGCTGCAATACTTCGAGTTTGACGTTGCTGCTCACGATGCCTGGCTCACGGTTTTCGCGACGCGTGCGATCAATTCACTGGCAACCTGTTCCTTGGTCATGACCGGCCAGGAATCGACCTCAATGTTGTCGCCACGGCGTGTCAGCAAATGGACCGTATTGCGATCGCCCCCCATCACGCCTGTGGCCGGCGAGACGTCGTTGGCGACAATCCAGTCACAGCCTTTGCGGGCGAGTTTTGCCTTGGCGTTCTCGATCAGGTGTTCGGTCTCGGCGGCGAATCCGATGACCAGCGGCGGCCGCCCGTCTTTCCGGTGTGAGATCGTCGCCAGAATATCCGGATTTTCTACCAGCTGAAGCGGCGGCATGCCTGTTCCCGTCTTTTTCAATTTTTGCGCGCCCTCGTGGGCAACGCGCCAGTCGGCAACCGCTGCGGCGAAGATCGCGATATCCACCGGCAGGGTCGCCTCTACCCGTTGCAGCATGTCGCGCGCCAATTCAACCGCCATCACCCTGACGCCGGGCGGATCGTCGAGATCGACCGGGCCTGAAATCAGGGTGACGTCGGCACCGGCGGCTTGCGCGGCAGCCGCGATCGCAAAGCCCTGCTTGCCCGAAGAACGGTTGGCGATATAGCGCACGGGGTCGATCGGTTCATGCGTCGGTCCCGCGGTGATCAGGACGCGCCTGCCGGCCAGCGGTTTGGGCTGCGGCGGACGCAACAGCCGCTCAGCCGCAGTGGCGATTTCCAGCGGCTCCGCCATCCGGCCTACCCCGGCTTCGCCGGCCTCGGCCATCTCGCCGGCGTTGGGACCGATCATCGAAACGCCGTCGCGTTGCAGTGTTGCGAGGTTGCGCCGGGTCGCGGCGTTATTCCACATCAGCGGATTCATGGCCGGCGCGATCAGGATCGGCGCGTTCGAGGCGAGCAGGATCGCGCTGGCGAGGTCGTCGGCGCTGCCATGCGCCATCTTGGCCATCAGGTCGGCGGTGGCGGGCGCCACCACGATCAGGTCGGCCTCGCGCGCCAGGCGGATATGGCCGGCGTCGAACTCGCTCCCGGGATCGAACAGATCCGTGTAGCAGCGTTCGTTCGACAGCGCGCTGGCCGTGAGCGGGGTGACAAATTGCTGCGCGGCCCGGGTCAGGACGCAGCGAACGTGGATATGCCGTTCCTTCAGCCGGCGGATAAGGTCGAGCGCCTTATAGGCTGCGATCCCGCCGCCGATGATCAGGGTCACGCGCGCAAGGCCGCCGTCTTTGCGAGGTAAGGATGCAATGCCGGCCAACGGTTCGCGGAAGGTGGTCGCTGGCGCGGCGGAGGCGCCCTCCAGCGCCGTCTCGCGCAGGATCACCCGAACCTCGTCCTCGACCGAACGGCCGCTGCGTGCGGCCCGCAGCCGCAAGGCGTCGCGAACCGCATCGTCGAGTTTTCGAATGGTCAGGCTCGCCACCGCCGTCTCCCGGGAATTTTGATAGCAATGATATCAAAATAATGATTTCAATGCAATCACAATTGCCGGACCGCAAACAGGATTCCGATGAACGTGAGCGCGATGATCCAGAGCGCCAGCGCCCGCCACCGGCTCTTGCGGCCCTCGGTCCGTCCCATCGCCGCAATGGTCTCGTCCGACAGCGTCAGCCCTTCCCGCGTCATGGTTTCCAGCTGCTCCAGCACGGTCACGGCGCGACTAGCCAGCGACGGCAGGCTTGCGGCGACCCGTCCCAGTTCTCCGGCACCTGCCATGGCGCCCTGGATGCGCCCGATCGGGCCGAGGTTTCGCTCGATCCATTCGCGGACCACGGGATCGGCGACTTTCCAGATGTCGAGCTTGGGGTCGAAGCCGCGCGCGACCCCTTCCACCACCACCATGGTCTTTTGCAGCAGGATCAATTCGGGCCGGGTGCGCATGTCGAACAGGCCGGTGACCTCGAGCAGCAAGGTCAACAGCCTCGCCATCGAAATTTCCTCGGCGGTGCGGTTGTGGATCGGCTCACCGATGGCGCGGATTGCTTGCGCGAAATTGTCGACGGAATGATGCGACGGCACGTAGCCGGCCTCGAAATGCACCTCGGCAACGCGCCGGTAGTCGCGGGTGATGAAGCCGAGAAGAATTTCAGCCAGAAAGCGCCGCTCCTTCGGTCCCAGCCGACCCATGATCCCGAAGTCCACGGCGACAAGCCGGCCGGCATCATCGAGGAACAGATTACCCGGGTGCATATCGGCGTGGAAAAAGCCGTCGCGCAGCGCGTGGCGCAGAAAGCTCTGGATCACCTTGCGGCCCAGATCCGCAAGGTCGACTTTGGATTGCTCGAGCCTGGCATGATCGGACAGCGCAATGCCATCGATCCACTCCATGGTCAGGACGTTGTGGGCGGTGCGATCCCAGTCGACCGTCGGCACGCGGAAGTCGGGATCGTCGCGGGTGTTTTCCGCCATCTCCGACATCGCCGCCGCTTCCAGGCGCAAGTCCATTTCCATCGTCACCGAGCGCGACATCGTATTGATGACTTCGACCAGCCGCAGCCGGCGCGCTTCCGCCGAATAGATTTCGGCCTGATGCGCGACAAAGAAGAAATCGGTGAGATCGCGGCGGAAACGCGAGGCGACGTCGGGCCGGAGCACTTTCACCGCAACGGCGCGCCGGATTCCGTTGTATTCGACCTCGCCGCGATGCACCTGTGCGATCGAGGCGGCGGCGACCGGCGGGCCAAGGCTCGCAAATGCCTGGGTAATGGGGCGTTCGAGCGACGTCGCGATCACGGTCTCGGCCTCGCTTTGCGCAAACGGCGGCAAACGGTCCTGCAGGCTTTCGAGGTCGCGCGCCAGCACGACGCCGACGACGTCGGGACGGGTGGCGAGGAATTGCCCAAGCTTGAGATAAGCGGGTCCGAGCCGGGTCAGCGCCCGCGATAGCCGTGGCCCTGACTTGGCGCCGGACCGTTCCAGGATGCGAGCGAGCCGCAAGGCCAATTGTCCGGGCGGCGGCACCAGCGAGGGATCGACCGATCCGAACACGCCTTCGCGCGCAAACACGAACGCGGCGCGGGCGAGCCGCGCGATGTGAACCAATGCTGAAATCACAGACGCCAGCCCGAATGCAACGCCACGATGCCGCCGGAAAAGCTCTGCCAGTTCACGCGGGAAAAACCGGCGTGGCTAATCATCTCGGCGAACGTGCCGGGCCTGGGAAATTGGCGGATCGATTCCACGAGATATTGGTAGGACTCGGCATCGCCGGTTACGGCGCGGCCGAGCGGCGGAATCACCTTGAACGAAAACAGATCGTAGATCCAGTCGAGGCCGGGCACGTCGACGCTCGAAAATTCAAGACAGAGGAACCGGCTGCCCGGCCGAAGCACGCGGAACGCCTCGGCAAGTGCGCGATCGATCCGCGGCACGTTACGGATGCCGAAGGCGATCGTGTAGGCGTCAAAGGTCGTATCCGCGAACGCAAGCTCTTCCGCATTGCCTTCGACAAACGAGACGCGGTCATCGAGATGGCGCGCCGCCGCCCGTTCGCGGCCAACCGCCAGCATGTCGGAATTGATGTCGCAGACGGTGGCCTTGAAGCCTGTGCCGGAAGCCGCCGCAGCACGGAAAGCGATATCGCCGGTGCCGCCGGCGACGTCGAGCAGGGAAAACGGAGTGTCGGAGCGCGGCGGATTGAGCGCATTGATCATCAGGTCTTTCCAGACCCGGTGCAGGCCGACCGACATCAGATCGTTCATCAGGTCGTAGCGGCTTGCCACGCTGTGAAAGACGTCATTGACCAGCGTCTGCTTGTCGCCCAGGGGAACGTCCCTGAAGCCGAAATGCGTGGTTTCGTCCGGTTGGCTCATCACGACTTTCTCCACTCCCGGACAATAGCGCCCCCGCCGTAATGGCGCTATCACGTGAATCTTTCAAGGTGAATGCGGAATGCCTGAATTACCTGAAGTCGAGACCGTTCGCCGCGGCCTGCAACCGGCCATGGAAGGTGCCAAAATCGTGAAGGCCGAGGTCCGGCGCAAGGACCTGCGGTTTCCGTTCCAAAAGGATTTTATCGCGCGGCTGGAGGGTCAAACCGTGACAGGGTTGGGCCGGCGCGCCAAATATCTGATGGCCGACCTTTCCTCCGGCGACGTGCTCTTGATGCATCTCGGCATGTCCGGGTCGTTCCGCGTCGTTAACGACGATCATGGCCATATACCGGGCCAGTTTCACCATCCGCGAGCCGAAGACCGCGCGCACGATCACGTGGTTTTTCACATGTCGTCGGGCGCGGCGATTGTGTTCAATGATCCGCGCCGGTTTGGTTACATGAAGATCATTGGACGCCGGGCGGTCGAGGAGGAGCCTCTGTTGAAGGACCTCGGTCCCGAGCCGCTCGGCAATGAATTCGATGCCGACATGCTGGCGCGCTCATGCGCCAACAAGAAAACCAGCCTGAAGGCCGCGCTGCTTGACCAGCGCGTGGTCGCAGGCCTCGGCAACATCTATGTCTGCGAGGCGCTGTTTCGTGCGCATCTGTCGCCCCGAAGATTGGCTGCGACGCTTGCGACCAAAAAGGGCGAGACCACCGATCACGCACGACGCCTGGTGGAGGCGATCCATGCCGTGCTCAATCAGGCCATCAAGGCCGGCGGCTCGTCGCTTCGCGATCACCGTCAGACCTCCGGCGAACTCGGCTATTTCCAGCACTCGTTTCAGGTCTACGACCGCGAGGGCGAGAAGTGCCAAAGCAAAGGCTGCGGCGGCATCGTTCGCCGCTTCGTCCAGAACGGGCGCTCGACCTTCTGGTGTCCGAAATGTCAGAAGTGAAAGTCTTGGCTACAGGCCACTCCAGGAAACCAGCGGAGCTGCATCCGCTGGCGCCTGCAAAAATATCGAAGATGCGTTGCGGGACGAGGCCGGCCTGTCGCCGACCGCCGGGCGTTCGGTCGTGCGGGCGTTCAGCTTCGCCTCGACCCATTGCCAGAGGCTGCGAACTTCATCCGCCGATTTGCCTTGCGGGGCATATTCACCGACGGCGAGGCCCGCGCTCAACGCATCCTGATGGTCGTTACGCATCACGACGAAGGGCTGAGCGAGAACGTGGGTAAGGTCGAGCGCCCCATCGCCGCCAAGTGTGTTGGCGGCATTGGCGATGCGCTGACCCCGGATCGGCGTCTGGTTGAGGACGAAAGCAAAGGGCGTGTTCCAGGCGCGCGCGGTCTGCACGGTCGATACGGCCGCTTCGATATCGGCGACGCTCGGACGTGTCGGGATCAGGCATAGGTCGGAGTAGCGAATGGCCGCGGTCGTTGCGGCGCTGAGGCCGCCGGCGGTGTCGATGATCGTCAGGGTCACGCCGCTGTCGCCGAGCGATTGCAGCCGTTGCTCGAGGTTGCCGGCCAAATAGACGGGCTCGACCATCGGCTCGGCGCCGGCGCGGCGACGCTGCCAGTTCGAAAGGGTCCCTTGGGAATCGGTTTCGACCAGGCGGACGGTGTGTCCCGCCTGCATGGCCGCAAACGCCAGGCCAATGGCAAGCGTGCTCTTGCCGCAGCCGCCCTTTTGGGTCGCCAGGACGATCGTGTGCATAATGGCGGAATCCTTTGCGTCTTGCGGGGATGGGCGGGTACGCCAACTGAGGGTCGTCGCAACCTGCGACGTCGAGCCATTCTCGCTCAGGACGTGCCGGCCCGATCCGAGGTCGTTGCAAGGATCGCGGCGGTCCGAATCAGCAATCTTTTCAACGATGGCCGATGCTAAAGTGTCCGGCTATCCCGGATCAATACGGATGTGACAGGACGGTGACGTTAAAATGACAAGGTCACTTTAAAATCACAGGGCTACTTTCTTACGCAGATCACCCGGACCACGGCGGCCTTGGCGTCGCCCGATCCGCCGGTCGCATTCACGCCATTGGCTTTGAGGAACTCGCGCACGGCGTCGGCCGGCACCAACACCGCCTGGGCCGCGGCATTCGACGGTCCCGCGACGAGCGCCGATTTCAGCAGCGCAATGCCGGTGAATTTGCCGCCGTCATCGCGCGCCGCCGCGCCGGAAAAGCCGACCACGGGCGTCGGCGAAAGCGCCAGATCACCGCCACCCACCACCGGCGTCGTTGCCGCCTTGACCGTGCTTGCGATATGGCCGCCGGCCTGCCTCTGCGGGTCGGAAATGCCGGTCAATTCGACACTCGCTCTGTCGGCGGAATCGGAGACCAGATCGAGCGGCTTCAGTCCGCGCGTGCCGTAGAGGTGCAACAGCGCCAGATCATGTCCTTTGTCCTCGGCAACGCGGTCGGCGTTGCCAAACGGAGGAAATCGTGATCGCGAGGCATTCGTCGGTGATCTGGCGGTCGGTCACGATCGCGCCGTCCTCGGTCACCACCACGCCGGTGCCATATTCGACGGTCTTGCGCGGCGGCGGCGCGGTCGAGACCGGGAACGGGTTGAACGCGCTCGACATCGCGATCACCACCGGCTCGACCGTGTTCTCGGTCGCCTGATCGTAGAGAATGGTGAGGATGCGGACTTCGTCGCCCTTGAAGGTGCCGCGCACGTAGAACTTCTTCAGGCCTTGCAAACCTGAAAGCACGAAGAACTCCGGCTTGACCACGGTGTAGTCGACGGTGCGTCCCGCGGGCTCCTTTTTCTCGCGCTCGGCGAGTTTGGCCGTGGCTGGATTTGCTTCCTTGCGGCGCGTCAGCAGCACCTGGATCGTGCCGGTCGGCGAACTCCATTTGGTGCCGTTGGCTTCGGAGGTCTGCTGCGGCACCAGTCTGGTCGGAATGCCAAGCTGCGCGCCAGTCGGCGCGTCGGTCACGATCTTCCATCCGGCATTTTCCCGCCGCCGCCGCCCGGTCTCGGCCAGTACGCTGCGCTCCTTCGGATTGAGCACGCCGGTCGGCTTGCCGCCGCCTGCCTTCTGATATTCCTTGATCGCCTCGACCATCCGCTCGCTGACGTCGCCGGATATGGCGCCGTTATATTGTCCGACCCAGGCAAGGTCGGACTGGATCGCCAGGCGCTCGTTCTGTCCCATCGCGTTGGCGGTATCGGCCGGAGATTGCAATGCGGGACGGGCTGGCGTGGTGGCGGCTTGCTTCTGTTTGGCGCCGGCAGGAGATGGTGTCGTCGTCTGCGCCTCGGCGGAGATGATTGCGGCCACGAATATCAATGTTGCGGTCGGCATCGATCTCATGACAGTTCTCGAGTCCATTGACGAAACCTCAATTAAGCACATCTGTTGGGTCGAAACCAACGGCCGGGTGGTTCAGCCAATAACGACCGGAGCAAAGGACAAGTTTGCGACATGCTGAGTTCTGAAGAACTCGAACGCTATGCCCGCCATATCGTGCTGCGTGAAGTCGGCGGGCCCGGCCAGACGGCCTTGAAGGAGGCGTCCGTGCTGGTGATCGGCGCGGGCGGTCTCGGCGCGCCGGCGCTGATGTATCTGGCGGCGGCGGGCGTCGGCACGTTAGGGGTGGTGGATGACGACGTGGTGTCGCTCTCCAATCTCCAGCGTCAGATCATTCACGACACATTCGATGTCGACGGGCTGAAAGTCGATAGCGCGGCCGAACGAATCAGCCGCCTCAATCCGCACGTCCAGTTCGCAGCGCATGCCACGCGATTGAATGCCGGCAATGCGATGGAGCTGATCGGAGGCTACGATCTGGTGCTCGATGGATCCGATAATTTCGAAACGCGCTATCTGGTTTCCGACGCCTGCTTCCTCGCCGCCAAACCCTTGATCACGGCCGCGCTCGGCATGTTCGACGGCTCTCTGACCACGATCCGGGCGCATGAAAAGAACGCCGATGGCGAGTTCAACCCGACCTATCGCTGCCTGTTTCCGGAACCGCCGCCGCCCGGGACCGTGCCGGCCTGCGCGGAGGCCGGCGTGATGGGCGCGCTGGCCGGTATTCTCGGCTCAATGATGGCGCTGGAAGCGATCCGCGAAATCGTTGGATTCGGTGAGGGATTGGTGGGACGGCTGTTGATGGTAGACGCCCGCGCGATGCGGTTCGAAACCCTGCGCTACCAGCGCGATCCGCTCAACCCGCTCAACGGCGATACGCTCGTCATTACCGATTTGAGCGCGCACCGCTGATGCTTTCCACCCACGCGGGGATCACGACTTGCCTCGCACGATTCTGGATTGCTTCGTCGCTTCTCTCCTCGCGACGAGATAGCTGTCCATAACCGGGATGACGACAATCGTCACAGCATGCTGGGCAGCACGCGGTCCGGCGGTTTGTGGTTGTCGAGGAAGGTGCGGATGTTGATGATCACCTTCTCGCCCATCTCGACGCGGCCTTCGATGGTGGCCGAGCCCATATGCGGCAACAGCGTCACCTTGCCGGCCTTCGCCAGCCGGACCAGTTTCGGACTGACCGCGGGTTCGTGTTCGAACACGTCGAGGCCGGCACCGGCGATCTCGCCGCCTTCGATCAGCTTGGTCAGCGTTTCCTCGTCGATCACCTCGCCGCGGGCGGTGTTGACGATATAGGCGTCCTTGCGGATCAGTTTCAGCCGCCGCGCCGACAACAGATGGAACGTCGCCGGCGTGTGCGGACAATTCACCGAGATGATGTCCATCCGCGCCAGCATCTGGTCGAGGCTTTCCCAATAGGTCGCGCCGAGTTCTTCGGCGATCCGCGGAGCGACCGGCTTGCGGTTGTGATAATGGATTTGCAGGCCGAAGGCGTGGGCGCGGCGCGCCACCGCTTGTCCAATCCGACCCATGCCGACGATGCCGAGCCGCTTTCCCCCGAGGCGGTGGCCAAGCATCCAGGTCGGCGACCAGCCCGCCCAGTTCCTGCCGTCGGTGAGGACCGAGGCGCCCTCGATCAGCCGGCGCGGCACCGCCAGGATCAGCGCCATGGTCATGTCGGCGGTGTCTTCGGTCAAAACCTTTGGCGTGTTGGTCACGGTGATGCCGCGGGTATGCGCGGCGGTGACGTCGATATTGTCGACGCCGTTGCCGAAATTCGCGATCAGTTTCAGCTTGCTGTCGGCCTGCTTGAGCACGTCTTCGCTGATATGGTCGGTGACGGTCGGAACCAGGATATCTGCGGTACGGACTGCCTCGATCAGTTGATCCTGCGTCAGCGGCGTATCGTCGAGATTGAGCCGGGCGTCGAACAGCTCGCGCATCCTGGTCTCGATCGAGTCCGGCAGCTTGCGTGTGACGACAACGAGAGGCTTTTTCCTAACCGACATGTCCTGCTCTCATGAGGTTGTTCAGACCTCATTAACCCGGGTGTTCGACACTGCGCTGCCGCGTGGTCCGGGTGTTTCCGCATGTATCCGACGTCGTCGTCGGAGCTTTGGCGGGAGTTTTCGGGGTCTTTCGTCCTGGCTTTCCGTCCTCTCTAGCAGAAGGCCGGGCCAAGACAAGAACCCGTGAGGGAACTGGGTTCAAGCCGAAGGTTATCGGGCGGCGACAGGGGTTTTGGGGTCTTACAGGGGTTTCTCAGCTCGCGGCATTTGAGCTGATCTCGGCAGGAGACGCGTTGATGGCGTGGGGGCGTTTCGGTTTGGCGATACTTGCGGCCTGGCTGGTGCTGGGTGCTCCGTTGGGGGCTGCGGTTGCGGCCAAGGATGCCGCGCTGACAACCAGCGGCCTGCCGGTGCCGCGCTATGTCAGCCTCAAATCAGACCATGTGAATGTCCGCGCCGGCCCGACCAAGGATAACGATGTGGCCTGGGTCTATACCCGCTCGGGACTCCCGGTGGAGATTACGGCCGAATTCGAAAACTGGCGCCGGGTTCGCGATTCGGAAGGAGCGGAAGGCTGGGTCTATCACTCGCTGCTGTCGGGCCGCCGCACCGCCGTCATCACCATGAAGAACAAGGACGACCTCGCGTCGTTGTACGAACGCCCCGATGCGGCCAGCGCCATCGCCGCCCGCCTGCAAGCCGGCGTCGTCGCCCAGGTCAGACACTGCGCCGCCGGCTGGTGCCACGTCATGGGCAATGGCTTCGACGGCTGGATCGAGCAGCAGCGGCTCTGGGGCGTCTACGCCGACGAAAAGGTGGATTGACGCGCAGCGTCATTCCGGGGCGATGCGAAAGCATCGAGCCCGGAATCTCGAGGTTCTCAGGTGCGCAATTGCGTACCATAGTTCGCTCGTTTCACGCGCGCCCCGGAACGACAATCAATAGTTTGCTAAGGCGGACTTCAGCGCTTCTTGCGCAGACGGACCACCATGTCGACCCGCGCAATCTCGTAGCCTTCGGGTACTTCGGGCATCTTTTGCAGCACCAGATGCGGGTCTTCGATATCGACCAGTTCGTGGTTGTTCTCGAGATAGAAGTGATGGTGCGCCGACACGTTGGTATCGAAATAGGTTTTGGTGCCGTCGACGCTGACCTGGCGCAGGAGACCGGCGTCGGTCAACTGGTTGAGCGTGTTGTAGACGGTGGCGAGCGATACCGGAACCTTTGCCAGCGTCGCTTCCTCGTAGAGCATTTCAGCGGTGAGATGGCGCGCGCCCTTGCCGAACAAGAGCCAGCCAAGCGCCATCCGCTGACGGGTTGGCCGGAGGCCCGCAGCCTGCAACATCTCATTGACGTCGTGCCAGGGACAGCCGGTCAACGCGGGCTCCCGGCCCGGCGCCCCGGGCTCGGAACCCGCCGATTCGTCGTTCAAACTGCTAACGTTGTCGCTCATTGCCACGCCAGACTCTGCAAACAACCTCAATATCTCAATCGATTATAGGGACGAACGGCGGTAGATGCAAGTTTTTCGCAACTAGGACGCTTCAAAGGTTAGGCCCTCGAAAAGCGGTAAGCGGCTATTTGCCTCGGTTGCGCGCTTTGCCGCCTGCAAGCCCTGTGATAGAGAGCGCCAACTTCGGTCAACGGCCGGATTGGCATCGGTAAATGTCGACTGCCGCAGGGTTTCCCGGCCTTGCGGAGTTTGAGGGCCATCCGCACAACAGGCACCGATTCCCACACCAAGCGGGTTGGTTTCGCCTAAAATGCTTCATCGGGATTTTTGACAGGGCAGGCACCATGCTGAATCGGCGCAACGGCTATGAATATGAGGATTTGCTGGCATGCGCCCGCGGCGAGATGTTTGGCCCCGGGAACGCCCAATTGCCGCTGCCTCCGATGCTGATGTTCGATCGCATCAGCGAAATCGCCGAGACCGGCGGAGAATATGGCAAGGGCCTGATCCGCGCTGAACTCGACGTCAAGCCGGACCTTTGGTTCTTTGGCTGCCATTTCAAGAACGATCCGGTCATGCCCGGATGCCTCGGTCTGGATGCGATGTGGCAGATGGTCGGCTTTTATCTCGGCTGGATCGGCGGCGAAGGCCGCGGCCGGGCTCTGGGCCTGGGCGAATTGAAACTGGCCGGCCAGGTGCTGCCGAACGTTCGCAAGGTTGTGTACAACATCGACATAAAACGGGTGATGCGCTCGAAGCTCGTGCTCGGGATCGCGGACGGCTGGCTTTCCATGGATGGCGAGATTATCTATCGCGCCAAGGATCTGAAGGTCGGGCTGTTCAAGCAGGACGCGGCCTCGCCGGCGGCAGCGTGAACTTTTCACTGGGTCGAGCCGACCTTTGAGTGGTTTGGCCACAGACAAAGATAACGATAGGGTGAGGCGGTCATGAGGCGGGTTGTCATCACGGGGATGGGCATCGTCTCATCCATCGGAAACAACACCCAGGAAGTGCTTTCGAGCCTCCACGAGGCCAGGTCCGGAATCTCGCGCGCTGAAAAATACGCCGAGATGGGTTTCCGCTCGCAGGTTCAGGGCGCGCCAACGCTCGATCCGGCCGGCGTGATCGATCGGCGCGCGATGCGTTTCCTGGCCGAGGGGGCCGCCTGGAATCATGTCGCCATGGAGCAGGCGATTCAGGACGCGGGCCTCGATCCGTCGGAAGTCTCCAATATTCGCACCGGCATCATCATGGGTTCGGGCGGTCCTTCGGCGCGCACGATCGTGGAAGCCGCCGATATCACGCGCACCAAGGGCCCGAAGCGGGTCGGTCCGTTCGCGGTGCCGAAGGCGATGTCGTCAACCGCGTCCGCAACGCTCGCGACCTGGTTCAAGATCAAGGGCGTGAACTATTCGATCTCGTCGGCCTGCGCGACGTCCAATCACTGCATCGGCAACGCCTACGAGACCATTCAGATCGGCAAGCAGGACGTGATCTTTGCCGGCGGCTGCGAGGAGCTCGACTGGAGCCTGTCGGTGCTGTTCGATGCGATGGGCGCGATGTCGTCGAAATACAATGACACGCCCGCGACCGCCTCGCGGCCCTATGACATCAGCCGCGACGGCTTCGTCATCGCCGGCGGCGCCGGCGTGGTGGTGCTGGAAGAACTCGAGCACGCCAAGGCGCGCGGCGCGAAAATCTACGGTGAAATCGTCGGCTATGGCGCGACATCGGACGGCTACGACATGGTCGCGCCTTCGGGCGAGGGCGCCGAGCGCTGCATGCGGATGGCGATGTCCACGGTCAACACCAAGATCGACTACATCAATCCCCACGCCACCTCGACGCCGGCGGGCGACCCGCCGGAGATCGAGGCAATCCGCAAAGTGTTCGGGACCGGCGAGAAGTGTCCGCCGATTTCGGCGACCAAGGCGCTGACCGGTCATTCGCTCGGCGCGACCGGCGTGCAGGAAGCGATCTATTCGCTTCTGATGATGAACAACGGTTTCATCTGCGAGAGCGCCCATATCACCGAACTCGATCCGGTGTTCGCCGACATGCCGATCGTTCGCAAGCGCATCGATAACGTCAAGCTGGGTACGGTGCTGTC
The DNA here is from genome assembly GCA_963748805.1 of uncultured Alphaproteobacteria bacterium. GTDB lineage: Bacteria > Pseudomonadota > Alphaproteobacteria > Rhizobiales > Xanthobacteraceae > Bradyrhizobium. The sequence continues at coordinate 88,119 of CAVVLH010000002.1, read as the reverse complement.
GAATTCCTTCGGCTTCGGCGGCACCAATGCGACGCTGGTGTTCAAGCGGCTGGACGCGTAAGGTCGATTTTATTCCCCCGAGTGTGGAGCGTTGAGCGCGATGCAAGACCTGATGAAGGGCAAGCGCGGCTTGGTCATGGGCGTCGCCAACGACCATTCGATCGCGTGGGGGATCGCCAAGACGCTCGCAAACGAGGGGGCTGAGCTTGCTTTCACCTATCAGGGCGATGCGCTCGGCAAGCGGGTCAAGCCGCTGGCCGCCTCGCTCGGGGTGGACGTCGTGTTGCCGTGCGACGTTGAGGATCTCGCAAGCGTTGATTCCGTCTTCAGCGAGTTGAAGGCCAAATGGGGCGGGCTGGATTTTCTGGTCCACGCCATCGCCTTTTCCGACAAGAACGAGCTGAAGGGCCGCTACGCCGACACCACGCGCGACAATTTCGCGCGCACCATGCTGATCTCCTGTTTTTCGTTCACCGAACTGGCCAAGCGCGCCGTGGAGCTGATGCCGGAGACGGGCGGCGCCATGATCACGCTGACCTTCGGCGGTTCGACGCGGGTGATGCCGAATTATAACGTGATGGGCGTCGCCAAGGCCGCGCTGGAGGCCTCGGTCAGATACCTTGCCGCCGATTTTGGGCCGCGGGGTATCCGCGTCAACGCGATTTCGGCGGGTCCGATTCGTACCCTGGCCGGTTCGGGCATCGGCGATGCGCGCGCGATGTTTGCTTTTCAGCAGAAGCACTCGCCGCTTGGCCGCGGCGTCACGCTGGACGAACTCGGCGGCTCGGCGCTGTACCTGCTGTCGGACCTCTCGGGCGGCGTCACCGGCGAAACGCATTTCGTCAATTCCGGCTACAACGTCATCTCGATGCCGAAGCCGGAAAATCTGAAAAGCGGCGAATAGAGCGTGATCCGAAAAAGCGGGAACCGGTTTTTTGCGGCAACCGCGGAAGCTGTTTGCGCGGAGATCATGCGCAGAACAACAACCTATCCCATCACCAGCGCGCCGGCGCGCTGAAACGCCGGTCTGCCTGCACAGGCGTCGAGATAACGCTCAAATGACGGGCGCGTCGGCGCCATCTTGAACAGCCGCACCGAGAAATTCAGGCCCGATCCGATCACGATATCGGCCGCCGAGAAATTCTCGCCAAGGATCCACGGTCCCTTTTCCAGCGCGGCATCGAGCACGTCGTAGACGCGTTGCGCATCGCCCCAGCCGGCGGAAACCGGATTCATCTCGATCTTGGTGGCAATCTGCACCATTGCGGGCTCGACGCAGCCCGGTCCGAAGAACAGCCAATAAAGATATTTCGCGCGCAGGGGATCGCCCAAAGGCGGCGCCAGCTTCGCTTGCGGATAGCGCTCGGCGACATAGGCGCAGATGGCGGCGGCTTCCGCCAGCGTCGCCTCGCCGTCCTGGAGCGCCGGCACCTTGCCCATCGGATTGACGGCGAGAAATTCCGCGGCCTTCTGCGCGCCCTTGCTGATGTCGGTCAGCACGCGCTCATACGGCTGTCCGGTTTCCTCCATCAGCCAAAGCGCGGAAAACGATCGCGAGCGCGGCGACCAGTACAGTTTCATCATGACTGTAGCCCCGATTTCGATCGAGTTTACCTCACGACCACGCCCGTCTCAACTCGCCTTGCGGCGTCCGCGCGTCTTGCCGGCCGACAGGCACACCACCTCGGAGATCTGCGCGAGCTGCCGCGCCAGAGGGTTGGTCTTGCGCCAGACCATGCCGATGGTGCGCGATGGCTGCGGATTCTTGAAACGCACGACCGACACCGAGGCCGAACGCGTCTCGACCTCCACGGCCATCTCCGGAATCAGCGTCACGCCGATGCCGGCACCGACCATCTGGACCAGCGTGGACAGCGAACTGGCGTCCAGCATTTCACGAGGTGGCGAGGATTGCAGATTGCAGAACGATAGCGCCTGATCGCGGAAACAATGCCCCTCTTCCAGCAGCAAAAGCTTCATTTCGCGCAAGGTCTCGCGGCTCGGCACCGGCGCGCCTTCATGCTCGCTGGAGCGCACCAGCAGGAAGTTTTCCTGGAACAACGCGACCTCGGCCAACGAAGGCTCCGATACCGGCAGTGCCACGATCGCGGTGTCGAGGCGGCCTTCGGCCACCTCCTTGATCAGCTTCGGCGTCAGCGTCTCACGGACATGAATATCGAGTTCAGGGTGCAGCCGCGCAAGATTTTCGATGACCTTGGGCAATAGATAAGGCGCAATGGTCGGAATCATGCCGACGCGCAACCGTCCGGCCAACCGGTCGCGCGAGGCGCGCGCGAAGTCGCCGAGTTCATCGACGGAACGCAGGATGTCGCGGACGCGGTGCAGCAGTTCTTCGCCAAATTTCGTCAATGCGATCTGTCGCGCCCGGCGTTCCAGCAGTATGCCGCCAAGCGTTTCCTCCATTTCCTTGATCTGCATCGACAAGGCCGGCTGCGAAATCGAGCAGGCTTCGGCCGCACGCCCGAAATGGCCGTGACGGACCAGCGCGTCGAAGTAGCGAAGCTGCCGTAGCGTTACGTTTATCATCAGATTATCCTATCGCTGTCATCATTAATCTCTATTTTACCTGATGGAAAGAGCTGCGTAGATTGCGCGCGCTGGCCTTGAGGGACGGAACTCCCAGACCACAAGAGGAGACGATCATGGACGACCAAACGAAGTGCCCGTTTACGGGCGGGACACGCGGACACGCCAACCGTGACTGGTGGCCGGAAACGCTGGACATTTCCGTTCTTCACCGGAATTCCGCTTTATCCGATCCGATGGGCAAGGCGTTCGACTACGCCAGGGAATTCAAGAGCCTCGATCTCAACGCGGTGATCAAGGACCTGCATGCGTTGATGACGGAATCGCAGGAGTGGTGGCCGGCCGACTTCGGCCATTATGGCGGTCTGATGATCCGCATGGCCTGGCACAGCGCCGGCACCTATCGCATCACCGATGGCCGTGGCGGCGCCGGCGCAGGTCAGCAGCGCTTCGCGCCGTTGAACAGCTGGCCTGACAACGCCAACCTCGACAAGGCGCGCCGGCTGTTGTGGCCGATCAAGCAGAAGTACGGCCAAAAAATCTCGTGGGCCGACCTGATGATTCTTGCCGGCAACGTCGCGCTGGAGTCGATGGGCTTCAAGACGTTCGGCTTCGCCGGCGGTCGTGTCGACGTCTGGGAGCCCGAAGAGCTTTACTGGGGTCCTGAGGGCACCTGGCTTGGCGACGAACGCTACAGTGGCGAACGCCAGCTCGCCGAACCGCTCGGCGCCGTGCAGATGGGTCTGATCTACGTCAATCCGGAAGGACCGAACGGCAATCCGGACCCGGTCGCGTCCGCCAAGGACATTCGCGAAACCTTTTTCCGCATGGCGATGAACGACGAAGAAACCGTCGCCCTGATCGCCGGCGGCCACTCCTTCGGCAAGACCCACGGTGCCGGCGATCCATCGCTGGTAGGCGCGGATCCGGAGGGTAGTGCGCTCGAGGACCAGGGCCTGGGATGGAAGAGCACGCATGGCACTGGCGTGGGCGCTCATGCCATCACCGGCGGTCCGGAAGTCACCTGGACGCAAACGCCGACGAAGTGGAGCAATGCCTTCTTCGAGAACCTGTTCAAATACGAATGGGAGCTGACCAAGAGCCCGGCTGGCGCCAAGCAGTGGAAAGCGAAGGGTGCCGAAGCGACTATCCCCGACGCCTACGATAAATCGAAAAAGCATGTGCCGACCATGCTCACCACCGACCTGGCGCTGCGTTTCGATCCGGCCTACGAGAAAATCTCGCGGCGTTTCCTGGAGCATCCGGACCAGTTCGCCGACGCGTTCGCGCGGGCATGGTTCAAACTTACGCACCGCGACATGGGCCCGGTCGCGCGCTATCTCGGCCCGCTGGTGCCGAAGGAAACGCTGATCTGGCAGGATCCGATTCCGGCGGCGGATCATCCGCCGATCGGAGAACAGGACATCGCCGCGCTGAAGACGAAGATTCTCGCCTCAGGTCTGTCGGTGTCCCAGCTCGTCTCGACCGCATGGGCGTCGGCCTCGACGTTCCGCGGCTCCGACAAGCGCGGTGGCGCGAATGGCGCGCGAATTCGTCTTAGCCCGCAGAAGGACTGGGATGTCAACCAGCCGGCCGAGCTGAAGACCGTGCTCTCGAAGTTGGAAGCGATCCAGAAAGATTTCGGCAAGAAGGTTTCGCTGGCCGATCTGATCGTTCTCGGCGGCTCTGCGGCGGTCGAAAAGGCGGCGAAGGACGCCGGTATCGACGTGAAGGTTCCGTTCACGCCGGGACGCGCCGATGCGTCGCAGGACCAGACCGATGTCGAGTCCTTTGCCCCGCTCGAACCGCGGGCCGATGGCTTCCGCAACTACATCAACGCCAAGAAGCATCAGTTCATGGCGCCTGAAGAGGCGTTCGTGGACCGTGCCCAATTGCTCAAGCTGACGGGACCCGAGATGACGGTTCTTGCTCGGCGGCCTGCGCGTGCTTGGCGCCAATGCCGGTGACTCGAAGCACGGCGTCTTCACCGAGAAGCCGGGGACGCTCTCCAACGACTTCTTCGTCAACCTGCTCGACATGGCGACCGTCTGGCAACCGGCGGCCGACGGCACCTACGTCGGGCCACGACCGCAAGACCAAAGCGGCCAAGTGGACCGCCACGCGCATCGATCTGATTTTCGGTTCGCATTCGCAGCTCCGCGCTTTCGCGGAAGTCTATGCGAGCGCGGATTCGAAGGAGAAGTTCGCCAAGGACTTCGTCGCGGCCTGGACCAAGGTCATGAACGCCGATCGCTTCGATATCGCGGCTTAAGATCAGGCGAGCATCGAAAACAAAAGGGCGGCTGAAAAGCCGCCCTTTTTCATTGCGTTTTGTTTTCGGATTTATTCGCCGGCCGCTTGCGCGGGCACCGGCTGCTTGGCCTCGAGGTCCTCGCCGGTCGTCTGATCGACCGCCTTCATCGACAGCCGCGTCTTGCCGCGGTCGTCGAAGCCGAGCAGCTTGACCTTGACCTTGTCGCCTTCCTTGACGACGTCGGAGGTCTTCTGCACGCGGTTCGACGCGAGCTGGCTGATGTGGACGAGGCCGTCCTTGGCGCCGAAGAAGTTCACGAACGCGCCGAACTCCATCACCTTGACCACGGTGCCGTCGTAGATCTGGCCGAGTTCCGGATCGGAAGCGATCGACTTGATCCACTTGATCGCAGCCTTCATCGCCTCGCCGTCGTTGGAGGCGACCTTCACGGTGCCGTCGTCCTCGATGTTGACCTTGGCGCCGGTCTTCTCGACGATCTCGCGGATCACCTTGCCGCCGGTGCCGATCACTTCGCGGATCTTGTCGGTGGCGATCTTGAAGGTTTCGATGCGCGGTGCGTATTCGCCGAGTTCGGCGCGGGCGTCGGTGAGCGCCTTCGACATCTCGCCCAGAATGTGGATGCGGCCTTCCTTGGCCTGGCCGAGCGCCACCTTCATGATCTCTTCGGTGATGCCCTCGATCTTGATGTCCATCTGGAGCGAGGTGATGCCCTGCTCGGTGCCGGCGACCTTGAAGTCCATGTCGCCGAGATGATCCTCGTCGCCGAGGATGTCCGACAGAACCGCAAAGCGCTTGTCTTCGAGGATCAGGCCCATCGCGATACCCGCGGTCGGCCGCTTCAAGGGAACGCCGGCATCCATCAGCGCGAGCGAAGCGCCGCAGACCGAAGCCATCGACGACGAGCCGTTGGATTCGGTGATCTCCGAGACCACGCGCACCGTATACGGGAATTCGTGGTGCGGCGGCAGCACGGGATGGATCGCGCGCCAGGCGAGCTTGCCGTGGCCGATTTCACGCCGCTTGGTGCCGCCGAGACGGCCGGTCTCGCCGACCGAGTAGGGAGGGAAGTTGTAATGCAGCAGGAACGTCTCTTTGTACGTTCCCGACAGCGCGTCGATGTACTGCTCGTCCTCGCCGGTACCGAGCGTGGTCACGACCATCGCCTGGGTTTCGCCGCGGGTGAACAGCGCAGAACCGTGGGCGCGCGGCAGCACGCCGACTTCGGCGACGATGTTGCGCACGGTCTTGACGTCGCGGCCGTCGATGCGCTTGCCGGTGTCGAGGATGTTCCAGCGGACGATCTTGGCTTCCAGCTCCTTGAACACGCCGGCGACGCGGAGCTTGTCGTATTTCGGCTCGTGCGCCTTCCGGGAAGAAGTGCGCCATCGCCTTTTCCTTGACGGCGCCGACCGCGGCATAACGCTCCTGCTTGATCGGAATGGCGTAGGCCTTGCGCAGATCCTGTTCGACCAGCGCCGAGCATTTCCTTTTCGATCGCGGCATTGTCGATCGCGGTGACTTCGCGCGGCTCCTTCGCCGCCTTCTCCGCCAGTTCGATGATCGCCTTGATCACGGGCTGGAAATGACGGTGGCCGAACATCACGGCGCCCGACATCACGTCCTCGTTGAGCTCCTTGGCTTCCGATTCCACCATCAGAACGGCGTCGGCGGTGCCGGCGACGACGAGGTCGAGCTGGGTCTCGGCCATCTCGTCGAGAGTCGGGTTGAGGATGAACTCGTCGTTGGCGAAGCCGACGCGCGCAGCCCCGATCGGGCCCTTGAAGGGCGCGCCCGACAAGCGTCAGCGCGGCGGACGATGCCACCAGTGCCACGATATCGGGATCGTTCTCCATGTCGTGCGACAGCACGGTTACGATCACCTGGGTCTCGTTGCGCCAGCCGTCGACAAACAGCGGACGGATCGGGCGGTCGATCAGGCGGGAGACCAGCGTCTCTTTTTCAGTCGGCCGGCCTTCGCGCTTGAAGTAACCGCCGGGGATGCGGCCCGCGGCATAGGTCTTTTCCTGATAATCGACGGTCAGGGGAAGGAAATCGACGCCCTCGCGGGGCGACTTGGCGGCGACGACGGTCGCCAGAACGATGGTCTCGCCATAGGTGGCGAGAACAGCGCCGTCGGCCTGCCGCGCGACTTTCCCGGTTTCCAGTCTGAGGGGACGCCCACCCCAGTCGATCTCGACGGAATGCTTATTGAACATGGTGGTCTTCTTTCATGAGTTTGACGAAAGAGGAGACGCCACAAAACAAAAAACCATGCGCAAGATTGCGAGATGCTGGGCGCGCTAGCGCGTCAAGCATCCGGCGATCCTGCCATGGTTTCTGGTTTTAGGATGGCGTCCATCCTTTCGCGTAAGTATCACGGGCACCTTGCCCGTTTTGCCCAGCGAGCCGGATTGCTGCTGGACGCGCTTATTCGGGCGCGACCCCATCGGGAAACTGTTTCCCGCTTTCTTGGGATCAACCCTTAAAGGACATGACAGCTTCTGCCTTATGTCCTTCTCGCATCGCCGGTTTCGACGGACCGGTAAAAGCCGGAACACGAATCGATAATGCAAAAACGCGCGCCAAACGGCGCGCGCGTACTTTACTAAAAGCTCAACGACGAATGTTGTGCTTTTCGAGCAGCGCCAGATAACGCGCCTCGTCCTTACGCTTGATATAATCGAGGAGCGAGCGGCGCGTGGCGACCATTTTCAACAAGCCGCGGCGTGAATGGTTATCCTTCACGTGGCTCTTGAAATGCCCGGTGAGGTTATTGATGCGTTCCGACAGGATCGCAACCTGCACCTCAGGCGAGCCGGTGTCGCCGGCCTTGTTGGCATTCGTCTTGATGACTTCCGCTTTGCGTTCTGCGGTAATCGACATCGTCAAACACTTCCATCGTTGCGAGCCGGACTGGCAGTCAGTCCGTTCAGGTTGAACACACGCTTGGGGATGAGTTCGCCATTGCCAATTTCAGCAAGCGCGAGAAGCCGGCCTGCCACCGTGACATAGACTGTGCCGCTACAATTGGGCGCATCCCGTCCGCGCAACAAAACGGCCTGACCCCTGTGGAGCCTTGCCGCATCTGCCCGAGTGACGGCCAGTGCCGGGATGTCGTCCAGCGCGGTCTCAACGGGCAAAAGCGCGTCGGCGAGGCTTCCCTCGCCGGACGCGGCTCTATCGCATAAAGCCTCCAACTGTTCCAGTGGAATCATGTCGTTTTCGTCAAACGGGCCGACCAGCGTTCGCCGCAACGCGCTGATATGGCCGAAACAGCCAAGAATCCGCCCGATATCGCGGGCCAGCGCGCGGACATAGGTGCCCTTGCCACACTCGGCCTCGAACACGGAATGGCTGTCATCTGGTTGTTCTACAAGGGTTAATTGGTGAATCTCGACCGGGCGGGGCTTCAGTTCGACCGTCTCGCCATCCCGCGCCAGGTCATAGGCCCGCTCGCCCTGGATCTTGATGGCGGAATATTGCGGCGGGATCTGCTCGATCAGGCCGGTGAATTGCGGCAGAAGGGCTCGTGATCGCCTCGGCCGAGGGCCGCAGATCGCTGGTTCTCGTGATACGGCCTTCGGTGTCGTCGGTGTCGCGTTCCTCGCCCCAGGTCACGGTGAAGCGATAGCGCTTGCGGCCATCCATCACGAAAGGAACCGTCTTGGTGGCTTCGCCGATCGCAATCGGCAGCCCGCCGGAGGCGAGCGGGTCGAGCGTGCCGGCATGGCCGGCGCGTTTGGCCGAAAATAGCCGTTTGACGACGGCGACCGCGTGCGTGGACGTCATGCCAATCGGCTTGTCGAGCACGACCCAGCCGTGGACGTCGCGCTTGTCGCGGCGCGGCTGGTTGTTCTGTCTTCGGTTTCCTCTGGCGCGGATCGTTATTGACGCGCCTGGCGTCATCACGTTCGGAAAAAATATTTTTGTCAGCCGCGGGCGAATCGTCTGTTTGGCGATTCGACCGCCGGGTTTGCCGTCGTCACATTCATTCATCTTCGTCCGAATCGGGTGCGAGATCGCGCTGCACCTCAGGTGTTCGCAATAATTTCTCGATACGTTCCGCTTCTTCGAATCGGTCGTCGGCGCGGAAGCGAAGATCAGGAGCAAATTTCAGGTTAACGCGATGGGCGACCTCGCCGCGCAAGAATTTCTTGTTGCGATTGAGCGCTTCGATCACCTCCTCGGTGTCGCGTCCGCCGAGCGGCATCACGTAGACTGGTCGCAAGCTTGAGGTCCGGCGACATTCTTCACCTCGGGCACAGTGATGATGTGCCCTTCAAGATCGGGATCGTGAACGTTGCCGTGCGCCAGGATCTCGGCGATCGCATGGCGCACGGTTTCGCCGACGCGCAATTGCCGTTGCGAGCCGCTGCTGGCGGAACTCTTTTGATGGTGGCGGGGCATTGCTCTCCCGAAGATGCAATTCGTCATGGCCGGGCATAGCCGTTTGAAGAACGGCGTCGCTTTCGCTTCGCCTATGCCGGCCATCCACGTCTTTCTTGGTGGTGAATTTCTTTAGACGTGGATGCCCGGCATTATGCCGGGCATGACGTCGACTATTTTCAACCTTCTATGTAACGAAGCCGTAAGGCTCAGACTTACAGGCTGCGCTGGATCGATTCGACGCGGTAACATTCGATAACATCGCCGACCCGCATATCGCCGTAATTCTCGAACGCCATGCCGCATTCCTGGCCGGCCTGCACTTCCTTCACTTCGTCCTTGAAACGCTTCAAGGTCGACAGCTTGCCTTCGTGCACGACGACGTTGTCGCGGATCAGGCGGACGTTGGCGCCGCGTTCCACGGTGCCGTCGGTAACGCGGCAACCGGCAACCTTGCCGACCTTGGAAATGTTGAACACTTCCAGGATCTGCGCGTTGCCGAGCATGGTTTCGCGCAGCGTCGGAGCGAGCAGGCCGCTCATCGCCTTCTTCACGTCATCCACGAGGTCGTAGATGATGTTGTAGTAGCGGATTTCGATACCGTTGCGCTTGGCCGCGGCGGCGGCTTCCTTGTTGGCGCGGACCGAGAAGCCGATGATCGCGGCATTGAAGCCTTCCGCGAGCGTGACGTCGGATTCCGAAATGCCGCCGACGCCGGCATGCAGGATGCGGGCGGCGACTTCGTCGGTGCCGAGCTTTTCGAGCGATCCGAGGATTGCTTCCAGCGAGCCCTGCACGTCGGCCTTGATGATCAGCGGGAATTCCTTGCGGCCCGAGGTCTTGAGCTGCGACATCATCTGCTCGAGCGAGCCGCGCATGCCGGAAATCGAGGCAGCCGCATTCTCGCGTTTCTGATGCGAGCGATAGCTCGTGATCTGCCGGGCACGGGCTTCGTTCTCGACCACGGCGAGACGGTCGCCGGCCTCCGGCGGGCCGTTGAAACCGAGCACCTCGACCGGCACCGATGGGCCAGCTTCCTCGATGGTGTCGCCCTGATCCGAAATCAGCGCGCGCACGCGCCCCATCTCGGCGCCGGCCACGACGATGTCGCCGACCTTCAAGGTGCCGCGCTGAACCAGCACGGTCGCCACCGGGCCGCGGCCGCGATCGAGCTTGGCCTCGATCACAGTGCCTTCGGCGGGACGCGTTGAGTTGGTCTTGAGGTCGAGAATTTCGGCCTGCAACGCGATCATCTCGAGCAACCTGTCGAGATTGGTCTTGTTCTTGGCGGAAACCTCGACATCGACCACGTCGCCGCCGAGCGATTCGACCTGAACCTCGTGCTGGAGCAATTCGGTGCGCACGCGCTCCGGCTTAGCATCGGGCTTGTCGATCTTGTTGATGGCGACGATCATCGGCACCTTCGCCGCCTTGGCGTGGTTGATCGCTTCCACCGTCTGCGGCATGACGCCGTCATCGGCGGCCACCACCAGCACCACGATGTCGGTCACCTTGGCGCCGCGGGCGCGCATCGCGGTGAACGCGGCGTGGCCGGGCGTGTCGATGAAGGTGATCTTCTTGCCGCTTTCGGGCGAGGTTACCTGATAGGCGCCGATATGCTGGGTGATGCCGCCGGCTTCGCCGGAAACCACGTTGGCATGGCGCAGCGCGTCAAGCAGCGAGGTCTTGCCGTGATCGACGTGACCCATCACCGTCACCACGGGCGAGCGCGGCTCGGTGTCGGTGGAATCCTCGACGGCGTCGAACAGACCTTCCTCGACGTCGGAAGCCGCCACGCGCTTTACGGTGTGACCCAATTCCTCGGCGATCAGTTGCGCGGTGTCGGCGTCGATCACGTCCGTGATCTTGTGCATCGCGCCCTGCTTCATCAGCAGCCGGATCACGTCGACGGCCCGCTCCGACATGCGGTTGGCGAGTTCCTGAATGTTGATCGCTTCGGGGATCACGACCTCACGAATCAGCTTTTCCTTTGGCTCGTTCGCCTGGTGGCCCTTCAGGCGCTGGGTACGGCGGCGGAACGAGGCGATCGAACGCTCACGGACATCGTCGGCGTTGAGCGCGGTGACGAGCGTGAGACGGCCGCGCTGTTTCTGCGGCGCCGGCTTCGCGGTCGGCTTGGGGGCGACCACGGGCCGCCCGGGGGCCCCACGCCGGACCTGGCGCGGACCTTCGTCTTCATCGGTGATGTCGGCCGCAATGCCGGGGGCGCGCGCGACGGGAATCGCGGGCCGGGCCGCAGGCGCGGCGGTGGTCGCCGCCGCCGGGCGGGCTTCGGCCTCGCCAAAACGCTTCTTGGCTTCGAGCTCGGCCTTGCGTTTGGCTTCCTCGTCGTGTCGGTGGCGCTCTTCCTCGGCCTTGCGACGGGCTTCGGCTGCTTCGCGTTCGGCCTGCTCGATGCCTTCGCGGCTCGACCGGCGCTTGGCTTCTTCTTCGGCGATACGCCGCTCTTCGACATCGCGCAGCTTGGCATCGGCCAGCGCATGGGCGCGCGCCGAGCGTTCGTCCTCGGTGAGGGTGCGCAGGACCACGCCGGAATTGCTGCGTGACCCAGCCGGCGGCGGCGCGGGACGAGCGGCCGGTGCCGGTGTCGCCGGCTTGGCGGGCTTGGCTACCGCCGGTTCGGGGGCCTGGGTCTCGGTGGCGGGACCATCTCCGCCGACGCGGCGTTTGCCGCGCTTTTCCACCACGACCTGCTTGGTCCGCCCGTGGCTGAAGCTCTGGCGCACGGTTCCGGTCTCGACCCGCGGCTTGAGCGACAAGGTCTTGGTCGGCACACTGAGCGTCTTGTCGCCAGGCGTTTTCGTATCAACCATTCAGCAGTCCCTAATCCTGTCTAGTCGTGCGCGTTCGCACGGTCTTTAATGGGCGAATTCTTGGCCGCGGTTCTGTCATCGTCCGCCATCCGGTATCGGACCAGCATTTGGCTACGTGACAGGAACGTATCGCTCGCCGGGCCCGCGAGCAGGGCAGCATGTATCACATTTGACCGCCCCAGTGCCAAATCCAATTGCTCGGACGTCAGCACATTAACGATAGGGATTCCGGCCGAATGGCCATCATTCCTGCCATTTTGCCCGGCGATGGCGTCCAATTTGCGGATTCCGTCGGCGGCACCGTCGGTTGCGTGGATCAGTGCCCTGACCGCGCCCTCAACCCGCCGTTCGAGGGCGTCCGAAACCTTAGTGAAACCGGAGACGACCTGTCCCGCCTTCGCGGCCATGGCGAGGGCATCGAGGGCGAACCGCTCCAGCAGCGCTTCGGTATCCGCAGCGAGCGTTGCCGCCGCCCGGATATCGCGTTTGAATCCCTTGCTAAATTGGTGACGCCGGACCGCTTCCGCAACCATCTTGCGCGAGGCCGAGACCCAGAGGCCGCGGCCGGGCAGCTTGCGCTTGAGGTCCGCCACCACCTCTCCGGACGGGGCGACCACAAAGCGGATCAGCTCATCGATCGGCCGTACATCCCGGCTGACCGCGCACATCCGCATGGTCGCGGACCTGTTGGTCCGCGGTCCATCGTCGAGTTCCGGGTCGGCAATCGCGAGCATACGGGCGACATGGCTCCGATCGTCAAGCGGCGGGCTGATCTTCGGGGCTTGCAGCCTCCTCGGCCTTCTTGTCGAGGTCGGCCTGCGTGATCCAGCCGGCAAGGACACGGGCCTGCATGATCATGGCTTCCGCGTCGTCGCGGGTGATGTCGTTGCCATCGAGAATGCCTGCGTGCTTGGTCTGCTCGCCGCCTTCCTTGCGTTCGGTCCAACCGACTAGGTCGTCAGTAGCGCAGCCGGCGAGATCCTCGACGGTCTTGATGTCGTTCTCACCGAACTTCACCAACATCTTCGATGTCACGCCCGGCACCGTTTTCAGATCATCATCCACGCCGAGTTCCTTCCGTTTGTTTTCGAGTTCGGTCTCGAGCTGATCCAGATATTCCTTGGCGCGATTCTGCAACTCGGTCGCAGTCTCGTCGTCAAAGCCTTCAATGCCGGCCAATTCCCGGACATCGACCATCGCCAGTTCCTCCACCGAGGTGAAGCCTTCGGAGGCGAGCAACTGGCCGACCACTTCGTCGACATTGAGCGCTTCCATGAAGACGCGGGTGGAATTTTCGAAGTCGGCCTGACGGCGTTCGGATTCTTCCTGTTCGGTCAGAATATCGATGTCCCAGCCGGTCAGTTGCGAAGCGAGGCGCACGTTCTGGCCGCGCCGGCCGATCGCGAGCGACAGCTGGTTGTTGGTGTCGGGCACCACGACCTCGATCCGCTCGCGGTCCTCGTCGATCACGACCTTGGAGACTTCGGCGGGCGCGAGCGCGTTGACCACGAAGGTCGCAATGTCGGGCGACCAGGGAATGATATCGATCTTTTCGCCCTGCAACTCGTTGACCACGGCCTGCACGCGCGATCCTCGCATGCCGACGCAGGCGCCGACCGGATCGACCGATGAATCGCGGGAGATCACCCCGATTTTCGCGCGCGATCCGGGGTCGCGGGCGACCGCCTTGATCTCGACGATGCCGTCGTAGATTTCCGGCACTTCCTGCGCGAACAGCTTCGCCATGAATTGCGGATGAGTTCGCGACAGGAAAATCTGGGGACCGCGGGTTTCGCGCCGCACGTCGAAAATATAGGCGCGGACGCGGTCGCCGTTGCGGAACACTTCGCGCGGCAGCATTTCGTCGCGCCGCACGATGGCTTCGCCGCGGCCGAGATCGACGATGACACTGCCATACTCGACGCGCTTGACGATGCCGTTGACGATATCGCCGATGCGGTCCTTGAATTCCTGATATTGCCGGTCGCGCTCGGCCTCGCGCACCTTCTGCACGATCACCTGCTTGGCCGATTGTGCGGCGATGCGGCCATATTCCAGCGGCGGCAGCGTGTCGGCGATGGTGTCGCCGATCTGCGCGCCGGGGTTGGCGCGGCGGGCGTCTTCCAGCGAAATCTGATTGGCGGAATTCTCGACCTGTTCGACAACCAGCATGTGGCGGGAAAGCCGCAATTCGCCTTTCTTGGCGTCGATCTCGGCGTGAACATCGGTCTCGCTGCCATACCGGGCGCGCGCGGCCTTGGCGATCGCGTCTTCCATCGCCGCGATCACGATGCCGCGGTCGATCGACTTTTCGCGCGCAACCGCGTCCGCGATTTGCAGCAATTCAAGCTTATTGGCGCTGACGGCCATGGCTTAGTCTCCTCTATCGGGATCGGTGTCGCCCCGGCGCGCTTTTTCGGCGGCGAGGCGATGTTGTTTGGTGTTCCTGGCGGGCGGTTTGTTCGCCGCTTTCGGATGGGGACGATTGGCATGCGGCGGCGCCGGCGGCTCGAGGCCAAGGCTGCGCTTCAATTCGCGCTCGGCTTTCTTGCCGCGCCGCATCGATTCCGCGATCAGCTCGTCGGTGAGGACAAGCCGTGCCTCCGCGATGTCTTCCATCGTCAGCAATACGTCGGCTTCCTCGCCGGCCTTGGTGTCATCGCGACGCAGCCGCACCCCATCGCCCTCGACACCATCAAGCATGCCGCGGAAACGTTTCCGCCCCTCATGGGCAACCGCCATCTCGACCTTCACCAGGTGGCCAGTGAAGCGCTCAAAGTCGGAACGGCGCACCAGCGGGCGGTCGATGCCCGGTGAGGAAATCTCCAGCCGATAGGCGCGGTCGATCGGGTCGGCGACGTCAAGCACCGGAGAAAGCGCCCGCGAGATCGCCTCGCAATCCTCGATCTGCATCGATCCGTCCGGCCGCTCGGCCATGATCTGGACGGTGCAGCCGGCTTCGCCCGAAATCTTGATCCGGACCAGCCGATAGCCCATGCCCTGCAAGACCGGACCGGCAACCGCCGAGACACGCGCCGCCGCGCCCGGCTCGACGACGAGCCGTGGCTCGGCGAGCAGGTCGGTTTCAACGGAACCAGGCGTTGGGTCGGTCATGTCAAACGTCAAATTGGCCTTCGAGACGGGTTTGGCTGTGGTCTTGTTGTGGTCTTGGGCGCGTCCCCGCCGGGTTCCCGGGCCTTATTCGGCCCGGTCCCTTCAGGTAATAAAAAAGAGCGGGTCCCGGAGGGGCCCACTCTCAATACGCGATCGTATATGAGAACCTTAATTCGAGGCGGATATAGCCGTTTTCCCAACGTCCGACAAGGCCCGCCACGCCCGATGCGGCTAAATTTGCGGGGCGCCGTAACGTAGCCGGTCTAACCCTTCCTTCACCATCCAAACATTAAATGGCCAGGCAGCCTGCGTTTGGCGGGGTGAGTGTGTGTTCCATGACCGTCGCCACGCCATTGATCCCCGGGTTTGATGAATTCGTCAGGCGAGGCGACCCCAAACGCCTTGCGGCGGTCAGCCGTGGCATCGCCGATCTGTTCGTGCAGGGGGCGGCGGGCTTCCAGACCCGTCATGTCGAATTATTCGACCACATCCTGACCGGCATCGTGCCGCAGACCGAGCTTGCGGCGCGCGCGGATATTGCCGAACGCATCGCCGCCATCGCCAACGCGCCGCCGACGCTGATCCGGCAACTCGCGCGCGAAGACAACATATCGGTCGCGGGTCCGGTGCTGCGCCTATCGCCTGTCCTTGAAGAGCAGGCGCTGGTCGAGATCGCGCGCATGAGGGGCCAGGATCATCTGCTGGCGATGACGGAGCGTCCAAAACTTTCGCCTGATCTGACCGATGTGATCGTTCAACGGGGGGCGCGCGACGTCATCCGGCGCACGGCGGCTCATGCGGGCGCGAGCTTTTCGCCGATCGGTTATTCAGCGCTGGTCAAGCGCGCCGCCAGGGATGGCGTCCTGACCATCACCGTCGGGCAGCGCAACGACCTGCCGGACCGGCTGCTGAAAGAACTGCTGACGGGGTCGGTTGACGTCGTGCGCCGCCGCCTGTTCGACATGGCCGACCCTGCCCGGCAGGCGGCCGTCGCCAAGGCTATGAGCGATCTTTCCAGCAAGAGGGAGCAGCCGGGCAAGCAGCGCGACTTCACGGCGGCGCAACGCACGATCCTTTCGCTGTACCGGGCCGGAGACCTGAACGAGGCGGCGTTGCTTGGTTTTGCCAAATCCTTCCGATATTCCGAAACGGTCGCGGCCCTGTCGGCGATTTCGGGCGTGCCGATTGCGGCGGTCGATCGCCTGATGGCCGGCGATCGCCATGACCCCGTCCTGATCATCTCCAAAGCGATCGGGCTGGAATGGCCAACGGTGCGCTCAATGGTTCTGTTGCGGCTCGGGCCGGCGCGCATTCCCGCTTCCGCCGATATCGAGAGTATCCGCACCAACTATATGCGGCTGGCGCCCTCGACCGCGGAACGGGTCGTGAGCTTTTGGCGCGTGCGTGAAACGGCGTGACGTCTTACGACGAACCGCTCTCGTCGTTTTTCCTGAAAATCAGATAGGCGGCGTTACGGCCTTCGCGCTCGGCTTTGCGGCCATACCGCGTCATCGTGTAGTCGGCCCACGGCTCGCGCCAATCCGATGCCCGCGCCGCCGTCCAGATGAACTCGGACGTGCGCATGAAGTGCGAAAGCGTCCAGGCGCAATAGTCGCTGATGTCGCTGACGAAGCGAAATTCGCCCTCCCGCGCCAGCGCACGCGCCATCGCCGCGATCGTCGCGTCTTGCACGAAGCGTCGTTTCCAGTGCCGCCGCTTCGGCCAGGGATCGGGATGGATCAAATCGATCCTCGCCAGGGAGTTCGCCGGCACCCACGCGAGCAGTTCAGCGGCATCGCCGGCAAACAGCCGGATGTTTTTGATCTCCCCGGCTTCGATCAGCGCGAGGATTTTCGCCATGCCGTTGACATAGGGCTCGCAGCCGATGAAGCCGGTATTGGGAAAGGCGCGCGCTTCGGCGATCAGATGCTCGCCGCCGCCAAATCCGATTTCGAGCCGGACGTTGTCGACGGGTTTGTCGAACAGAGAAGCGAGATCGTCGCTACGCTGGCCGGCGATGTCGATCGCAAGCCGCGGCAACAGATGCGCGATCAGGTCGGCCTGATGGACGCGCAGTCTGTGGCCCTTGCGGCGGCCGAAGAAGGCGCGCCGCGCTTCAGCAGTCGCATCGCTCGCCTCGGTTTCGCGCTTTTCCCTGTTGCTGTTTGGCGCGTTCATCGCAGTGTCTGGTAAAGCCGGTGCAATAGCCTGGTTCGTGGCTCGATCGACGAAATATACATCTGCTCGTAATGGGTATGCGCGCCCTGACCGTCGACCCCGAGGCCGTCAAGAGTGGCGGCAAAGGGCGCGGTGAAATTGCCATCCGAGCCGCCGCCGCTATAGCTGTCGCGAAGTTCGAAGCCAATCTCGGTGGCGAGTTTTTTGGCATGCTCGAACAGTGCGGTGCCGGCAGCGCTCTTCTCAAAAGGCGGACGGTTTAATTCGCCCGTCACCTTGACGCTGACGCCTTCGGTCCTGGAGGTCAGGTTCAAGATCTTCGGCACCAGTTCGTCGGCGTCGGCGATGGTGGCAACGCGCATGTCGACTTCGGCATAGGCTTCCTCAGGAATCACGGTCGGTTTGGTGCCGCCTTTGACGACGCCGACGTTGACCGTCACACCGCGCGCGAGGTCGTTCATCGTCTCCAGGGTCTGAATGACGTTGCCAAGCTCCCGTATCGCGCTGCGGCCGTCTTGCGGCCGGGTACCGGCATGGGAAGGCACGCCTTTGATGAACACCTCGAAGCGGGCGACGCCCTTGCGGCTGGTGACGATCTTGCCGCCGTCGCGCGCCGGCTCCGTCACCAGGACATATTTGGCCTTGCGCCCTTCGGCCTCGATCAGCGCCCGCGAGGTCGGACTGCCGATCTCCTCATCCGAGACGTAAAGATGGGTGATGCCGAGCGGCGAGCTTTCGCCTTGAACGCAGAGTTCGCGGAACGCATGGAAGGCGAGATAGGCGCCGCCCTTCATGTCATAGATGCCGGGGCCGAATGCGCTGTCGCCATCCACATGAAACGGCAGCCGCTCGATGAAGCCAAGCGGATGTACGGTGTCGAGATGGCTCAGAACGAGAATTCCGGGTTGCTGCTGGCCCCATGACGATCGCGCCACGACGTGGTCGCCGCATCCGGAATGCCCGGTGACGCGCTCGATGGATGCGGGCAAATCGCGATAGCCGTCAGCGACCACGGTGGCAAGCTTGTTGACCTGATCGGGCGCGTCGGTTGGCGTCTCGATCTCGACCCAGCGGCGGATGCCGTCGAGAACGATGCCGGTATCGAAGGGGCGGGTGGACGCCGTCAGCATGTGTTGCCTTGTCTTCAAACTGGTCGGGGTGGGCGCGGCCGATCAATAACACCATTGTCAGGGCCGGCAATGCCCCTGCGCTCTCAGCGCTTGTCCGGAATTTCCTGGGAAGCGATCTGCTCGACAAGATCGACGATGCTGCGCCGAAGTTTGGCGTCGCTGATGCGCGTAAAGGCGCGGGTCAGCGCCAGTCCTTCGGACGTCGCAAGGAAATCGGATACATAGGATGGCGAAGGACTCTCACTGCTGCCCTCGGCTTTCGCTATGCCGCTCGGGCCGCCTTCGAACAGAAACGATACCGGTACCTGGAGTATTTCGGAGATCTGCTGAATGCGGCTTGCGCCGACGCGGTTGGTGCCCTTTTCGTATTTTTGCACTTGCTGGAAAGTGAGGCCGAGCGCTTCGCCGAGTTTTTCCTGGCTCATGCCGAGCATGATGCGACGCATGCGCACGCGACTGCCGACATATTTGTCAACAGGGTTGGGCGCTTTGGTCGACATCGCCAACGCTCCTCCAGACCACGGTGCGCAAAAACCGAAGGGATTATGCCTTAGGCAGTGATGCCGTCAAACCCTGCTGGTTGCCAAGTTCTGGATGAACTCTGTTTATTTTGCGGCGCGACGCCGGATTACGTAGAGCCACGCGACTGCAAGAATGATCATGATCGGAACATCGCCGGCGCGCGCAAAAGGTGTCGGCGGGATCGCCGAGGGCAGTCCGGAATCCAGAACGCCTTCGAGCCCTAGACCGAGCTGCGCAACGATGCGACCCATCGGGTCGATCACCGCGGAGATGCCTGTATTTGCAGCGCGAACAAGCGGCAGTCCCTGTTCGATCGCGCGCAGGCGCGCCTGCTGGAGATGCTGATAAGGGCCAGTGGAAATTCCAAACCAGCCATCGTTGGTGAGGTTGACGATCCAGCCCGGCCGATCGTTGCGCTCGACAACATTGCCGGGAAAGATGGCCTCGTAGCATATCAGAGGTAGCATCCTCGGCGCGCCCGGCACGTCCATGCTGTGCCGGCGTGTGCCTGGAATGAATCCGCCCTGAACCTTCGTCAATTGCTCGAAGCCGATCTTTTCCATCAAGTCCTGAAACGGAAGAAATTCGCCGAACGGCACCAGATGCAGCTTGTCGTAGACCGACAACACGTTGCCGTCGTGGTCGATGACGTAAACCGAATTGTAGGCGCGCGTGATCCGCGTGCCGGGCGGCACGTCGGGCGCGCGCACCGAGCCCGTGACCAGGACGGTTCCCTTCGGCAAGAGATCGGCGATCTCCGCCATCGCGTCGGCTTCGCGGGTCAGGAAAAACGGGAACGCCGATTCCGGCCAGATCAGGACATTGACGTCGCGCACGCCGGTCGATTGCGGCCCGGACGCGCGGTCGGACAGCGTCAGATATTTCTTCATCACCTCCGCCTTGGCGGAGTAGTTGAATCTCGCGTCTTGCTGCAAGTTGGGCTGCATGATCCGCAGCCTGGTGTTGACCAAGAGGACGGTCGGTTGCCGGCTCAGGCGTATCGCGCCAAAGACCGTCATGGCGAGCAGCATGACAAGCGCGAGAACCGGGGCGACCCAGGGCTTGCGTCCGCGGGACGTTCCGTCGATCAGGACCGCCGGACTTGCGAAAATCGCAACGGCCAGAAAGGTCAGGCCCCACAGCCCGATCAGCGAAGCGGTCTGCGCGAGCACCAGCGGTTCGCTCAGCGCGTAGCCGAGCGTATTCCACGGAAAGCCCGTGAGCGCGTGGCCGCGCAACCACTCGCTCATCGTAAGACTTGCAGCGAGCGCGATCACGCGTGAAGCATCCCGCGTCCAGAACAACCTCGCGAGCGCAAAGCCCAGCGCCGTAAACAGCGCGAGATAGGCCGGCAACCCCAGAAGGGCGAATGGCATCAGCCAGGCGAAGGTTGGCGCGTCGACCAGAAAGGCGTAGCCGATCCAGTAAAGTCCAGGCACGAAATAGCCGAGGCCGAAACACCAGCCGGTCAGCGCCGCCGCCGGCACGCCGCGCCATCGCCCGGCCCCGGCGCCGTCGATCTGCCAGACCGCGACCGGGAAGGTCACAAACAAAATAGGCCACGCATTGAACGGCGCCATCGCGAGCGCGGACAGCGCGCCGGCGAGGAGTGCAATGCCTGCGCGCTTCCATCCCCACGCCAGGATGATCGCAAGACCCAGGCTGCGAAGTTTACCGGAAATCATCACGACGAAGCGGCTCCGTCACCGGGCGGATTGGTTGGGTCGCCAGGTTGGGCGGGGTCGGGTGTGACGTCACGCCGGCGGCCTTCACGCGGCGTTCGCGGCGCCGGGCGTTCCTTCCGCGTGGCGATGCGCAGGCGCTTGACCCGTCGCGGATCGGCATCGAGCACCTCGATTTCGAAATTGCCGGGTCCGGAAATGACTTCGCCGCGTACCGGCAGGCGGCCGACATGGGTGACGAGGAAACCGCCCAACGTCTCGACTTCCTCGCCGGCTTCTCCGGTCACGAACTCGTCCCCGATGACGGAGCGGACATCGTCGAGGCTCGCGCGCGCATCCGCGATGAAGGAATTATCCGCTTGCCGCACCACCGCCGGCGGTTCGTCGCTGTCGTGCTCGTCGTCGATCTCGCCGACGATCTGCTCGACGATGTCCTCGATCGAGACCAGCCCGTCGGTCCCGCCATATTCGTCGACGACCAGCGCCAGATGGATGCGCGCGGCCTGCATCTGCGCCAGCAGATCGATCGCCCGCATCGAAGGCGGCACAAACAGCAATTTCCGGATGATGTTGGCTTCCGAAAGCGGCAGCGCCAGGTCGACGGAGCGCAAATCAAGGCCGGCAGGAGGGGCTTTTTTTGTCTTGGCCTTGCTCTTGGGCTTGGAGGCGCGGGCCGTCATGAACGCCAGCAGATCGCGGATATGGACGATGCCTTCGGGGTCGTCGAGGGTTTCGTTGTAAACCACGAGCCGCGAATGCGCGGCGCTTTCGAACAGGCTCATCAATTCCCCGAGCGGAATGTCGCGCTTGACCGCCACGATGTCGGCGCGATGGATCATGACATCCGCGATCCGGCGTTCGTGCAGGGACAGGATGTTGCGCAGCATGGTGCGCTCGACGGCGGAAAAGCCGACGTCGTCAGGCGTCGAGGTGTCGAGCACGACTTGCAGGTCGTCGCGGACCGATCCTGGTTTCCAGCCGAATAGCGTGCGGATCGCCCGCGTCAGCCAGTTGTCCGGGGTCGGGCGCATGACCTCACCTTCCTGCACGACAGCAGGCAGGTTGCGCGTGTTGCGCGGATTGTCATGGGTCGGGTCTGAGTTCGGACATCTCAGCCGATCCGTTCCGCATAGGGATCGGGGATGCCGAGCCGTGACAGGATTTCCCGCTCGAGCGCCTCCATGATCTCGGCTTCCTGGTCCTTTTCGTGATCGTGGCCGATCAAATGCAGGAAGCCATGAACCGCAAGATGGCTGAGATGATGGTCGAACGGCTTCTGCTCTTCGTCGGCTTCCCGGCGCGTCGTTTCATAGGCAATCGCGATGTCGCCGAGCATGCGCGGCGCGTCGTCCGCTTGCCGTTCCCCGCGCGGCTGCAAGGCCGGAAACGACAGCACGTTGGTCGGCTTGTCGATACCGCGCCAGTTGCGGTTCAGCGTCTGGATGCCGGCGTCGTCGGTCAGCATGATCGCGAGCTCGCTATCGCCGACGTCGGCTGCGACAAATTCGGCCGCGGCCGCGATCGCGCGATCGATCGTCGCCTCGGCTTCGGGCTCGGTTTGCCAGCAGTCGGCGACGACAAGAATCTCGGTGATCGGAAGGGCAGACGGTGCCATCAGTTCGGAGTTCTGTTTGCGACGGATTCGACCTTAAGCCGCGTGCTCGTCACGTCTTGTGGGTTGCCGGCCGTTGCGGCAAGCCTTCATAAGCCGCCACGATCCGCGCCACCAGCTCATGGCGGATCACGTCTTCGGCCTTGAAATGGACCTGGGCAATACCCGCCACCCCGTCGAGCAGCTTGACGGCTTCCGCAAGCCCGGAGGTCTGACCATTCGGCAGGTCGACCTGCGAGGGATCGCCGGTAATGATCATGCGGCTGTTTTCGCCGAGCCGGGTCAGGAACATCTTCATTTGCATAGACGTGGTGTTCTGCGCTTCGTCGAGGATGATGACGGCGTTGGTCAGCGTGCGACCGCGCATGAAGGCAAGCGGCGCGATTTCGATTTCGCCGGTTTGTAGCGCACGCTCGACGATGCGCGAATCCATCAGGTCGTACAGCGCGTCATAGATCGGCCTGAGGTATGGATCGACCTTTTCGCGCAAATCTCCGGGCAGGAAGCCGAGCCGCTCGCCGGCTTCCACCGCCGGACGCGACAGGATGATGCGATCGACCTCCTTGCGTTCGAACAGTTGCGCCGCATGGGCGACCGCAAGCCAGGTCTTGCCGGTACCTGCCGGGCCGACGCCGAACACGAGCTCATGGTGCTTCAGCGCGCGAATATAGGCGTCCTGCGCGCCGGTACGCGCCCGCACCGGGCGCTTGCGCAGATTGATGGTGTCGAATGACGATTTGGCGTTCTTGGGGTCGAATTCGAACAGCGAGCCTTGCGCGATCACGGCGCGGATCGCGCCCTCGACGTCGCCTTGCGCAATATCCTGTCCCTTGCCCGCCTGGGCATAGAGCGTCTCCAACACGCGCCGCGCGGCATCGCAGCCGTCGCGCGAGCCCGAAACCGTGATGTGGTTGCCGCGCGAATCCACCACGACGCCGAGGCGCCGTTCGATCAGCGCAAGATTTTGCCCGTAAGGTCCGACCAGCGCGGAAGCGGCGCGATTGTCGTCGAAATCGATGACGAATTGGGTTTCGGGCGGAACTTGCATGTCGCGGCTGCGGCTAGCGCTCACTTTCCGGGGTTCGTATTCCGTCGCTGAGGCCATCTGTTACGAACCCCGGAAAGTCATGAGCACTAGTGAGTTTATTTTGATGGAGCCGCTTATCGATTTGAAGTTCCCTGACCAACCTAGCCGCTCACACTGTGGGAACTTCAAATCGGCGGCGCCATGAGCGAGTGAAGGTGAATCCGATGCGCTTTTGGGCAAGGGTTCAGGCTCCCATTCTCGTGTCAGATGAATTGATGACGGCCTGCGTGTTCGGAGCGGTAGCCAGCTTCGGCAGGGGAGTTGCGAGTTCGCCAAGCAGGCTGTAGCGCTCGAGGCTTTCGATTCTCACCGGGAGAACTTGTCCGACGATCGATTCTGGCGCCATCACATGAGCCGGCTGAAGATAGGCGGTCCGGCCGACGATCTGGCCCGGGTTGCGGGCCGCGCGCTCGAACAACACATCGACGGTGGTGCCAATCAAGGCCCTGTTGAAGGCCGATTGCTGGCTGTCGATCAATTCCTGAAGCCGCACCAATCGCTCGTCCATTTCTTCGGCTGACACCATCTCCCGCATTTCCGCCGCCGGCGTGCCTGGCCGCGGCGAATATTTGAACGAATAGGCGCCAGCGTAGCCGATTTGTGTGACCAGAGCGAGGGTGGCTCGAAAATCTTCTTCGCTCTCGCCGGGGAAGCCGACGATAAAATCCGATGAAAACGCAATATCTTGGCGGACAGCGCGAAACCGGCCGATGGCGCGGCGGTAATCATCGGCGGTATGTTTACGGTTCATGGCCGCCAATATCCGGTCCGAGCCGGATTGCACCGGCAGATGCACAAACGGCATCACCGCGGGGATGTCGCGATGGGCTTCGATCAGCGTTTCGTCGATATCGCGGGGATGGCTTGTCGAGTAGCGCAGGCGGACGATGCCGGGAATGTCCGCCAAGTGACGCAACAGGGTGCCAAGCGGCCAGGTTCGGCCGTCGGGTCCCTCACCGTGATAGGCATTGACGTTCTGGCCGATCAGGGTGATCTCGCGCACGCCGTGATCGGCGAGACGTTTTACGTCGTCGACTATTTTGGCAACGGGGCGCGAGACTTCGGCGCCGCGGGTGTATGGCACGACGCAAAAAGTGCAGAACTTGTCGCAGCCTTCCTGGATGGTGACGAACGACGAGATACCTCGCGCGCGAATCGCGTCGGGCTTCGGCGGTGGCAGAAACGCGAATTTGTCTTCCGCCGGAAATTCCGTCTCCAGCGCGCGGCCGTGCTTTTCGGCACGCACAAGCAGTTCCGGCAAATGATGATAGCTCTGCGGCCCGACCACGACGTCGACCACGGGGGCGCGGCGGATGATCTCGTCGCCTTCGGCCTGCGCGACGCAACCGGCGACGGCGATGTTCATCCGCCGTCCCCGGCGCGCGGCTTCGTCCTTCACGGCGCGAAGCCGGCCGAGTTCGGAATAGACCTTTTCCGAAGCCTTCTCGCGGATGTGGCAGGTATTGAGGATGACAAGGTCCGCATCATCCACGCTGGCGGTCTCGACAAAGCCCTCGCCTGCCAGCGTGTCCACCATGCGCTGGGCATCGTAGACGTTCATCTGACAGCCATATGATTTGATATGGACCTTGCGGGGCAATTTCATAAAAACCAGGATGTTGCGTTGAAACGGCGTCGCTGTCGCCGGCTCACGATTTTTCGTCGTCCAGCGGGACGCAGTAGAGCTCAAGCCGATGATCGACCAGCCGATAACCGAGCTTGCGGGCGATTTCGGCTTGTAACTTCTCGATTTCCTCGGAGGTGAATTCGATCACCTTGCCGTCGCGCAAGTTGATCAGGTGGTCGTGGTGGCTGTCGCGCATCTGCTCGTAGCGGGCGCGGCCCTCGCGGAAATCATGCCGCTCGATAATGCCGGCATCCTCGAACAGCTTGACGGTGCGATAGACCGTCGAGATCGAGATCTTGTCGTCGACCGCGACACAGCGGCGGTACAGTTCCTCGACGTCGGGATGATCCTCCGCCTCCGCGAGCACGCGCGCGATGACCCGGCGCTGCTCGGTCATGCGCATGCCGGTGGCGGCGCAACGCGCCTCGATGCCGGTCGCAGCGAGCTCGGGATTGGATTTGAACACGGTCATTTCAGGTCATCGCCAGGGGTTAAGTCCGGTGGTCCAATTCCAACATTTGCCATCTTTCGTGGCGGCCACCGATCATAACACGTTCTGCCATCGCGCAAATGTCAGGACAAGTCGCGCCGCATCAGGAGCGCGTCCAGGGCTTCGCCGCCGCTTTGCCGATAATAGCGCTCGCGGCGTCCGACGACGCTAAATCCAGCACGCTGATAGAGCCGCCGCGCCGGCTGATTATTTTCTTCAACCTCCAGAAATACCGTCCGGATCCCCCGGCCGGCCAGATGGCCCAGATGGGTCAACAACAGGCCGTTGGACAGCCCGCGACCGCGATGGCTTTCGGCGACCGCGATCGACAGAATCTCGGCTTCGTCGGCCGCCGTCCGTGACACCGAAAAACCGATGGTTTTTCGCCCCGTCCTCAGGCGATGGACCAGCGTGTTTCGTTCGTGCAGCATGCGCTCGAACTCCTCCTCGCCCCAGCCGCGATGGAACGATGCGTGGTGGATTTTGGCGAATGCCGTCACATCGCGCTGAGTTGCGGGTTCGACCACAGCCCGCTCGCCGCCCCACAATTCAGAGAGCCATGTCATCATGGGGCAGCGGTCGGCGCGGCGCCTGCGAGCGGCTCCTTGGGCGGCTTGGCATCGGGGGCTCGAAGATAAAACGGCCGGGCCGGCGCCGTATTCGGGCTGACCGCAGCTCCTAACCATCCTACCCAGGCAATATCGGGGGCGGATTGCATGTCGACCTTGACCGGGGGAACCGCGTCAGAGGGCCAGCGCTCGGCGAGCAGGCCGGCGGCATTGCCCACCACATACGGCGCGCCGAAGCGCGAGGCCTCGAGCGCTTCCGCCATCGGTGCGACGCGTGGCCTCACCAGCGCACTGCCATTGCCGCTGACGACCTGAAGATAGACGTGATCGTGCCGGGCATCGATCACGGAAATCACGGGATGTTCGGCATTCTGGCTGACGATGGGCGCGGCATAGGCCGTGAGCGTGGTGACGCCGACCACGGGAATATTGGCGGCGAGCGCAATGCCGCGGGCCGCCGACAGGCCGACCCGAAGCCCGGTAAAACTTCCGGGGCCGGTGGTGACCGCGATGCGGCCGAGGCTTGCGAAGGGAATCCCCGACGCAGCGATCACGCGGCCGATCAGCGGCATCAGAGCCTCGGCATGGCCGCGCTTCATGGCTTGTGATTCCTGCGCGATCAACTGGCCTTTGTCGGTGTCGAGCACCGCGGCGGCGCAGGCGTCAAGCGCCGTGTCGATGGCCAGGATCAGCATTGAAAGAAGGCGAATAGTGAGTGGCGAATAGCGAATGGATGGGCAGGATCGCTAACTATTCGCCATTCGCTATTCACTATTCGCCTCTCCATCACATCGGCCGCACTTCGACCACCTCGGGCACGAAATGCCGCAACAGGTTCTGGATGCCGTGCTGCAAGGTCGCGGTCGACGACGGGCAGCCCGCGCACGAACCCTTCATGTTGAGATAGACGATGCCGTCCTTGAAGCCGCGGAAGGTAATGTCGCCGCCGTCATTGGCGACTGCCGGACGCACCCGCGTTTCGATCAGGTCCTTGATCATATCGACCGTCTCGGCATCGGCCTCATTGAAGAACTCATCGGCTTCGTCCGTAGCCTCGTCGCTGGCCGCAACGCCGTCGGAAAGCAACGGCGCGCCCGACATGTAGTGTTCCATGATGGCGCCGAGGATCGCCGGCTTGAGATGCTGCCAGTCGCTGTCGTCCTTGGTGACGGTGACGAAGTCGGAGCCGTAGAAAACGCCGGTCACCCCGGGCACGCTGAACAGCCTTTCGGCGAGCGGGGAGCGGCTGGCGGCTTCGCGGCTCGAAAATTCCATGGTGCCGGTGTCAAGCACGGTGCGGCCCGGAATGAACTTCAGGGTGGCGGGATTGGGGGTAGCTTCGGTCTGAATAAACATGGGTTTCTCCGACATCGCCGGTTAAAGGCCGGCGCGTGAGGTGTCTCTATCAGATGGCGATGGGGAAAGCACGGTCAAGGCCGGAAATCCAGCCCAATAACAGCGGGTTCGCAAGCCCCAAAGGGTCAGAGCACAAAGGTCAAGACAGCGCGTCGATTTCGGCATCGCTGAGCTCCCCCGGAACGATCACGATCGGGACCGGGAAAGTGCCGACCGCATTGGCCATCGCGGCGATGAGCGGTCCCGGTCCTTCGGGACCGGGATTGGCGGCCAGAACCAGCATCACAATATCAACGTCCTTTTCGATCACATCGATCGCCTGTTCGGTCGGATCGCCCTCGCGGATCACCCGTTCGGGCGTGATTGCCGCAATGCCGTTGGCGCGGCCGGAGGCGCGATCGAGCGCGGCATTGGCGTCTTCCATCGCCTCGGCGCGCATGATGTCGGCAACCCCGAGCCATTGCTGATTTTGATCTTCGATCTCGATGACGCGAAGCATCACAACACCGCCGCCGGCCCGTATCGCCCAGCGGCTCGCATAGCGGACTGCGCGATCCCATTCCGCGGTGTCGTCAACAATGACCAGACACTTGGGCTTATGACCCGTCTCGTAGCTGCGTCGCTGGGTGGTCATGCATGTTCCGAAGCTGGCAACCGACTCGCATGCTGCCATGGCGCGGCCATTCCCGACAAGCGCGCCAGAGGTGCGGCTTGGGCAAAACCGTAATTTGTTGTGCTGCGGCGCGTGCGGAACTAACGCTTCCGAACGAAGCCGACAATATCGCGTGTCATTTTCATGGTTTCATCGGCGATAGCGCGCGCCCGGTCGGCGCCGTCCACCAGAATGGCGTCAACATGGCCGGGGTCTGCCACCAGCCGCTTCATCTCGGAGGCAATCGGCGACAACTTCGCGACGCAGAGTTCGACCAGCGAATTCTTGAAACTGGAGAACTGTCCGCCGCCGAATTCGCCGAGCACGTCGGCCTTGGTGCGGCCTGCCAGTGCGGCATAGATTCCGACCAGATTGTCGGCTTCGGGCCGGCTCTCCAGGCCTTTTTCTTCCGACGGTAACGGCTCGGGGTCGGTCTTGGCCTTGCGGATTTTCTGCGCGATGGTGTCGGCGTCGTCGGTGAGGTTGATCCGCGAATTATCCGATGGGTCGGACTTCGACATCTTCTTGGTGCCGTCACGCAGTGACATCACCCGCGTCGCCGGACCCGTGATCAACGGTTCGGGCTGCGGGAAGAACAGTCCGTCATTGAAGCCGTGGCCGCGAACGGAGTCGCCGAAGTCGTTGTTGAATTTCTGCGCGATATCGCGGGCCAGTTCGAGATGCTGCTTCTGGTCCTCGCCGACCGGAACATGGGTAGCGCGATACAGAAGAATATCGGCAGCCATCAGCACCGGATAATCGTACAGGCCCACGGAAGCATTCTCGCGGTCCTTGCCGGCTTTCTCCTTGAACTGGGTCATGCGGTTGAGCCAGCCGACGCGGGCGACGCAGTTGAAGATCCAGGCGAGCTCGGAGTGGCCGGTCACTTGGCTCTGGTTGAACACGATGTGCTTTTTCGGATCGATGCCGGCGGCAATGAAGGCCGCGCTGACTTCGCGGGTGTTGCGCGCCAGCTCGGTTGGGCCGCCCCACACGTCGATGCCCTGCGTGATCGCATGCAGGTCGACGACGCAATAGAGACAGCTATGGGTCTCCTGTAATTTCACGAAATTGACGATCGCGCCGAGATAATTGCCAAGATGCAGATTACCGGTCGGCTGCACGCCTGAAAAAACCCGTTCAATAATTGCCATGGTCAGCTTTCCGAAAAGCCATCTGCCGTTTGCGCATCGCTGTTCGAAGCGCCTCGCGCCGTCCATTGCCATGCAAGTCTTGCCCACGCAAGCTTTCAAGCCCGGCTTTGACGGAGCGCCTGGACCGCGTCAACCCAGCGAAGCGCACCGAAGAGAGCCAGAAGCAGGCCATAAACTGCGATTCCGCCCGCGATCAATGCGGCCACCAGGAAGAGGTGCAACGAGCCGGACTCAACTCCACCGGATGCGAGCACAAACGGCGCCGATAGCCGTAACAGGCCGCCCATTGCGAGTGCGGCGGCCACGATGCGCGGCAAGCGCCGACGCGCCATAGAATCGATCGAGAAACCGAACGTGGTGGCGCCACGCCGGATCAACACCAGCGCGCCGCTCCAGGCGCCGAGCGCGATAGCGGCCGCGATACCGCGGATATCGAACAACCGGCCCAGCACGATCGCGAGGACGAGTGCCACGGCAAGGCCCTTGAGGGTCGCCCATAACGGCGTAAGCGTATCACCACGCGCAAAGAATGCCGGCGACAGAGCCTTGATCAACACGTGAGCCGGCAGGCCGAGCGCAAGCCATATCAACGCATGCGCGGTGCCTGCTGTGTCGCTTGCGGCAAAAGCGCCGTGCTCGAACAACAGCCGCACCACCGGCTCGCTCAATGCCATCAATCCGAGTGTCGCCGGCAGAGCCAGTCCGATCGCGAGCTCGAGACCGCGCGACTCGGCCCGCGTCGTTGCGTTTCGATCTCCAGCTTGTACCGCGCGGGCCAGTTCGGGCACCAGCACAGCTCCGATGGCGACACCGACGATACCGAGTGGCAGCTCGATCAAACGGTTGGCGAAATAGAGCCATGACACTGCCGAAGGCGAGGTTGAGGCAATGATCGCGCCCGCGACGATGAGCAATTGCGGTCCGGCGCCGGCGACCATGCCGGGGAGGGCCTTGGCAAGAAAGCCGCGCATCTGGGAATCGAACGTCACACGCAGCGGCGTTGCGAAGTGGTTGCCGCGCGACCGCGAGATGAGGATGAGCAATTGCAAGAGCCCCGCAATTCCGACGGTGGCAGCAATCATGCGCGCGGCGTCCGGCGCATCCCATCGTTTGAAGATCAAGACGATCATCACGGCGATCAAGGCGCCATTGAACAACAGTGGCGCGAAGGCCGTCAGCGCGAAACGGCCTCGCACATTCAACAGCGCCATCGTGACGGTCGCGGGTCCCGCGAAGGCGAGGTAAGGCAGCATCAGGCGGGCATCGTTCACCGCAAGCTGTAACGTCGTCTCGCCGGCAAAGCCGGGCGCCAGCGCCATGATGATCCAGGGCATCAAGAGGCCCGCGGCGGCGGTTGTCAGGATCAGCGCCGTGCTGATGGTGCCGAGCACCCGGCCGGCGAAAGCGCTGGCTGCGAGGGCGCCTTTGCTCTCGTTCACAGCGAGCCACGCCGGCACCAGCGCGTTGTTCAATGCACCTTCCGTCAATAGCCGCCGCACGACGTTGACGAGCTGAAACGCCAACAGAAAAGCGTCGGCCACCGGACCCGCGCCGAGCAAGGCCGCGACCATGGCATCGCGCGCAAAACCGAGCAGGCGCGAGGCCAGCGTCCCGGTCGAGACCGTGAGGAACGATCGAATCATGGGCTTTTATATAGCAGAGGCGCCGATTTGAGTTTGCTAGCCGCGCAGGGATCGTGATAGGCGGCTACACCCGTTTTGGATGGTTGTCAGGACAGATACATGACCGCAGCGAAATACGACGTACTCGGGATCGGCAATGCCATTTTCGATGTGCTGGTGCAGACCGATGAGGGTTTTCTCAGCCGCCACGGCATGACCAAGGGCGGCATGTCGTTGATCGATGAAGATCGCGCGGCCGCGATTTACGGGGATATGGGGCCGGCGACCGAGATGTCGGGCGGGTCGGCGGCTAACACGATTGTCGGCGTCGCCAGTCTGGGCGCCCGCGCCGCTTATGTCGGCAAGGTCAAGCAGGACAAAATCGGCGGCATGTATGCGCATGACATTCGCGCCGCTGGCGTCGCCTTTGAAACGAAGCCGGCGGCGAACGGTCCCGCGACCGGCTGCTCCTATATCCTGGTGACGCCCGACGGCGAGCGCACGATGAACACCTATCTCGGTGCGGCGCAGGAATTGACGCCGGCCGATATCGATGCCGATCAGGTCGCGGCTTCCGCGTTTGTTTATCTGGAAGGCTATTTGTGGGACCCCAAAAGCGCCAAGGAAGCTTTTGTGAAGGCTGCGACGATTGCGCATCAAGCGGGCCGTCAAGTCGCGCTGACGCTGTCGGATTCTTTTTGCGTCGATCGCTATCGCGGCGAATTTCTCGACCTGATGCGGGGCGGTACCGTCGATCTGGTTTTCGCCAACGAGGCCGAGCTGCATTCTCTCTATCAGACATCGGATTTCGAGACGGCATTGAAGGCGTTGCGCAGCGATATCGGCCTTGCGGCGGTGACGCGAAGCGAGAAGGGATGCGTCGTCGCTTCAAAGGAAGGCGTGATGGCCGTGCCGGCGTTTCCGGTCAAAAAAATCGTCGATACCACGGGTGCGGGCGATCTGTTCGCCGCGGGCTTCCTGTTCGGTCTTTCGCGTGGCGTCGGCCATGAGAGCGCCGGGCGTCTCGGCGGGCTCGCCGCCGCCGAAGTCATTCAGCATATCGGCGCGCGGCCCCAGGTATCGTTAATGGAACTCGCGCGGCAAAATGGCCTGCCGGTCTAGTGTGGCGGTTCAGAAGTTCGAAACGTGGCTCCGTAAAATGATGCGAACTTCGGAATTGGGACACTAGCGGCATCCGAACGAGACCTGTGGATGAGAGGCGTCCGCGTAACATTACGCCACAATTTTTGACGAATCTCGCCGCACCGTTGGCAAGTTCCGGTTGCCCGCGGCTGGCGACCCATGCGAGAGTTTTTGGGCCGCATTCCCGACAATGTGTCTGGAACAAAGCAAAATAAATCCTAGATATCGCGTTCGCCAATTTGGCGCATCAATTGATTGACAAACCGACGGCCCGTTTGAGGGAAACACGATGATTTCGACCTGGAGCGAATGGAAGCGGTATCCGAGGGCGGGGCGCGGCGAGAATCTTGAAGCGCCGATCACGCCCGGCATTTATGAGGTTCGTTTCGCCTCCTCCGGTGCACTGCATTCCTTTGGCGCCGTCGACAATGTCGCCCAGGCGCTGGCGCTTTTGCCCGCCGCGGCCTCCAAATCCTGGTTCGGCCGTCGCGCAACCGCGGAAACCCCGGATCTCGAATATCGCACCTGCGCGACCTCTTCGAAAGCCGATGCCAAAGCCGCGGCGGACCGCATGATCGGGCGACGCGAAGCCTATATGAGCGGCGCGGCTTGATAGCAGCCGCTTTGCGCGGCGAGCTGCCTCGCCGTTTTCCTTCTCGCAAAATCTGCAAATTTGTTTGATGCGGTTTGCACCCGTGCGGGCGATGCAACGCGGCGGGTTTCGGCCTATAAAGGCCCCAACACCCAATAATCCTTCAGGAGTAACGCCATGACCCCAACAGCCGCCGCCCGCGCTTCGCTATCTGCCGCATCGACTTTGCGCGACCGCCTGAAGGATCCCTCGCTGCTGCGCGAGCAGTGCTATATCGACGGCACCTGGGTCGGGCAGCCGGAGTTGCCGGTGAACAATCCGGCGACCGGGGTTGAAATCGCAAAGGTGGCCCAATTGGGCGCGGCGGACGCGACCCGCGCGGTCGAAGCCGCCGAGCGCGCCTTTCCCGTCTGGGCAAAGCTCACCGCCAAGCAGCGTTCGAATACCTTACGCAAATGGTTCGAGCTGATCATCGCCAACCGCGAAGATCTCGCGTTGATCCTGACCTCCGAACAAGGCAAGCCACTTTCTGAGGCGCTCGGGGAAATCGATATTGGCGCAGCCTATGTCGAATTTTTTGCCGAAGAGGCGCGGCGCGTCTATGGCGAGACCATTCCGACCCAAAAGGGTGACGCGCGCCTGCTCGCGA
Source organism: uncultured Alphaproteobacteria bacterium (assembly GCA_963748805.1). Taxonomy (GTDB): domain Bacteria; phylum Pseudomonadota; class Alphaproteobacteria; order Rhizobiales; family Xanthobacteraceae; genus Bradyrhizobium. The sequence continues at coordinate 54,898 of CAVVLH010000002.1, read as the reverse complement.
TCAAGCAGCCGATCGGGGTTTGCGGCGCGATCACGCCCTGGAATTTCCCCAACTCGATGATCACCCGCAAAGTGTCGCCGGCGCTCGCGGCCGGCTGCACGGTGGTGCTCAAGCCCGCCAATGAAACCCCGCTCAGTGCGTTGGCACTGGTGGCGCTGGCGGAAAAGGCCGGCGTGCCGAAAGGCGTCTTCAACGTTATTACCGGTGACGCACCGCCGATCGGGCTCGTGCTGTGCGAACATCCCGCGGTGCGCTTTGTCGGCTTCACCGGCTCGACCGAGGTCGGCAAAATTCTCTACCGGCAGGCTGCGGTCGGGGTGAAGAAGCTTGGGCTCGAACTCGGCGGCAACGCGCCGTTTGTGGTGTTTGACGACGCCGATATCGACGCCGCCGTCGAAGGCGCGATCGTCTCGAAGTACCGCAACATGGGCCAGACCTGCGTCTGCGCCAACCGCCTCTACGCCCAGGACAAGATCTACGATCAGTTCGTCGAGAAGCTTTCGAAGAAAGTCGCGGCGATGAAGATCGGTGACGGCACCGAGCAAGGCGTCGTTCAGGGACCGTTGATCAACATGGAGGCGATCGACAAGGTCGAGCGTCACATTGCCGATGCGGTCAAGGGCGGCGCCAAGATTGTGACCGGCGGCAAGCGGCATGCACTTGGCCGTAGCTTCTTCGAGCCGACTGTGCTCGCCGACGTGAAGCCGGATGCGCTGGTGGCGCGGGAGGAAACCTTCGGGCCGCTCGCGCCCGTCATTCGCTTCAAGGATGAAGCCGACGTGATTGCGATGTGCAACAAATCCCCGTTTGGCCTGGCGTCGTATTTCTACGCCCGCGATCTCGGCCGCGTCTGGCGGGTGGCGGAAGCGCTGGAGTCGGGAATGGTTGGCGTCAACTCCGGTCTGATCACGACCGAAGTCGCGCCTTTCGGCGGCGTCAAGGAATCCGGCCTCGGCCGCGAGGGCTCCCATCACGGGATGGAAGAATATCTCGAGATCAAATACGTGATGATGGCCGGCATCTGACGTCGCGCGCGTGCGAGGGCGTTAGAGCCCGAGTGTCACTTCAGCCCAGTGCACGACGACCTCGCTGTTGAGGAATTCGATCACGCTGGGCTCGATCACTTTCGGCCCATCGTGTGCGACGGTTGCCGTTGCGACAATGGCATCGCAACGATCGTTGAAGGCGATCGCCAGCACCGAGCTTGGCGCGTGATAGGGCTCGGTGACGGTGTAAGCACGACTGCGGCCCTTCATCCAGGCGATATTGATTTCATGGCCCGGTCCCAGGACCGTTGGTTTGCCGCTCATCAGGTTAAAGTCGCTCAGGCGGTCGAGCTCGTTGTCGTCGGAGACGCCGGTCAGACAATTGCAAAAGCCGATCTTGGCGCGGATGTAGACGTTGACGTCGACGCCACAATCAGCGGCTGCGCAACGGAACGCCTTGCCTTCGCCCCACTCGTCGGTCGGAAACGGCCATCGTACTTCGGCAAACTTCGGATGGCTCGGCGGCGTCAACGCCTCGCTCTGAACCAGCATCGGCCAGGCGAAAAACGCCGATAGTCCAGTGAGTGCGCCGAGCGAAAGGCCGGCGATCATGGCAACAACGGTGCTTCGGTTCCGCATCATGCTTTAATTGCTCGCAACGAAGGTCCTTGCGGCGGCCAGTGTCGGCCGATCGGAATCCGAACCGGACGCCAGCGCCAGCAGCTTTTCATAGTTTGCCTTCGCGGTCGCCGTGTCACCCAGCGACTGCGCGGCTTGGGCTGCTCCGGCATAGCCATTGAAGCGGTTCGGCTCCTTGGCCTTCGTGGCCTCGAACGCCGCTAGCGCCTCTTTTGCCAGGCCCCGATCCAGCAGCATGAAGCCATAGAGTTCACGCGCAGGCATCAGCGGCCCGGGCGTCACCGGCGCCTTCTCGGTCCTGTCTTCGGCATCGGCCGCCGCGCTCATCGCCGTCAGCGCGTCATCGTATCTCCCATCGGCATATAGTATCCACGCATTCGCCGCCTGGGCCTGGATATCGACCTGCGTAGACCAATAATCGTTCTTTGCCTCACGCAGGGCATCCCTGATCTCGGCAAGCTTTGCGGCATCAAGGCGCGCGGCAGCCACGTCGCCCGAGCGCGCCGCGCCGAGCGCGCGGGCGAAATGCGTAATCGCAACCGTGTGCAGGAACTTGTTCGGCTTGACCTTAAGATCGGCGGCGCCCTTCCAGTCGCCACGCTCGAACACGTAGCGCGCAGGCGCGGCAGCGCGCGAAAATGCCCCGGCCGCGGACTCCGGGTCCGGCGTCGTGGCTTCGACGGCGTCGATCACCTTGCGCGCATCCGCGTCCCGGGCAAGTTGCAGATAGGCATAGACGAGATAATCCTCGCCATGCAGTTGCTCGCCGCGTTCGTTGTGTGCCTTTGCCGCCTCCACCGAAGCGAGGTTCGCCGCAATCGATTCCTTCCAGTAGCCGACACGCGTGAAAATGTGCGACGGCATGTGCTGCGCATGGGGCGCATTCGGCGCGATCCTGGCGTAGCGAAGCGCCGCCGGCAGACCTTTGGCGGCGATCGCCGGATAGTCGTAGAGGTGGATCAGGTAATGGGCCACTCCAGGGTGCTGGGGTTGTCGCTGCCAGATCGGCTCGAGAATCGCGGCGCCCTTGAGCTGGTTGGCGTAGGTCTTGTCGGCCGGCGAGGCCGCGACGTTCAGGGTGATCGCGTAGAAGATCTGGGCCTCGTCATCGTCGGGATATTTCGCGGCGAGCGCTTCCATTTTCTTCAAATAGGATTGCACCCGCGACTGCTGCGGGATCTTGTCGTAGTCGGCATACATCACCGAGAGCGCATCGATGTAATCACGCTCGCGTTCGCTGTTGGCGCCGATCGCTTTAGCTTTCTCGATGGCGGCAAGTCCGAGCGGAAGATTGGGCGCAGGGATGGCGCCGTGTGGATTGCTCAATAACGAAAGCGCAATGCCCCAATAGGCGATGGCGCAGTCCGGATCGGCCTTGATCGCTTCTTCGTAAATACTCTTCGATTCGGCGTACCAGAACGAATGCTGGTAGCGCATGCCGCGGTCGAACCGCCGCTGGGCGACCTCGTTGCAGGTCGTTGCGAAATGGACCTTGCCCAGTTTCTGGTCCGCCTCGTCCTGCGCCAGCACCGGCGAGGAGGCTCCGAGCGTTGCAATGGCGGCAAGGGCCGCGGCAAACCAGAATTCGCGCATCATGTTCCCCGTGCTTCGAAGCGAGCGTGAAATTGAAGCCGATTGCGTTCGCCGACTATAGTCCGCAACGGGAAGCTTCTCAACGCGCTCGTGCGGCCGTCCGGCTTATAAGGGCGGGACCGCTTCGTCTACCGCCTGAGCACCGCGATCATGCGGTTGGCGAAGGTCAGGCGTTCGGCCATCACCGATACGAAATAGGTCAGTAATTTCTGGCCAAGCATCGGGTTTTCGAGCTTGAGCGCCTCGAACTGTTGCGCGCTCAAGACGTAAAGAATGCTCGCGACCTCGGCCTGGATGGTGGCGCTGCGCGGGGCATGCGTCACCAGTCCCATTTCACCGATGGTGGTATAACGGCCGAGGCTTCGTACCCGCGTCGTGCCGCCGCCTTCGCCCGCCGGAATCATGATCCCGACACGCCCGTCCAGAATGAAATGCATGGAATTGGCGGGCGCGCCGGCGCTGACGATGATTTCGCCGGCCGCGACTTCAAGCCGCTCGCAACGATGGATCAATTCTGCGGCGTCGTCTTCGGTCCCGAGGATCCGGGTAAACCAGTCGCGTAACGAGGCTTCCTCCTGATCGCGGCCCTGGTGCAGCACGATAATCTCGTTCTCGCACCATTCGAGTGCGTGATCGAGTTCGGGAACGATGCTGACATCGGCCGAGATGAATTCGCTCGATCGCAACGCCTTCTCGGCGGCCGAGGGAAGATGAACCAGCACCAGCTTGATGCCGCGATCCTGCGCCGTCCGCTTGATCTGGGCGAAACTATACGCCGCCGAAGAATCGATTCCCGTCACCAGCTTGAAGTCGAACACCAGGAAGCGGCATTCGGGATGACGCTCGAGAAGCGCCTTGACGTGCTGGTAGAGCCGGTTGGCCGAGCCGAAAAACAGATAGCTTTGCAGGTTGAGGCCCTGGATCTTGCCGCCATGCGTCGACAATACGGCCTCGTCTTCGCGCGAGCGGTCGAGCGAACTGCGATATTCCGAGCCGTCAAAGCTGTATTTGATGGAATCGATGCGCGAGGCACTCAAGGCAAATGTCGCACAGCCGATGACGACGCCGATCAGGATGCCGGCGATGAAGCCCCATTGCACGATGATGACGATGATGGCGAGCAGCGACAGATATTCGATGAACGAGAGCCGTCGCCGCGATTGAACGATCCATTTGTGGAGCGCGTCGGCCGCCAGATAGATCAGAAGGCCGCCGAGCACGAATTTCGGCATATAGCCGAGCAGCGCCGGAGCGAACAGCAGCATCAGCAGCGACATTGCCGCGACAGTGAAGCCGGACAGCGGGCTGGTGCCGCCACTGTTGAAGTTGAGCACGGATCGGCTGATGGAAATGCAGCCGGTGTAGCCTCCGAGCACGCCCGACAGCATATTGGCGATGCCGGTGACGTTGAGCTCGCGCTCCAGATTGGCTTCGCGCTGCACGGCGACTTCGATGCCCGTGGTGTTGAACAGCGTGCATGACGCCGTGACGAAGATCACGGCGATCAAATTGCCCGAGAGTTCGGGCAGCGTATGCCAGGGATAATTCTCGATGCCGTCGACGCTCCACGGCAACATGAAATCCGCACTGGGAGGAGACTGGAAGGTCCAGCCCGCGGCTTGCGCTTCCGCCAGCGAGACGCCGGTCAGCCAGAACAGGATGTGTGCGGCGATCACGCCACCAACGAGAATGGCAGGCAGTCCAAACGAGGAGCGTGAGCGGTGCCATGTGAGATAGAGGATCAGCGCCATGACGCAGGCCGCCGCAAGCTTCGACAGCGTCAGGAAATTCTCGAACTGGCCGAGCGTCGCGAATTGCAGGCGCTCGCCGGTGATGACGCGGACCGCGCCCAGCAGGATCAGGCAGCCGGTTGCGCCCAGAAATCCGCCGACCACGGGATAAGGCACGTAGCGGATCGCACGTCCTATCCGTGTCATCCCGAAGACGCAAAGCACAATTCCGGTCGCGACGGTGGCAAGGGCCAGGGTCAGCAATACCGGCGCGAGCAGTGGTGCGGACGGATCGGCCGCCACGATCCGCTCCACCATCGACGATGCCAGGATCCCGGTCATCGCCGCGGTGGAACTATCCGGTCCCGCGACCGCGAACGGCAATGAGCTGCCGGCGGCGATGACGCCGGCAAGAACCGCCGACGAAATGAAGGTTGCTGCGACGCCGTAGGACAGATAGGGCGCGAGAGGTCCGGCGAAGATCAGCAGCGAATAGGACAGTCCGAAAGTCAGCGTCAAAACGCTGGCGGCGCCGCCGCCGAGGACGTCCTTGATCACGGCGCGAAGCGGTCGCCTTTGATGACGAAGACTAATCGACTGAATGGTCACGCCCGCGTTTACCCCGAAACAACGCGCTCAGTCGTAGACGAGTGCGACATGCAAGGACAAGGTCAATTTTTCCAGCTGGTTCCTCATACCTTCACTGGCCGCTCATATCGTCAGATCGTTGCCGGTGACGCGGCGATAGGCTTCGAGATAACGTTGGCTGGTCGCATTCACGACGGTCTCCGGCAAGGGCGGCGGCGGGGCTTCGCCATTCCAGCGGCCGGCGCGGCGCTCGGCGTCGAGGCAATCCCGCAACGGCTGCTTATCGAAACTCGGCTGCGGCTGACCCGGTTGATAGGCGTCCACCGCCCAGAACCGCGAACTGTCCGGGGTCATCACCTCGTCGATCAGGATGATCCGGCCATCGGCGTCGCGGCCGAATTCAAATTTCGTGTCGGCGATGATGATGCCGTGCTCGCGGCTTAGACGTTCGCCGAGCGAATAGATCGCGCGCGTCATGCTTTCCAGCGTATCGGTGACCTCGCGGCCCACGATCTCGCACATGCGAGCCACGGTGATGTTTTCGTCATGACCGGTCTCGGCCTTGGTGGCCGGGCTGAAGATCGCGGGCTCCAGCCTTCCGCTCTCCAGAAGACCGGGCGGAAGCCTGTCCCCGGCCAGCGTGCCGTGCGCGGCATATTCCTTCCAGGCCGAACCGGAGAGATAGCCGCGGATCACGCATTCGATCGGAAACACTTTCGTCCGCCGGCACAACATGGCGCGTCCGGCAAGCGAAGCGCGATGATCCCGCAGCGCCGGCACTTCGCGGATGATGGTATCGGCGTCGGCGCTGATCATGTGATGCGGCACCACGCCTTCCAGCTTCCTGAACCACCAGGCGCTGATCTGGGTCAGCACCGCACCCTTCATCGGAATGGTCTCCCCCATCACGATGTCGAAAGCCGAAATACGATCGGTGGTCAACAACAGCACGCGATCGTCGCCGACGGCGTAGATGTCGCGAACCTTGCCGCGCCCGATCCGGGGGAGAGGCAAGTCGCTCGCAAGCATGGTGGTCATCAATCTTACTTTCGTAAAAGATCAGGAAGGAAGCAGGTTCATTCCGGCAGCGGAATGAACTCGTGCTCGTTGGGAACGGGCGCAAAGCGGCCGGACTTCCAGTCCTGCTTGGCCTGCTCGATCCGCTCTTTACTGGAGGAGACGAAGTTCCACCAGATATGACGCGGGCCTTCGAGCGCATCTCCACCGAGAAACATCATCCGCACGGGCTTCAGCGTCTTGACGGTGATGCGGTCGCCGGGGCGGAACACCAGCAGGCGAGGGCCCTCATAGCGCTCGTTGGCGATCTCGACCTCGCCGTCCACGATATAGATGGCGCGCTCCTCATGGTCTGAATCAAGTGGAACGCTGACGCCGGCGTCCGCCGTGACCTCGACATAGAACCAGGGCGACACCATCGCCACCGGCGACGTTGCGCCGAAGGCACTCCCTGCGATGATCCGCGCCGTGATCCTTCGATCGGTCACCACCGGCAGGTCGGAAGCCGCATAATGCTGGAACGTTGGCGCGATCTCTTCTTTTCCGGCCGGCAGCGCGATCCAGCTTTGCAGGCCGAGCATTTTCTGGCCGTTCGCGCGCTGAAGATCGGGCGTGCGTTCGGAATGGGCGATGCCGCGGCCCGCCGTCATCAGGTTCATGGCGCCGGGCTGGATTTCGCGGATATTGCCCTCGCTGTCGCGGTGCATGATGCTGCCGTCGAACAGATAGGTAACGGTCGCAAGCCCGATATGCGGATGCGGGCGTACGTCCATGCCTTTGCCCGATACGAACTGCACCGGGCCGAAATGGTCGAAGAAAATGAACGGGCCGACCATCTGCCGCTTGCCATGCGGCAGCGCGCGGCGAACTTCAAATCCGTCGCCGAGGTCGCGGGTGCGCGGCACGATGACGAGTTCCAGTGCATCGCAGGAGGCGGGATCGCCAAGGATCGGATCGTTGGAGGGCTGCCAGCTCATGGATTACTCCCTTGGATATTGGCTGATATCCATAGCAGAAAAATTGTCAGATTTATTTGGCTTTTGATCGAGCCCACCCCTTCGAAGAGACGGCAACGCCAGTCGTTCCCGCGGCGCGAATGGCGCCCGAGTGATGCCTGAACCATGTCCCTCGAAAATGAGAGGGCGCAGGGAATGCCGGGCGCCTGGTGGTCCGCTTCGAACATTCGCATTACTTCTCAGCGGGCACTTTTGCGAATGTTCGAAGCAAAGGACCACCAGCAAATATATATTGCAGTGGAGTTTGGGATTTGACATTCGCATTGCGAACTAACAGCTGGGTCTGGCGCGAATGTCAAATCCACTCCACTGATGCGCCCGCAGCCGCGCGTGGTGGTAGAAAACACGCGCGTTAGTCACCACGGTCGCGCCGGGATCACCCCGGCATTCCCGCACGCGAATGGTTTTAACGGCTTGCTTCGTGCTCTCCTTGGCGATCGGGCTTTCTTGCCGCCATCACGGGTGCAATGCGTCGGCATTGTCACCCATTTGACATCAGCGTCGAGATGTCAGGACCACACGACTTCGCCGTCCGTAAAAGCGTCATTCGTCTTGTGACGCCGCTACGTCCACCGCATCCCGCGCCAACGTTTCGTGACGACCGCGAAGCGCCCCTCTTGACGGGCACGGGATGGCGCGAGCTTCTAAAGGTGATTTGCCCGTCGGCGAAAGCGAAAAATTTTCTGATATGAGACTAGACAGATATGAGACTAGACAAGTGCGCCAGTGATTTGCCCGTCGGGCAGAATCGACGAGTTAATTGTCCGGCCTGAGGCCGCAGAAGCGGAAGGTATGGTCGCTTAACGATGATCGGATGTCATCGATGTCCGCTTGGCCTCTCGTTGCGGGCTCAACGCGGCAACTGAACCATGGCCGCTTTGTGCCAACAGCAGACATCCGCTTCGGCTAGGGATGTAAGATCGGTATCTCATTCCTTTTTTGCCGTCCGCCTTAGTAAGCGCTCTTTAACGACCTCACCCAACGGACTATCCGGTGACTTACGAAATCCCTTAAGCCTTTTGATCCGACTTTTGACCAGTGTCTGTGATTGCGCATCGTCTGCCAGTTCGCTTGAGAACTCGCCTTGCGCAACGATTAGAACCTGCCTCACGGAGCGGCGCTCATCCTGATGCGAAAGCTGTTTGCTACGTGGAATGTTCTTTCGGCTGCTCTTCTGATTTTCACCATATGTGTTACGTCGGTCGTTTTCGTAACTCTGTCGCTTCTTTTCCTGGGGCGTCTTCAGCTTGCTCATGCATATTCTCCCATGACGGATAACGGAACGCGACCACGCTACCGTTCGGTTGCATAGAGTGAATCTATCTAGCTTCTATCACAAGGAATGCTCAACTTTAAATAAACGAGCAACAAGACGTGGTGGATCAAACTCGGAAGTCGGCGGACGAAATCGTGAGGTCCGCTTTACTCCTGAAAGAAGAACTCAAGTCGGACATCGCGGCATGTCGGTTTCGTACCAATTGCGGGCATTAGACTAACGCACCCGGAGGTCGAGCATCTGCTTTTCACGCCGAATAGGTGATTTTGGGTCCTGCGCTAGAATACTCGCAATCCATTTCACCAGCATAGGAAGTGTCGTCGCCTCAAACTCGCGGCGTATAGCGCCTACTTGTTCTACCGGTACCGAACCGACACGAATGTAAAGGCGTTCATAGGGAGCATCGGGATTGGGCGGCCAAAAATGCGCGTCAAATAGCGTACCCGCCTGTCGAATGAGATGGACGTCAATTGAAACACCGGCGCGCTTAAGCGCATCCTCTAGCGTTGATGGACGAAGCGGATAGCCTTGTCGCTTGGGGAGCTTTGCAGTCTCGGACCTCATCTCTCTAGTGTGCTATCGGATTGCTCGATCAAGCAATAAGCGCGTTCCAATTGGTATGAGACAATGACTAACCGCCTCTGACCACGGCGACTCAAAATGGGGGCTTTGGTTCGCAATGGGTCATCGCGTCGTTCTGACCTTGGCTCGCCACTTCCAGTCTACCCCTATCAAGCGTTCGCTCGGCATTCCGTTGCGGACTCAACTCGGCAACTGAACCATGTCCGCTTTGTGCCCATGAGCAGAAATCCGAAATCAAGCGCGTGCGCACTCTTTGGTAGAGCCGATTACTTGATCGGTGATAGCTGAACAGATTATTGCTGGAATAGCACCAACGAGGCCCCACAGAGGCTGATACACCAATAGTGGAACGAGTACGTTCACGTAGGCGGCAACGTAGCCAAAGCTTCCCGCGAGCGACCACTTTGAGATGCCTTTCACTCTGCGGTCTAAATAGCTATCGAAGGCGGCCGTTATTAGAGCTGGAACGAGGCCGTTCAAATAGACAAGCAAAAGCACGATTACAAAGGTGTCTGAACTTAGGTCTTTCGCGCTACCGCGACCGAAGATGACGAAGGCGAGCAGACCGAGACATGGTCCGAATACTCCGAAGATAAAGCACCTTACTAAAGCTCGGGTCATCACCAACCTCCAGCGAGATTCGGCGCAAGTTTTCACGTCCAGTTCCTATTTAAACGCAAGCGCTATGTAAGCTGGAAATAGATTGTCTCAAATTGTCGCGATGCTGTTCGAATGTCGGCGTTGGGGCCAAAAGCGGACATCGAGCAGCGGATATTTGACGTCCGCGTTGCCGCGATGACGCCAAACCCGCGTGACAGGGGCGTCGCGTGCGATCGTCAATGACGTTTTTCAGGGCTCCGCCGCTGTCCACCTCCCGTCATATGCGTGTATCCTGCGTGCTCCATTTGTCGCCGAAGCATGATGCCGGATTTTGATCCACACGGGGCGGCCGCGCCTTAACTTGCAAATCAAGGGAAGAAACCATGAATCGAGCACTTATCACACTCGCTTTTGGCGCCAGCCTGTTCGCAACCCTCGCGGTATCGGCGCAAGCGGCGACGGATGTCTCACTGGCGCGTTTCGAATGCGGCACGCGTCAGGAACCCCAGGCGGTCAATCCGCGCTTCTCGGACACGTTTGCTTACGGTGATCTCAAGCTTCAGTTCGTCTTCAGTTGCTATCTCATCAAGCACGGCCATGAGTACATGTTGTGGGACACCGGCCATGCCATGACCATGCCGAAGGTCGCGCCGAAGGAAAGCCTGGTCGACCTTCTGGCGAAGATCGATGTCAAACCCGACCAGATCAAATATGTCGGCATCAGCCACTATCACGCCGATCATACCGGCCAGATCGCCTCTTTTCCGAAGGCGACCCTCTTGATCGGCGCCAGGGAATGGGACGCGATTACCGCGCCGAAGCCGGCGGAAGGCGTGAACTTCAAGCCGTTCGAGAGCTGGATCAAGGGCGAAAGCAAGGTCGAGCCGCAAACGCTCGACAAGGATGTGTTCGGCGACGGCACGGTGATCATGTTGCGCACGCCTGGGCACACGCCCGGCCATTCCAGCCTGCTGGTCAAGCTGCCGCAAATGGGTCCCGTGATCCTTTCGGGCGATGCGGTGCACTTCCGCGAGAATTACGATTCGGACGGCGTGCCTTCGTTCAACTATGACCGCGCCCAGACAGTCGCCTCGATCGAGCGCATCAAGAAAATTGCAGCGAATCTGAAGGCGACCCTCATCATCCAGCATGATGCTCGCGACGTCGAAAAGCTGCCGGTATTTCCGGCATTCGCGAAATAGGTGCTGGCTCAAAGAGCCGGCCTGCGGGTTCCGACTATCCAATCAGCGGATGTCGTCAGCCCGCTCCGGTAAGTTTTCGCTTGAAAGCCTCAGGCGGCACGCACGGCCGTGAGGAATTTCGACACCTCGGTCTCGAGCCGGCCAGAATCCGTTGAAAGCGTCTTCGCCGCCGACAGCACTTGTGACGATGCCGCGCCGGTGTCCGTTGCGCCGCGCTGCACGTCGGTGATGTTGGAGGAGACCTGCTGGGTGCCTTGCGCGGCCTGCTGGACGTTACGCGAGATTTCCTGGGTTGCCGCCCCCTGCTCTTCGACCGCGGCCGCGATGGTCGAGGAGATTTCCGACAGTTTCTCGATCGTGCCGGAAATTTCCTTGATGGCACCCACGGAATCCTGGGTCGCTGCCTGGATTCCACTGATCTGCTGGCCGATCTCGCCGGTCGCCTTCGCGGTCTGTTCGGCGAGCGCCTTCACTTCGGAAGCGACGACCGCAAAACCGCGGCCGGCCTCTCCGGCGCGCGCCGCCTCGATGGTGGCGTTGAGCGCGAGCAGGTTGGTCTGGCCGGCGATGGTGTTGATCAGTTCGACGACGTCGCCGATGCGGGTTGCAGCCTTCGACAGTTCGCTGACGCGATCGGTGGTCGAGCGGGCTTGGCCCACGGCGTCCTTCGCCATCCGCGCCGATTCCTGAACCTGGCGGCTGATTTCATTGACCGAAGACGATAGCTCTTCGGTGGCGGAAGCCACCGACTGTACGTTGGTGGAGGCTTCTTCCGACGCGGCCGCCACCACGGTGGACAGCTCCTGCGAGCGAGCCGCCGTCGCCGACAGCGAGCCTGCGGAAGATTCGAGCTGGGACGAGGCCGAGGAAACGGTCGTGACGATCTCCCCGATCATCTGCTCGAATTCGCGGGTGATGTTGTCGACCCGGCGGCCACGCTCGATCTTGGCTTCCGCATCTATCGCTGCCGCCTCATCGGTCGCCTTCTTGGCGATCAGGGCGTCCTTGAAGACCTGTAGCGCATCGGCCATCATGCCCATCTCGGTCTTCTCGCCCTGGTGCGGGACTTCAGCGCCGAGATTGCCTTCGCCAAGCGCTTGCATCGGTGTGACGATGGACGCTATTCCCGTCGAAATGTCGCGTATCACATAGAAGCTGAACGCGGCGCCGAGGATGATGGCCGTTCCGACAATGACCGCAAGGATCATCAGCGACGAAGAATAGATTTCGGCCGCTCGTTGGGTTTCCCGTTCGGCGCCGGCGTTGTTGAACTCGATATCCTTGCTCAGGATAGCGTCGGACTCAGTGCCTAACTTGATGGCCCGCCTGTTCATTTCGTTCGCCTCCCGCGGGAACTGGCCGACTTCCTTGCGCGACAGCTCGATCACCTTTACGGCGATAGCCTTGTATTCCTGCCAGAGCTTCGACCAGTCATTGTAGAGGGCGCGCTCTTCGGGCGAAGTGATCATGGTTTCGTAGTTCTTGCGGATCCTGGTGTTGTTTTCGACGATCCTTTCGAGCGTTTTTTCGACGGTTTGCTTTTCCTCGGCCGTCTCGGCCAGCAGATGCGCGCGGAGCGCGGTTCGATAGAGAATGATGCCGGCGTTCAGTTCGCCGAGGGTTTTCACGCTCGGCAGCCAGTTCGTCGCAATCTCGCTGGTGTTCGCGTTCATCGCCCGCATGTTGAGGGCTGCGAGGAGGCCGGAGCCGGCCAGTGCCAGAAGCAGGACGGAAACGACGCAGATGATTTTGGTACGGATTGCGAATTTCATGAACATGCTAGGAAGCCCCACCGAAGCCGAAGGCCAGCGCATCATCCGTCATTGTGCGGATGGAGCTGGAAATTTTGCAATGCAAACGTATCGGGCAGAGATTCACCAATGGTTAATTGCAACCTGCACTGGAGTTATAAGGACATGAAATTTTGCATGGCAATCCGCTTTCAGTCAGCACCGGATGACGAAGCTGCCTAAGGAAGCGGCGGTCTGGTCATGCCGATGTCCACTTCGCCCGATGCAGCAGCCTCGCCGCCCCGACGCGAAATGGTACGAATGTCAGAACCGGGACACTTAACGAAAAGCGTGGGCGACCGCGATGTCCGTCATCCAAAAAGCGAATGTGACGAGCGCGCGTCTTCAATGCCGTTGAATGAACTCCAGAACCTTCGTGTTGAAGACGTCCGGCTGCTCCCACGTCACCGCATGACCTGCATCGGCTACGACTGCCCATTCATGATTTTTCATGTGGGCGGCCCAGACCAGCATCAGGCTCGGCGGCGCAAGCAGATCGGCGTCCGCGGCAATGACAAGAGTGGGCGTCGGGATCGCCTCGATCTTCGCGAAGGTATTGGGTGTGCGAAGCGGTTGATCCGAGGCTTCCGTCTGGCGCGCATGCTCGTCGATCTCGATCCAGCGTTGGGTCCCGTCCGGGTTCGCGCCACGGTAGGACGGTCCGACTTCCCGGTAGACCGCCGGCAACTTGCGCAACCCCGGAATTTCAATTCGGGCGCTGAAATCGGCGATCTCCCTGTCTGCGATCTGTCCGGTGCTGGCCGCGATCACCAGGCTTCGAAGTTTTCCCGGACGCCACGCCGCATAGTCCAAAGCTGCAAACCCGCCGCCGGCGACGCCCAGCAAGTGAAACCTGTCGAGCTTGAGATATTCCGCGAGCGCATCAAGATCGCCTGCAATACTGCCGGGCTGCGGACCCGTTGCGGGATTGGCCATGCTCTTGCCCCAGCCGCGGCGGTCGAAAGCGATGACGCGGTATCCGGCCCTGGAAAAGCTTGCGATCTGGTTCGCCCAGACGGCACTGGTGCCGGTATTCGCGTGAAGCAAAATCAGTGGCACGCCGGTGCCGCCGGAGTCCGTGAACCACAGCTTCACGCCGGGCAGGTCAGTGAAGGCGCCGGAAAGCGAACGATCGGCAGCATCCGCTGCCTTGGTCGTCTGAATTCCGATCGTTACCGCGCCCCAGGTTACCGCGCTTAAGGCACCGGCAAGAAACGCTCGCCGCTTGATCATGCGATCTCCCCGAACGATTCCGCGCGCCTGCTGATCGGCAGGAGAGACACGGGACCTGAATGCGTTGAATTCAACACTGTCGAACATGGCGGACAAGCCCGGAATTGTGCGTTCGAGGCGCCAAACGCGAAACTGCGCGGCGGGCCGGCCCGTCGCGCCGTCAGATCGTCCGATGAAGTTGGGATATCCGAATGAGGCGGCCGTGCCGCGGAGGTTTACTCCGCAGCCGCCGTCGGCTTGGCGTTCGCGCCATAACGCTGATCGATATAGTCGATCACCAGCGCCTTGAAGTCGGTGGCAATGGTCGGGCCGCGCAGGGTGCGGAACTTCTTGCCGTCGACGAACACGGGTGCTGCCGGCGCTTCGCCGGTGCCGGGCAGCGAGATGCCGATATTGGCATGCTTGGATTCGCCGGGGCCGTTGACGATGCAACCCATCACCGCGACGTTGAGCTCCTCGACGCCGGGATAGCGCGTCTTCCAGCCCGGCATTTCCTCGCGGATGAAATCCTGAATCGAGCGCGCCAGTTCCTGGAACGTGGTCGAGGTGGTCCGGCCGCAGCCGGGACAGGCCGCCACCAGCGGCACGAAGGTGCGGAAGCCCATGGTTTGCAGCAATTCCTGCGCGACCTGGACTTCCAGCGTGCGGTCGCCGCCGGGTTCGGGCGTCAGCGAAATGCGGATGGTGTCGCCGATGCCGCCTTGCAGGAGAATGCCGAGTGCAGCGGAAGAGGCAACGATGCCCTTCGAGCCCATGCCGGCTTCGGTGAGGCCAAGATGGATGGCGTAATCCGAACGGCGGGCGAGTTCCTGATAGACCGCGATCAGATCCTGCACGGCGGAAACCTTTGCCGACAGGATCATCTTGTTCTTGGGCATGCCGAGTTCTTGCGCGCGGGCGGCCGACAATAGCGCCGACTGCACCATCGCCTCGCGCGTCACGGCGCGGGCATCGCGCGGATTGGCGGACGCCGTATTCTCGTCCATCAGCTTGGTGAGCAGCTCCTGGTCGAGCGAGCCCCAATTGGCGCCGATGCGAACCGGCTTGTCGTTCTTGTTGGCGATCTCGATGATGTCGGCGAACTGGGTGTCGCGCTTGTTCTTGAAGCCGACATTGCCGGGGTTGATGCGGTACTTGTCGAGCGCCTCGGCGCAGGCCGGATATTCCGCCAGCAGCTTGTGGCCGATGTAATGGAAGTCGCCGATCAAAGGCGTATTGATGCCGCGCTTGCGCAGGCCGTCGCGGATATGGGGAACGGCGGCGGCGGCTTCCTCGCGGTCGACCGTGATGCGCACCATTTCGGACCCGGCGCGCGACAGAGCCGCGACCTGGGCGATCGTGCCGTCGATATCGGCGGTGTCGGTATTGGTCATCGACTGCACGACGATCGGCGCGCCGCCGCCGACGGCGACATGGCCGACCATGACCTGGGTGGTTCGATGCCGGGCCTTCGGCCCTGCGACGTCGTTTTCGGGTGGTTTTACGGGCTGGTTCATGGCGCTCAGATATCAGGTTTTGGTGACGGTCAGCAACGGATCAGTAGCAATGGGGAGGTCGGGATTCGGCCGATTCACGAGGTAAAGCCCCGCGATCACCAGAAGCGCCGCGGCCCCGAAGACGGGGGTCAGCGTATCATGCAGGATGAAATAGCTAGCCACGACGCCAAACAAAGGGGTGATGAAGGAAAATGCCGACAATTTGCTGGCGGAATAGGCCTTGACCAGCCCAAACCATAGCAAAAAGGTTAATCCGACCACCCAGAACGCCTGATAGGCCGTCACGAAGAGCGCCAGGGGACCGGGAACCCGGGTCATGGTTTCACCGGAAATGAAGGCGGCAAGGGCCAGAATCGGGATCGAAATCGCTACCTGATAAATCAGCGCTTTTTCCGGCGGGGCGTGACGCAGCCGGCTCGCCTTCACCATCAGGGTGGTCGCTCCCCACATGGCGCCGCCGCCGACGATCAGGAAATCGCCCCACAGCACGTCGACATCGACATTGGCCTGCGGAATGCCGATCGCGAGCGCCACGCCGATAAAACTCAAGCCCAGCCCCGCCCATTGTGAGGCGCGCAACCGCTCACCCAGGAATTGATAGGAACCGATCGCGACAAAAAAGGGTGCGGTGTAGAGGAAGACCACCGCGCGCGAGGCCGAGGTCAATAGCAGCCCGCGATAGATCAGCACGAATTCGACGCCGAACAGCACGCCGGCGAACAGGCCGGCGTACAGCGTGCCGTCGCGCGCGAAGATGTTCACGCCACGGAAGCGGGCGATCAACAGCAGCACGGGAAGGGCGGCGATGGAGCGGGTCGTGCCTTGTAAAAGCGGCGGAATGTCCGGAAGCGCCAGTTTGACCGCGATCTGGTTGAATCCCCAGCTCACGCACAGCATCAGCATCAAGGCGATCGCGCGCGGGGTGAGCGAGCGCTCCGCCGAGTGGACCGGCAATTTTTCTGAAGTCATGGGAGGCTTGTCGCCCTCTTCTCAATTCTGGCAATGCGCGCAAACGCCGGTGATTTCAACGATCGACATTCGCGGCGTAAAGCCGGTCGAACGCGCCGAGGCGCTGAGGCTCTGCGCGATGGGCGCCGCCGGAACTTCACCCACCAGCCCGCAACGCTCGCATATCAGGAATGCCACCATCGCGGCCTCGTCGTGATCATGGGCACAGGCGAGAAAGGCGTTGCGGCTTTCGATCCGGTGGACGAGGCCGTTCTCCATCAGGAAATCGAGCGCGCGATAGACGGTGATAGGCGCCGGCCGCGACATGGTTTTCGCCAGTTCCTCGATGACCTCGTACGCGCCGAGCGGCCGATGGCTGGACAATAGCGCTTCCAGAACCTGGCGGCGGGTCGGGGTCAATTTTTGCGAGCGCCGGGCGCAAACCCGTTCGGCATGCAGCAGCGCGTCCGCCGTGCAGCGGCCATGATCGTGATCGGGCGCGGGGAATGTCGGTTTGGCCAGCGTCATCTAACGACCCTAGCATTTTGTCAGGTGAACCAAAATCCCGCCACGCGGAAAACCACCGCTCCACTCCTTGAGCCTAGCCATGCCGTTTTGCAGGGCAGGGCCGCGATGCCGTCCTCATGGAAAATTCATAAGCAAGCTTATTATATCTATAGCTTATAAGATTAGCCATGCCACCGGTCTGAAGTTCCCGCGGCTGCCGTGTCACTGAACTTCCAAACAAGGCTCATCGTGGTGCCCCGCGATTCCGTGGACAAGAACTTCCTGTTTACGCTCGGCGAGTTGCAGCGGTTGGTGCGCGCCTACGCGGACCGGGCGGCGGCGCGTTACGGCATCACCCGCGCGCAATGGGCGGTGCTGGCCAAGGTCGAACGCTTCGAGGGGATGAAGCAGACCGAGCTTGCCGAACAGATGGAGATGCAGCCGATCACGCTGACGCGTTTGATCGATCGCCTCTGCGACAATGGCTGGATCGAGCGGCGCAGCGACGACGCCGATCGCCGCGTCAACCGGCTTTATCTGCGCAAGGCCGCAAAGCCGCTGCTTGTGAAGTTGGCTGGCCTGAAGTCAGAGCTGACCGCAACGGCGCTCGCAGGCATCAACCCGTCGGACGCGAACCGGCTGCTCGCGCAGTTGGAGACCATCAAGGAAAACGTCCGCAACGCGATCCAGGAACAAGAAGATGCAAGGAAGGAACAGCGCTATGGCTGATCCGGTATTGAAATTTCCGCCCGAGCAGAAGGCGGCTCCGGGGCAGTTGCCCCGCGAGAAGCTCGCGGGCGCGCCGCGCCGTCGGCTGTTGGCGGCGATGCGCCGCTATCGCCGTTTCCTGCTGCTCGTGGTGCTGCCGATCGCAGCCGTGATCGGCGGCGTGGCGCTCTATCTCAATGGCGGCCGTTATGTCGGCACCGACGACACCTATGTCGGCGCGCAAAAGGTCTTGATCACGCCTGATATCTCAGGGCGAATCGACAAGGTCGTGGTCAAGGAAGGCCAGCTCGTCCATCGCGGCGATGTGCTGTTCGAAATCGACCCGATCCCGTTCCGCCTCACGGTCGACCGCGCCAAGGCTGCGGTCGAACAGGCCAAGACGAGCTACAGCAATCTCGGCGCCAACATCAAGATTTACGACGAGATGGCCGACCTGATGAAGCAGTCCATCGACCTGAAGCAGCGCGACGTCGAGCGCAAGTCGGCGCTGGCGAAAAGCAGTTTCGGCTCGCAACTCGACCTCGACAATTCGACAAACTCCGCCATCACCGTTCGCGCCGAGCTTGCCTTTGTTCAGCAGCAGCGGTCGAGCTCGTTGACGCAGCTGCTCGGCAATCCGAACCTCGCGCTTGAGGACTTCCCGCCCTATTACCAGGCGCAAGCCGCGCTCGCCCAGGCCCAACGCGATCTCGATCACACCGAAATGCGGGCGCCGATGGACGGTATCGCAACTCTGGTCGACCAGATTCAGCTCGGCCGTTTCGTCGTCGCCGGTTCGCCGGTGTTCACCATCATCGATGTCGCAAAGCCCTGGGTCGATTCCAATCTGAAGGAATCGGACTTCACCCATCTTGCGGTCGGACAGCCGGTCGAGATCGAGGTCGATGCTTTCCCCGATCATGTTTTCAAGGGCACCGTGGGCTCGCTCTCGCCCGGTACAGGGGCGCAATTCGCGGTGCTGCCGCCGCAAAACGCCACCGGCAACTTCGTCAAGGTGGTGCAGCGCATCCCGGTGCGGATCTATTTCGATCAGAACGATCCGTTCGTTAAGAAGCTGAAAGCCGGCATGAGTGCCTATGCCACGATCGATACCGGCCACAAGCGCTCGCTCGCCGGCCTGTTCGGTCTGCGGTCGGCCGCGGCGAAAGAAGACTAAAGCCGATGTCGCCGACGGCGATTCCCGCTCCGAGCGCTGTTCCCGGCTTGCGCCGGAACATGGTGACGATCTGCGCCATGACCGCGACCATCATGCAGGCGCTCGACACCACGATCGCCAATGTCGCGCTGCCTTACATGCAGGGAACGCTTTCGGCGTCGCAGGACCAGATCAACTGGGTGCTGACCTCCTACATCGTGGCGGCGGCGATCATGACCGCGCCGGTGGGCTGGATTGCCAACCGCTTCGGTCGCAAGCGAACCTTCATCATCTGCTCCGCCGGCTTCACCATCGCTTCCGTGATGTGCGGGCTCGCGCAGGACATCAACCAGATGGTGCTGTTCCGCCTGCTCCAGGGTGTGTTCGGCGCGGCGCTGGTGCCG
Organism: uncultured Alphaproteobacteria bacterium; assembly: GCA_963748805.1. GTDB lineage: Bacteria > Pseudomonadota > Alphaproteobacteria > Rhizobiales > Xanthobacteraceae > Bradyrhizobium. The sequence goes on along the minus strand of CAVVLH010000002.1, from coordinate 35,427 downwards.
TTGTCACAGGCGGTGATGCTCGACTCCTATGCGCTGCACGAGCGCGCCAAGGCGATGTCGATCTGGGGCATGGGCGTGATGATGGGCCCGATCATGGGGCCGTCGCTCGGCGCCTGGCTCACCGAGACCTATTCCTGGCATTGGGTGTTCTTCGTGAACCTGCCGTTCGGCATCGTCACCGTGATCGGCCTGCTGGTGTTCATGGACGAGACAAAGCAGGACACCGGGATGCGCTTCGACTGGTTCGGCTTCGCGGCGTTGGCGATCGGGATCGGCGCCTTGCAGGTTGCGCTCGACCGCGGCGAACAGCTCGGCTGGCTGGAATCAAACGAGATCATCGCCGAGTTCATCATCGCCATCGCCGGATTCTATTACTTCTTTGCGCACTCGTTCACGACATCGCGCCCGTTCATCCAGTTCGCGCTGTTTCGCGACCGCAATTTCCTCACCGGCTGCATCTTCATGACGGTGATGGGGCTTGTGCTGTATTCGACCATGGCGCTCGCCTCGCCCTACCTTCAGAACGTGATCGGCTATCCGATCATCACCGCGGGCGTGTTGCTGGCGAGTCGCGGCTGCGGCACCTTCGTCGCGATGATGCTGGTCGGTCGCCTGATGCGCTACATCGAGGCACGCACGTTGATCATCACCGGCCTCAGCCTCACCGCGCTGTCGCTCTACTGGATGACGGCGTGGACCGACCAGACCGGCGTGCCCGAGATCGTGACCATCAGCATCATCCAGGGCTTTGGCTTCGGGCTGGTTTTCGTGCCGCTGTCGACGGTCGCATTCATGACGCTGCCCAATCATCTGCGCACCGACGGCACCTCGATGCTGACCTTGATGCGCAACGTCGCAAGCTCGGTCGGCATCTCCATCGTGATCGCGCAACTGACCGAAGGTGGGCGGCGGGTCTATGCGATCCTGTCGGAGAACATCACCCCGTTTAATCACGCCATGCAGATGCCTGACGTCAGCGGCATGATCAACCTCAGCACCGACAAGGGCCTTGCCATGGCGGACGTGATGGTGGCGCTTCAGGCGCAGATCATCGCCTTCTCGCAGGATTATCAGCTGGTGATGTTTTTCATCCTCGGCTCGATTCCGCTCGCCATCATGATCGGTTCGACCAAAGTCGCCCTTCGCAAGCAGGCAGCGGGGCCGGAACATGCGGTGATGGAATAGGGCGCGATCCACTTGCCCATGCCCGGCACAAGGCCGGGCGTGACGGAAGGCTGGATTGTTCAGATATCGAAAAATACCGTCTCGTTATCGCCCTGAAGGTGGATGTCGAAATGGTAGGTGGCATTGTCGCCCGGCTCGCGCTTGGCAATCAGCGTGGCGCGACGCTCGACCGGCACCAATGCCAGGACGGGATCGGCGGCGTTGGCCGCCTCCGTATCGAGATAGATGCGCGTGTAGTTCTGCAAGAGCATCCCGCGGGCGAAAATCGCTACCAGAATATGCGGCGCTTGCGGCTTGCCGTCGGGATCGGGCACTGAGCCGGGCTTGATGGTGTCGAACGCGTATTCGCCATTGGCGCCGGTGCCGCAGCGGCCGAATCCCCTGAACTTGGAATTGGGCAACGCGCGGTTGCCTTTTGGATCGGCGAAGTTGCCTGACGCGTCGGCCTGCCAGATTTCCAGCATGCAGTCGGGCACGGGCTTGCCGTCGCCGTCGAACACCCGTCCTTCGATTCGAATCCGCTCGCCGGTGGCATCAGCGGTCACGAGGTTATTTGTAAACGCGTCGTTCCATTCATACTGGCCAACCGGTGTCAGCCCGTAAGCGAAGAAGGGGCCGACGGTCTGCGATGGCGTGATGCCCAACGGCTTGGTCTTAGACACTATTTCGTCTCCATCGGAGTGGCATTGCGGCCGCGCAGCACGATGTTGAAGCGGTAGCACAGCGCCCATTCGGGCTTGGTGTTTTCCAGATCGAAATCGGAAATCATCCGCGCGCGCGCCTTCTCGTCGGTCACCGAGTTGAAGATCGGATCGAACGGAAACAGCGGGTCGCCGGGAAAATACATCTGCGTCACCAGCCGCGACACAAAGGAGTGGCCGAACACCGAGAAATGGATGTGGGCAGGGCGCCACGCATTGTGGTGATTGCCCCAAGGGTAGGCGCCCGGCTTGACGGTGACGAACCGGTAATAACCTTCGCCGTCGGTTTGGGCGCGGCCGGCGCCGGTGAAATTCGGATCGAGCGGCGCCGGGTGCTGATCGCGAACATGAATATAGCGTCCACAGGCATTGGCTTGCCAGAGCTCGACCAGCGCGTTGGGCACGCCGCGTCCGTCTTCGTCCAGCACATGACCATGGACGATGATGCGCTCGCCGATCGGCTCGCCCTTATGCTGGGTGGTGAGATCGGCATCGCCCGCGCGCACGGTTTCGTGGCCGTACACCGGGCCGGTCAATTCCGACAGCGTATGGCGCATGATGATCAGCGGCTTCGAAGGCGAACGCTTCACCGTGCTTTTGTAATCCGGCGACAGCCGCGCCGGATGGGCTTTGTTGCTGTCGATGGGATAGACGAATGTCATGGGATTCTTCCTGTCTTTCTTCCTCATGGTGAGGAGGCGCTGCCTCAGCGCCGTCTCGAACCAGGAGGCCCTCATCCTTCGAGACGCGCTGTTCGCGCTCTTCAGGATGAGGGTAATCTCAATTCAACTTCTCGATCGCCATGGCGACGCCCTGGCCGACACCGACGCACATTGTCGCCAGCGCGCGTTTTCCCCCGCGCTTTTCCAATCCATGCACGGCGGTCACCACCAGCCGGGCGCCGCTCATGCCGAGCGGATGACCGAGCGCGATGGCGCCGCCATGCGGATTGACGAAATCAGCATCGTCCTTGACGCCGAGCTGACGCAGGCAAGCGATACCCTGGCTCGCAAAGGCTTCATTGAGCTCGATCAAATCGAAATCCGTGATTTTCAGCCCCAGCCGCTCCATCAGTTTGCGCGTCGCCGGCACCGGTCCGATGCCCATGATGCGCGGCGGGACGCCGGCCGACGCCAAGCCGAGAATCCTTGCCCGCGGAGTCAGGCCGTGCTTTTTCACGGCCGCTTCGGAAGCGAGGATCATGGCGGCGGCGCCGTCATTGACGCCCGAGGCATTCCCGGCGGTCACGGTACCGGGATTACGCACGATCGGTTTTAGTTTGGTAAGACCTTCCAGCGTGGTCTCGGGGCGCGGATGCTCGTCCTTGTCGACGGTGATCGGGCCGGCCTTGCCGCCGGGAGCCGTAACCGGGGTGATTTCCTCGGCGAAGTAACCCGACGCGATCGCCTGACCGGCGCGCTGCTGCGAACGGATGGCGAAGGCGTCCTGGTCGGCGCGCGAGACCTGAAACTCCTCGGCGACGTTCTCGCCGGTCTCGGGCATCGCATCGACGCCATATTGCGCCTTCATCAGCGGGTTGATGAAGCGCCAGCCGATCGTGGTGTCGTAAATCTCGGCCGAGCGCGAAAACGCTTCCGCCGCCTTGCCCATCACGAACGGCGCCCGCGTCATCGATTCGACCCCACCGGCAATGGCGAGATCAATCTCGCCGGCCCGAATGGCGCGCGCGCCGGCGCCGACCGCGTCCAACCCCGAAGCGCACAGGCGGTTGAGGGTCTGGCCGGGAACCGAATCCGGGAGACCAGCGAGCAGCAGCGCCATCCGCGCCACGTTGCGGTTGTCCTCGCCGGCCTGGTTGGCGCAGCCGAAATAGACTTCATCGACCTGCGACCAATCGAGATTCGGGTGTTTCGCCATCAGCGCCTTGATGGGGGTCGCCGCCAGATCGTCGGCGCGAACCTTGGCGAGCGAACCGCCGAAGCGGCCGATCGGGGTCCGTACCGCATCACATACAAATACCTCACCCATCGGTCTCTCCCTGGGGTTTCCTGATTAAGGGCGAGTTGTAGGAGCGCTGATATTCGAGGTCAATTGACCGCCTTGGGCTCCGTGCTGCGTTCGCCAAGGGGCGGCCATGCCGGGAAGCGGCAGACCGTGGAAAAGGCGCATAGGGGCAGCAAAGCCGTAGGCTCGCCGAGTGAAATTTTGTAGGTTGCGCGGCCGATGACTATCCAACCAACATTCCCCGCCTCCACCGACGTTCAGCCTGCCGCCGAGCCGGGGGCGCGCGTCACGCCGATGATGGAACAATATCTGGAAATCAAGGCGGCCCATCCCGGTCTGCTGCTGTTTTACCGGATGGGCGATTTCTACGAGCTGTTCTTTGAGGACGCCGAAATTGCCTCCCGCGCGCTCGGCATCATGCTGACCAAACGCGGCAAGCATCAGGGCGCGGATATCCCGATGTGCGGCGTGCCGGTGGAGCGCTCCGACGATTATCTGCATCGCCTGATCGCGCAGGGCCATCGGGTGGCTGTCTGCGAGCAGATGGAAGACCCGGCAGCCGCGCGCGCCCGTGGCAACAAGAGCGTCGTACGCCGCGATGTCGTCCGGCTGGTGACGCCGGGCACGCTGACCGAAGACACGCTTCTGGATGCAAGGGCCAACAATTATCTGCTGGCGATTGCGCGGCTGCGTGGCGCGGCCGGTGCTGATCGCCTGGGGCTCGCCTGGATCGATATCTCGACGTCGGAATTCATCGTCACGGAATGTGCGATGGGTGAATTGGCCGCGACGCTGTCGCGCATCAATCCCAACGAGATCATCGTCACCGATGCGATGTACGGCGACACCGACCTCGGGCCGACATTGCGCGAATGGCCGGCGGTGACGCCGTTGACCCGTGACGTCTTCGACAGTTCCACGGCCGAGCGGCGGCTCTGCGATTACTTCGCGGTCGCCACCATGGATGGCCTGTCGGCGATGTCGCGGCTGGAGGCGACCGCGGCGGCAGCCGCCGTGACCTATATCGATCGTACGCAAGTGGGAAAACGCCCACCCCTGTCGCCGCCCTCGCGCGAAGCCGTCGGCACCACCATGGCGATCGACCCGGCGACCCGCGCCAATCTCGAATTGACGCGCACGCTCGGCGGTGAACGCCGTGGCTCGCTGCTCGATGCGATTGATTGCACCGTCACTTCCGCCGGCTCGCGGCTTCTGGCGCAACGAATAGCCGCGCCATTGACGGATAGCGATGCGATCGCGCGGCGGCTCGACGCCATCGCGGCCTTTGTGGCGGACAGCGGCCTGCGCGACGATCTCCGCAGCACACTGCACGCGGCACCCGATCTGTCGCGCGCGCTGGCGCGGCTGTCGGTCGGACGCGGCGGCCCGCGCGACCTCGCCGGGCTGCGTGATGCTATTCTCGCTGCCGATCAGGCGCTGGCGCATCTGGCGCGGATGGAACAGCCTCCGCAGGAGATTGCAGCTGTCATGGCGGCATTGCGTCGCCCGTCGCGCGAACTGGCGGCCGAGTTCGAACGCGCGCTGGCCGAACAATTACCGCTACTCAAGCGCGATGGCGGCTTCGTGCGCCAGGGCTATGAGCCGGCGCTCGATGAATCCCGCAATTTGCGCGACGCCTCGCGGCTCGTCGTGGCCTCGATGCAGGCGCGTTATGCCGACGATGCCGGCGTCAAGGGCCTGAAGATCCGCCACAACAACGTGCTCGGATATTTTGTCGAGGTCACCGCGCAACATGGCGACAAGCTGATGTCGCCGCCGCTCAACGCGACTTTCATTCATCGCCAGACGCTGGCCGGACAAGTCCGCTTCACCACTTCCGAACTCGGTGAGATCGAAGCCAAGATCGCCAATGCCGGCGACCGCGCGCTCGGGCTTGAGCTGGAAATTTTCGACAAGCTCTGCGCGCTCGCGGTTGAGGCAAGCGAGGATTTGCGCGCGGCGGCTTACGCTTTTGCCTCCCTCGATGTCGCGACCGCTTTGGCGAAGCGCGCGGTGGACGACAATTACGTCCGACCCGAAGTCGACGGCTCGCTTAGTTTTGCGATCGAAGGCGGCCGCCATCCGGTGGTCGAACAGGCGCTGAAGCGCGATGGCCAGTCATTCATTGCCAATGCCTGCGATCTTTCGCCGGCTCCGCAACAGGTGTCCGGCCAGATCTGGCTGATCACCGGTCCCAACATGGCCGGCAAATCGACCTTCCTGCGCCAGAATGCTCTTATCGCGCTGCTGGCGCAGGCCGGCAGCTTCGTGCCGGCGTCGCGGGCGCGGATCGGCGTCGTCGATCGGCTGTTTTCGCGGGTCGGTGCTGCGGACGATCTGGCGCGTGGTCGTTCCACCTTCATGGTCGAGATGGTGGAGACCGCCGTCATCCTCAATCAGGCCAGTGAACGCTCGCTGGTGATTCTCGACGAGATCGGCCGAGGCACGGCAACTTTCGACGGACTGTCGATCGCCTGGGCCGCGATCGAACATCTGCACGAAGCCAACCGCTGCCGTGCGTTGTTTGCCACGCATTACCACGAACTCACCGCGCTCTCGGCGAAGCTGCCGCGGTTGTTCAACGCGACCGTCCGCGTCAAGGAATGGCAAGGCAATGTCGTGTTCCTGCATGAGGTCTTGCCGGGTTCGGCCGATCGCTCCTATGGCATCCAGGTCGCCAAGCTTGCAGGCTTGCCGCCATCGGTGATCGCGCGCGCCAAATCGGTGCTCGCCAAACTCGAGGCGCAGGATCGCGGCCAGACCGCGCGCGCGCTCGCCGACGATCTTCCACTATTCGCCGTGCCTTCGCGCGCGGCTGCTGAGCCGGCGCCACCGAGCGAGGGCGAAAAACTGATTGAAGCGGTGAAGGCGCTGCATCCCGACGAGATGTCGCCGCGTGAGGCGCTGGAAGCGCTCTATGCGCTGAAGGCGAAATTGCCGAAGGCGTGATTCCTCATGGTGAGGAGCGCGCCTTCGCACGTCTCGAACCAGGAGGCCCGGTTCTTGGCCTCTATCCTTCGAGACGCCGCTTCGCGGCTCCTCAGGATGAGGAACTGGCGACCATCTTCCTCCGCCCCAGCCACCACAAGGCCAGATTCCAGACCACGCCGGTGGCAAGCGCAAGGCTGAGCGCGGCGGCCGAGCCTAGTGGCACCGCGGTCACGTGCAGCACCGCAATCGCGAGGCCAAATCCCATCATTCCCCATCCGCCGTTGGCAATCAACGCGGCGGTTGCCGGGCCGCCGATGCGCGGATGCAGGATCAGCGTCATGCTGGTCAGCACCATCGGAAACAGCGCAATCGTGCCGCTGACGAACGGGCCGACCCAGCGTGACAGCCCGACGACGATCGCGACCAATGTCGCCACCATGCCGGCGCGCAGCGGGACGTCGTACCAACGCCGCGTGATCAGCGGCATCTTCACATGCTGGAAGGGTTTGAATGCCGGAATGCAGATGGCAAAGGCGACGGCGTTCGCGATCAGTCCCCCGGTAAGTGACCACGGCACCAGACGTTCAAGCGCGGCCAATGCAATCCAGACAATGATGGCGCCGCCAACGCTGACTACGGCGCTCCGGCGCTGGGCAAGCACCACATAGGTAAGACAGAAAAACATGGTGACGGCGTTGATCGGAAAACTCGCCAGCGCGCCCTCGGAGATGAACGCCGCGTCGTGGTCGAGCGCCAGAAACACGTAAGAAGGGCCGGCCGAAATCGGCAGCGTCGCGATCAGCGCGCCGATCACCGCACCGGAGCGTTCCGTGATGAACGATGCCGTCACCACGAAGGCGGCGGCGACCGCCATGCGCAGCGCAAGCAAAAGGATGAAGTGCAGGTCGGGGGACATTTTCTAACCGTCGTCCCGGGCAAGCGAAGCCTGACCCGGGACCCATAACCACAGGCGGGTGTTTGTCGGATGATCGGAGTTGAGAGCCTTCGTACGAATTCTAGCCGGTGGTTATGGGTCCCCACTTTCGCGGGGACGACACCTGTTGCCTCGCTACACCCGCTTCATCGTCACCGAAACTTTCGGGCCGTTCTTGATGGTCTGGTAGACCACGCAATAGCGCTCGGTGAGTTTGAGCAGAAGGTCGAGTTTCTCTTGCGGCGCTTCCGTGCCGACGTCGAAGCGCAGGCGGATTTCGGCGAAACCTACCGGCGCCTCCTTATCGACGCCGAGCGTGCCGCGAAAATCGAGGTCGCCCTCGGCGCTGACACTACCTGTCTTCAACGGAACCTCGATCGCGGTCGCGACCGACTTCAAAGTCACACCGGCGCAGGCGACCAGCGCCTCCAGCAGCATGTCGCCGGAACACAATTCAAGCCCGGAGCCGCCGGTGGCTGGATGCAGGCCTGCAACCGCCAGCGCCCGTCCGGTCTCGACCTTGCAGGCGATGCCGTCATTGTCGATCGAGCCTTTGGCTTTCAGGGTGATGAACGCGGCCTTCGGATCGGTCTTGTATTTTTCCTTGATCGGGGCCTGCGCGGCGCGGAGCTCAGTGGCGTCCATCTTTCTCTCCCGGATATTTATTCTGTGTCGGATGTAATGGGTTGCGAGGCGGTTGTCATCAGATCCCGCCGAGGCGTAAAAATATTTGGTATTTCAACGTGTTATGTTTGAAGTCGGGCGCAAAAAGAAAATACGGAAAAATCCGTGCGGCTGACAAGGAAGAGGTTATCTACCGAAAGGAAATACCGATGATCGGGCGGTTTTAATCCGATGTTTCGTGACAGTTGCGGCCCCGTCAAGTAACGGAATGGGTGATGGATAACATCGTCAAAGCGGCCCGCCCCGAGGCCGACGAGCGTTTCGATTCGCTGCGGATTACCGCGGCGGTCAATGCGCTTGCGATCGAACATGCCGGGCGGGAGGATGTTTTCCGCGCTGCGGTAGCGAAGCTGCTGAAAGCCGAGATGATTGCAGCGCGTGCGACCGCGCAAGCGGTGCTGCTGAAGGACCGGCACGGGCGACGTTGCGCGGAGCGGCTGTGTTTCGTCCAGGACGAGATCATCCGGATTCTGTTCGAGGCCGCGACGCGTCATCTCTACCACTCGCCGATTCCGTCCGGGGCCGAGCGGATGGCCGTGGTCGCCACCGGCGGCTATGGCCGCGGGTTGATGGCGCCGGAATCCGACATCGATCTTCTTTTTATCCTGCCCTACAAACAGACCGCCTGGGGCGAGCAGGTCGCTGAAGCCATCCTGTACTGTCTGTGGGACATGGGCCTGAAGGTCGGCCATGCGACGCGCTCGGTGGATGAATTGATCCGCCAGGCGCGCGGCGACATGACGATCCGCACCGCCATTCTCGAAACCCGATTCCTCACCGGGGACCAGCCGCTTTATGACGAGCTGGTCTCGCGTTTCGACAAGGAAGTGGTGCAGGGCAACGCCACCGAATTCGTGACCGCGAAGCTTGCCGAGCGCGAGGAGCGGCATCGCCGCGCCGGCCAATCGCGTTACCTGGTCGAACCCAACGTCAAGGATGGCAAAGGCGGGCTTCGCGACCTGCACACGCTGTTCTGGATCGCCAAATATGTCTACCGCGTCCGCAGAACCGACGAGTTGCTCGATCGCGGTGTGTTCGACGCGCAGGAATACCGCACCTTCCGCCGCTGCGCCGATTTTCTGTGGTCGGTCCGTTGCAACCTGCATTTCGTTGCCGGCCGCGCGGAAGAGCGCCTGTCATTCGACATGCAGCGCGAGATCGCGGTGCGGCTCGGTTATACCTCGCATCCCGGCATGCAGGACGTCGAACGCTTCATGAAGCACTACTTCCTGATCGCAAAGGAAGTCGGCGATCTTACCGCGATTCTCTGCGCCAAGCTCGAAAACGAACAGGCCAAGCCCGTCCCCGTGCTCAGCCGCATGATGGCGCGGTTCCGGCCGAGCACGGTCAGGCGGCGCGTGCCCGAAAGCGACGACTTCATCGTCGACAACAATCGTATCAATCTCGCCGCGCCCGATGTCTTCCAGCACGATCCCGTCAACCTGATCCGGATCTTCCGGCTGGCGCAGAAGAACAATCTCGCCTTCCATCCGGACGCGATGCGGACGGTGACGCGCTCGCTGAAGCTGATCAATAGCGAGTTGCGCAACGATCCCGAGGCCAACCGGCTGTTCATGGAGATCCTGACCTCCAACGACGCCGAAATCGTGTTGCGTCGCATGAACGAAACCGGCGTGCTCGGTCACTTCATCCGCGCTTTCGGCCGGATCGTGTCGATGATGCAGTTCAACATGTACCACCACTACACGGTGGACGAGCATCTGCTGCGCTGCATCGGCTTTTTGCAGGAAATCGAACGCGGCGGCAGCGATGAATTCATTGTCGCCAGCGATTTGATGCGCAAAATAAGACCCGAGCACCGCGCCGTGCTTTATATCGCAACCCTGCTGCACGACATCGCCAAGGGACGGCCCGAAGACCATTCGATCGCCGGCGCCAAGGTTGCCCGCCGCCTGTGTCCGCGGCTCGGCTTCAGTGCGGCCGACACCGAACTGGTGGCGTGGCTGATCGAGGAACATCTGGTGATGTCGACGGTCGCCCAATCGCGCGACCTGTCGGACCGCAAGACCATCGAGAATTTCGCCGCCGTGGTCCAGTCGGTGGAGCAGATGAAGCTTCTGACCATCCTGACCACCGCCGACATCCGTGGCGTCGGTCCCGGCGTATGGAACGGCTGGAAGGCGCAACTTCTGCGCACTTTATATTACGAAACGGAACCGGTGCTGACCGGCGGTTTCTCGGAGGTCGATCGCGCCCGGCGCCTCGCCATGGCGCAAGGCGAGTTTCGCGCGGCGTTCACCGAATGGCCGGAGCAGGAGCTCAACGCCTATGTCGCGCGGCACTATCCGGCGTATTGGCTCAAGGTCGAATTGCAGCGCAAGATCCGCCATGCGCGGTTTCTGCGCGCCAGCGAACAGGCCGGCCACAAGCTCGCGGTCAATGTCGGCTTTGACGAGGGACGCGGCGTCACCGAGCTCACCATCCTGGCGATGGACCATCCCTGGCTGCTGTCGATCATCGCGGGCGCCTGTGCGTCAGCGGGCGCCAACATCGTCGATGCGCAGATCTACACCACCACCGACGGACGCGCGCTCGATACCATCGCGATCACGCGGGAATATGACCGTGACGAAGACGAGGGCCGGCGCGCGACGCGAATCGGCGACATGATCGAGGACGTGCTGGAAGGCAAGCTTCGCCTGCCGGAGGTGGTGGCGCGGCGCGCCGCCGGTCGCGGCAGGGCGCGTCCCTTCGTGGTTGAGCCGGAAGTGACGGTCAATAATCAGTGGTCGGACCGTTACACCGTGATCGAGGTTTCCGGCCTCGACCGGCCGGGCCTGCTGTACGAACTGACGACGGCGATCTCGAAGCTCAACCTCAATATCGGCTCCGCCCATGTCGCGACCTTCGGCGAACGCGCCCGCGACGTGTTCTACGTCACGGATCTTCTGGGGGCGCAAATCTCGGCGCCGACACGGCAGGCCGCGATCCGCAGCGCGCTGTTGCATCTGCTGGCGAGCGAAAAGGCCGCGGCTTGAGGCTGTCTTTCGCCGTTCAGTTGTCTTCCGGAATCTCGCCAAACGTCTTGCCGGCGGCGAGCGGCTTCAATCGGATCAACCGCGAGTCCTCGACCGCCGCCTGACGGTGCTTGACCGCCTCGCGATAGACTGGATCGCGGATCATTTCGACGAATGCCGCCACGCTTGGGTATTCCGCGATGAAGCAGTGATCCCAGTGTTCGTCGGAGGGGCCGATCAGCATGAGTTCGAAACGGCCTTGCCACGCGACCTTGCCGCCGAGCCGCGTGAATACCGGGCCGCTCTCGCGGCCGTAGGCAGCGTAAGCTTCGGCGCCCGTGGCCGCTCGTCCGTCCGGATAGGCGGCGCGCTCGCGCAAGCGCACCAGATTGAGCATGTGAATGGGACCGGGACGGTCGCTCTCGCGAAAGCTTGCGAATGTTTCCTTGGTCGGGTCGATATAACCTGTCATCTTCGTTGCCTCGCTGCCAAAGCTCGCGTCGATCGGAGGGAGCTACATGAACGCGCTTGCGAATATCCTAGTGAGTATTGTTGCCGCGCTGCATGTTTATTTTCTCGCGCTCGAAATGTTCTTTTGGACGAGGCCGCTTGGTCTGAAAACCTTTCGAAATTCTCCGGAAAAAGCCGCGGATTCCGCCGTGCTCGCCGCCAATCAGGGACTCTATAACGGCTTCCTCGCCGCCGGGCTGATCTGGGGACTTGTGCAGCCCGACACTACCTTCGCCTTCCAGATCAAGATGTTTTTCTTAGGCTGCGTGATCGTGGCCGGCGTCTATGGCGCCGCAACCGTCAGCCGGAAAATCCTGTTCGTTCAGGCAGTACCGGCCGTGGTTGCTCTCGTCCTGTTATGGTTAGTCTAGGTCTTTGTGACAGGCTGCGTTGTCTTGCATTGCCATAGCGGTTCATTCAGTATTGCCGCCAAACGATGATTTCCGTCAGACGGAATCACAACAATCAAAAGATCAGGTGAGGCAACGACATGAGGAACGGCCTTTTTCATTTCGTCACCGGCTCGGTGCTGGCGCTGGCACTCGCGACGCCACAGGCCTACGCGCAAAAGAAATACGATCCCGGCGCGACCGATACCGAAATCAAGATCGGGCAAACCTTGCCGTTCTCCGGACCGGCCTCCGCTTATGCCAGCATCGGCAAGACGCAAGCCGCCTACTTCAACATGATCAACGAGCAGGGCGGCGTGAACGGCCGCAAGATCAATCTGATCCAGTATGACGATTCCTATAGCCCGCCCAAAGCGGTCGAGCAGGTGCGAAAACTGGTCGAGAGCGACGAAGTGCTCTTGATGTTCCAGATGATCGGCACGCCCTCGAACGCCGCGGTGCAGAAATATCTCAACACCAAGAAGGTGCCGCAACTGTTCGCCGCGACCGGCGCTTCCAGGTTCAACGATCCGAAGAATTACCCGTGGACGCTGGGCTTCAACCCCAGTTATTTCGTCGAGGGCCGCATCTACGGCCAATACGTTCTCAAGCAATATCCTGACGCGAAGGTCGGCGTGCTCTATCAGAACGACGATCTGGGCCGCGATTATCTGAACGGCTTCAAGTCGGGTCTCGGCGACAAGGCCGCGACCATGGTCGTGGCGGAAGCCTCCTATGAGATCTCCGATCCGACCATTGACTCCCAGATCCTGAAGCTGAAATCCACCGGCGCCGACGTGCTGTTCAGCGCATCGACCCCGAAATTTGCTGCGCAAGCGATCAAGAAGAACGCCGAACTCGGCTGGAAGCCGGTGCATATCCTCGACATCAACGCCACCTCGGTCGGCGCGGTGATGCAACCGGCGGGGCTAGAGGCCTCCAAGGGTGTGATCAGCGTCAACTACGGCAAGGACCCGCTCGATCCGACCTGGAAGGACGATCCGGGCATGAAAAAATATTTCGACTTCATGGCGAAGTACTATCCGGAAGGCGACAAGAATTCGAACTTCAACGCCTATGGCTACTCGACGGCGCAGTTGATGGTTCATGTATTAAAGCAATGCGGCGACGATCTCACCCGCGAGAACGTCCTTAAACAGGCGACCAATCTGAAGGATGTCCGACTCGATCTGGCTTTGCCGGGAATTGTCATCAATCCCACGCCCAACGATTACCGGATCAACAAGCAGTTGCAGATGATGCGGTTCAACGGCGAGCGTTGGGAACTGTTCGGTCCGCTTCTCGAGGACACCAGTCCGGCGGGTTAGGACGTTCGCGAAGGCGTCATCGCAACGGTCGTCTTTTGGCGAATTCTCTCGCTCCCTTAGGGTTAAGCGGGTCTGAATTCCTTGCAAGTCAAACGGTTAGGCACTGCGCCGCCGTCCTCGATTAACCATCGTTTAAGACGGCTTTAAATCCGTGCCGTTACTTTCGTTCGCATCGGGTGGTGCGGGCGTTTTGCGTATGGCGTGGGGACGGAAAAAGGGCGGTGGGCGCAAGGAGCCGGTATTCGGCCTCGCTGCGGCGCTTTCCGATCTGCGGCTGTCGCCCGATGACCGCATCCCCGGCGGCAGCACGGTAAAAAAATCAAAGCCGAAGAACGACGATGTCGACGACGAGCCGCCGCCCGAACGCAAGCCGCGCACGAGCCGCAGCGGCACTAGGCGGCGGTCGAAGTCGGGCAAGCGTCTTCCGGTCGGCCGGCTGTTCTATTGGGGCGCGGTGCTCGGCCTGTGGGGCGCGATTGCCGCGGTCGGTCTCGTTGTCTGGGTCGGCGCGCATCTGCCCGCGATCCAGTCGCTCGAGATCCCGAAACGGCCGCCGACGATCCAGATCACCGGCGCCGATGGCAGCGTGCTCGCCATTCGCGGCGAAATGGCCGGCAGCAACGTCGCGCTGAAGGATTTGCCGCCTTATCTGCCGAAGGCGTTCATCGCCATCGAGGACCGGCGCTTCTATTCGCATTTCGGCATCGACCCCTGGGGCATTCTGCGCGCGGCGTTCGCCAATATCCTGCACCGCGGCGTGTCGCAAGGCGGCTCGACGCTCACCCAGCAACTGGCCAAGAACCTGTTCCTGACCCAGGAGCGCACCTTCCAGCGCAAATTGCAGGAAGCCGAACTGGCGCTCTGGCTCGAGCGCAAGCACTCCAAGGCCGAGATTCTCGAGCTTTACCTCAATCGCGTCTATTTCGGCTCCGGTGCTTACGGCGTAGAGGCAGCAAGCCAGCGTTACTTCGGCAAGTCGGCCAAGAACGTCACCATCGCGGAAGCCGCGATGCTGGCCGGTCTCGTCAAGTCGCCTTCGCGGCTGGCGCCCAATCGCAATCCGGAAGGCGCGGAAGCGCGCGCGCAAACGGTGCTGACCGCGATGGCGGAAGCCAAATTCATTACCGAGGCGCAGGCGCAGGCCTCGATCGGCCATCCCTCCTATCATGTGAAGCCGGTCGGCGCCGGCACAATCAACTATGTGGCGGACTGGATCGGCGAAGTGCTCGACGATCTTGTCGGCCAGATCGACCAGAGCGTGGTGGTGGAAACCTCGATCGATCCGAAATTGCAAGCCGTCGCCGAAGCCGCCGTCATCGACGAACTGGCAGCGAAAAGCGTGAAGTTCGACGTCAGCCAGGGTGCGCTGGTAGCGATGTCGCCGGATGGCGCGGTGCGCGCCATGGTCGGCGGCCGCAACTACTCCGAAAGCCAGTATAACCGTGCGGTGACGGCGAAACGCCAGCCGGGCTCGGCCTTCAAGCCGTTCGTGTATCTCACCGCGATCGAATCCGGTTTAACGCCGGAGACGGTCCGCCAGGACGCGCCGCTCGATATCAAGGGCTGGAAGCCGGAGAATTACGGCCATCAATATTTCGGCCCGGTGACGCTGACGCAGGCGCTTGCGATGTCGCTCAATACGGTCGCGGTCAGGCTCGGGCTCGAAGTCGGCCCGAAGAATGTCGTGCGCACGGCGCATCGGCTCGGCATTTCGTCGAAGCTCGAGGCCAACGCCTCGATCGCCCTCGGCACGTCAGAAGTTTCCATGATCGAACTGGTCGGCGCCTATGCGCCGTTTGCCAATGGCGGTCTCGGTGTCTCGCCGCATGTCGTGACCAAAATCCGCACCGTCGAGGGTAAGGTTCTCTACACGCGTTCGGCCGATCAGCTCGGCCAGGTAATCGACCCGCATTACGTCGCGATGATGAATACGATGATGCAGGAGACGCTGCTCTCCGGCACCGCGCACAAGGCGGAACTGCCGGGCTGGATGGCGGCCGGCAAGACGGGCACCAGCCAGGATTTTCGGGATGCCTGGTTTATCGGCTATACGTCGAATCTCGTGACCGGCGTCTGGCTTGGCAATGACGACAGTTCGCCGACAAAGAAGGCGACCGGCGGCGGCTTGCCGGTGGAAATCTGGACTCGTTTCATGAAGGCCGCCCATCAGGGCGTGACACCTGCGCCGCTGCCGGCCTCGGCGCCACCAGGCGGAATGCTCGCGACGGTCGCACAAGCGGTGTCGCCGGGCACTATATCGCCGAGCGTCCCTGTCAGCCCGCCGGCTCCCGGTGCCGTCAGGCCAGCGCCAACCCGGGCTTCGGTCCGCCCCGAAGCCGCCGCCGGCCTCGATGGCTGGTTGATGGATCGTCTGTTCGGGCGGTAGCTCTTGTCAGCGTTCACCGCCCGTCGGGCGTGCTGACGCCGACCCAGTTGTCGCGCACCTGCTGGTAGTGGACGCTGGCGTCATAGGTCTGCGTCGACAGATGCAGCACCTGAGGCGACAGGCGTCCGATCGCGTTCAAGACGGCGTAGGAGGCAACGACGCGGTCGTGTTGCGCCGTCACCAGCGCCACCCGGGCATTCACCAGCGTCTGCTGGGCGTTGAGGATGTCGATGACGGTGCGCTGGCCGACCTGGGCTTCCTTGCTGGTGCCGAGATAGGCGATTTCCGAGGCATCGACTTGCGACTGCGCCGCCGTCACCTGCGCCTTGCCTGCCAACAGCTGGCCCCATGCCGTAACGAGGTCGGACCGGGCCTGATCGCGAACCTGCTCCAGCGTCAGACGCTGCTGCGCCAGCGTTTCCTTTGACTGCCGTATCAGCGAATATTCAGCTCCGCCCTGATAGACCGGCACATTCAGTTGGGCGTTGGCGGCCGCGGTGAACTGGTTGATGGTCGTGATATTCGGGTCCCAGACCTTCGCGACCGTCGCCTGCAAGGAGACCGTCGGGTACAGCGCGCCCTCGTTGATTTTCACGGTGAGAAAACTGACGTCGACGCCATACATGGCGGCGGTCACGTTGGGATTTTGCCTGAGCGCCAGTTCGATGGCGCCTCCCACCGTTTGCGGCAGATAGCGGTCGACCGGCGAGGCCGGTTGCAGGTTTGCGGGTTCAATGCCGATGATGCGGCGGAAATTCGCGCGCGTGGTCGTCAGCGTCGAGACCGCCGCAAGTTCCTGACTCTTGGCTGCCGCCAATTGCGCCTCGGATTGGGCAACGTCGGTCGGCGTAACCAGGCCCGCGCTGTAGCGGTCGCGGGTCTGCTTCAGCGTCAGTTCAAGCACATGCGTATTGCTGCGCTGGACCTCCAGAATCGCGGCGTCGCGCAGGTAATCCATGTAGATCGTGGCAGCGGCCAGCAGCACCGACTGCTCCATGAGGCGCAAGCCCTCGCGCGCGCCGAAAACCTGGCTTTCTGCGGCGCGGGTTTTGTTGGCGGTTTGATTGCCGTTGTAGATCGTCTGGGTCACCGTCAGCGCGGCGGAATGCGGAGTTCTGGTCGCCCTGTTCGATCTTCTTGCCGACGCTGCCGTCAGCGAGCTGGTCGATATATCCGACGCCCGCGGTGAAGGTGCCGGCCACCTTGGGGCGATAGCCGGCCAGCGCCTGCGGGACGGCTTCGTCGGTGACGCGCACCGAGGCGCGCTGGGCGTTGAGCTGCGGATTGTTCCGGTAGGCGCGCAGCAGCGCGCCCTCCATCGTCTCAGCGCGGACAGGCAACGCCGCCAACTGACCAAGGAGAACGACCGCCGCCGCTGTTCCGGTTAAAACTCTTGCCCCACCCATATTCAAGTTATCCAACGCCTTAGGCAGCCTGACAACATCCATACGCAATTCAGAAGTGGATCAAAAGCGCATAGCTGTGGGATTCCTTCTGGCCCGATTCCAACATCCGCTTCCTCGTGGGGCGGCACAGTTGCAAATGTCGGAAATCAAAGGACCACTGCCAAATGTAGGCTTCTGGTGGAGTTTCTGGTTTGACATCCGCACCACGCGTTCGCGGTTAAACTGTAGCGGATGTCAAATCCACGCCACTAACACGCGAGCGTGATGGCCGTCCGAATATCGCGCAGTGTTGCCTTTTTCGCTCAAAACGGCGGCAGGGCGCGCCTATCAGAGGGGCTCGACGGCGAGCACCTCAATCCTGGATACCGTAACGGTGCAGATCGTTGCCGTGTGTGTCCAGCCAGGTCTTGGCGCGTTCGACGTGGTTGCAGACTTTGGCAACGACCTTCCAGAACCGCGCCGAATGGTTCATTTCGACGAGGTGCGCTACCTCGTGGGCGGCGAGGTAATCCAGCACATAGGGCGGCGCGAGGATCAGCCGCCAGGAGAACGACAGCGAGCCTGCCGACGTGCACGAACCCCACCGGCTTGACTGGTCGCGGATCGATATTCGCCGCACGCGCACGCCGAGCGCCTGGGCATAGGATGCGGCCGCCTTCTGCAAATCCTTGCGGGCTTCGCGCTTGAGGTAATCATGCACCCGCCGCTCGATATAGTCGGCGTCGCCGGCCACACAGAGAATACGCTCGCCGCTATCGCGAATTTCGGTCCACACCGTGCCGCGCTGACCCGCGCGATGCACGATCCGGTGCGCGACACCGCGCAGCGGCACCACTGTGCCCGGAAGAAACGGCGCCGCCTTCGGCAACCGGCCGAGACGCGCGGCGATCCAGCCGCCGTGACGCTGCGCAAAGTCCTTGGCGTCAGCAATGGTGCCGCGCGGGGGAATGGTGAGGATCGCTTCACGGTCGCTTGGATGGATCCGCAAGGTGTAACGTCGCGCGCGGCGGTGCCGGCGCAGCCGCACCGAATAGATTTGCGAGCCGTGTTTGACCAAAAGACGAGAAGGTTCGTAAGGCCGCCGATAAAGGAGCGCGCGAGTGGCCATGTCTGCTATTCCGGGGATCAAGAGTTCGCCCGGATTCTGCCATAACCGCCGCCAGGTAAATCGCTCGGCGCAAAAACAAATCATTTGCCCAATATACAGGGGTAAAGGTCTGTCGCCGACCCCATAGAATGGGGGTGAAGCGGGAAATTTGGACGAAAAAGTAACCCCGGCGGCGCCCTCAAAGAACGAATTAATATTCATTCTTTTAGCCGACCCCGGATTTGCGTTTCCTCCGGCCAAATCAGCGGGTTAGAGGCCGCCCGGCCGATGCCGGATTCTGCGGAAAGCGATGTTCCACACCAATTTCGATGCGGTGGATGCGATTACTCCGCGGCGTAAGCGAGCGATGGTTTCACGTTGGCCGCCGACACCATGAAATCGTGAATGCGTGGCACGATTTCCGATTTGAATCGCGAACCGTTGAAGACTCCGTAGTGACCGACGCCCTTCTGCACATAGTGCACCCGGCGATGATTGGGGATCGAACTGCACAAAGTGTGCGTCGCTTCGGTCTGCCCGAGCCCGGAAATGTCGTCGTTCTCGCCTTCCACGGTCATCAGCGCCACGCGCCTGACCTTGGAAGGATCGACCGGCTGGCCGCGATGGGTCATCTCGCCCTTGGGCAGAGCGTGTTTGACGAAAACGGTATCGACGGTTTGCAGGTAATATTCCGCCGAAAGATCCATCACCGCCAGATACTCGTCGTAGAAGTCGCGGTGCTTGTCGACCAGATCGCCGTCGCCCTTCACCAGATTGCGGAACAGCGCCTTGTGGGCATCCATGTGGCGGTCGAGGTTCATGCTGATGAAGCCGTTCAGCTGCAAAAAGCCGGGATAGACGTCGCGCATCACGCCGGGATGCGGAAACGGCACCTTGGTGATGACGTTGTTGCGGAACCAGTCGATCCCGCGCTCGGCGGCGAGGTTATTGACAGCGGTCGGGTTGCATCTTGTGTCGATCGGCCCGCCCATCAATGTCATCGAAATCGGAACGAAAGGATCGTTTTCGGCTTCCATGATCGAGACCGCAGCCACGACAGGCACGGAAGGCTGGCACACCGCAACGATATGCATGTTGCCGCCCAGCACATGCAGCATCTCGATCAGGTAATCGACATAGTCGTCGAGATCGAAACGGCCGGCGGCGAGCGGCACCATGCGGGCATCGGCCCAGTCGGTGATGTAGACTTCGTGGTTCGGCAGGAACGCCTGTACTGTGCCGCGCAACAGCGTGGCGTAGTGGCCGGACATCGGCGCTACGATCAGCACACGCGGCTGCGGGCTGCGCAACGGGCGCGTCAGCTTGCGGTCGAAGTACAACAACCGGCAGAACGGCTTCTCCCAAACGCTGCGAATTTCGATCGGCGTACGGACGCCGTTGACATCGGTATCGTCCAGGCCCCATTCGGGCTTGCCGTAACGCCGCGTGGTCCGCTCGAACAGCTCACACGCCGCGGCGACCGATTTGCCGGCCTCGGTATGCGACCACGGATTGAGCGGATTCTGAAACAGGATCTTGGTGGCATCGGTGACGGCGCGCGCCGGATTGAGCGATGCGTGCGCCATTTCGTACATCCAGTACATCGGCGTTGTCAGCGCCGGGCTGCCTTCGGCCACCATCGGCGGTGCGCCGCCAAACTCCCCAATCGGCATTTTGCTGTCTTTCCTTTTGCGCCGCAATATAGTGCTAAAAGCACAATAAAGCGTCAATGCATAGATCGGCATTGCCGCGCCGCTGCACAAGTTAAGTATGCCAAAACCCGGGTTTAAACGGGCTATTCGCAGGCCTTACTCACCCGTCTGGATCAATGATCCGTGTTGCCGCGCGCTGCGCAGAAGCACCAGAAACCCCGCAAACGATACCGCAATCAGCGCGACATTGATTACGAGCGCCTCTACCATCAGATCGGCGCGAAATACATGCTCTGTTAACAATGCCCGCATGCCTTCGAACACGTAGGTCGGCGGCAGCGCCCAGGCGACGTGTTGCAGCCAATACGGCAACACCGTTACCGGATAGTAGATGCAGGCGAGAGGCATCATCGCGAACATCAGCGTCCAGACGATGCTCTCGGCGCCAAGACCATGGCGCAGCACCAGTCCGGAGACGAAGATACCGACCGACCAGCTGGTGAAGATCAGGTTGCAGAAAAACGCGATCAGCGGAAATCCAATGCCGTACAGGTTGAAGTCGAAGAAGATCATCGCCAGCAGCGTCATCGGAATGACGCCGATCATAAGCCGGATCAGGCTCATCGCCATCAGCGCGATCAGGAATTCGATCGGCTTCAGCGGGCTCATCATCAGGTTGCCGAGATTGCGCGCCCACATCTCCTCAAGAAACGAGATCGAGAAGCCGAGTTGGCCACGGAACAGGATGTCCCACAGGATCACCGCGCCGACCAGCGTGCCGCCGGCGCGGGCGAAGAAGCCGGCATTCTGCGAGATGTAGTTCTGAAGGAATCCCCAGGTGATGATTTGCAGCGCCGGCCAATACAGAAGCTCCAACAGCCGCGGCCATGACGACATCAGGACGTACCAATAGCGCAGGATCATGGCCGCGATCCGGTGCGGCGAAATACCTGCGGGTACAGCAGGTCGGTTCATGACGTCGCCTCCTGAACCCGGCCACGGGCGACGTCGAGAAACACTTCCTCCATCGTCGCCCTGTTGTAACGGGCCATGATCTGTTGTGGGCTGTCGTCGTCTTCGATGCGGCCGCGCTTCATGATGATGACGCGGTCGCACAGGCGCTCCACCTCCAGCATGTTGTGCGAGGCGAGCAGGATGGTCGCGTCGTTTTCCCTGCGATAGGTCTCAAGATGCTGCCTGATCCAGTCGGCGGTGTCGGGATCGAGCGAAGCCGTTGGTTCGTCGAGCAGCAGCAATTCGGGTTCGTTGATCAGCGCCTTTGCCAGCGCCACGCGGGTCTTTTGTCCGGCGGAAAGCTTGCCGCTGGGACGATCGAGAAAGTCGCGAAGGTCGAGGTCGGCGGCAAGCTTTTCGATCCGCGCGGCCAGATTGGCCACCGAATAGAGCCGGCCGAAAATCTTCAGGTTCTGTCGCACCGTCAGCCGCGACGGCATATCGACATACGGACTTTCGAAATTCATCCGGCCAAGCACCTCGGCGCTTTCGCCCGGCATCGGGTGACCCAGAACCTCGATGCGCCCCGAAGTCGGCAGGACCAGTCCCATGATCATGGCAATGGTTGTGGTCTTGCCGGCACCGTTGCCGCCGAGCAGCCCGGTGATGCTGCCGCGTTTGATCGAGAAGGAAATATCGTCGACCGCCCGCGTGGTTTTATAGATCTTCACGAGATGCGCGACATCGATCGCCGCGGTTTCGCGCCGGTTGATCGGGGCAACGTCTCCTGTCATCGTGCCATCGTTCGTCATACGGGCCCGTTCATTGAGGCATTAACCTGTTTAGCGCAAGGCTTCCCGTGGCCTTAGGCCGCACTGGTGTGGCGGTTCAAAAGTCCGCATCAATGGTTGCCGCGAGTTCACCATGATGTCCGACACCGCCGTCACCGATTTTCGCCTGCCGCGCCGCCAGGTCCGCCTGGACACGATTCTGCGGCTGCGCTGGCTCGCCGCACTCGGGCAACTCGCGGCTATCTTCATCGTCGAACAAGGTCTCGAATTCGACGTCGAGGTCGTGCCGTGTCTCGTCATTGTCGGCTTTTCCGCGCTTTTGAACCTGATCCTTCAGCTGTGGTTCAATCCGATGGAGCGGCTGGAGCCGTTGTTTGCGGCGGCGCTGCTGGCGTTGAACATCGTCGAACTTGCTGGCCTGTTGTTCCTTACCGGCGGCTTGCAGAATCCGTTCTCCTTCCTGTTTCTGGCGCCGGTTCTGATCTCGGCCACCGCGTTGCCGATCCGGTTCACCATTGTGCTCGGAATGCTCGCGGTCGCCTGCGCCTCCGTTCTGGTGTTCATTCATTTCCCGCTGCCTTGGGATAGCGATGATCCACTGGTGTTACCACCGATCTATCTGTTCGGTGTCTGGCTTTCGATCGTCGTCGCCATCGGCGTCACCAGCCTTTACGCGTTTCAGGTCGCCGAAGAGGCGCGCAAGCTTTCGGACGCGCTGGCGGCCACCGAACTCGTGCTGGCTCGGGAACAACATCTGACGCAACTGGATGGTCTGGCGGCTGCCGCCGCGCACGAACTGGGCACGCCGCTGTCGACGATCTTCCTGATTTCTCGGGAACTCGAGCAAGGTATTACCGACAAGCCGCTGCTGGCGAGCGACATCAAGACATTGCGGGAGCAGGCGCAGCGATGCCGCGACATCCTCGCCAAGATCACGCAGTTGTCTTCGAGCGGCGCGCCGTTCGACCGCATGCCGCTATCAGCGCTGATCGAGGAAACCGTGGCGCCGCATCGCGATTTCGATGTCGCGATCAAGGTGCGCATCGCGGTCGCCGGCACGCCCGAACCGGTCGGGATGCGAAACCCCGCTATCATCTATGGCGTCGGCAACATCCTGGAGAACGCGGTCGATTTCGCCCGCTCCACCGTCGAGGTGAACGCGTGGTGGAACACCGAGGCCGTCGAACTCGTCATTTCCGACGACGGTCCGGGAATTGCGCCCGATCTGCTCAAGCGGATCGGCGAGCCTTATTTGTCGCGCCGGCGCGATACGGATGAGGTCCAGGGCGCGCGCAGCGGTCTCGGTCTGGGCGTCTTCATCGCCCGCACCTTGCTCGAGCGCACCGGGGCAACGGTCTCCTTTACCAACCGGGTGTTTCCCGACCACGGCGCCGTCGTCCAGATTATCTGGCCCCGGAGCCGCTTCGAGACCAAGGAACCCGCCGCGGAATTAACCTGAGCGGACGAAATCGGCCCCGGGCGGCCTTGGCGGGCCGTGGTTGGCGCCATATGTTGTGGGGAGCGATGGACAAGGATGCCATTATCTTGAACGCGATTCCTGAACTAGCTGGACACTCCGATCGTTCGCTCCTGATTGTGGAGGACGACAAGCCTTTCCTGGAAAGGCTCGCGCGCGCCATGGAAACCCGGGGCTTTGCGGTGACATCCTGCGACAGCGTCACCGAAGGTTTGACTCAAATCTCCAAGGCAGCACCCGCTTTTGCGGTGGTGGATCTGCGGCTCGGCGACGGCAACGGGCTTGATCTGGTGTCGGCGCTGAAGCGCAAACGGCCGGATGCGCGGGCCATCGTCCTTACCGGCTATGGCAATATCGCGACCGCCGTGACCGCCGTGAAACTCGGCGCGGTGGACTATTTGTCCAAGCCGGCCGATGCCGACGATGTGGTGTCGGCGCTGCTCGCCATCGGCAACACGAAATCCGAACTGCCGAATAATCCGATGTCGGCCGATCGTGTGCGCTGGGAGCATATCCAGCGGATCTATGAAATGTGCAACCGCAACGTTTCGGAAACGGCACGGCGGCTGAACATGCATCGCCGCACGTTGCAACGAATCCTGGCCAAGCGCGCCCCGCGCTGAACTCCGCGCAAACTTGTTTGCTCAGAACTCCCCGTGACCTTGCGGATCGACCAGGCGGTTGATCCGCAGCGCCGCGGCTCGCGCAAACCGCACCGTCATCGACTTCCGGGTCGGAGCCGGCAGCCGGTGCTCCGGCGCCGGACGCTGCAAATGTGCGCCATAGGCGTCGGCGATAATCAGTCCCGTCTCATCGGGGAAAATCTCGCACGGCAGATCCTGCAAGAACGCAAAGAACAGCCGGTCGCAATGAGCGCGATATTCCGGCCATTTCTGGTCGGCGCGTAAATCCTCGATCGAGGATTTGATTTCGACGATCCAGATTTCGCCGCGGTCATTGATCGCGACGAGGTCGGCGCGGCGGCCCGAAGGCAACGGCAGTTCGCTGATGCAGGCAAAGCCGAGTGAGTGCAACAGCCGCGCGGTGCCGCGCGCGATCGCAAGCGCCGTTTCGGATTGGCGTCCATCGGGCACCGGCATGACAGCGGCTTTGTGGGCGAGCGATTCCATCTGGCGAAGCATAGAACGAGGCTCAAAAAACAGGCAATGCGTTTGATGGCGGGGCGAGCCGAAAATCTGCTTTCGAAAGCCGATCCGCACCGTCACGGCGATCATGTTCCGATCACAGATGCGCGGACCTCCCGGATTTTTTCCTTGGCGGAATACAAAAAATCGGCAATCTGCGGCTCATGACCCAGCCATCCGAAAACAAGCCGAAAGCCGGTGCGATGATCGTGCCGGTGACGCCGTTCGAACAGAACTGCACGCTGCTTTGGTGCACGACGACCCAAAAGGCCATCGTCATCGACCCCGGCGGGGACCTGCCGAAAATTCAGGCCGCCATCAAGGAGGCCAATGTCACGGTCGAGAAGATATGGCTGACCCATGGCCATATCGACCATGTCGGCGGCGCGGCCGATTTACGCGACGCGCTCAAGGTCGAGATCGAAGGTCCGCACTTCGGCGACAAATTCCTGCTCGACAATGTGGTGGCGAGCGGGGCGCGTTTCGGCTTCACCGGTGTGCGTGATTTTGCGCCGGATCGCTGGCTCGAAGAAGGCGATCAGGTTTCGATCGGAGAGTTGACCTTCGACATCCTGCATTGCCCCGGCCATTCCCCCGGCAGCGTGGTCTTTTTCAACAAGGACATGCGCTTCGCCCATGTCGGCGATGTCCTGTTCAACGGTTCGGTCGGCCGCACCGATTTACCCGGGGGCGATCACGCCACCCTGATCAAATCGATCAAGGAGAAGCTGTTGCCGCTCGGAGACGATGTCGGCTTCATCTGTGGCCACGGCGCTGGCTCCAGGATCGGCCACGAGCGAATGACCAATCCATTCCTCACCGGCGCGATGTAGCGCCGCGCGCCTGCTATTTCATGAGACCTGCGGCAGTCAAAGCACGCGTAATGGCGGCGCTGACGTCGAGCGTGCCTCGCCGTTTGGTGCCCGGCTCTTCCGGCGCAGCAGAAGGTTGAGTGGCCGCGATCAGGGGCTGCAAGACCTTGCTGAGGACTGACGGCGTCGAGATCGGTGATGCCAGCGGAATCAACTTGGCACTGGGGGAATCAGTGGCCGCGCGAACCGGGGGGCCGGCGAGTTTCGGAATGCCGTCGGTGATGCCGAAGAAGTTCGCGATGTGATGCGAGGACGAAATGCCGGCATCGATCAGAAACGCGCCTTCCTTGCCGTATTGCTGGTCGTTCTCGGCTTTGCCGATCGGCGTGCCGTGGGCCATGTCGGTGATGGTGTAGGACTCGACAACCGTTTCTCCGGCCGCGTTCCACCAGATTTGGCGAGGATAGCCGTCGACCATGCCTTCCGACATCGGATGCGACGGCAACCGATGGATATCGAGCCATTGCTTGACGATCTCGTTGGCATTGGCCGGATGGACCGTGCGATCCGCGCTGCCGTGCCACACCGAAACCTTTGGCCAGGGTGCACGATGCTTTGAAGCGTTGCGGACCAGACTGCCCAATTCGTTCGAAGAGCGCGCCGGCGATCGCAACATGCCGCTCATGGCTTCCCGCACATTGGAGGCGATTCCGTAAGGCAGCCCGGCGATGATCGCGCCGGCTGCAAAAACTTCCGGATAGGTAGCGAGCATGACCGAGGTCATCGCTCCGCCCGCCGACAGTCCGGTGATGAAAATGCGGTGCTTGTCGATCTTGTGCTCGGCCACCATTCGCGCGGTCATTTGCCGGATGGAGCAGGCTTCGCCATGGCCGCGTTTGGTGTCTTCCGGATTGAACCAGTTGAAACAGCCGTGCGGATTGTTGCCCGCCTGTTGCTCGGGCATCAGCAGCGCAAAGCCGTAATGCTTCGCAAGCGTCGACCAGCCGGCGCCGACATCGTAGCCGCTCGCGGTCTGTCCGCAGCCATGCAGCACGACAACCAGGGGTGCCGAGGCCGGTAGATTTGCAGGAACATAGGAAAACATCCGCAAATCGCCGGGATTGGTGCCGAATTGCTTCGTCTCCACCAATGGGCCGCGGGTTACCGTCGATGTCACATGGTTAAGACCATCCCACGCGCTCATTCCGGGCAAACGGGGCAGTTGGCGCAGGAACTCTATATTTCTGGCAAGCGACACGGATGCTCCTTCAGGGTCTCTCCCTGCATCCTTCCGTCTTGTCGAACAGGCTGAGAGGGTTGCTGAAACATGGTTTCTCGTTCGCCAACTTTGCCAAAGCCGCGCCGCGGCGCTGCGGTCCGGGCGACGGCCAAAGTGGCGGATAACATCCTCGGCGCTCGCCGAAAAGGAAACGTCGATTTGTCTGCCGTTGGGCATTTGGGAACCTCGGTACGGGGAAATCAATTGCCGACGAGGATAAAAGAACCGTCCAGGTAATCGAATGTCAGCCGATCGGCGGATTGAAGTTCGTCCGGCAGTTGGAGCGCGACCTTAAGCCCGCCCATGGGGACGACAAGTTCACTAGTCAA
Organism: uncultured Alphaproteobacteria bacterium; assembly: GCA_963748805.1. Classification (GTDB taxonomy): domain Bacteria; phylum Pseudomonadota; class Alphaproteobacteria; order Rhizobiales; family Xanthobacteraceae; genus Bradyrhizobium. Next base: position 8,504 of record CAVVLH010000002.1, on the reverse strand, counting down.
TTTTTTGGTATCAATCGCGCCTACATCGATACTTGGCCCTAACTTCGTCACTTTGCCTGTCACTTTGTCGGTGAATTTCCCTTCAACCCACCACGTGATCACTGGGACCAAGTTTGCGCTTGGCATGGTTCGCTCCGCAACCTTCATGAAGCGGCGGATAACATCCTCGGCACTCGCCGAAAAGGACACATCGATTTTTTTATCGTTGCGCATCAAGGAACCTTTGATTCGGGAGTGACAATCAAAAACATTTGTACAGTAGAGAGAAATTTGTAACGGCCGCACTGCGCTGGCGGAGGCTCATGGCACCCGCCGAATCTCGCTCCGAGGGGAGCAACCTTTCAAACTTCGTCACGCGCTTTCCGGTCGACGTGGCGAAAGCTCCATTCGACAACCATGCCGTCTCCGGTTTCATCGTGGATGACGATCTGGAAGCAACTGCGCGGCCCATCCGGCGCCGCGAAAAAAATGCTTTCCTCGATGACGACCCGCCTGGCCGTCGTCTCGAAAAGCCATCGTCTCCCATTCGGCAAAATACACAAAACGGCACCGCCCTCGCGAACCCGCTTTAAGCGCACATTCGGATGAATGTGAAAGCGCAACGCAACGGCGTGTGCCTCGGTTAGCCCGCCCTCCCCGGCGGCGCGCAGCCGATCGATGCCCTCGAGCAGCTTGCCGTCTTTGGCGAGCGCGAGGCGGCGTTCGTGGATTACGCCGAATTTCGCTTCGTAACCATCATGCGCGACACCCACCATCGTTCCCGAAGGCAGGTCATGGCGCTCGACATCGACCTTGGTTGGACCCGAGATGGTCTTATCGCCGAGCCACTTCCGTAAGCCCGTTTGAGCGGCGAAACGGCACGACGAGGTGTCGTCGATGACGAGTGTCGAATGTGCCGCCGTCATGCGGGCTGCCTCGCGCGCCGGCGCACGATTGGCATCCGGCGCGCCGCAATTGATGACGAGCCGCTGCGCGCCGACCGAAAACTCGAAGGACGAGCATCCGGCATGCGCGCGATGAGAATAAATTTGCGGCGGCGGGCGTCCCGCATCGATTAAGGCAATCGTGTCGCCTGCCTCGAGGCGCTGGTAGCCCGAGTGCCGCGCATTGGCGAGCGGCTGCGCCCGCGCGTCGTCGTAGGCGAGGATCGTCGCAAGCAGTTCGGGCGGCGTGACGCCCATGCCGTTGAACAAGGCAAGCGTGCCGTCGCCGTGCCGGAACATACGCAGCATCGGCATCATGCGATCGATCGCGTTGAGGAGTTGCGCCGGGGGTTGCAAACCGCGTGCGGCATAGGCTTGCCGCAAGGGAAGCAAGTCCGGCAGCAGGTCGAGCAAGATCTCCGGATTGCGGCTGATGTGGCCGCCGTCGGGAAGAATTTGCCGGTCGAGCTCCGCGGTCAGCGGTTTCGTGCCTTTGCGGGTCAGATTGCCTGTGCCTTCCACGCAAAGTCCGAATTCGGCTAGGGCGATCGCGGCAATGAGGCGCGGTTCGCCGGCGAAGTCCCCCAGCGATCTTGCGTTCCAGGAAAACCTGGGTACGGCCGAGACCTTTCATGAAACGGCGGTAGAAGGCGCGGTCGGCGCCATCGAGGATCACCGGCGATTGCGACAGGAAGGCAAGCATGCGCCGCGCCGCGACCTCGGGCTCCCATGCCGGAATAGCACTAGGCTTGCCTGCCAGGCTCAAAAAATCGTCGACGAGGGCGCGGGCATTCGCGCGAGCGACGGCGGTATCTGCCGCCCGCAGATGGCGGAGCCAGCCGAAACCCGCAAGTGCCCGCGCCCACGCTGCCGATCCAGACTCCAGTTCGAACGGCGAACGGCCATGCGCATTGACGATCGTGCCGCCGAACGCGAAATAGCCGGCGTAGATGTCCGCCGCGAGGGTCGGATCGCTGGTCCTTATATCTTGCGGCGCGATCAAGAGCCGTTCCGGCCACCGCCGCCCTAGCCCGATGGCGGCACGCGCGGGCGCACCGAGGCCACGCCGCAAAGCCAGTCCACCGCGAGCCGCAAGGTGACCCGCGACGCGCAACCAATCCTTGAATGTCGCGCCGGCCAGAATTCAGCTCCTCGATTTTACATTCGGCACGCGACGGAAGCGTGGATGCGGGAGGCCAACACTTTACTCCACGGGCGCGAAATTGCCGCATGCCCGGCGGTCCCCGACCTGGGGCATTGCGTTATCGATAAAATTCCTCTCGGGTTTATTAACCGCGGCGCAACAGGCGGGCGGCAAAGAAACCATCGAGGCCGGAAAGCCGCGGCTCGGCAGCCGGAAGGTGCGACGGCAATGTCCGCAATTCGCCGTTTTCGTTCAAGACTCCGGGCAAATCGCCAACCTCGCCGGGTTCTACCGGAACCCGCACGATGCCGGGGTTGCGATGAAGAAGAGCCGCGATTTGCATTTCGTTTTCTTCGGGTTCGAGCGAACACGTGCAATAGACGATCATTCCCCCAGGCTTTACCAGTTCGGCAGCTTTGTCGAGCAGGCGTGTCTGAAGCGCCGTCAACGCCACGATATCCCGCGGTTTCTTGATCCAAGCGATATCGGGGTGACGGCGGATTGTCCCCGTGGCGAGACATGGCGCATCGAGCAGAATTGCATCGAAAGGCCCCGCCTTAAAGTTAATGATATCGGCAACGACGATGTTGGCGCGCAAATTGAGCCGGGCAAAATTCGAGGCGAGCTTTTTCAGCCGCTCGGCCGAACGGTCTATCGCCGTGACGTCGGCGCCTGTAGCCGCGAGTTGCGCCGCCTTGCCCCCGGGAGCCGCGCAAAAATCGGCTGCCCTGGTGCCGGGACGAACCCGCAAAAGCCTCGCTGGCAGCGCCGCCGCCGCATCCTGGACAACCAGCGGCCTTCCGCGAAACCCGGGAGTCCGGTCACGGGCAAATGCGTCCAAATCCGGAGCGAACCAGCCGGCAAGACATTTGCTCCGAGCCGCTCCGCCCAGATCAGAGGATCGGACAGAACCGTGAGATCCAGTGCAGGCTCCTGGCGATGGGCGCTTGCGATGGCGTGCGCCGCGGTCTCCATACGTCTTGCGCCAGCGCTCTGCGAGCCATGCGGGCGTGTCGTGATCCAAGGGATCGCTTTCGAGCCATATTTTTTCGCGGGCGCGAATAAGATTGCGTAACACCCCGTTGACGAGTGAAGCATAAGGCACGCATTTCGCCTCAAGACGGGTCATGCGGACAGCTAGATCGACGGCGGCGTGATCGGGGACGTCGAGAAAGAGAATTTGCGCCGCCGCCGCGATCAGTGTCCACTCAAGATGGGCAGCCTGACGCGGCAGACCGTTTTCCAAAAGCCCGGCCAGGGCGGCGCGGATGGTCCCCAGCCGGCGCAGCGCGACGGTGACAATGGCCCGCGTCAAAGCGATGTCCCGAGGTTCGAAACCGGCAAGCCGCGAAAGGATTGCCGTGCCCGAAAAACATTCGTCGAGCGGATGACCACTGGCGACAATATCGTTCAAAATCGCCGCCGCGGCGAGACGCGCGGCAAGACCAGGATATCCTCGCTTTCCCGTCCTCGACTGCGCCCGGAGCCAGGTAGTTTGGTCCGCCGTTCGAAACATTGCGGCCATGCCGCCGGCCGGCCGGCGGACGCGGAGATGCGGATCAAATTCGAAACTCCGCCACAAAGGCCTCGGGGACACCGATCATGGCTTTCTCCTAGCACAAACAGTTGGACTTTGCCCAGCATATCGGCGAAAACCCGGGTGGAGTTTTCCATGGCGAAAATGCAACGGCCGGACGGCGAACCTGTTGGCCATGCGCCGGCCGGCGCGCGCGAGGGCGAACCCAGCCAGGCGGCGCGGCGGGCGCTCGCCGAGGCCGAAGCGCGCCGCCGCTCCGGTGCTTTGAGTCACCCCGTGGCCGGCAAGGAAATCAATGGCCGTGGCGGTCTCGAGCCGGTGCGCTACGGAGACTGGGAAGTAAGAGGTATTGCCAGCGATTTCTGATCACGCGAGGGCGGCGCTTGCGGGCAGCTGGATTTGCCCTCATGAAGTCGCGCGTCAATCCATTTTTCGGTATTCCGCGATGAAACCCAAGCGATAACTCCGGCAGCTCGAAAAAAAAGGCCCCGCGCTGGCGGGGCCTCTGTCTAATGGTGGGTGCTTCGTTAGTCGTTTTGGCTGCCAGTCAAAAACAAAAGCGACTGAAAGATGTTGATGAAATCCAGATACAGCCTCAACGCGCCAGCCACGGATTTCTTCGTCGCGACCTCGTAATCGTCGCTCGCATAATACATCTCTTTGATTGCCTGCGTGTCCCAGGCGGTGAGGCCGGAGAAGATCAGAACCGACAGAATCGACAGGGCGAATTGGAACCCAGTGCTCTGCAAGAAAAGATTGACCAGCATCGCGATCACGAGGCCAAAGAGGCCCATCACCATGAACGCTCCCATTGGCGCCAAGTCGCGCCGCGTCGTGTAGCCATAAAGGCTCAAGCCACCGAAGGCCGCCGCGGTCACAAAGAACGCGTTTGCAACTGATGTCCCGGTATAGACGAGCAGGATAGTCGACATCGACAATCCCATCGCCGCCGCGAAAGCGAGAAAACACGCACGCGCGGCCGAAGCCGAGATCTGGTTGATGCGGAACGAGAAAAAGAACACGAAGGCGAGCGGTGCCAGCATCACCACCCATTTAAGCGGCGTTGTATAAAGCGTCACGCCGAAGGGCGTGAGCATCAGATGCCGCCCAACGGGCACGCCCAGCGCGGGGTCTGTCGTGACGGCGAGCATATGGACGCCAAGCGCCACCGCGCCCGTGAGCGCCAAGCCCACCACCATGTTGTTGTAGACGCCCAGCATATAAGAGCGTAGGCCCTGATCGATTTCGGCGCGACCGGCCCGGGTTGCGCCCTGCCCCCAGCGGGCACTTGTGTTTCGGTCGAAGTCGGACATGTTTTCCTCTAAGCGTTATGGAGGCTTAACCGCCTCCGGCCGCTGCCCTTGCGGGACTCAGCGTCCGTTCTAATATGGCGCAAGCCGCAGCCGCGTACAAGGTGCACCAACATGAACATTGGTTAAGGTCATTTAATTATAAATCGCGCAGATAGGGACCCGGTTTGCGCCCGAGACCCGGAACGTCCCGAGGAGCCCGAGGCAGATCGTGACCATGACCGCGCCGACGGCGGCAATGAGCGCCTGTGGCCAAAGCCAGACAAATTCAAGTTCCATCACGCGACCTACGATCTCGAACGCGGCCGCGCTCCCGGCCGCCACGCCGAACAACGCGGTGCAGAGCCCAATGAGACTATATTCATAAATATAAGCGGCAAGCAGGCGGGACCGTGTCGCCCCGAGCGTCTTAAGCACGACGGCATCGTGCGTGCGCGCATGTTGACCCGCGGCGAGCGCGCCGCCGAAGACGAGGATCGACGCCAGGAACGCCACGCTCGACGCTGCTCTAACGGCGAAGGCGAGCTGGCTGACAACCGTATTTACCGCGTCAAGCGCATCTTTTACGCGGATGCTTGTCACCGAGGGGAAACTTTTCGCCGTCGCGCGCAATAGCGCAGATTCGCGCGCCGGGTCGCCACCATCGGCAAAGGTGAGCGTGGCCAGCTCTCCGAAGGGAGCGCCAGCAAAGCTGTTTGGCGAAAACACCAGAACGAAATTGATCCCATAAGTGCGCCATTGAACGTGCCGCGTGCTGGCGATTTTGGCCGTAATGTCGCGGCCGAGAACATTGATGGTGACCTCGTCGCCGATCGTCAGCCCGAGCCCGTCGGCGATCTCGTTTTCGACCGAAACCAAAGGCGGCCCGCGGTAATCCCTTGGCCACCAGCTTCCTTTAATAACGCTGGACCCCTCCGGCACGGTTTCGGCGAACGTAATCCCGCGATCGCCTTCGAGTACCCAAGCGGCGCTTTGTTTTGGCCGCATCGCGCCGGCGGAAATCCCGTTTAGCTTGACGATGCGTCCGCGCAACATCGGAACGCGTTCGATTTTGCCATCCGGCGCTTGGCCTTGCAAAAAATGGCGAATGCTTCCGCCTTCGCGCTCTGGACGTCGAGAAAGAAAAAGCTTGGCGTCTTCCCGGCAATGGAATGATGGAGTTCGCTCTGATGTTGCCGTCGATGAGAGCAAGCGCAACGAGCAGCGCGAGCCCGAGGCCGAGCGACAGCACGACGAAGAGGTCAGCGCGCCCGGCCGGTGTATGTTGCCAACCGCGAGCCGCAACGCCACGCTCCGCGCGTGCGGAAGTTTTTTTGCGCATATCACGATCAGAAGCGCTGCCACGCGCAGCAAAATAAAGGCGGCGAGCGTCGCGCCCATATAGATCAAGACGAGCCTCCGGTCCGCGGCAAACCCGGCGACCGCCGCGGCAAGGAAGAGAGCTACGGCTAGCATCAAGACGAGATAGCGCGGTCTCGGCGTGGCCCGCGGTGATTCGATCCCGCCGCGAAACAGGGCCTGAACCGGCACGTCGTGCGCCCGGCCAAGCGGGCCCGCGGAAAACGCCAGCGCGGTCAGAAAGCCATAGACAAGCCCCTTGCCTATCGCGGCCGGATAAATCGCCGGTGCGATCGGAAACGGAATCATTTGCCCCAATGTTCCAGCCGCGGCGAAGGGCAAGGCGGCGCCGATCGCCGCGCCCAGCATCGCCCCGGCACTGGCGACCAGCATCACCTGTGTCAACATCAAGGCGAAGACCGTCGAGCCGGTCGCGCCCAGCGATTTCAGGATCGCGATGGTCTGCCGCTTGCGCTCGACAAAACCGTGCATCGCATTGGCGACGCCAACCCCGCCGACGATCAGGGAGGTGAGCCCGACGAGGGTGAGGAATTCGGTGAAGCGGTCGAGATTGCGGGAAAACTGCGGCGAAATATTATTGCGCGTGCGGATGTCCCATCCGGCCTCGGGGAAACTCTTTTGCGCCGCCTCGATCAATGCCGCGACCTCCTGATCGCTTGCCGGCGTTCCTGGGAGCACGACACGGTACAGCCATCTGACAAGCGAGCCTGGTTCGAGCAATCCGGTCGCGCGCAAGGCCTGCTGCGAGATCAAGGCTGGGGCGCCAAATCTTATCCCGCCGGCAAGCCGGTCGGGCTCGGAGACGAGCACCGCGCGCAGCTCGAACCGCGTGTCGCCGATCGCAACATGGTCCCCGATGGACAGGCCGAGCCTTCCCAGGAGCGCCGCGCCGGCCACGATCCCATAGATGCCGTCACGCTCGGCCAGCGCATCGGCGAGTGGCTGCGCCGGATCGAGGACCGCTTCGCCCGCCAAGGGATAGTTGTGATCGACAGCCTTGATCTCGACCAGTGCCGCCTCGCCATCGTCACGCCGCGCCATGGCACGCAAAAGTGCCACCGGCGAGACGCGCCCCTGCCCGGCCAGAAAATCACGCTCGGGAGCGGATAATTCGCGCTGGACCAGATTGAACGAAGCGTCGCCTCCAAGGATCGCGCGGCCCTGCTGCGCAAGCCCACCTTTAGCGAAAGCGACACCGAGCCGACGCCGGTGATCGCCGCGACACCGAGCGCGATAGCGCCAAGAAAAATCCAAAACCCGCGCAGGCCGCCGCGAAAATCCCGCAAGGCAAAGCGAAGAGCGAGCGGCCAGCGCGAGCTTTCCCGGTTACGAGGCAAAACTTTTGTCACTGAAACCATGGGATCGCTTAGTTGCCTTCGCTTATGCATCCAGGCCCTAATAGTCTGAACTTTCTTTCGCGAACTTTGACTTACCTTATAGGAAGGACAAGGCCGTTTCCCGCCGCTGAAGCGGGTGAAACTCATATGGTTTCCTACTGATTGACGCGAGGGGATTTACGGGGCTTAGCGATGCAGATAGGTTGGAGCGCCCACCACTGGGGAAATACCAGATTAAGCCGAAGAGGACGACGCTTATGAGGCAAAGGCAAACCTCTGACCATGACGATGCGATCGGCTTTCTCATTATCGCCGCTCTAGGGGTCATCCTGATCGTCGCACTGCACTTGCTATAGTCCGTGCTGGCACGATGCAGTGCGCCGTTATAACGGGGTCATCGCGGCGGCGACGCAGGCCGGCGCGAGATAGGCGAGATAGGTGCGCGGCCATTTGTCGCCCAGCGATTTTGTGCAGCCGCGTATCCTCCACCGCCGCGGGCAAATAAGCAGATTTTTACGCGGGGTCATGAACCGCACAATTTCGTGCTTGGCTTCTTGGCCGGAAATAAAAAAGGGAGGGAGGCATGGGTGCACGCTTGCTTTATGGGTTTGGCTTGCCGGCCGTCGCCGACTTGGCGTTATCTTTCTTCGGACTGGTTTTGCTGCCTGCCGGCGCGGCGCCAGCGCCAACAGAAACGGGATCCGGTGGCCCCATCTTTAAGGCATTGCCCGAAGTCCAATGGGTAAAGATGCTGCCTGAATTGGGCGACGCTTCGCCGGAAATGGCGAATTTACACGAGGACGCCAAAACCCACGCGACGCAACTCATGATACGCGCACCCAAACTTATTCACATTCGCAAGCACTAGGCATTCCGCAAATGAGACGCACACAA
>CAVVLH010000001.1:0-207263 GCA_963748805.1 uncultured Alphaproteobacteria bacterium | reverse complement strand
ACTGATTGCTTCCTGGACGAGCCCAGCGTGACCGCGACCGAGAATGCGCTGATGGCCGCGGTGGCGGCCCACGGCACCACCTATTTGCGCAACGCGGCGTCCGAGCCGCATGTGCAGGATCTGGCGCATTTCCTGGTCGCGCTCGGCGCGCGTATCGATGGCATCGGTACCAACACCATGGCCGTGCATGGGCCGGCCACGCTCGGCTCGGTCGACTACGCGATCGGCCCCGATCACATCGAGGTCGGCTCCCTGATCGGGCTCGCCGCGGTGACGCGCTCGCAACTACGCATCGCGCGCGCTGGTGTGGAGCATCTGCGCTCGATCCGGATGGGATTCGAACGGCTCGGGATTTCCTGCGAGGTCGAAGGCGATGACCTGATCGTGTCCGATCGTCAGACGCTGAAGATCAGGGACGATTTCGGCGGCCATGTGCCGAAGCTGGAGGACCAGCCCTGGCCGGCCTTTCCCGCCGACCTGATGTCGATCGCGATCGTGACAGCCACTCAATGCGCCGGCGTCATCCTGATGTTCGAGAAAATGTTCGAATCCCGGATGTTCTTTGTCGACAAACTGATCGCCATGGGTGGCCGCATTGTGCTGTGCGATCCCCATCGGGCGATCGTGGCAGGTCCCAGCCAATTGAAAGGCGCGCTGATGAGTTCGCCTGACATTCGCGCCGGAATGGCCATGCTGCTGGCCGCGGCCTGCGCGGAAGGCACGTCGACCATCAACAATGCCGATCAGATCGAGCGCGGCTATGAGCGGATCGACCAGCGCCTCAATGCGCTGGGCGCCAAAATCACCCGCGTGCCGGCGCGCGGGAGTTGAAGTATAGATTTAGGCGTAACAGCGAGATCAAGCCGAGAGACGGAGATTTGGACATGAGCGTCCGGCTTGACTTTGGTCGTCTTGTCCACTCGGACTGGAGTGTTTCTCCTAAAAAGCGATGGACCGCTACCGCGGTTCGCTTATCAAATGGCTGGTCAGTTGCTTGTTTGCGGCAAACACCAAGCAACCTAGTAGATCATCTCTTCGATTTTTCAGGACATACACTCGCCGGATTCGACTTTCCGATCGGCTTGCCTCTCTTCTACGCGACGAGCGCTAAATTAGATTTTCGCGAACTGATTTCCGATCCGTCCTCCGCTAGGTCACAGCGTTTTCTGACGCCGGTAGAGACTTTGTTCGATGTCTCCATCGACCAGCCCTTTTACCGCAAGCACCCAAAGGGCGGAGGCCACTTGGTTTTATGCCAAAGGCTGGGGTGCCAGACGATTTATGATTTGCTACGTGAGTGCGACAAGAAGACAAAGGTTCGGTCGCGTGCTGAAGCGATCTTTTGGACAGTCGGTGCAAAACAGGTCGGAAAGGCGGCGCTTGCTGGCTGGCACGAGGTCCTTATCGCCGCGATCGCACAAGGGGCAAGCCTGTGGCCCTTTGACGGCCCGCTCTCGTCGCTAGTTAGCAACAGGCTGACCATTGCCGAAACCTATCCAGCGGAGGCTTATCAGCACATTGGAATGGCGAAAACCATCAGGAAAAGGTCTCAAGCGGGGCGGAAGGCCGCCGGTGCCATTATGATCGAATGGTCGGCCATGCATGACGTCACGTTTGCCCCGACTATCAAGGCGAAAATCCTAAGCGGTTTTGGCGAAGGTAAAGACGGAGAAGACCCGTTCGACGCTGTTGCCGGTCTTTGCGGCATGATTGAAGTGGCGGATGGCCGTCGAGCCGAGGCGCCACATCCGGCGAAATTCAATAAGCGGGAGGAGGGTTGGATTTTGGGACAGGTCGACTGCCCTTGCTGATCCACCACAACGAAGCGTGGCTCCGTGCGCGGATTGCGGCTTGCGTTCCTGCCGTCAGGCGCGTCAAACTCCGCCTTGCCATGATGATCCGTGAAGTCAAACCTGATGTTGACCGTGAGAGCGTGCTCGCCGGTGCGCAGTTTGCCGACGCCTTCCGGGTCACCGTGCCCGACACGGGGCTGGACGCCCGCAGTGCGGCCGAGCGGATCTTCTCGCGCAGTCCGCGCTGGGTCGAAATGCTGCTCGACCTGCGTCACCGGATCGTGGCGCCATTTGGTTTGAAGACCTCCGCCGCACATGAAGCGACAGCCGCCGGAATGGTCGGGATTTTTCCGGTTTTGAGCGAGACTCCGGAGCAATTGGTCGCCGGCTTCAACGATCACCATCTGGATTTCCGCGTCGTGGTCGACGTGGTGTCTGCGGACAGCGGCCGGGACCAGCAGGTAACGGCCACCACGCTGGTTCTCACCCACAACTGGCTCGGACGCGCCTACCTCACGGTGATTTTGCCGTTTCACCGGCTGATCGCAAAATCCATGCTCGGGCAGATCTTGCGGACCTAGCCCGGCAATAGCGGTTGCGCGCTGCGCGGCTATGCGATGGCGGCATTGAAGAAGCGGCACCGGGGCCTTAGGCTGGGGAAAGCTTGTGGACTTGACCCGCAGAACATCACGCCAGAAAAGCCGAGGAAACAACAATGGCAGAGGAAACCGCAACGCTGGCCGCCTATGTCGCCGGCCTTCGTTTCGAGGATATCCCCGAACAGGTCCGCGAGCGCGCCAAGGCCTTGACGCTTGATTTTCTCGGCAGTGCGATCCGGGCGCGGCGCGACGCGGAGTCCACGCCTTCGCTGTTCAAGACGCTGGAGGCGCTGGCGCTGGATGGGCACGGTGAGGCGACGGTGTTTGGCGATAACAGAACCTGGACGCCGGCGGTTGCCGCTCTGCTCAACGGTGCGCTCGGCCATTCGCTCGATTTCGACGACACGCATGCCGATTCCTCGCTGCATCCCAGCGCGCCCGTGGTGCCGGCGGCGTTCGCGATCGGCGAACTCGTGCATGCTTCGGGCCGTGAGGTGCTGACTGCGATCGTCGCCGGTTATGAAGTCTGCTGCCGGCTCGGTAACGCGCTCGATCCGACTTCGCATTATGCCCGCGGCTTCCATCCGACCGCGACCGCCGGGACCTATGGCGCGGCGGCTGCCGCGGCGAAATTGTTTGGGCTAACGAAAGAGCAGATCATTGCGGCTTTCGGTGTGGCCGGCAGCCAGGCGGCGGGCTCGCTGCAATTCCTGGTCAACGGCGCCTGGAACAAGCGCTATCAGGTCGGCGCGTCGGCGATGAACGGCGTGATCGCCGCGACGCTGGCGCGCAATGATTTTGTCGGTGCGACCCAATCGGTCGAGGGTAAACACGGTCTCCTGGTCGGCTACAGCGACAACGCGCATCCGGAAAAAGCCGTCGCTGGTCTAGGCCAGGTTTACGAGACCATGAAGATCGGCGTGAAGCCTTATCCGAGCTGCCGTTACACCCATGCCGCGCTGGATGCGCTGATCGCGATGCGCCGGGAGCACAATCTGACGCCGGACCAGATCAAGCGGGTCGAGATCGGGCTGCACCGCAACGGCATTACGCTGACCGGCGATGCCGCCACCAAGCGGCATCCGACCTCGGTGGTCGGCGGTCAGTTCTCGATGTTCTTCACTGGCGCGGTGGCGCTCGATCAGGGTGGCTTCGGCTGGGATGATTACGAGCGGCTTGGCGATTCCGCCGTCGATGCGCTCGCCGATAAATTCGACGTCGTGCAGGACAGCCGGCTGGAAGGCCGCACGCATCCCTTCGGCGCCCGCGTCAGCATCACCACCGACGATGGCGTGCATGAGCGGATCCACGACGATCCTTCCGGCGAGCCGAACTCGTTCCCGGATGCGCAGGCGATGGCGCAGAAATTCCTTACCCTCGCTCGCCCCGTGCTCAACCAACGTGCGGACCAACTGGCGGATGCGATCTTGTCGATGGAACGGTTCGACCGCATCGAGAAGGCTATTCATCTCGGGCGGCAGTAAATTCTAAAGCATGATCCGGAAAAGTGTGAAGCGGTTTTCCCTCGCGAAAAACGCGGAACGCGTTTGCGCGGAGATCATGCTTCATCAAAGAACTAAAGCGCGATGACGATTTAACCAAATCTCATCGCGCTTTAGCCGTCCTCATCGCACTGACCGGCGGAATCACGGCTGATCGTCGCGGAATTCGCGGTTGGCAAGGCTTGCTTCCTCGAGGTCGAGGTCGCGTTCGATGTGCCGCCGGGTTTCGTCGGTGATCTTGCCGTCGCGCAGCGCGATGTGAATGAATTTCCGCTCGGCCGCGATCAATTCCCGTGTCAAATCATTCCCGGCCGCGGAGATGCTACGCGCATCCGGATCGAGCGAGCTGGGCAGCTGATTGGCCCGATTTTCTTGCCGGGTGCGCAAAAGCCGGACGACGTCATCGGATATTTCGCGGTGTCTGGTGATCTTGTTGAGCGATTTGAGCGCGGCATCCAGCGCATCGCGTCGCGCCGTGATTTCGGATTCGTTCTCGGCAGAACGCTCGTCGCGGCCGGCTTGCGCGACGCCAAGCCAGCGGACGACCGCCGGTAGCCCAAGTCCGAACCCGACCAGCGTGATGAAAATCACACCGAAGGCGACGAACAGGATCAGGTCGCGGTCGGGAAATGGGCTGCCGTCCGCGAGCGTAAAGGGTAGCGCCAGGGCGGTAGCCAGCGAAACCGCGCCGCGCACGCCGGCAAACGAAATCACGAACGCCCATTGCCAGGGCGGCGACGGATCGCGCAGGCGCACCCACTTGATCAGTCTCGGCAGAAAAATAGCCGGAAAAGTCCAGGCGAAGCGCGCGATCACGATCATCAGCGTGACCAGCGCGGTTGCGATCAGGATATCGTCGAGCGGGAACGCCTTCGATTTCTCGAACAACAGCCGCATCTGGAAGCCGGTCAGCAAAAACAGCAATCCCTCTATCAAATAGATCACGAGGTTCCAGAAGAAGATGCCCTGCAATCGTGTCGCCGCGGAGATCAATAGCGGTCCGTTCCAGCTGATGTAGAGCCCGCAGGCGACGGTGGCGATGACGCCGGAACCGCCGAAATGCTCCGGCAGCCAATAAGCGACATAGGGCGTGATCAGCGATAACGTGATTTCGACCTGCGGATCGCGCGCCCAGTGCCGTGCGCGCAGCGAGGCCCAGCCGACGGCTACTCCAAAAAGGGCTTCACCCGCGACGATGGCGGAGAACTCGCCGATCGCCTTCGGCAGCGAGAACATGCCGGTCGAAATGGCGACAACGGCAAAACGATACAGGATCAGCGCGGTGGCATCGTTGGCCAATCCCTCGCCTTCGAGCACCACCATGATGCGGCGGGGGATGGCAAGCTTGCGGGCGATCGCCAGGGGCGCGACGACGTCTGGAGGCGCGACGATGGCCCCGAGCAGGAAGCCGACGTTCCAGGGCAGTCCGATCAGATAATGGGTCGCGGTGGCGACCACAAAAGCGGTGAAGATCACGCCGCCAACCGCCAGCAGCGTGATCGGGCGCAGATTGAATCTGAACTCGCGCCAGCTCATTGCTACGGCCGCCGAATAGATCAGCGGCGGCAGCACCAGCAGCAGGACCAATTCCGGCGGCAGCTCCGGCGTTGGCATTCCCGGCACGAAAGCCAGCGCGATGCCCGCGAGCAGCAACAGGATTGCGGGGGCGACGTCGATGCGCCGCGCCAGCAGCGCGGTTCCAGCCAGCACCGCGATCAGGATCAGAAAGAGCTGAAAGTCGGATTCCACGGTCGTTTCAATCCCGGTCGATTTCGCGCAAACATCGAAAAGAGGGCACCAGTTTGCCTGGAAGGTGACCGAGGTCAACAGGACGGTTTTACGCAGACAATCCGCGATCCCTAAAGCGCGATGAGATTTGGTTGAATCGTCACCGCGCTTTAGTTATTTGATGAAGCGTGATCTCCGCTCAAACGCGTTCCGCGTTTGTCGCGAGGGAAAACCGCTTCACACTTTTCCGGATCATGCTTTAAAGCGCGCTCGCGGCGATATTGACCATCAGCGCCAGCAGCGCGGTGTTGAACACGAACGAGATGATTCCGTGGATGGTCGCGATGCGGCGGATCGTCTTGTCGGTGATGCCGACATCGGACACCTGCGCCGTCATGCCGATCACGAACGAAAAATAGACAAAGTCCCAATAGTCGGCGTGCTCGTTCTTGTCGCCGCTTGGGAACTGAAGGCCACCCGGCTTGCTGCCGCGGTAATATTCATGCGCGTAGTGCAGGGCGAAGCCGGCGTGGACGGCGGCCCAGGACAGCGTCACCGTCAGGATCGCAAACATCAGTTCGGCAGGCTTGTGGTTGGCCTGACCGAGCTCGAACACGATCGCGGCCAGGCTTGCGAATGCGCCAAGCGCCGTCAAAAGCGGAATTAGAAAGCGGCCGTCGTCCTGGAGCGCGGCCATGCGACGGATCGTGTTCAGATTGCTGCGCCCCATCATGATGGTGACGAGCACGATATAGACCGCGACGAAGCTATCCCAGCCGATCAACAGCCGCGTAACGAGCCTGAGCGAGGACGGCAGCAGCAAGAACGCGACGATGCCGAGCGCCACGGCGAAGAACGTGCGCGGGCGCGCGTAAACGAGGCGAACGGCCTTCGGCATCTTTCTGAAGCGAAGCAGCCGCTCGTCGAGCTCATCGCCGGCCATGCCGCTCTAGTTCTTGCGTTCGGCGACAAAGCGCGCGGCCGCGCGCAGCACGTCGCCGCGGTTGCCGAAGATCGACAAGGCCTGATCCGCGCGTGCCAGAAGATCGCGAACGCGCTGCTTGGCGCCGTCGATACCGAGCTGGGTGACGAAGGTGGTCTTGCCCAGCGCTGCATCCTGTCCGGTTTGCTTGCCGAGCGCGGCGGCATCGCCCTCGACGTCGAGCAGGTCGTCGGCGATCTGGAATGCCTCGCCGAGTGCGCGCCCGTAGTCGTCGAGCGCCTGATATTCCTTCGGGGACGATTGGCCGAGGATGGCGCCGGCAATGCAGCCGAAGCGCAACAGCGCGCCGGTCTTCATCTGTTGCAGGCGCGCGACGTCGACCGGTTCGCGGTCGCCGAAGCGGCCTTCGCCGGCGAGATCCAGCATCTGGCCGCCGACCATGCCGCCAATGCCGGAGGCGCGCGCCAGTGCACGGGTGAGCAGCAGCCGCACGGTCGGGTCTTTGTGGATTTCGTCGCGGCTGATGATGTCGAAAGCGAGCGTCAGCAACCCGTCACCGGCCAGGATCGCGGTCGCATCGTCGGTCTTCTTGTGCAGCGTCGGCCGGCCGCGCCGCAGATCGCTGTTGTCCATCGCCGGCAGGTCGTCATGGATCAGCGAATAGCAGTGAATGCATTCAAGCGCCGCACCGGCAAGCAGGGCGGCGTCGCGGGACACGCCGAAGATCGCCGAACTTTCCACCACCAGAAACGGCCGCAAGCGCTTGCCCCCGCCGAGGCTCGAATAGCGCATGGCGTCCATCAGCCGCTTCGGCCGCGCGATTTCGTCGGGCAAAAGCGTATCACTGAGAAGCCTTGCGAGCAGCGCCTCGGTATCCTCCGCGGTCTGGTCCAGTCGTTTCGCAAAGTCCAGGTTCGCGAAGTCTTGGGGTGGCGTAACGGTCGTCATCAAGAAAAGCTCCTGAGCAAAGCTCTTGGTCAAATCGGGCGGACAATCGTTGATGACGCCGCCCACGTCAATTGCGCGGTTGGGGTCTGCTGGTGCCTTAAAACAGTTGAAAAAATCAGGGATTATCAGCCAGATATCGGTCGACACGCGTATCGAGCGAGAAAATCGTTAATTTTGCGCATTGCCCGAAATCTGCTTTTGACGCTGCTGGTGATCGTGCTGGCCGCGCTTTTGCTGCCCTATCTGCTGGCGCCGCTCTATCGGTCCGGCCACCCGACTTCCGCGTTGATGGCCTGGCGCTACGTGACCGGCGCGCCGGTGTCCCGGCAGTGGGTCGACCTCGCCGCGATGGCGGCTTCCTTGCCACGTTCGGTGGTGGCTTCCGAAGACGCCAAATTCTGCACCCATCACGGGGTCGACTGGGGCGCGCTTCGCGAGGTGATCGACGACGCCGAGGATGGCGAGGCTTCGCGCGGCGGCTCGACCATCACCCAGCAGGTGGCCAAGAACCTGTTCCTGTGGCCGGGCCGCAGCGTGGTCCGCAAGGCGCTGGAACTGCCGCTCGCTCTATGGATCGACTTCGTCCTGCCCAAACACCGGATCCTGGAGATCTATCTCAATATTGCCGAGCTCGGCCCTAGCGGTCAGTTCGGCGCGCAGACCGGCAGCCTTTATGCTTTCGGCCATGGCGCCTCGATGCTGACGGCGCGGGAAGCGGCGCTATTGGCGGCGATCCTGCCCAATCCTCATCTACGCAGCGCCCGCAGCCCGGGGGCGGGTGTCCGGCGCCTCGCCGGAATTTACGTCGGGAGGGCCCAAGCCCAGGAATTGCTGCGCTGCTGGAGTGAAAATCGGGCTTTTTGAGCCGTTTTTACCGATTTTGAAGCTAGCGTTGAAGCGCGCCATCCTCTATAAGCGCGGCCTCATCGGCATTTTGAGCTTGCGCCGAGGCGCTTTAGCCGCCCGTTTCGGGACGATGCCCACCGAAAATACCCCTAGAGGACACCGATATGGCCGTTCCCAGAAGAAAAACATCGCCATCGCGGCGTGGCATGCGCCGTTCGGCGGATGCGCTGAAGAAGCCGACCTATGCCGAAGATAAGGATTCCGGTGAGCTGCGCCGTCCGCATCACCTGGACCTGAAGACCGGCATGTACAAGGGTCGGCAGATTCTCAAGGCCAAGAAGGACGCCTGATCCAGCCTTAGGATCAGGTGGGATTAAGTCGGCTGCGTGCGGAGAGGCGGAGGTTCGCTTCTCCGGCTAATGTTAGAAGGCCTTGCCGATGTCGATGGTCGGTTTCCCGCTGCTTCTGATCCCGCTCGCGATCTACAACATCATCGCGTTCCTGATGCCCGGCGTTAAGCTCGACGAGCCGCTGGTGACGTTACCGCTGATGTCGGGCGCGCCATGGCCGATCACGCTGAGCGATGTGCTGCTCGCGCTCGGCATCGTGATGTTGCTGCTCGAGGTGATGAAGGGCGCGCGACCCGGCGCGAAATATCTCACCGATCATCTGCTGTCGCTGATCGTTTTTGGCGGTGCGATCGCGGAATTTTTGCTGTGGCCGCGCTTTGCCAGCTCGACCTATTTTCTGCTGGGGCTGTTGGCGCTGGTGGATTTCCTGTCCGGTGTGGCGCTACGCGTGCAGCGAGGCGCGCCGTCGAGAACAGCTTCTGGCCGAAGGGATCGGCGCGCTCCGGCACAAGAACTTCCCGCTCAAGAACTTCCGGCCCAGGAACTTCCGTCAGAGGTCAGGCAGGAACCCGCGGACTTTCATGCGCAAACTTTGCCGTCGGCCAACGAGCCCGCGATGCCAGTGCCTTCAGGCCCTGCGCTCTCCGAGCCGAGATTCTCCGATCCCGAACCCGCCCGTCCTGAGACGACGACCGTTGCGCCCGCATCCGAAGCGCCATCCTCTGAATCAAAAAGTGGCGTGACGCATCCGCCCGAAGCGATGCATTAACTTCCCTCAGACGACCTGTCTTTCAGACGACTTGCCTCATCCGGCTTCCAATGCCCTGGGTCGGCCTCTCGCGCGGCCGGTAAGCGGCCTGTGCGTCCGCCGGGCTCGCGCGTCGCAAGCGACTGGCTTGCGGGACGTGCTGGGCTTCCGCAATCAAATGCGTGACAAAGATCGGGTCCGGCGCCCAACGATACCAGCGCCTGCGTGCCCGCCGTTCCGTGAACGCCAGCGGCACCAGCGCGGTACAGGCCGGCTCGGCGTCCGAAGCGGCGCGCTCATCCGGATGGGGCTCTGTTCGATCGTAGGGCATTGGGGTGACACCTCCCCGGCTGAACTGTTACATTTTGGGACATTTCGTCCTCTGCTACAGTCGCCCTCGCAAGGGTCATGCCGCTCCAGCCTGTTTTGTTCCCGATCGAAAAGCGGACGTGGTTTCCAGAATATTTATGAACTTTACATAAGGTTGGCGCGCAACTGGCCTAGGTTTGAGGTCCGAGTGTTAGAATCGGGACTAAAAACCAAAGCCTGTTCCGAAACGAGGCGATCGTGAATCCAGTTCTTCCCCCGGCCTCAGCCATCCTCGCCTCGCTCGGCCAGGCTGCCTTCGTCTGGGACATCGCCACCGACGGTCTGGTCTGGAGCGAGCATGTTGCCGCGGTTTTTCCTGACATTCCGCTGGAGCGGCTCGCCAGCGGCGCGGAATTTTCAAACCTGATCGAGCCGCAGCGCTCGATCCGATCCGATACGCTGGGCGTCTCGCCCGCCGCCCAAAGCGGCGAGGGTGCGCCTTACCGGATCGAATATGGGGTGCGGGCCAATACGTCCGCAGCCGTTCAGTGGATCGAGGAGACCGGCTGCTGGTTTGCAGGCAGCGACGGCAGACCGGCTCGCGTCCAGGGCATTGTCCGGGTCATCAACGAACGTCACGCCCGCGACGAGCAGCTCGTCAAACTGTCGCGCCACGACCCGCTGACCGGCGAGCTCAATCGCACGCATCTGATCGCCTCGCTCGCCGGGATCATCGAGGAAGCCGTTCGCTTCCGTAACCAATGCGGGTTCATGCTGATCGGCGTCGATCATCTGGCGCGCATCAACGACGCATTCGGGTTCGACGTCGCGGACGCGGTGATTTCGGAAGTAGCAGGGCGCATTCGCGCGCGGCTTCGCGGCGGCGACGTGCTCGGGCGTTTTTCCGGCAACAAGTTCGGACTGGTCCTGAACAACTGCACGGTCGACGACATGAACGTCGCCGCCGAACGGTTCCTGGCCGCCATCCGCGACGAGGTGGTGCCGACCAAGTCCGGACCGGTCTCGGTAACGGTGTCGATCGGTGCCGTCAGCGTGCCGCGCTATGCGCGCAGTGCCGATGAAGCGATCAACCGCGCCCAGGAAACCCTCGACGCCTCCAAGAGCCGGCGCGCGGGGTCGTTTTCGCTATGGCGTCCGAACGTCGAGCGCGACGCCCAGCGCCGGGTGAACATTCGCGTCACCGACGAGATCGTCACCGCGCTCAACGAGCGCCGCATCGCGATGGCCTTTGAGCCGGTGGTGGATGCCCGTGCGCGCGACGCTGCTTTTTACGAGTGCCTGATCCGGATGGAGCAGCATAACGGACAGATTTTGCTGGCGCCAGACATCGTGCCGGTCGCCGAAAAGCTCGGGCTGATTCGTCTGGTCGATCACCGCGTGCTCGAACTCGTGGTCGCGGAGCTTGCGGCCTCGCCCGCCGTTCAGCTCAGCCTCAATATTTCGCCGGACACCACGATGGATCCGGACTGGTGGACGTCGATCGAATCCCTGATGCGGGCGCATCCCGGCGTCGGCGAGCGGCTGATCGTCGAGATCACCGAGACCGTGGCGATCCAGGACGTCGACGACGTCCGGGGTTTCGTCACGCGGTTGAAGAATTTCGGCAGCCGGATCGCGATCGACGATTTCGGCGCTGGCTACACCTCGTTCCGCAATCTGCGCAAGCTCGGCGTCGACATCGTCAAGATCGACGGCGCCTTCGTGCAGAACATTGCGCGCTCCGCCGACGACCGCGCCTTTGTGCATACGCTGATCGATCTGGCGCGGCGGCTGCAAATCAAGACGGTCGCCGAATGGGTGCAGGACGAAGAAGCCGCCGTGATGTTGCGCGACTGGGGTTGCGATTACATCCAGGGACGGCTGATCGGGCTCGCCTCTTCGAAGCGGCCGTGGAATGCGCCGGCCGAGACGGTGTTGCCCGCGGCGGGCTGAGACTCGATACGAGGCGAAGTGTTGGCGAGCCTTATATTTCGAGGTGTCGAATACTTTGCTTCAATCAGGCGAGGCGAGCGGCTTCATGGGATGTTGACGTTCAATTGTCGCCTTTGTCTTCGTGCCAGACGGCAGGGTTTGCCTTGATGAAAGACTGAAGCATATCGAAGCATTCCGGATTGTCCATCACGGTCAAATCCACATTGTGCTCAGCAAGAAACGACTCCGCCATTCCGACCGTTCGATTCTCGCCTGCAACGATTCGCTTGATGCCGAACAGCACTACCGCGCCCGCGCACATGTAGCAGGGGCTCAATGTCGTATAGAGCGTGGATCTGGCGTAGCGGTCGGGCGCAATCCGGCCAGCGTTCTCGATGCAGTTCATTTCCGCGTGGTGGATGGCGCTGCCATCCTGGACGCGACGATTATGGCCGGTCGCTATAATTTCTCCGTCGCAAACGAGAACAGCGCCGATCGGAATTCCGCCAGCCTCTCGACTTGTCATGGCTTCCTTGATCGCGGCAGCCAGGAATCTCTCATCTTCGTTCACGAGGAACTCCGCGGTTGCAGGGGGAGGTCTGAGGCCAGCGACCGTAGAGCGTCGAAACCAGGAGCGGCTTGTCCTCGGCCCCATGGTGCTGCGTCGGAACGCAAACAACAAGAAGCATGATTGCTGCGGTCCGCACACAAGGATAGAGCGGTCGCAGCTAGAGGCGATGCGCAGCGAGCGCTCACAAAATTCGCTCGGTCATCTCTAAACATGGTGCTTGTCGCCTTCACTCCTCTCGATAAGCCTGCCTGCCGGATAAAGGAGAATCCAGGTGAGCCGGTCGCCGAGACTGAAGATCGTTGTTGTCGGGGCCGGCGTATCCGGCTGCGTGTTGTCAAAGTGCCTCGGTGCCGACGACCGGATCGATCTCACCTGCCTGGAGCAAGTCGACCGTCACCATCACAAGGGAGCCGGGACCGGCTTGAACATAGGGCCGAACGCCGTCCATGCAATCTCCCGCGCCGACCCCGGCTTGGCCGCTCTTCTCGACGGATGCAGTCTCCCGTGGCTTACCTGGAAAATGCATCTTGCGGACGGCCGGACGTTGTTCGAGGTGTCGCTGCCGTCACTCGCCGGCCGGCCGGGTTGGCGAATAAGCTGGTCCGACCTATACGAAACGCTCCGCACGGAAGCTGGTCCATGGATCCACTTTGGCGCCTCGATTACGAAAATGGCGCAGGGAGCGGACGGGCGTTTATCCGTCGAATGGTCGGAAAGCGGCGTTGGTCATTCGATTTCGGATATCGATCTACTGATCGCAGCGGACGGCCGTTTCTCGAAGACGCGCCGGATGTTCGACGGGGTTCCGGCGACTCGCCACCTCGGCGTCGTGATCTTTCGAATGTTGGTGCCTGACACCAGCCACGGGCTGATCAACGACCACGAGCAATGGTTCGCCGGTCCGAACCGCCTGCTTGCCTTTCGGGTTAAGCCGGATTTCGCTTACATCGCCGGCACATTTCCGATCGAACCTGATCAGGAAATTTCAATAGAAGCCAAGGACCCCGCTTTTTTGCGTCAGACCTACATGCCGGCCGGCCCGGTTGCGCCGGCCGTGGAGTGGCTGACAGATCAGATATGCGCCAACGCTTCGCAGATCCATTGGGCGCGAATGCAGGAACACGAAATACTTTACGCGAGTAAGAAAACCCCCATTCTCTACGTAGGCGATGCCTCGCATGGAATGATCCCGACGCTCGGGCAAGGAGCAACGCAAGCGTTCGAAGACGCCAGCGTTATCGCTTCATGGATCAGAACCGAGGTAACGCGTGGAAATCTCTTCCCATGCAAATGGCTGAGGCAACTCGACGAGTTGCGGAAGGATCGGATGCGCTTTGTCATGGGGTTTTCGAGGGAAGCGTCCGATACGCTGCTCGCGGATTCGGATGTCGCATCGGGTAGCCGCCGGAAGATGCAGCCGGAATTCCTGCGCAATCTGAGAATGTTGTTTTGCGGCTCGTATTTTTAACAATGCCCATAGCGGGGAGAGAACGTGCCCATGGCGATCATCGTTGAGAGTATCGGACGGCTCTATACCTGCAACGATGCCGATGTGGTTCTCGACAACGCGTGGATTATCATAGAAGGGAGGAAAATAAGCGCGCTCGGCTCGGGTCCGTCCCCGGAGGGAGACTACTCCGAACGTATCGATCTCAAAGGCGCTGTAGCATTTCCGGGTTTCGTCAACGCCCACCACCACTTTTTCCAATCTCTGACCAGAGCGCTGCCAGGCGTCCAGCGCGGCCATCTTTGGGAGTGGCTCGGCATGCTGTACCCTTGTTGGGGTGGGATGACGCCGGATGATTTGGCTGCTGCCGCGGCATCGACAAGCGCGGAACTGCTGCTGACAGGAGCAACCACTTCAGTCGACCATTTCTATCTCATGCCGGGAGCGGACCCCGCCTTTGTCGATACCGCGGTAACGACCGCAAAGACGGCGGGGCTGCGGCTTCACCTCGTGCGTGGAAGCCTCACGGGCCTTGAGGGAGACCTCGAGGCGAAACTGTCCAAGAAGCTCGGTCCCAAGGCTGGCGGTCTCGTCGATGATCCCGATCGCGTGCTTGCGGATATGCGCCGGGCCGTCAAAACACATCACGATACCAGCTTTGGCTCGATGACGACCATCGCGCTTGGGCCGACCACCCCGACTTACGACGATCTGGATTTTCTGCGCTCGGTATCCCGTTTGGCGACGGAATCCGAAGTGGGATTGCACACCCACCTGCATCCGCAGCCCGCCGACCGCGCGAGGACGGCTTCGAAATTCGGCCGATCCCCGATCGACGTGCTCGACGAGGTCGGGTTCTTGACCCATCGAACGTGGATCGCGCACGGAACCCGTCTCGACGCGTACGATCTTCAACGCATGATGGAGAGGGGAGTAGGCCTATCGCACTCGCCGCGAATGATCATGCGGTTGGGATCTCGGATCACCCCCTTGCACAAGGCGGTATCCGCGGGGTTGAAAATAGGGATCGGCGTGGATGGAGCCGCGAGCAACGATGGCGGATCGATGCTTGGTGAAATGCGTATCGCGCTTCTGTTGCACCGGTTGGCTGATGGCGGCGACGAAGTCGATTTTAATCTGTGGCTGGATCCTTACGACGTCCTGCTGATGTCGACGAGACGTTCCGCGGAGCTGATCGGACGGAGCGACATCGGAAGCATAAGCGTCGGAAAGTGTGCGGACCTGACGGCGTTCGACCTGAGCGGCGTCGACTACGCCGGAGCCCGGGCGGACCCCTTGACCGGCTTGCTACTCTGCGGGGACGGCTCGCGGGCGGCTTTGACCATGGTCGGAGGCAAAACGCTGGTACGGGACGGTCGGCTGCTTGGACAAGACGAACGAAAGCTACGCCAGCGGACCGATGCGGCCTCGGAGCGGCTGGTGCGGAGAGCGCAGCAGTTGACTGGCGCCGACTACATGTCGTTTCCTCCGCGGATCAAACGTGATTCCGCGTGATGAGGCATTCCGGCGACGCCGCGTTGGAATATAATCTCGCCTCCGATCACAACGGGGCCGCCGCAACCATGATTCCTCCGCCCAAGCTGTTTGTCTATCTGGATACGGTCGCGCGCGCCGGCTCGATCCGAAAAGCCGCGGAGCGAATGCATATCGCCTCGACCGCAATCAACCGGATGGTCATCGAAGTCGAAAAGGAAATCGGTACGCCGCTGTTCGAACGCCTGCCACGCGGAGTGAGGCTTACGGCCGCGGGCGAACTTCTGATGGGGGCGATTCGTCGGAACATCTCGGATCTGGCGTCCGTCGGATCGCAAATTGAGCAGTTGCGCGGTCTCGTCCGCGGCAGAGTGAGCGTCGCCTGCTCCGAATCGGTCGCCGATGAGCTGATTCCGATTACGGTGGCGCAGTATCAAAAACGCCGCCGCGGCGTGCAGTTCCACGTGCAAACGGGTAATACCGAGTTGCTGCTCGGTTCGCTGCTCAACTACGACGCCGATCTGCTGCTAGCCCACGATCCGCCGCCTAGCGAGGGTTTGCAGGAGCACGCGACGGCCATGCAGCCGATTTGTGCCATGGTACCTCGCGGTCACGCGCTTTTCGGCCGAAACGTCTTATCGGTTGCGGATCTTCAACCTTATCCGTTGGCGATCGGCGATCACACCTTTTTCAGCAGATTGGCGATCGAGTTGGTCGCTCGCCGGTCGAAGCTGAACCTTCAGATAGCGATCGAGGCGAATTCCGTTCGGACCCTTAGAATATTTGCGCAAGAGACCAATTCCATCTTCTTCCAGTTCCAGATCGGCACTCGATCTGACGTGAAATCGGGACAATTCCGCGCTGTCACACTCACCGACAAATCTCTTCCGAAAAGCCGACTGGTGCTGGGCTCTCGATCCGGCCGGAGCCTGC
This sequence comes from uncultured Alphaproteobacteria bacterium, assembly GCA_963748805.1. GTDB lineage: Bacteria > Pseudomonadota > Alphaproteobacteria > Rhizobiales > Xanthobacteraceae > Bradyrhizobium. The sequence continues at coordinate 191,120 of CAVVLH010000001.1, read as the reverse complement.
CCATCGCGGCGCTGTCTTTCATCGAGACACTGAAGGACGCTCTTAAGGGAGCCAAATAATCGGCGGTGGGGCGTGGCCTCAGCCTCAGCATCACTAGCGGGCCCGCGCCGTCAGTGCATTCCACGCCGCGAGGGAGTTCATGTAGTCTCGCCAATGCGCGATTTTTCGGTTCTTGATTCTGATAAGCGAACAGAACCGATTATTGTACTTCACGCCTGTCGCGAGGATCGTTCCATGGACCTCGTATTCGATGACGACGACGTGGCCGTCGTCCGTCTTGTGCGAGACCAGGTTGTCAGCAGATTGAATCTGAATGTGGTCGCAATAGCCTCTGAACTGGGCCATCAAGTCGGTGCGCCCCCGGATCATGCGAGGCCAACCGGAGACATCGTAAAGCACCTCGTAGATGGTGTCCTCGGTGAGGACATCGAAGAAGTGCTCCCCATCGACGAGGTCGCCGAGTGCTCCCCGGACCAGATTGAAATAAGGGGCGGCGGCCTCGTAGGCGGCATATTTCGAACTTGGCATTCTCAACTCTCGATGCGCTTTGGGATGTTGTTTACCAAACGAGAGCTTCACATAAACAGGAAACTGATTTCAAAAGAAGAAGCTACTTTGGAATCGGCTGCTAACATCGGGCAAACGACGAGAAAGCCGAGCAGACCGTTCGAAATAGATCGACTTCCCGAAACATGCGTCGAGAAAACTTTTGCCTTGCGCCGACGGGCAAATCACCTTTACGCCCTTGCGCCATCCTGTGCCACCAAGAGGGGCGGCTCGCGATCGCCACGAACGCGGCCCTGCGCCCTCTGATTTCCGAGGGCTGAGAGTTTTGACAACATCCGGGTGCGTTCGCGCCGCGGAATGCGCAAGCGTGTGTGCGAGTGGAAGAGGCTGTTTGAAAATTGCATTGGCGCGCAAAGCGCGCTCTTCACCTGTCCCGTTGTGGGAGAGGTTGAAGACGAAGCGCAGCGAAGTCTCCGGGAGAGGGGTTACGTTTAGCGAAGAGAACCCCTCTCCCCAGCCCTCTCCCACAAGGGGAGAGGGAGCGCACCGCCGGTGTGGATCGACGGAGAGACGAAGTGCCCTTACCTTCCGAAAAACTGCTTCAGCATATTGTTCAGCGGCTGGTTGTCCGGCCGGCGCGAGGGATCGTTCGGATTCGGCGCCGAAGGATTGGTCGGCGAGGGCGGCTGTGCGTTGCTGCCGCGCGCCGCGTTCAGTCCCTGTTGAATCAGATTCCCCAGGGTGTCGCCGAGCGAGTTGCCGCCCGGCGTATTGGCCGAGCCGCCGCCAGCATTATTGCCGGGTGTGCTGGGCGCGAACAGGCCGCTGCCCATTTCTTTCAGCTTCGCATAGGCCGCATCGGGATTATCGAGGATGCCGGCGACATCGGGATAAATCTGTGGGCTGGCCCACGGCCCTGCGATGGCAACCGGAATGCCGAAGCCCACCGGGTCGCTCGCGCGTCCCTGGCCTTGCGTGGTCAGCACTAGCTTCGGCTCGACCCGCAGGGCCAGTGTTTTGGCGCCGAGGTCGATGGTGCCGGTGCCGGTCATCTTCACCAGTGGCCCGACCAGATTGATATCCGACGTCGCGGCCTGGCCTTTGTCGATTCGGAACGAGGCCGACAACTGCGTCAGATCGGTGTTTTGCTCGCGGCTTTCCTGCCAGCCCGACAACGTACCCGACGTCAGCGAGCGGATCATCTGCGCCACGTTGAGCCCGCGGATCGCCCCGTCCTGGAAATTGGCGGTCGCGGTGCCGGCCATGTTCGACATGATCGCCTGCTGGCTCTCGCCGCTGGAGCGAACATCGATTCTCGCTTGCAGCTTGCCGTCGAGGCTGTCGAAGTCGGCGGCACTCTTCAAAAGCGGCAGCGCGCGTACGTTCGTGAGGTCGCTGTGGAGCGCATAGGCGGGCGCATCGCGCGAGACGTCGATGTCGATGGTGGCGTTCGCCTGGCCGCCATAGGCGCCGAGATTGGATACGGTGCCCTTGAGAACGCCACTCGCGAGCGATGCTTCCAACGCTGCGGGCGCGAAATGCGCACTGCCGAGATTGAGTTCGGCGGCCGAGAGGCGAATTTGCGCATCGACATAGTTAAGGCCGGCGAGCTCGATAGGGTCGCTGCTCCAGCTGGTCACGATGGTTTGTGGCGCGGCAGTTGGCGACGAGGTTTGCGGTGCTGTTCGCGCATTAGAGGCCGCAACATCCAGCCGCCGGAAGTCGAGGTCGAGTTTGACCAGCGGCTTGCTGGAAAAGTCGACCGAGGCCCAGCCGTCGAAGCCGCCGTCGCCGATCGCACCGGAAAGGCCGTTGATCATCACAACCGTGCCGTTGAGCCGGACCTCGGCCTTGCCCGACAGCGGCGCGCGCAACAGATCGGTCGCCTGAAGCGCAAGCTCGACGGGAATGGTCTGCCGCGTCACCGACGGGTCGGGCAGCGCGGCCTTGATCGTGAAGGTGAGCGGGTGGTGGCCGGCTTGCGCGCGGCCATCGAGGCTGAGGTGACGGTCGGCGCCGATGACAGCGCTTGCGCTGACGGCTTCAAGGCGGTTTTCGACATGATCGCGGGTGTTGAAGAAGGTGACCGTGCCGTCGGTGATGGTGATGCGCCCGATTTTCGGAATGCCGGGATCGTTATCCGGGGGAGCGTTCGGCCGGGAAGTCGTATTCGCCCTGACGTCAGCATCTCTTTGCCGCTCGCGCCGCAACGGGACGCGCGCGTCCGGGCGGTTGATCACGAGCTCGGTGACTTCAGGATGGCCGGACAAAAGGCTGCCAAGCGTCACGTCGGCTTCAAGGCTGCCGACGGTCATGCGATGGCCTTGGTCGAGGTCCTTCGGATTCTCCAGCGTCACATCGCGCAGGGTGACATGGAGCTGACGCCACAGTCCGATCCGGGTCGATCCGGCTATCGTCAGGCGGTAACCGGTGTCGCGCTCGACCCGCTCGGCAATCGACGAGGTCAGAAAGCCAGAGGGGATTCCGACGATCGACAGCAATGCCGCGACAACGACGATCGCGGCGAGCACGATACTTGCGATTTTAAAGGCCTTCATGTCGCGCTTCCAGGTCGGCTCTGCGGTTCCGTTCGGATCGGATTGCTCGAAGCCATCAAACGTAACCCACGCGGCCTGCAAAGATTCAGGCTCAGTCGATCACCGGCCGTTTCGCCCGGTCACTCTGCGGCCGGCGAATGCAGAACGACTTTCGGCTTTCGACCTTCGGGCTCATCGTCAGCTTTGTTCGCGGTGACGAACCGCCTCGAGAACCGCCAGATCAGCGTGCCGATATCGTCCATCATCATGAACATCGCCGGCACGAATACCAGCGACAGGATGGTCGAAAACACCAAGCCGCCGATCACGGCCAGCGCCATCGGCGAACGGAACTCGCCGCCGGCGCCGAACGCCAGCGCGGAAGGCATCATGCCGGCGGCCATCGCGATCGTGGTCATCACGATCGGGCGGGCGCGCTTGATGCCGGCATCGATGATCGCGTATTCGCGCGTCTTGCCGTCGCGGATGGATTCCACCGCGAATTCCACCAGCATGATGGCATTCTTGGTGACGATGCCCATCAGCATCAGGATGCCGATCCACACCGGCGTCGTCAGCTGCTTTCCGGTCAAGAGCAATGCCACGATCGCGCCGCCGATCGACAACGGCAGCGAGAACAGGATTGTGATCGGTTGCAGGAAGGTGCCGAACAACAGCACCAGCACGGCGTAAACCATCATCAGGCCGGCGGTGATGGCGGTCGCAAAACCGGAGGACAATTCGTTGAGGCTTTCCGCATCGCCGGATGGGTTGACCAACACGCCCTTGGGCAGGCTCTTCATGACCGGAAGTTCGTTGATCTTTTTGGTCGCGTCGCCAAGCGCCGCGGTGCCGACGAGATCGGCAGCCACCGTCGCCTGCCGCTCGCGGTCGTACCGGTTGATGCTGGTCGGCCCCTGGTCGAGCTTGATATCGGCGACCACCGACAGCGGCACGCCGCCGCGTCCACCACCAAGCGGCACCCGCAACTGTTCGAGGACCTGCAAGTCGCCGCGCGCGGCATCCTCGAGCTGGACGCGGATCGGCACCTGCCGGTCGCCGGCATCGAACTTGGCGAGCGCAGGTCCAACATCGCCGATGGTCGCGACCCGCACGGTTTCCGACAGGCTTTCGGTGGAGACGCCCAACCGGGCGGCGAGATCCGCGCGCGGCTGGACGCGAAGCTCCGGCCGATCCAGCGAGGTTTCGGAGATCACGTTGGCGATCAGCGGAATCCGCTTCATCTGGTTGGCGAGTTCGCTGGCGACATTGTTGACGATGTTGCTGTCGGCGCCGGTCACGACCAGCGAGATCGCGCGCAGTCCGTTTTCGTCGAGGAACCAGAACCGGATATCCGGCACGTTTTCGAGTTCATGGCTGATCAAAAGCTCAAGCTGGCGCTGGGTGATCTTGCGTTCGGTCTTCGGCGTGTAGTTGATGATCAGCGCCGCGCGGCGAACTTCGAACGTTCCCGGCGGCACCCGGCCGCCGTCGACGAAGACGTTTCTCACCTCGGGGTGTTTGCGCAGGCGCGCGACGATCTGTTCGGTGACCTTTTCGGTATAAGCAAGCTGCGAGCCGGGCGGCAGCTCCATCGCGAGCAACGAGCGCGCGGTGTCTTGCGCCGGGAGGAAACCTTGCGGCAGCAGCGTGATGCTCCAGATCGAGGCGGCGAAGATGCCGAAACCGATCAGGACCGTGATCAGGTGGTGCTTCACCGACCAGGTCACGAGCCGGGTGTAGGACTGCATCAGACGACCCGGCGGCGGATCGTCGTGCGGTTGATCCTTGAGGAAATAGGCCGCCAGCACCGGCGTCACAAAACGCGCGGCGAGCAGCGAGAAAAATACCTGCACCGATACCGTGATGCCGAACTGCTTGAAGAATTGCCCGGCGATACCAGACATGAAACTCGCCGGTGCAAAGATCGCGATGATCGTGAGCGAGATCGCAATGACGGCAAGACCGATTTCGTCGGCGGCTTCAAGCGCGGCGCGGTAGGGAGATTTGCCCATCCGCATATGGCGCACGATATTTTCGATCTCGACGATGGCGTCATCGACCAGGATGCCGGTCGACAGCGTGATGGCGAGGAAGCTGACCAGGTTCAGCGAAAAGCCGAGAATATCCATCGCCCAGAACGCCGGAAAGATCGACAGCGGCAGCGAGATCGCGGCGATAATGGTGGCCCTGATGTCGCGCAGGAACAAAAGCACGATCACGACGGCCAGGATCGCGCCTTCGAACAACGTCGAGATCGCCGCTTCGTAGTTGCCCTTGGTGAATTCGACAGACGTGTCGATCAGCTTGAGGTCGACTTCGGGATGGGCGATTTTCAGCGCATCGATGCGTTTCTGCACGGCGGCCGCGACCACGACGTCGCTCGCGCCCTTCGAGCGCTTGATGCCGAGCGCCACGACCGGCTCACCGTTGAAGCGCGCAAAGGTCCGGCGGTCGGCGATGGTATCGGTGACGGTGCCGAGATCGTCGAGACGGACTTCGCCGCCGGTCGGCAGGCTGATCATGGTTCCGGCGAGTTCGTTCAGGGTCTTGGCGCCGGCCAGCGTACGGATCGCCTGGTCGTTCTTGCCGATCTCGGCGCGCCCGCCGGCCAGATCGACATTGGTGCCGCGCAGGCGGTGGGACACATCGACGGCGGTAAGGCCAGCCGCTTGCAGCCGATCGGGATCAAGCGAGACCAGAATTTCGCGCTCCACACCGCCGATACGCTCGACCTGGGCGACGTTGCGCACGCCTTGCAGCGCGCGTTTGACGACATCGTCGACGAAGTAGGACAGTTGCTCCGGTGTCTTGCCGGGCGAAATCGCCGCATAGGTGACGATCGGCAGTCCGATGACATCGACGCGCTGAATCAACGGCTCGTTGACATTCTGCGGCAGGTTGGCGCGAACCCGCGTGACAGCGTCCTTGACGTCGTTCAAGGCCCGATCGGTATTGGTTTCCAGCGCGAACTGGATCGTCGTCAGCGACAGACCGTCGGTGATCGAGGACGAAATGTGTCGCACGCCTTCGACGCCGGATACGCCGTCCTCGATGGTCTTGGTGACCTGCGATTCGAGTTCGGCGGGAGCGGCGCCGAACTGCGAGACCGCCACGGAGATGACAGGAATGTCGGCGCTTGGCAGCCGCGTCACCGCGAGCTTGGTAAAGCTGACCCAGCCCAGCACCAAAAGGACAATCGAAAAAACCACCGATGGAAGCGGGTTGCGGATCGACCATGCCGAGATATTGAGTGCCATCAGCGTACCCGTGTCCGATCGATTTCCTCGGCGAACATTGTCTTGATCTGGTCACCGTCATGCAGCGAGGAGCCGGCATCCGCCACGACGATTTCGCCGACCTCGAGGCCTTCCAGGATTTCGGTCGAGGTGTCGGACACGAGTCCGACCCTGACCTTCCGTGTCTCGACGACATTGCCTTTGACCACCTGAACCGTGAGGTGGTCAATGGCGGTGCGCGGGATTGCGACGCCGCAACTGCGCTTGGCGTCGATGCTGGCCTGAGCGAACATGCCGATCTTGATCGCGGGATTACCGGGCAAGGTGATCCGGACATGGCCGAGCTGGGTATTGCGATCGATCTGCGGCAACACCAGTCGCACGCGGCCGACGATGTCCGGACCGTTATCGCGGCTGATCCGCACGGTCGCGCCCGGACTGAGCTTCATCATGTGGACCGCGGGCACTTCGGCATCGAGGTCGACTTCGTTGTTGACGGCGATGCGGAACATCGGTCCGGCCTGCGGTGAAGCGGGAGCGCCGGCAAGGGTATTGACTTGCGTGACGAGGCCGGCTGCCGGGGCGCGCAGCGAGATCGGTGCGCGCGGCTGGCTGTTCGCAGCGCCCGGCGGGGTGATCCGCGCCAATTCCTGGTTCTCGGCGACGATCTCGCCCTCGCGGACGAGCACGTCGGTGACCTTCGAGCCCTCCTGGTCGGCCGATACCACCGCTTCGCGCCGCGGCACCGCAAATCCGGTTACCCGCACCAGGTCGGAGAAACAGGCGTTGGTGGATTTGGTCACGACGACAAGCGCATTGCTTGCCGTCTCCTTTTCTTCCGCATGCGAGCGGTGCTCGAACCAGTACCAGCCGATCCCGAGCAAGATCAGAAATACAGCCGCCAGCGCAGGCTTAAGGTACGGGGATAAATTCATGGCCGGGCTCGGCGTTCCTTTATCGGGGCGGGCTGCTGTCCGAATTCCGAAGCTCGTAGTATATTTCGGCGCCACGTTTCGAGCTTCGTAATCGAAAGGACACTAGCAAACCTGTTATTCCTAGTGTCCCGGTTCTGACATTCCTTCGAGGAACTCCCGGATTAAAAACATTCCGTCGATCGGAAACAAGCGCATCGACGGCTCAGCGCACTCCGTAACAGGCAAATTCCTTGACAATATTCGGATCCATGGCCTTCGCGTTGTTGATGTCTACGTCGCCATCCGACATGGCGCCACCGCGCTGCCTGGCCAAACCGCGCCCGTATAATGACGACGTCAAGCGCGGACTGATCCTGAGGGCCGCGTCAAAATCGGCGATTGCATTCTTGTTCGATCCGCTTTTGAGGTTGACGAGCCCGCGACTGTCGAGCGCATCGACGAAGTTCGGACGCAACCGAAGCGCTTCGTTGCAGTCCCTTAACGCCGACTGTAATTCGCCGATCACAGTGCGCGTCCAGCACCGGTTATTGTAAGCTTCGACATCCTTCGGATTGAGCCGGATCGTGTCGTCGAAATCCTTGATGGCGAGGTCATAGAGGCCCTTGCTTGCATAGAGCTGGCCGCGCCGGTAAAGCGCGCTACCATCGTCCGGATTTTCCGCGATTTTTGCGTTCAAGTTCCTGAGGGTGGTCTCGTCGACAGGCGAGGGCTGGCAGGCCTGCGCCGTCGGATCGCTTGCCGGAGGGGGATTTTCGGGCGGTGGCGTGGCCGGCGGCTCGGCTTTTGGCGGCGCTGGAGGATCGACACGCGACACTGGAGGCTCGATCCGCGGTGCGGGCGGCGGCGGAGCGTCGGCAGGCGGCTGGTGCGGAAGAGAAGCCACCGGGCGCGTGCCCGGAATGAAGGAGAAGTCTTCCGCAAGCGACGACGAAATCCAGGGCACCTGCTCGCTGCGTGAGGCACGGGTCACGCCGACGCGGGTACGGTTGAGCGTCTCTTCCGCCATTAGATTAGGAACGCGGATTTCCTTGAGCAACTCCTGAACGAACAGGCCGTGGTCGCCGCCATTGTCTGAAATCACCGAACTGAGTGCCGCCGAATACATCACCAGCGAACCGTTCGGCGCAATCACCGGCGCAAGGCCGGCCGAGAAACTTCGAAACCGCCGCTCATATGGATTGCGCCGGGAAGCATCGATCAACGCGATCTTGACGCCCGCGCCGCGGTTGTTGATCTCGCCCAGGATTGTCTCGAGACTGATGCCGTCCCGCCGGACATCCGCCTCGGTCCATATCTGGGCATCGACGGGAATCAGGAAGCTTTGGCGGTTGGATTGGACACCATAGCCGCTGAAGAAGATCAGCGCGACGCTGCCCGGCTTGATATGGCCGTAGAGCCGCTCGAACGCCTTGCGCATTCCGTCGCCGGTCAGATTCTCGCCGACCTCGACGGCGAAGCCGTCACGCTTGAGTTCGTCGGCAACGCTCCGCGCATCGTTGACCGGCTCCTTCAACGGTGCATCCGCGTCGGGATACTTCGCGTTGCCGATAATGAGGGCAAACCGGTCGGCAGCGATCGCGGCAGACGAGAAGATCGGCGCCAGCGAAAACACCAAGGCGGCCAGCAATGAAAGGCGAACACTCATTCTGCTTCAGTCAACCAATTTCTGTGGCAATTCAGCCACTAAACTCCGGGCCCAGGCTAACGCCCGACAGACTTTAGCCCACGAAAATTGCATTATCAAACCGCGCCCCCAAGCGGAGTCAACCTTGGCAAAGCTGGCAAATCGACGCGCAAGACATCCAACCAGGCCTCCAATATGAACGGCCATCGGCTGAGCCGATCCTGCCCGGCAACGCCGCGCTCTGACGTAGTGGGAAAGCGCTAGGGATGTCATCGCCACGACACATGGAAGGTGACCGCCATTTTCGTATGCCCGGCATGAGGGGATCAGGGGTTTGACCTTTTGAGACGGTAGTGGCTTGCTGCGATCGGCCAAACCTCAAAGAAGCTGAACCCATGGAAACGACCTACGAAATTTACGCGCTCCGCTACGCCACCATGTCGCCGCGCACCCCCAATATGAACTACATCACACCTGACCCGCACGAGACGGCGGCGTCCGACCTCGACTATTTTGTGTGGCTGATCCGGGGTGGCGGCCGCAAAATCCTGGTCGATACCGGCTTCAATGCGGAAGAAGCGGCCTTGCGAAGCCGCAAGCTGACACTCAACCCGGCGGAAGCGTTGACGCGCTTTGGCGTTGGCCCCGAGACGATCGACGATGTCATCGTCACCCATCTGCATTATGACCATGCCGGCAATCTCGACCTGTTCCCGAAGGCCCGGTTCCATCTGCAAGACCGCGAAATGAGCTACGCCACCGGGCGCTGCATGTGCTTTGGCGCCCTGCGTCATCCATTCTCAGTCGACCATGTGACGCTGATGGTGCGCCACGTCTACGGCGAACGCGTGACCTTCCACTCCGGCGAGGGCGAAGTCGCCCCGGGCGTCACGGTGCATCATGTCGGCGGTCATTCCGACGGCTTGCAGGTGGTGCGGGCGGCGACTGCGCGCGGCCCGGTCGTGCTGGCATCAGATGCGGCGCATTTCTTCGGCAATCTCCATCGCCGAAGCCCGTTTCCGATCGTTTACAACCTCGGCGACATGTGTGAGGGGTGGGAAACCGTCGAGCGCCTGGCCGGCCATCCCGACCGCGTCATCCCCGGGCACGATCCGCTGGTCGCAGAACTCTATCCGCGCGCCAGTGACAAGGTCGATGCCTTCGCGCTGCATCAGGCTCCGTCGCGCTCCTTTGCAAAGTGAGTTCTCGCGGGAGAGGAAGGAGAGGCTTGCCATGATTCATCGTTTTCCAGGCCTGACCCCGACCCGCAGCCGCGCGGTCGTCCACGACGACCTGGTATTTACTGTGGCGGTCGCGCCCGATCCGGTCACCCCCTCTATGTACCAGCAAACCCAGAAGGCGCTGGCGCGGATCGACGAGAGCCTTGCACTCTGCGGAACCGACAAAAGCAAAATCCTGTCGGCCATCGTCTATGTCAACGGCATGGCGCTGAAGAGTGAAATGAACCGCGCCTGGGACGAGTGGGTGGACATCGCCAATCCGCCGATGCGGGCCTGCATCGGCGTCGAACTGGAGCCGCCGCATATCGTCGAGATCGTCGTGACCGCGGCCAAGTAAAACGGAGCAAGATCGCCGACAGCGGATGGCTTTGCGTGCCCCACGAGCCATCGGCCTTTCCGGCTTCCTTGCTCATCTGCTAGTCTAGCAGGACGGTTCCCCCGGCCAGAGCTCAACGGCAGATGGCGCAGACCAAGCTTCAAACCGACAGCCAGGCCAAAACGAGATTCGGCTACCATCGTCACGCCGATCAGGATCTTGTTGGCGCGAACCTTGCCGGGCATTCCGTCGTCGTGGTCGGCGCCGGACCGGTCGGGTTGTCGCTCGCCATCGATCTTGCCCAGCGGGGGCAGCCGGTCGTGCTGCTCGACGACGCCGACCGTATCGGCGACGGCTCGCGCGCGATTTGTTTCTCGAAACGTTCGCTCGAATTCTGGGACCGGCTCGGCGTCGGCCAGCACATGGTCGACAAGGGCATCGTCTGGCAGGTCGGCAAGATTTTTCACGGGGATTCGCTGCTCTATCAATTCGACCTGTTGCCGGAGCAGGGGCACAAGCGGCCGGCTTTCATCAATCTCCAGCAATTCTACGCCGAAGCCTATCTGGTCGATCGCGTCGAGGAGTTACCCGATATCTCCTTGCGCTGGCGCAACAGGGTGGTTGGGCTCGAGCAGCGCAACGATCATGTCATCCTTTCGATCGATACGCCTGACGGGCCGTATCGGATCGCTGCGGACTACGTCGTGGCCTGCGACGGCGCGCGCTCGGCGCTGCGGCAAATGGTAGGCGTGGAGTTCTCGGGCCAGGTGTTCGAGGATCAGTTTTTGATCGCCGACGTTAAAATGACGGCTGAATTTCCAACCGAGCGCTGGTTCTGGTTCGATCCGCCGTTTCACGCCGGCAGATCGGCCTTGCTGCACAAACAGCCGGACGATGTCTGGCGCATCGATTTGCAGCTCGATCGCAGCGCCGACCCCGCGATCGAGAAGCAGCCGGAACATGTGCGGCCACGCATCGCACGCATGCTCGGCCACGACCGGTTCGATTTCGAATGGATATCGCTCTACAAATTCCAGTGCCGGCGGATGGTGCGATTCATCCACGGCCGCGTGATCTTTGCCGGAGATGCCGCGCATCAGGTTTCGCCATTCGGCGCCCGCGGTGCCAACTCCGGTCTGGAGGACGCCGAAAATCTCGGCTGGAAACTTGACCGCGTGCTGCGCAAGACCTCCCCGGAAGCATTGCTGGAAAGCTATCACCTCGAACGCAGTCAGGCTGCCGACGAGAACATTCGCGAGTCTACCCGCTCGACCGATTTCATGGCGCCGAATTCGCTCTATGAGGCGCGGTTGCGCAAAGCGGTGCTGTCGCTGGCAAAGGAAACCGAATTCGGCAAGCGGATGGTCAATGGTGGACGGCTCTCGGTACCTTCGGTCTATGAAACCTCGTTGTCGACATCAGACGACGAAGAGTGGCGCGGCGGTCCGCCACCGGGTGCCTCGATGGTGGACGCGCCGATAGCAACACCCGATGGCAAGACCAAATATCTCACCGACGCTTTCCTGGAAGCCGGCAGGCGCTATACGTTGCTCTCCTTTGCAAACGGGGTGACGATGGCCCCGCCAAGTGACGTCGGCACCATTCGCATCGACGGGAACGAATTCTCCGATCCGGCGGGCCTTTTGGCGACGCGTTATGATGCGAGACCAGGGACCGTTTACCTGCTCCGGCCGGACGGTTACGTCGCGGCGCGCTTCCGAAAGCCAATGCCGGACGCGATCGAGGCCGCGCTCAGGCGCGCATCCGGTAACAATTGAGGTCAGTATGGCGTTATCGACCGGTTCGAATTTTGAAAAGCCCGATGACGCCTTTCGCATGATCGTGGAGGCCCATCGTGGATTGAGGGATGAGGCGAACGCCGATCTCGACGCCGCACTGGTTCTTATTCTCGCCAATCACATTGGCGATCTCGATGTCTTGCGTGAAGCGATCGAACTGGCGAAACGGCGGATGCTGGAGGCAAGCCAGCAACAACAGCAGCAACAATAATAACGAAAACAGGATTGGAAGCGATGGCCAACGGAGTTGAAAAGGGATTTGCGTCCACCACCGATATGGCCGAGAAGAAGGTCACCTTCTCCGAAATCGGTCCCGACATCTATGCCTTTACGGCGGAAGGCGATCCGAATTCGGCGGTCATTGTCGGCGACGACGGCTGTCTGGTGTTCGATGCGCAGGCGACGCCGGCGATGGCCCACAAGGTGATCGAGCGCGTGCGCACCGTAACCGACAAGCCGATCAAATATGTCGTGCTGTCGCATTATCACGCGGTGCGCGTGCTGGGCGCATCCGCCTACCAGGCGCAGGCCGTGATTGCCTCGCAGGAGACTTACCGGCTGATCGGGGAGCGTGGGCAGCAGGATTGGGATTCCGAATATGGCCGCTTTCCGCGCCTGTTCCAGGATGCCGAGAGCATTCCCGGTCTGACATGGCCGACGCTGACCTTTGAAGGCGAGATGTCGGTTTATCTCGGCAAGCGCGAGGTACGCCTGATGCAGATCGGCGCCGGGCACACCTCGGGCGATATCGTCGCCTGGGTGCCGGACGCGGAAGTGATGTTCTCCGGCGATCTGATCGAGTACCATTCGGCCTGCTACTGCGGGGATGCCCACTTGCGGGAGTGGCCGGCCACGCTGAACGAAATTCGCGCCTTCAATCCCAAGGCAATCGCGCCGGGCCGGGGCGATGCGCTGAAAGGGCTGGCGACGGGGCGCGAGGCGATCGCGATGACGCGCGATTTTGTCACGACGCTGTATGGTGCGGCAGAATCCGCCGTCGCCAGGGGGCGTGGTCTCAAGGATACAATGGCTGCCGCGCGCGAGGTGATGGATCCGAAATTTTCCAGCTTTGCCATTTACGAGCACTGCCTGCCGTTCAATGTCTCGCGCGCTTTCGACGAGGCTTCCGGGATCGACGATCCCGTGATCTGGACCGACAAGCGCGACCGCGAAATGTGGGCCGCCTTGCAAGGAGGATGATATGAATATCAATACCTCGCCCGACGCCATCAATCGCGGCTCGGCCAACGTCACGCCCGGCTACATGTCCGGCTTTGGCAACAGTTTCGAGACTGAAGCGTTGCCCGGTGCGCTGCCGATCGGCCGCAATTCGCCGCAACGTTGCGCCTATGGGCTCTATGCCGAGCAGTTGTCCGGCTCGCCGTTCACGGCGCCGCGCGGCAGCAACGAACGCTCCTGGCTTTACCGCATCCGTCCCTCCGTCAGGCATTCCGGCCGTTTCGAAAAAGCCGACATTGGATTGTGGCGTACCGCGCCGTGTCACGAGCAGGAAACCACGATCGGCCAGTTGCGCTGGGACCCGGCGCCGATCCCGAAAGCCGAGATGACGTTCCTGCAAGGCGTGCAGACGATGACGACCGCGGGCGATGCCGGCACACAAGCCGGCATGGCTGCGCATATCTTCCTCATCACCAAGTCGATGGTCGATCAGCATTTCTACAACGCCGACGGCGAGATGCTGATTGTGCCGCAGCAGGGAAATTTGCGCTTCGTCACCGAATTCGGACGCATCGATGTTGAGCCCGGCGAGATCGTCGTGATTCCGCGCGGCGTAAAATTTCGCGTCGAGCTCACCGCCGGTCCCGCACGCGGTTATCTCTGCGAGAATTACGGCGGCGCCTTCACGCTGCCGGAGCGCGGACCGATTGGCGCCAATTGCCTCGCCAATGCGCGCGACTTTCTGACACCTGTCGCGGCCTATGAGGACAAGGACACGCCGACCGAGTTGTTCGTGAAATGGGGCGGCTCGCTGTTCGTAACGAAGCTGGTGCATTCTCCGATCGACGTGGTGGCCTGGCACGGCAACTACGCGCCTTATAAATATGACTTAAGGCGTTTCTCTCCGGTCGGAGCGATCGGCTTCGACCATCCCGACCCGTCGATCTTCACGGTGCTGACCTCGCCATCGGAAACGGCGGGTACGGCGAATATCGATTTCGTGATTTTCCCGGAGCGATGGGCTGTCGCCGAAAACACCTTCCGGCCGCCCTGGTATCACATGAACATCATGTCGGAGTTTATGGGCCTGATTTACGGCGTCTACGATGCGAAGCCGCAAGGCTTTACGCCCGGCGGAATCAGCCTTCACAACATGATGCTGCCGCACGGTCCCGACCGCGAAGCCTTCGATCACGCCAGCAATAGCGAGTTAAAGCCGGTCAAGCTGACGGGGACGATGGCCTTCATGTTCGAGACGCGGTTTCCGCAACGAGTGACGGCGCATGCGGCCAAATCTCCAGCGCTGCAACATGACTATGCGGATTGCTGGAAGGGGCTGGAAAAGCGGTTCGATCCGACCAAGCCGTAACTTTTCCCCTCTCCCCTTGTGGGAGGGGGTGCCCTCACGAAGTGAGGGCGGGTGAGGGGTCTGCGTCCGCGATTGCAACCCCTCACCCGGCTCGAATACGCTTCGCTTATTCTCGCCAGCCTCTCCCGCAAGGGGAGAGGGCAAGAAAGAAACAATGACCGACCCCAACGATCCCGCGCTCCGCTCCTTCGTTCCCGTCGATCCGGTATCGGATTTTCCGATCCAGAATTTGCCCTATGGCGTGTTCTCCGCGCATGGTCTTGCGCCGCGCATCGGCGTTGCGATCGGCGATTTTGTGCTCGACCTCTGGGAACTCGAGCAGGATGGCCGGCTGAATATCGAACTCGGCACGTTTGCCGTTCCCTCACTGAACGCGTTCATGCAGCAGGGACCAAAGGTTTGGGCGAGGATACGTGCGCGGATCAGCGAACTCCTGCGCCACGACAATGATGAACTGCGCGACAATGACGAGCTGCGCAAGCTGGCGCTGGTGCCGATGAAGGACGTCAAGTTGCATTTGCCCTTCACCGTGGCCGGCTACACCGACTTCTACTCGTCCAAAGAGCACGCTACCAATGTCGGCGTCATGTTCCGCGGCAAGGACAATGCCCTGCAACCGAACTGGCTGCATATGCCGATCGGCTACAACGGCCGCGCCTCGACGGTCGTGGTGTCTGGCACGAGGGTGCGGCGTCCGCGCGGTCAATTGAAGCCCGCGAATGCCGAACATCCGAGCTTTGGGGCCTGCCAACGGCTCGACTTCGAACTCGAAATGGGTGCGGTGGTTGGCCAAGCGTCGCCGATGGGCGAGATGCTCAACGAGGCGCAAGCCCAGGAGATGATCTTCGGCTTTGTGCTGCTGAACGACTGGAGCGCGCGCGACATCCAGCAATGGGAATATGTCCCGCTCGGGCCGTTCCAGGGCAAGGCGTTTGCGACCTCGATCAGTCCGTGGGTCGTGACATCGGCGGCACTGGAGCCGTTTCGGCGCCGCGGGCCTGGGCAAATTCCGCAGCCGTTGGCTTATCTGGCGCAGACGCAAGCCAACAATTACGATCTTGAACTCGAAGTTGGCCTGCGCGCGGCCTCGATGAACGAACCCGCGCGAATCTGCCGGACCAATTTCAAGACCATGTACTGGTCGTCGGTGCAGCAATTGCTGCATCACGCTTCTTCCGGCTGCGCGATGAATATCGGCGATCTCTTAGGCAGCGGCACCATCTCCGGACCACAAAAGAGCCAGCGCGGCAGCCTGCTTGAGATTTCCTGGAACGGCTCCGAGCCGGTCGAACTTGCCGACGGCGTCGTCAGGACGTTTCTCGAAGACGGGGATTCGCTTTCCATGCGCGGCTGGTGCCAAGGCGAGGGCTATCGGGTCGGCTTTGGCGAGGTGGAAGGAACGATCTTGCCGGCGATGGGCTAAACCATTTTTGTCAGTGCGAGGAGCGCAAGCGACGAAGCAATCCATCTTATGATTAGATTTCCGGATTGCTTCGCGGAACCTGTCATCGGGCGCGCATTCGCGCGACCCGTTGGCGCGCAATGACGGGAGGAATAGCGCTCACCGCTCTTCCGGCGAAACATCCCTGATACGCTTGCAGTGAGCCGCGATATCTTCAAGGCTATATTTGAGGTGCACGCGTTTGGTCGAGGCCGGCTGATTTTCGGCGCAAACGCCCGGCCGCCATTCCTGCGTGGGGCGGATCGGTCGCGGCGCGAAACCACCGCCGCAGTTCGGGCAAACATTGTCGAGTTTTTCCGCCGCGCAGGCCGCGCAGAAGGTGCACTCGTAGCTGCAAATACGCGCATCCGTTGAATGCGGCGGCAAGTCCTTGTCGCAATATTCGCAATTCGGCCGGAGTTGCAGTGCCATCGTCGTCATGCCTCCAGACAACGAGGTATCGTCTCAAATTGCGTGGGAGATTTGAATGACGAATTTCCCTCGTTTCCGGACGCCGTTATCTTTGCCACGCATGGATAAGGCTTGCGAGATCCGCGGTCTCAGGCTCGCGGATCGCGGAAGGCGTCCGCGAAAAGCGTGGGGCCGGCGCCGGCTGGATCGCGCCGTGACGTTCAACGAAGGTTTTTCGGGCCGCCATGTGGGGGTGAAGCGGGGCTTCCGACAAACTCAGCACCGGTGCGAAGCAGACGTCGGTGCCTTCCATGATCCTGCACCACTCCTCGCGGGTTTTGGTTTTGAAAACCTCGGTTAATTTTTGCTTCAGCGCGGGCCATGCATCGCAATCCATTTGGGCCTCGAAGTCCTGATCGGAGAGCCCGGCCTGTTGCCGTAGCAGCGCGTAAAATTGCGGTTCGATCGATCCGATCGAGATGAAGTGGCCGCAGGCGCACTGGTAGACGCCGTAGAAATGCGCGCCGCCGTCGAGGAAGTTGCTCTCCCGTTTGCCGCTCCAGCGGCCGGCGGCCGCGAGATCGAAAAACATCGTCATCAACGAGGCCGCGCCGTCGCACATCGCGGCGTCGACCACCTGGCCTTTGCCGGATTTTCTGGCTTCGAGCAGGGCTGCGAGCACGCCGACCACGAGATAAAGCGCGCCGCCGCCGAAATCGCCGACCAGATTCAGCGGCGGGACCGGTCGCTCCGTCGGGCCAATCGCCGCCAACGCGCCCGTGACCGAGATATAGTTGATGTCATGGCCGGCGGTCTGCGCCAGCGGGCCTTGCTGTCCCCATCCGGTCATCCGGCCATAAACCAGCCGCGGATTCCGTGACAACACTACATCGGGACCGAGCCCCAGCCGCTCCATCACGCCCGGCCGGAAGCCTTCGATCAGGGCATCGGCATGGTCAAGCAAGTCGAGCGCCTGGGAGCGCGGGGCGGTGTCCTTGAGGTCGAGTTCGACGACCTTGCGTCCGCGTCCGGCCGCCGATTTCTGGCTCTTGTTGGCCCCGAGGCGATCGAGCGTAATCACCTCGGCCCCCATGTCGGCCAACATCATGCAGGCGAACGGCCCGGGTCCGATGCCGGCAAATTCGACGACGCGGAAGCCCGCTAGCGGCCCCGAAACCGCACTTGTCGTTGTCTGAGGAACCAGCTGGTCGGGCACGTGGTCTTCCATGGATCCGGGGCGGGGGTAAGTTGGCTCGCGGCCCGCGGTGAGGCGTAGAGCTATGGATGAGGCCCGCGATAGTTCGCTGAACGCCCGATAGCCGTCAACTGCTGCCAACGGAATCAAGACAATCCCCTTGGCGTGGGGCACCGCGGGCCGGTGCCGCCCGGCAATTGGGGGATTGCCGGTGGTATGGCACCGTCCGGTTTACGGCCTCTTATTCATTCTATTCTAGGTTTCCCGACACCGAGGCTCCGTAACGGGCCCGGATGCAATGGCGACAGGGGGGTCCGTCGTGGGGTTCTTCAAGGGCGTTAGGCTGCAATCGGCGCTGCCAAAGCTTCCCAGCTTGCGGTTTCGCGGGAAGATCAGCCTTGGCTTTGCCGTTGTGCTCGCCATTTCCGCTGTCAGCATGGGTTTCGCTTATCTCGGGTTTGGACGCGTTTCGGATGGTGTCGCCGCCTACCGGGCGAGCGTGTCGGAAGCCGGTCTCGCCCAGAATATCGACCGCGAACTGATCTCCTACCGGTCGCTGGCGCGATACTATGTGGCGACAGGCAAGGAAGATGACGCCAAGGCCGCACTGGCGGCGGAAGGCGGGTTGAAGGACGCCATCGATCAGTCGATGAGGAATACGACCGATCCGGCGCGCATCAATCAGGTGACGCGCCTTTCGCGCGAATTTCACGCCTTCACCAAGATCTTTGCCGACGTGGTGAAGATCAAGCGCGACAGCGAGCTTGTCAGCCAAAACCAGCTGATGCGCAGCGGCAATCTCTTGCGTTACAAGCTTGACGATCTGCCGAGCGGTGTCGAAGACGATTCCGCACTGGCAGCAATCACGTTGGCCAGCAAAAAGGTAGCCGCGCTGTTCCAGACCGCGGCGGCGCTCGCGAGTACCTTCATCGTCAATTTCGACCAGTCCGTCGCCGCAAGCGCAATGGCGCGTCTGAAGTTCGTGGATGCGGCGTTGCAGGCGATTCCCGCCGAGGAGCCAAAGGTCGCGCAGGCGATCAAGGATGCCGCCGGCCAGCTCGAAGAGTACCGCAAGGCGCTCACCAAGCTGATCGACAACGCCAAGGAAGTCGACGAGCTCTCGATCGAGATGGCGGATTCCACGGCGGCGATCCTGAAAGCCTCGAATGCGATGAAAGCCGATTTGCTGGCGGATCAGCAACGGCTCGATTCGGAGTCCAGCGCGACCATCAGCGAGACGCAGCACTTGATCGTGATGCTCGCAATCGGCGGCTTCCTCTTGGGCGGCCTGCTGGCTGTGCTGCTGGGGACGGGAATATCGCGGCCGATGATTGCGATGTGCAAGGCGATGCGTGAACTCGCCGGCGGCAATTTCGATGTCGTGCTGCCAGGTTTGGGCCGCAAGGACGAACTCGGCGAGATGGCCGCGGCGGTCGAGGAATTCAAGGTTCAGGCGATCGCCAAGGCCGAACGCGATGCGGCGGCGCTCGATGCCCAGAACAAAGCTTCCGCTGCGGGACGCCGCGCCGAACTCATTCGCTTTGCCGACGAGTTCGAGACGGCCGTGGGCAGCATCGTTTCCAACGTGTCGGCCTCGGCCGTACAGCTCGAAGCTTCGGCCGGGACTTTGACGCGCACGGCAGAGACCACGCAGAGTTTGTCGGGACAGGCCGCTGGCGCGTCGGAGCAGGCGTCCAGCGACATGCAATCGGTTGCGGCGGCGACGGAGGAGCTTTCGGCGTCCGTCGATGAAATC
This sequence comes from uncultured Alphaproteobacteria bacterium, assembly GCA_963748805.1. Taxonomy (GTDB): domain Bacteria; phylum Pseudomonadota; class Alphaproteobacteria; order Rhizobiales; family Xanthobacteraceae; genus Bradyrhizobium. The sequence continues at coordinate 171,571 of CAVVLH010000001.1, read as the reverse complement.
GGCCGGCAGGCTCAGGAATCCAACCGGATCGCGGAGGCCGCCGTGGTCCAAGCCCAGCAAACCGACGGGCGCATCGGCAAGCTGTCGCGCGCCGCGCAGGAAATTGGTGACGTCGTGAAGCTGATCACGGCGATCGCCGAGCAGACCAACCTCCTCGCGCTCAACGCCACCATCGAAGCGGCTCGCGCCGGTGATGCCGGGCGCGGTTTCGCTGTCGTTGCTTCCGAGGTCAAATCGCTCGCCAGCCAGACCGCGAAGGCGACCGACGAGATTTCGACCCACATCGCCGGCATGCAGGACGCCACTCAGGAATTGGTTGCCGCCATCAAGGAAATCGGCGGGACGATCGGGCAAATATCGAGCATAGCCTCAACGATCGCAAGCGCGGTCGAGGAACAAAGCTCGGCGACCCAGGAAATTGCCCGCAGCGTGCAGAACGTCGCGGAAGGGACCAGCGAGACCGCCGTGAACATTATGGAGGTCAACCGGGGCGCGGCCGAGACCGGCTCCGCATCGGCCAACGTTCTGGATGCGGCGCGTTCGCTGACCTCCGAAAGCGCGCGGCTGCGCGAAGAGCTCCAGCGCTTTATGGCCAATATTCGCGCGGCCTGATTCGCGCAGCAGTCCGTCGTCGCCTATTCTCGGCCGAATTGCCGTTTCAGTTCGACCTTGGCCCGGTTCAAGCGCTCGCGCTGCGTCTTCGGCAGGGTTCGGCCCGCCCGATTGATATAAAAGGTCAACATCGAGAGTGCGGAACGATAGGCGCCGGCCTTGCGCCGCGAACTGTGCTCAGCCGAGCGCTTGAGCGAGGCGGCGATCCGTTTTGGATCCCGCAAGGTGAATACGCCGCGCTTGAGGTCGAGGGCGTCGCTTTCTTTCGTCACGCGTTGCGACCATCGCCGCGATGAGGATCTCGCCGCCGTGGCCTTTCGTCCTTTTTTCACAGAGGTCTTGCTTCTGCTTCGCGTCGGACGGCGGGAAGTCGCGGGTTTGGGTTTCTGGGTCATGTCGGAAGTCCTCTTTCATCGAGCAAAACGAGCCTGAGCGCCCGGGAGTTCCTCCCCGCAAAGGTGGAACTCCCGCGCCTGGTCGGACGTTGAAAATTCGGCTGATGGCGCTCCTGACGGCCGGAGCGATTTTGGCGTTCCCGCAATAGCCGACTGGTAGCGCTTCATGAGCTTGCAGCGAAGGCAGGGCGGTTTGGGCGCGGCAGCCGAGGTCGTGCAAGCCATCGACCGCGGCACGGATCATGACATTGTCGAAACCAGCATCCCCTTCCGTCTCGATGCTTTGTACTGGAGTGGCTTTCACACCCGTGTCGTGCTTGCGCTTGGGGTCACCTGGGTGCTCGACGGGCTGGAGGTCACGCTAGCGGGCGCCCTGTCCGGCGCGCTCAAGCAAAGTCCGACCCTGCATTTTTCGAATTTCGAGGTCGGTTTTGCCAATAGTTGTTATCTCGCGGGGGCGGTGCTCGGTGCCTTTGGTTTCGGCTGGTTGACCGATCGCATCGGCCGCAAGAAGCTGTTTTTTATTACCTTGGCGCTTTATCTCACCGCGACCGCAGCCACGGCGTTGTCGTGGAGCATTGCGAGCTACGCTTTCTTTCGGTTCGTGACCGGCGCCGGCATCGGCGGCGAATACACCGCCATCAACTCCACGATCCAGGAATTGGTGCCGGCGCGCTATCGCGGATGGACCGATCTGATGATCAACGGCAGTTTCTGGCTCGGCGCGGCACTTGGCGCGACCAGTGCGATCGTGTTGCTCGATCCCCACTGGATCGATGTCGATCTGGGCTGGCGGCTCGCTTACCTGACCGGTGCCTGCCTTGGCCTCGTCGTGTTCGTGATGCGGATCTGGATTCCCGAAAGTCCGCGCTGGCTGATCATTCACGGCCATCCCGATCAAGCCAACGCCATCATGCGTGATATCGAGCGTTCGGTCGAAGGGCATGGCAGGGATCGGCCGCCTGCGAGCTCCGGTGAAGACATGCCGCCGCGCACCTGGCCGAAACTGAAGCTGCGGATGCGGGACCATACGCCGCTGTCGGAGGTTGCGCATACGTTGTTCAAGGTTTATCGCGAACGCTCCCTGGTCGGGCTGGTGCTGATGACAGCGCAGGCGTTCTTCTACAATGCGATCTTTTTCACCTTTGCGCTGGTATTGAGCGATTTCTACGGGATACCGGCCGACCAGGTCGGCTGGTATATCCTTCCTTTCGCGGCCGGCAATTTGCTGGGACCGCTGCTTCTTGGCAGGTTGTTCGACACGCTGGGGCGACGTCCGATGATCGTGCTTACCTATGGTGTTTCAGGCATCCTTCTAGCGCTCTCGGGTTATCTGTTTGAGATCGGGGCACTGGATGCGAAGACGCAGACAATCGCCTGGATGGTGATTTTCTTCTTTGCTTCTCCTGCCGCAAGTGCTGCTTATCTGACGGTCAGTGAGAACTTTCCGCTGGAGGTGCGTGCGTTGGCGATTGCCCTGTTCTATGCGATCGGCACCGGCGTCGGCGGCGTTGCCGGTCCCATCCTGTTTGGCGCGCTGATCGACACCGGCTCGCGCGGCAGTGTTTTTGCCGGGTATCTGTTTGGTGCGGCGCTGATGCTGGTGGCCGCGGCCGTCGGCTGGCGCTATGCGGTTGCGGCCGAGCGGCGCACGCTGGAATCGGTCGCGCAGCCGCTGGCTGCTGTGGAGTGAAATGATGAATGAAGGTCTCGCAAATCGTGTGCTGTCCCCGCGTGAAGAGACGTCGCCGGCCGAGGGGGCTTTGCTGGCTTCGATTGCGGAAAAGCTGTCGAAGTGCCTCGACGGCTGCGCCATCCTGCTCGATATCGACGGCACGCTGCTCGATCTGGCGCGGACGCCGCGCGAGGTGTGGGTGCCACCGGGTTTGGCCGCGACGCTACACGCCCTTCACCAACGAACCGGAGGCGCGCTCGCCCTTGTCAGCGGCCGGTCGCTGAACGACATCGACCTGATCTTTGCGCCGGAACGATTTCCGGCAATCGGCGGCCACGGCGCAGAAATGCGGATTTCGATCGGCAGCGAATCGGTCGCTACGCACGCCCCGCCGCTGGATCAGGAATTGAAAGGCCGGCTTGCCGCCATCGCACGATTAAGCCCTGGCATTCTCTTGGAAGACAAAGGCTACTCGCTCGCGCTGCACTACCGGCTGGCCCCGCACGCAGAGAAAGCAATTTACGAAGCCGTTTCGTTGATCAGGGCCGATTTGCCGAATGCGCCGATCGAGATTTTGCCCGGAAAATGCGTTTGCGAAATCAAGCAGACAGGTTTCGACAAGGCAACCGGCGTGCACGAATTGATGACTCACGAGCCGTTCCGTGGCCGCTATCCGATTTTCATTGGTGATGACGTCACCGATGAATTGGTATTCGCCGCGATGCCAAGCCTGGGCGGGCTGGCCTTTTCGGTCGGCCGTCATGCACAGGGCGTCGCCGGCCATTTTGACGAGCCAACGAACGTACGCGCCTGGCTCGCGAGCCTTATCGAGGGCAAAGCCTTTTGATGGCAAAGCGTTGGCGGTTCCGTGATCGCGGGAACTATTCATTCATGCGTCGATTTCGTGCGTGAACGAATTTTGGCGGCAGAGGCGCGTATTCCCGACGCCGCAGCGCCTGAATTCGGTTTCAATTCATTGGAAAAGTGAAAAGGAACCATATTGATGAATGGTTGTTAACACACGAGCGAACCATCAGGAGGGGAACCCGGTGAGCCTCGTCGTTGTTTCGAATCGCATCACGCGCGGCAACGCCAACGAGCCGATTACCGGCGGTTTGGCCGCGGCGCTGCTTCCGATAGTGGAAAAATCAGGTGCGATTTGGGTCGGTTCCAGCGGTCGCGTCCGCGATGGCGTCCAGAAGGAGCCATTTGCCGAAATCGAGGCGCTTGGGGCTGGCGCGCTTGCCATGCTGGATCTGCCGGCAGCGCATTACGGCGGATATTATGAGGGCTTTGCCAATTCAGCCTTGTGGCCGGCGCTGCATTCGCGAGCGGACCTGATCCGCGTCTCGCAAGGCGACTATCTGTCCTATCGCGAGGTCAATGCCTTCATGGCGCGCGCGCTGCTGCGGTTCCGCAAGGCCGACACCACGTTCTGGATTCAGGACTACCATTTCCTGGCGTTAGGCGCTGAGTTGCGTGATCTCGGCGTGACCCAGCCGATCGGCTTCTTCCTGCACACGCCCTGGCCCGCCCGCGATGTGATCGAAGGCGTTCCGCACCATCGCGATCTGGTGGAAGCGATGCTGGCCTACGACCTGATCGGCTTTCAGACCGACGACGATTGCGAGAATTTCGCCAGTTATCTGTCGTCGACGCTCGGTCTTGTGGTCGACGATGGCGTGGTGATGTCACGGCACGGAACGACCCGCATCGCGGTTTTCCCGATCGGGATCGACGTGGAAAAATTTACTCGCCAGGCCGCAAAGGCCGTGTCGCATCCCGACGTGTCACGCCTGCGCCGCAGCCTGAACGGCGAGAAGCTCGCGATCGGTGTCGACCGGCTCGATTATTCCAAGGGGCTCGTCAACCGCATCAATGCCTTCGACCGGATGTGGACGACGCACCCGTCGATGGCGCGTACGGTGTCGCTGTTGCAGATCGCCACACCCTCGCGCGGCGCGATCGAAGCTTACGGCAATCTGCAAAGCGAGCTCGCCAAACTCGTCAGCGATGTCAACGGCCGTCATGGCGAGGTCGACTGGACGCCGATCCGTTATCTCAACAAGGGTTTCAGTCAGACCGTGTTGGCCGGTCTTTATCGCACCGCTCAGGTCGGCGTGGTGACGCCCCTGCATGACGGAATGAATCTGGTGGCGAAAGAATATGTCGCTGCCCAGAACCCCGACGATCCCGGCGTCCTCGTGCTGTCGAAGTTTGCCGGTGCGGCCAACGAACTGGATACGGCGCTTCTGGTCAATCCGCACGATATCGACGGCATGGCGCGCACGATCGCGGTGGCGCTGTCGATGCCGTTCCCCGAGCGGCGCATGCGCTGGGAAGCCATGATGGCGAAGCTTCGGCGCCGTTCCATCCAGCAATGGTTCACAAGCTTCGTCGACGCGCTGGAAACCGCGCGGGCCGCAAGGGAGGCAACGGCACAGCCGGTTGAGATCCCGCCGGCGCCATGGGCGCTCCGCTCGGTCAATGCGTAGCCGCTGAGATCTGGCCAGCGAAGCCAGCCTGTCAATAGCAGTATGGCACCTCATCGAGGGTCACGCAGCGCACCTTGTTCGGGTCGTCAAGCGGCCTCATGCCTTTGCCCTGACCGACGAAAACGCCAGGCCCGATCGTGACCGATGATTTGTTGCCGATGACGACACTCGGATGTGGCGAGGAATGCGACCGGGTGCCGTCGGGCCAGAGGATGGCATTGCCCGACCAGAGGCCGCGATGCCCGTCATCGCAGGTGACATCCGTGCCTTCGCGGTGACAACGCTGCTGACCCAGGGCGCCAGCCGCGTATCCCGCAGTGGACAGGACAAACAGCACCATCAACGCCCGCTGGATCGCCATGTCGCGTGCATGCCTCACTCATCTTGCTCTACCTAGAAGTCGAACCTGGGCGGTCTTGGGTTCACGGCGGTGGAAGCGGAATGCCCGATCATATAAATTATTTAATAATTTCAATATGTTGTTGAAATAGCGGCGGAGGTCGCAGCCGTCACTTGCAAAAGTCCGCGCGCGCCTTCAAGAGAAGGCCCTCTTCGGAGAGATGGCCGAGTGGCTTAAGGCGCACGCTTGGAAAGCGTGTGTGCGGGAAACCGTACCGTGGGTTCGAATCCCACTCTCTCCGCCACTTCACATTTGTCCGGCGCCGACACGCAGGTAACACTCCATACCTGAACACATGGTGACAACCGCCTGCCGAACGGGTTGTCGATGGGTCGCAGAGCTTATTCACAACTCCATCGATGCCGCATAAGAACGCACTTCTGCCCTATGCGCCCACGGAAATTGAAGGGTTGGCCAGTTTCTGGATGAGCCTCGATGGATTCCATGAAAAGATTGGAGGCGAGCCCAACAAGAGGGGTCGATCGTCAACCGGAGGGCGCGGTTCCAACACGAAGCGCGTGAGTGGCGTCAGAGCGCCGTAGCGCTGATCTCGATTCCGGCGTTTTCCAGCCGCTGAACGAGAACATCGCCGAACGCCACGCTTGGCGTGAGCACACCGAATGCGGCCGGCAATTCGGCCTCGTTCAGGGCGATCGCCAGCGCGCTCTCACAGACGCATTTGACGGTGATCCGATTGCCGATGTCGCCCTGGCCTTTCATGGTGACCATGGCGCTCTGACCACGGTCCGATTTGCCAAGCATCTTCAGCTCGAACCAGCCGGCGTCCATATCCGCATCGGACGGGCCGCTGCCGGGCGGAAGCTTCCTTTGGAGAAACTGGCGCACCGGCCTGACGCTCATGGCCGCGTTGAAGAGGCCGATCATCGTGTCGAAGCCGAGCGCGTCGAGGTAGCCCGGATAGGTGGCGTACTCCTGGTAGACAATGTCGTGGCCGGTCAGAACGGCGCTGCGACGGACCGCGCGCGTATTGCTGACGCCCATCGGCGAGGCGGTTGTCCACGCCTTCACTTCGCGGTCGTAATGAACGCCCTTGGGATCGAACTCCAAGGGCTTCGCGGGACGCCCCAGATCCGGATTGAGCAGAAAGACGTCCTTTTCGCGCGCCGAAACGCCGGTTTCATGAGCATGGCTTATGCTGGCGATGGTGCCGCCGTTGAAGGAGCCGCCGCCTAGCCGAAAATAGCCCTTTGCCTCCCGCAGGCGGCCGCCAAGCGCCTTGTCGAGGAGATAGACCCCGAGATCCGACGGCGCCGAACTCATGCCGCAGAAGTTCACGATCCGCACACCCGCGACCTTGGCGCTCTGGTGGTAGCGATCGATCAGCGCGCGAATCCGCGCCGGCTCACCGCTGATATCGACATAGTGCGTCCCAAGACGCACGCAGGCGTCGACGAGCGGATCACCATAAAGCTTGAAGGGCCCCGCCGTTGTCAGGGCCACGCGGGTCTTTGCGACTATGGCGTCAACGTCGGGTTGGCTGCGCGCGTCCGCGGTCAAGATCGGCACCTCAGCCCCCAGCGCGGCGAGCTTAGTGTGGTCTCGGCCCGCGATCGCCCATCGCAGCCCCTTCGGCGCATTGTGGGCGAAGTAGGCGACGGTTTGCCGACCCACAAAGCCGGAGGCCCCATAAAGTACGACGTCAAATTCTCTCGTCGACATGGCGTTTCCCCTCTTTGCCAAGCGGCGGCGGCCAAGCGCGTTCACGACTACCGCGTGAAATTCACCGACGTCGCCATCAGCCCGCCCGATGTGGCGAAAATCTCGGCAAGCGTTGCCCGGGGCTTCTTTCGCCCGTGAATAGAGTCCAGATGTCGAAATCCGGTTGATGGTCTCGACGGGCGTCAGAGTCGGGGAACTCTGCAAATTGTCGACGAGCGGCGTTTCTCATGATGGTTCGTCCTTACGCATTCGCGGGAAGGGCTCGCGTGATCGCATGGTCTACGTGACAGATGTAGATTTGTGGCTCGCGTTGCAAAAGCTCGGAGCCTTCCCTCAGCGCGTGTTGAAAGGATCTGGTCTGCTTTTTACTAACAAATGGGGTACCGAGCTGAGGCCGCAGTGGTTCCGTTCGAGACTTCGCATGGTCGCCAGCGAGGCCGGTCTGGGACGAAAGGTTACTCCCCACATGCTACGGCATACTGGTGCGACATTGTTGATAGAAACCGGTTCTGCATCTCGGGCTAGACCGGAAGCGCGATATGGTCGCCCACCCGCAGCGTACCGGCCGAGATGACCGTCACGTAGATGCCGAGGTCTCCATGCCCGTAACGCTCCAGCAATTCGAGCGGCATCCTGATGTCGCGCTCCGCGGTGTCGGGATTCACTTCTGTCGCCGGGCACCGCTTCGTCCGGCGAACACCCTTCACGAGGACGTTTCCGATGCGGAAGGTCCGGTCCAGCAGATCGAACTCGGTCCACGGCGCGATGCCGTCGACGAGAAGGTTTCCGCGGAAGCGCCTGGGATCGACGCGCCTGCCCAAGCTATCTTCGAGCGCGCGCACCGTCGCAAGGTTGATGACGGAGATGGCTTCCATCAGAAGCGGGGAGTGGACGCTGACGTCGGTGAAGCGATGCCCGTTGCCCTTGACCAGGCGGGGGCGGCCTCCGAGCTCAGTCCCCATGTAGTCATGCAGGGCTTGCTCAATGGCATCGCGGCCAACCCTGGTTTCGAGGCTGCCGGACACGATCAAGGCCCCCGCGCGGGACAGTGACAACGTTGAGGTTCGAAAGTCGAGCCGGCTTTGCAGCGCGGCCAGCCGTGCGAAACGTGCGAGCACCGCGAACTTGGTCTTCGGCAGCGGCCGCGGGTTGCTCTCGTCGAATTGGGTGTCCGCAAGTGCGAGCGCGTATTCGCGATCTAGCGGTATGCCGCGACCCGCGACGAGTTCGACCTCATCGAGGTCTTCGGACGACAGGCCTTTGACCGGAAAACGGCGTATCCCTTCAAGCGTCGCCATCCGGCCCTCTCATCATCGAAGTTTAAGTTCCATGTGCACCGAAGATTCGGCCGTCATGATAGGCCAGATTCGCTGCTTCGTTTTGGTCTTTCCTGCGCCGTTTGAAGGATGAGGCTGCGGCAGTCAAGATGGCGCGGACATCACGACAGGGCGCGACTGCCTGCCGGCCGTGGCAAGCCTTTCGTGAACCGTCGACACCGCGCGGGAGGGCATGGAAATCCAAACGCGGGCGCATCGTTCAAGATGCGAGTTCAGGGTCGAGCGCCAATCCGGGTACAAGCAGGCGAAATATCTGACGCGCGTCCAGGTCGTCGACAGCTTCGCCCGGATCGGTCGGGGCCACGGCGGTTTCTGGCCGGATCGCGGCTATGAACTTTATCGGCAGCGCCTGTCCCGCTCATCATCGAACGCTGCTTACACCTTTATCGTGTCAAGATTCTGATCTTCTCGTCAGTGATCGTTGCCGGCTGTTGTCAGTTATCGGGCACTTAACGGACGTGACGCGCGACGCCGACGATGTCTGCTCGCCGGGGTAAACCGCGCTCGCGAAAACCCTTCGATGTCAGCTAGTCAGAAACTTCCGGGATACAGGCCGCCGTCCATCAGCAGATTCTGGCCGCTGATGTAGCCGGCGTGCCGGCTGCACAGGAACGCGCACGCCGCTCCAAGTTCGTCCGGGTCACCCACCCGTCCGGCAACCGGGTTTGACGTCAGATGCCGCGTGATCTCTTTCGAGTTTCGTAGCCGATTGGTATCGAACGGACCCGGCAGCAAATTATTGATCGTCACGTTCGATGACGAGACCGATGGTACAAGGCCGAATACGAAGTTGGTCAGGGCGGCTCGCGTAGCGTTGGAGAGGCCGAGAACTGGAATAGGCACCCGCACCGTGGATGATGTGATGTTGACGATGCGGCCGAATTTTCTGTGCATCATGCCGTCGATGACGAGCCGTATGAGATCGACGGCGCTCAAGAGATTGGCATCAAGGGCTGCAACCCAGTGATCGCGGTCCCAGTCGCGGAAGTTGCCCGGAGGCGGACCGCCGGCATTGTTCACCAGAATGTCGGGCTCGCCCGATGCCTCCAGCAGCGCTACACGTATGCGTGCGTCGGTGACATCTCCTGCGACGGTCTTAATCTCGGCGCCTTGCACTTCGGAACGAAGTGCCTCGGCGGCTCGATCGAGCGTGTCGGCATCTCGCCCGTTCAAGACGAGGTGGGCTCCCTCACGGGCGAGCGCCTTGGCGCACGCAAAACCCAGTCCCTTGCTCGATGCGCAGACGATCGCCCGCTTTCCCTGCAATCCAAAATCCATCGGTTCCTATCCCCTGGCGGTCAGCCGGAAGGCTGTTTTCGCGCGTTATTTGTTGTCCAGAATGAAGGATACGCTGCCCAGCCCGCCGATGTGCGCCTCCACTTTGTCGCCGTGCGAAAGGGGCACTATCGGCCCGAGGGCACCCGTGAGAACCACATCGCCAGCCCGCAGCGGCACGGTGCGCGCGAGCCAGGCAGCCGCGTTCAATGGGTGTCCAAGACAGGCCGCTCCCGCTCCAATCGACATGATCGTCCCATTCACCTCGGTCGCCATCCCGCAGGTGAATAGATCGAGGCCGTCGAGGGAGCGTCGTTCGTCGCCGAGAACGAAAAATCCCGATGATCCGTTGTCCGCGACCGTGTCGGCAAACGTGATCTTCCAGTCGGCGATGCGGCTGTCGACGATCTCAATGGCGGCAACGGCATGCCACGTGGCGGCGCGGACCGTGTCGGGCGTGACGTCAGGGCCGTGGAGATCCGCCTTCAACACCAGCGCGATCTCCGCTTCCGCCTTGGGTTGGAGCACACGAGCAGGGTCGAGCCTTCCGCCGTTCGGCACTGCCATGTCCGCGAACAGAGCCCCATAGTCAGGCTGGTTGACGCCAAATTGTGCCTGGACGGCTTTGGCCGTCAGGCCGATCTTGCGGCCAACCAGCCGTCGGCCCTGGCCTTCCCAGAAACGGGTGTTGATCTCCTGAATGCGATACGCTCCAGCTCCATCGCCAGGGTCGAGCGAGTCACGCAGCGGCGGGATCGCGCCGCTGCGATAAGCTTCGCGCAGCCGACGGGCGACTGCTTCTTCCTTCGGATTCGGTGTGATCTGATTCACCATCGATTTCGTCAACCAATTTCACATGTTCACGCGACGGCGGCTTTTGCATCAGCCTCGAAGCTGATGCTGGTGTCTCGCTCGATGCCGCTTCGCCGCCACTCCGCGATAACTTGCTCGTATTCGAGCGGGCCCCCACCGTAGGTGGCGCCAACGAAAGTCGGACGCTCCTTGTAGTCGTTCTCATTGTTCAGAAAGCCGGGTGTGCATTCCTCATAGAAATGCTGGTGATCAACGTGCTTTTCGGCGAGCGTCGCCTGCCAGCGATCCTCAGCCTCCGGCTTCACCTCCATCGACCGCACGCCGTCGGCAAGGCAGCGTTCGATGATTTCGGTGGCATGTTCGGCCTGCATCGAAAGCGTGTGCGTGAAGTTGAATGCGGTTGTGCCCTGCGCCGTGCCGCCGACGATGTGAAAATTCGGAAAGCCCGACATCTGCGTGCCGTGGAGGGTGCGCACACCGTCCTTCCATTTCGTATCGAGCGTCTGTCCGCCACGCCCCAGCACCTCGTAGCCGCCGACCTTGTGAGGGGCTGCGCCGACGTCGAAGCCGGTGGCCAGGATGATGCAATCGGCCGGATATTCGACGCCGCCTGCAACTACGCCGGAGCCGGTGATCCGCTCCACCCCGCGGCCGTCGGTATCGACCAATTCCACATTCTCTCGATTGAAGGCCTGCAGGAAGTCGTCGCTATAGAGCGGCCGCTTGCAGAGATAATTGTACCAGGGCTGCAGCGCCTTGGCGACATCCGGCCGGTTCACCGTCGCAGCGACGCGCGCGCGCAACTCCTCCATCTTGGAATAGTCGATGCGCTGCATCAGCTCTGGCGGGGGAGTGGGATCGCCGGTTCGATGGCGTTCCGCCATCGCGGCGCCGAACCGGACCCAGAAATCCGTCCAGCGATCGCCGACGATATTCTCATGCACCGGCACGCAGGTGATCACCGACAGGAAGTTGCGCATGCGCTCGCGCTGCCATCCCTTGGGCTGGCCGGCGAACCAGTCGCGATCGGTAGGAGCGTTGTTGCGCTCGTCGATTGCGGACGGAGTCCGCTGGAACAGGATGACATGTGCCGCATCTTCCGCCAGTCGCGGGACGATCTGGACCGCCGTCGCGCCTGTTCCGATCACGGCGACGCGCTTGTCGGCAAGCTTCGTCATCCTGGAAGCGGCGTCGCCTCCGCTGTAGCCGTAGTCCCAGCGGCTGGAGTGGAAGATGCGGCCCTTGAAATCGCGAATGCCGGGAATGTTGGGCAGCTTGACCTTGGCCAGCGGTCCCTGGCCCACGGCGACGAAGCGCGCTCGAATGGTGTCGCCGCGATCGCTCTCGACGGTCCATCGCGCGGCAACCTCATCCCAGGCGATCCGCGTGACCTTGGTCTGGAGCAGGGCGCGCCGGTAAAGGTCGTAGTGACGGCCGATCGCCTGGCAGTGAGCAAATATCTCCGCGCCTTGCGCGTAACGTTCGCTCGGCACCGTCCCGACTTCCTCCAGCAGCGGCATATAGCAGTAGGATTCGATGTCGCATCGAACGCCCGGGTAGCGGTTCCAGTACCAGGTGCCGCCGAAGTCGCCGCCCTGCTCGATGATGCGGAAGGACTCGATGCCGCGCTTCACCAGTTCCGTCGCGGTCAACAGCCCGGCGAAGCCACCGCCGACGATGACGACGTCGACCGTCTCGTTTCGCGCTTCACGGCTGAACCCTGGTTCAACGTAGGGATCGTCGGTGAAGTCGGCGAATTCGCCTTCGGCAGCGATATACTGCCGTCCGGCCATGTGATTGAGCCGCTTGTCGCGCTCCTCGAGATATTTGGCATGCAGCGTTTCGGGATCATGGCTTCCGGCAGGCGAAGCTGGCTTCTGCATCGTTTTCCTCCCCGTTCGAAAACTGGTTCATTCCATCGGCGCAGGCCCGCCTCTTTGGGCGGATTTTCCGGCGCGGAATGTGCGTCGAGGAGGGGAAGTATAGCTAGATTAAACTGGCATGCAAGTATGTCAGGACGATTTTCTCTCGGCCCGGGTCAAAATGGCCGCTGCTACCGACGCGATGTGCTCTTCAGCGGCCCGGCGTGCGCCCGAGGGCTCTCGCCGCGCAATGGCGTCAATGATGGGCTCGTGTTCCTGGGCCACGCCGGCGCCGAGCGTGTCGAAGCCGATCGCGTGATTGATAAAGAAGTCCGACATATTGAAATTGGCGCTCTGTTTCTCTTCCACCAGCGCGGAATGAGCCATAGCAGCGATGCTTTGATGGAAATTGCGGTTCAATTCGGCGTAGTGCCCGCGCAACGCATCGGGGTCGTTGGCGATCGCGACGATCCGCTGCTGCTGCTCGCGGAGGTCGGCGAGTTGCTGGTCTGTGCGGCGCGCCGCCGCCAATTCAGCCAGTAGGCCCTCCATTCGCTGAAACATCAGATAAAAATCTGCGACGGCGTTTCTGTCGGGGTTGATCACCTGGCACCCAACCTGGGGAATGATTCGAACGAAACCGTCCGCCGCAAGCCAGTTGAGGGCAGACATGATCGGCTGGCGGCTGACGCCGAATTCGGCTCCGAGCTCTCGCACGAGAATCCGTCTCACCGAAGGCATATCGGGCGTTGACGAGCCGTTGCACGAGAAGATCGTAGATCTCGCTTTGCTTGCTTGGGCCGGCGGATGCCCGGCGGCGAGCTCTCTGGACTGTAAGAACGCATACTTCCATCCTAGCAGGTCAATCAGCCGGCCATCAGAGGCCAAGTTGAGGATTTCACAGCTTTACAGAAAAATCTAACGTGCTAGTATGCCAGTAACGAACAGGGAGGGACCCGACGTGTACCTGTGGCCGGAGATCGCAAGCGGCGCGCTGCGCCTGTCATATGCCGATGCTGGCGGAATTCGCACGCGCTACGCCGAAGCGGGCGATCCGTCGGATGACGAAGCCGTCGTGTTCGTGCCGGGCACGGGCGGACATCTGGAGGCTTTCACCCGCAACCTTCTGCCGCATGGCGAGAAATATCGAACCATCGCGCTCGACATGATTGGCCACGGCTATACCGACAAACCCGACCACGATTACGAGATCACGGCACTATGTCAAACACCTCGCTGGATTTCAGCGATGCGCTCGGCCTGAAGCGCATCCACCTGCATGGCGAGTCGCTGGGAGGCTGGATCGCGGCGCAGTTTGCGATCGACCATCCGGAACGCGTCGCGACGTTGACGCTGAACACGGCGGGCGGCCTCAACACCGATCCGGTAGTCATGCAGCGCGTCTATACCGTAACGATGAAGGCGGTGGCGGAGGCCAGTCCCGAAACGGTCCGCGCGCGTCTGGAGTGGCTCATGAACGATCCCACTCGCGTCACCGACGACCTGGTCGAGCTTCGTCTTGCGATCTACACCCAGCCAGGCTTCCTGCGCGCGATGGAGCACATCCTGTGCCTGCAAAACATGGACATCCGGATGCGCAACGTACTGACGGAGAAATCCCTGTCGCGCATTGAGGCCCCAACCCTGGTGATCTGGACCGACCACGATCCGACCGCGCCTATTGCGATTGGTGAACGCTTCTGCGCGGCAATTCCCGATGCCGAACGGCTGGTCGTGATGCAAGACTGCGCGCACTGGCCGCAATGGGAGAAGGCAGACGAGTTCAACCGTCTGCATCTCGCGTTCCTGGAAAAGCATACCGCTCGGCCTCGGATTGCCACCGTTGCCTGAAACGCGATGAGATCTGGATGAATCGTCATCGTGCTTTAGTTCTTTGATTGAGCGTGATCTTTTCGGAAAGCCGCCGCACACTTTTCCGGATCATGTTCTAGAGGAGGAAGTTACATGCGCGTCAAAATGATTTGTGCCTCGCACACACCTCTGATGGATCACGTCGAAGCCGATCCAGCCGTGGATCGGGAGGTGAGGGCGCATTTCGCAAGCCTGGCGGCCGAGGTGGGCGACTTCGATCCTGAACTCGTCATCATCTTCGGCCCCGACCATTTCAAAGGGGTCTTCTACGACATGATGCCGCCGTTCACGATCGGCGTGCGAGCCACGGCGATCGGCGACTACGACATCGGCAGTGGCGACTTCAACGTTCCCGAGCATGCGGCGCTCGACTGCGTTTCGGCGGTACGGTCGGAAGACATCGACGTCGCGCTCTCCTACAGGATGCAGGCGGATCACGGCTTTGCGCAGTTGCTGGTGCTGCTCACCGGCCAGGTGGACTCTTATCGGGTCTTGCCCATCCATATCAATTGCTCCGGTCCGCCGCTGCCTACCTTCCGCCGCGTCGAGGCATTGGGCGCCGCAGTCGGTCGATGGGCAGCCGGCCTCGACAGCCGGGTGTTGATTCTCGGCTCGGGCGGATTGAGCCATGATCCGCCGATCCCACGGATCGACACCGCGCCGCCACCGTTGGTGGAAATGCTGATCGCGGGACGCAATCCACCGATCGAGGCGCGGCGCGCGCGCGAGCAGGCCAATTTCGAGACAGCGCGCAAATTGGCGCGAGGCGAGGGCAAGGCGACGCCCCTGAACGCCGAGTGGGATCGCGCCTTCATGGCGCAGATGGAGGCGGGCGACCGCAAGACAGTCGGCACCTTGAGCGAGGCGGATCTGACCAGAATTGCTGGCTGTGGGGGGCACGAAGTCCGAACCTGGGTAGCGGCTTATGCGGCCATGAACGCCATCGGTCCCCATAAGCCGCGGCATATCTACTATCATGACATCCCGCAGTGGAACGCGGGCATGGGGATAGCCGCAGCCGATTTCGAGCGATCGGCGGCCTGAACAGGCCGCGACTGCGGTATGGACTCTGTTCGGTCGCGATGTACTGCGAGTTGCCGGCGGCGTTCTTTTGCAGACGAGACTAGACGTAGAAACGACAGCACGGGAGGCCAGCAATGCCGAGAAAGATCGACTTCGGTTCATTCCAGGTGAATTTTCTTCGCAGCAAGCACGACACCAAGGGAGCCCTCGATATCTTCGAGCTCGTTCTCAGCCCCGGCGGCAAGATGCCGGTTCCCCACTATCACGAATCGTGGGAGGAGACGGTCTATGGGCTGGAAGGCACAGTCACCTATACGATTGCGGGCGAGCGGTGCGACATTCCGCCGGGTGGCACGGCCTTCGTACCCCGCGGCGTGGTGCACGGCTTCGCAAATCTGTCGGGAACTGTTGCGAAATGTCTGTGCGTCCTGACGCCAGGCGTCCTGGGCCCGGAATATTTTGAAGAACTTGCCGCGGAGATCGCAACCGGAAAACCTGATCCCGCGGTCATGGCCGGCATCATGAAGCGTTATGGATTGATTCCCGCCGCCCCATAGCCGGAGATGAGATATTGCAACAGATCGTCAAGGCTATCGCGACGGCGTCGGTGACGTGCGAAGCCGCCAACGCACTGATTGATGCGGCCATGAAGGCGAGCCGCGACATCGGCTTTGACGCCGCAATCGCTGTCACCGATGCGACCGGTAATCTGCGCGCGTTCCAGCGTGCGGACGGTGCTCCCTTTTTCACGGTGGAGGTCGCGATCAGCAAGGCTTGGACCGCCGCCTCCTGCGGAATCCCAACCCACGTCTGGAACGATTACGTCTCCGATCCCAAGCTTGCGCCGCTCGCCAACGTCCAAAAATTGATGGCGGTCGGTGGCGGCCTGCCGTTATTTCACGAGAGGAAGCTGGTCGGCGGCATAGGCGTTTCCGGTGGAAGTCACGAACAGGACCGCCAGGCAGCGAGCACTGCGTTAGCTAGGCTCGGGTTCGAAGATGCTGTGCATTTACCGCCGCCGGAAGTTGGAACTTCGAGACCATGACGCCTGAAGGGTCTCAAATTTTGAGGTGTTTTTGAAGAAACGTCACCGAAGGTGGCAATGGCGGGTTTCCACGACCGAAGGCAATGCTGTCCTTGAGGGTTCGGGACGCTGCCCCCCGGGCCTCAGCTCGGCGTTTGAATGTGCTCACGGAAGCTTGGCACGTCGATGACGAAGAAGCCGACGATGAGCCGGGCGGCCCTTTTTTGTTCGCGAACTAACCCGGCTTAACTCGACGATCTTGCCGGGAGGCGCAGCGTCGCTCTTAGTGCGCCCAGCGGTGTTTCGTCCAAAGCGATACTCCCGCCGTAAAGCTCGGCCAATTCGCCTACGATCGACAACCCGAAGCCAAATCCTGGCGCTGCCTCATCCAGCCGCTCACCCGGCCTCAAGACCTGCGAGCGCTGCTCAGGCGTCAGGCCGGGGCCATCGTCCTCGACCAGAATTGATACCATCGCATCACTACGTGACGCACGCGCAAGCACGCTTGTGCGTGCCCACATGAACGCGTTGTCGAGCAGGTTGCCGGCCATCTCGTCGAAATCCTGCGGTTCGCAGGCGGCGGTGAGGTCGTTCGGCACGTCGATAGAGAATGTAATTGAACGATCGGCGTGGATCTTGCCGAGCACGTCGCCGAGATCCCGCAGCCGCGGCGCGACCTGAGTCTGCACCCGAACCGGCCCATTAAGAACCGCTATGCGCGCGCGCCCCAGATGATGCCGAATCCGGCGTTCAATCTGCGCGACGAGCCGCTGTAGCTGAAGGGGATCACGCGTGCCGTCCGCAGACATCGCGAGGGCGAGTGTCGCCAACGGCGTCTTCAATCCGTGGGCGAGATTGGCGACGTGGCGACGGGCGCGGTCGAGATTGGCGGCGTTCTCGTCGAGCAACGCGTTGAGCTCATCCACCAACGGCTGGATTTCTTGCGGCTGCCTCGATGGGACACGCTCGCTGCGACCGGCCCGTACATCCGTCAATGCTTGCTGCAATTGTTCGAGCGGTCGCAGTCCGAGCCTTATTTGAAGTACCATCGCGAGCACCAGCGCAAGACCGAGCAGAGCCAGCGAAATGCCGAGCGTGGTCATTGCCTCGCGCAACGGGCCAAGCACCGCCCCGCGCGGCGCGGACGTCACGATGGTGACGTCAGTCGCTCCCACTTTCACGGATTTAAGCCGGTAATGCAGATGATCGTCGTCAGGTCCCATGCCGTCTGCGGGTCGCGGCCGGTCCTCACGTGCATCCGGATCCTTTTTCGGCGGTGGAGGCCGCCTCGCATCCCGCTCTTTCAGTCCGGATATATCGAGATCGGCACCGTCCAGCGACGCGGAGCGTAGCGTGTTGTCCGGTCCGGCGACTTGCCAGTACCAGCCGCGACGCACTCGCTCGAACGGCGGACCATCGGCATTGCCGGCGAGACTGATCCTGCCGTTATCGTCGACGCGTAGCATCGAGGAAAGGAACACGATCTGCGTGTCGAGCCGTTCGTCGACCTGGCCTTGCACGAAACGATGCAGTACAAACCCGATCAGAACGGTGGCAATAATCAGCGCCGCCGCAATGAACGCGCCAGCTGCGGTTAGCAGCCGTCGGCTGAGCGAAGCATCCCGCCACATCACGCATCACCCGCAGTCAATCGATATCCGCGACCGCGTATCGTCTCGATCATGTCATGGCCGATCTTGCGTCGCAGCCGGGCCACAATCACTTCCAGTGAGTTTGAATCCGTCCCGGCATCGCCTTCATACACTTTCTCCATAAGTTCGAGCCGATCGTAGATCACATCCTTGCGCATGATCAGCGCTTGCAGCACACGCCATTCCAGCGCTGTCAACTTTAGCGGCAGGCCGTTGAGTTCGAAGACGCCTGTCGGCGCATCGAAGGTGAGAGGACCGCAGGCGACCTCCGGAGCCGCATGCCCGGCTGACCGCCGAACCAGCGCACGCAGCCGCATGATCAATTCCTCGACACGAAACGGCTTGGTCAGATAGTCGTCGGCGCCGGCTTTGAATCCGTCGACCTTCTCGGTCCAACCATCGCGTGCGGTCAGAATCAGTACCGGCAATTGCCGGCCGCGCTTGCGCCAGGAGCGCAAGACGGTCGCCCCTGTCATCTTTGGCAGGCCGAGATCAAGCACGGCCGCATCATACACTTCAGTGTCACCGAGATAGTGCCCTTCCTCACCGTCCGCCGCGGTATCGACGGCGAATTTCTCTCGGCGGAGGGCGGCAGCAATCTCGCCGGCGAGCAGAGCGTCGTCCTCAACCAGCAATATCTTCATGGGTCGGTCTCGCCAATGCGCAACAGGAGCTATGGGGCTTAGCTTAACTCAAGCTGAACGGTTCGGTTCAGGGTGGATTTGGCAGCGTTCGGTACGGTCCTGACATCGACAACGATGACAAGGGCCCGCCGATCATGACCGATAGTGAAAATACGTCCGGACCAAAAGCAGCACCACCGCCGTGGCGCCGTCGGCCCGTCTCGCCGGGTGGCCTCGCGGCGGGCAGTCTCGCGCTTGTGCTGATCGCCGGCGCTGCGCTGGGGGCCGGCGGGATGAGACTTGCCCAGAATTGGCGGCCGCGGAGCGTCATGCTGCTGGAGCCAACCGCCATCAACGCGTTGCAGCCCGGAAGTCCATCCGCCGTTCTTGGCCGCGTGTCCGAGATCTTCGGCAACATGTTCACCGTCGACGACGGCAGCGGTCGTGCGCTCATCGACCTTGGTCCGCGGGGCCAAAACGCCGGGGCGGTGATCAGGGGAGAAACCGTCGCCGTCCAGGGCATGTTCGATCGAGGGATCGTACATGCGCAAATCGTTTCGCACGCCGACGGCCGCACCGAAGCTTTCGGCCCTCCGCCACCACCCCGCAGGGAGCCGCCGCCTCGGATGGCAGAAGCTCCGCCCCCTCCGCCTCCTGGCCCACCACCTCCGCCGCGACGGGCCGATGGTCCGCCGCCGCCAAGGCCCGGCATGCCACCTCCGCCCGCGCGAGCGGACGCTCCTCCCCCACCGCCCTCTCCGCGGGCCGACGCTCCACCGCTGCCGCCAGAGCCTGACGCACCGCCATCGCCGGCCACGCCCAGAACGCCGTGAGGCGCAACCAACGTTTGAAATCAGGAGACTTGAATGCCCCAAGCATGGATCAAATTGTCAGGCAAGATCGTACACGTGTTCGCGCACCGCTTTGTGGTTCGGACCCCGGAGGGCGCGGTGCTTGCTGACCTCACTCCGCACGGAGCCGACCTCGTCGATCTCAGGATCGGCGCCGAGGTCGAGTTGGAGGGCGAAATGAAGCCCTCCGAGCTCAAGGTCATGCGTTTTTCGTGCGACGGCAAGAGCGTGACGATCGAGCACAAGAAGAAACACGAGCATGACCATCATAACCCCGTTGATCCGAAGATCGCACTCGGGGCCGCGCGCGAGGCCGGATTCGAGCCGATAGGCGAGCCCCGCCGGAAACCGAAGCATTTCGAAATTCTGGGGTTACGAAACGGTCGACATTCCGAGCTGCATATCGAGTTGGACGGACGTATCCGCAAGACGAAACCGGTCGACGAAGGCAAGTGGTCCGAGGCTCTACGGCAGGCGTGAGCGAACAAAGCGGGCTGCTCGGTCGGCAGCCCGGCTGCTCATCTTCGTCGGCCAGACGAATCCGGCTGCGGGGAACTTTAGTTAGCCCCCGGCGATTGGGGAACCTGAAAATCAGGCATGAGGACGAACCGTGACAAATCAATCCAGCGAGGCCCCGTTGCGGTTCGTGCAGATTGGCGACCTGCATCTGACGAACCACGGAATGCAGAACCACCGCGACTTCATCCGCATCGTCCACGAACTCAATCGACACGTCGGTGGGTCGGTCGATTTCGTCTATCTGCCGGGTGACAATGCTGATGACGGCACCGACGATCAGTTCGGCCTGGTGCGCAGCGGCCTGAACGAGCTCGGTCTGGAATGGCATGCGATCCCCGGCGATCACGATTTCAAGCCGAGATCGCTGGAGTATTTCTATCGTGGCCTGCATGTCCGGAAGCTGCCATACGCCAAAGAAATTCGCGGCTGTATTTGCCTGTTCCTGGACGTCGTATCACAAGGTAAAGGCGGTCCGGACTTCAAACTTGGCGCCGCGCAATTTAGCTGGCTGAAGGACCAACTCACCGCGGCCGAACGTAACGAGAAGACGTGCGCGGTCTTCATGCATGCCTATCCCGCCGATCTCGGCGAGGAAGCCGCAGAATTGTCGCGCCTTCTCGACGAGAGCCGCGTGCGTCTCGTGGCCATGGGCCATACACACTATAACGAGGTCGCGCATGACGGACGCACCATCTATGCCGCAACGCGCTCGACCGGGCAGATCGAGGAAGGGCCAGTCGGCTTCAGCGTCGCCGCGCTCGACGGCAATGTCGTGAGCTGGCGCTTCAAGCCGCTCGATTCCCCATGGCCCCTCGTCATGATCACCACACCCGCCGACCGGCGGCTCGATCTGCATGAAGTCGAGGCCGCGCCGCCGCGTCTCGTCCGCGCGTGCACCTTCGGAGCGGCTGCGGTTTCTCGCGCCGAGTTTCGCCTCGACGACGGTTCCTGGAAACCGATGTTTCCCGAGAGTCACGGCATCTTCACGGCACCGATCGTCACCGGCCAAACGGCTTTCCGCCTCGAAGCACGGGTGACGGACGAGAACGGCGCCGCAGCCGTTGACGTTATCGAGTACGACACCGACACCGCCTGTCGAAAGTCGACGGGAAGCGACATTGGCTCCATCGGCGCGTGGCCCGAGCGCCATATTTTCGGAACACAACTGGGGCCGAATCGTAACGGCCGGAAATGGTGACGATGCAAAATCTCAACGCCGTCTGGCTTTATCCAATCATCCTCGCTGCGGGCGCGCTGCAGGCGTGGGGCCCGCCGATGAACAACGCGTTGCGGAATTCCATGGAGAACCCGTGGCTGTCGAGCATCGTCTCGTTCCTGCCGATCATCGCATTCCTCTCGGTCATATGGATATGTCAACCACATCCGTTTCCGACCCGCGAAAGCATCGCGGCGATGCCGTGGTGGGCACCTCTCGGCGGGGTGATCGGCGCGTTTGCCGTCGTGGCCGGCCTGCTTTTTGTGGGACAGGTCGGCGCCGGGACGTTCGGCGGCCTCACCATCACTGCAAACATCCTGATGTCACTGCTCATCGACAAGTACGGATGGTTCGGGATGACGGTACACGATCTCACCGGGGGCCGCGCGGCAGGCGCCATCCTGATGGTCGGCGGCATCTTCCTGATCTCGCGCTTCTGAGGAGGGGCCGGTGACCGCGCACGACGCAGATCGGCAACGGGGCCTTCGCCCGCTGCTTGCGCTGAACTTCTTCATGGCGGACATGCAGGCCGGCATCGGCCCATTCCTCGGCGTGTTTCTGCTCGCGCACGGCTGGCAGAGCGGGTTGATCGGCACGGTGATGACCGTCGGCGGCGTCGCCGGAATGCTGATGACCACGCCCGCAGGTGCCATGGTCGACGCTACCCGGCGCAAGAAGCTCTATGTGATCATCCCCGGGATCTGCACGGTCGTTGCATCCGGCCTCATTTTGGTTTCGCAAAACTTTTGGCTGGTCACGCTGTCGCAGGTTGCGACGGCCATCGCCGGTGCCGCGATCGGCCCTGCGGTGGCCGGTATCACACTCGGCATGGTTCGCCAGGCAGGCTTCAACCGGCAGAATGGCCATAACCAGGCCTTCAATCACGCTGGCAACATGGTCGGCGCCGGCCTGTCGGGCCTGCTGGGTTGGCAGTTTGGATTCACCGCGGTATTCTGGCTGGCAGCCTTGTTCGGAGTCCTGTCCATCGCCTCCGTGCTGCTGATCCCCCAGGATGCCATCGACGATGACGAAGCTCGCGGGCTCGACAGAAACGCCGACGCGAACGCCAAAGTCGGCGGCATCACGGTGTTGCTAGAGTGCAAACCGTTGCTGATTCTCGCCGCCGCCCTGGCCTGCTTCCATCTCGGCAACGGGGCGATGTTGCCGCTCTACGGGCTGGCCGTCGTCGCCCACAAGCAGGGCGACCCGGCCGGATTCGTCGCGGTCACGATCGTGGTGGCCCAGGCCACGATGATCCTTGCTTCGCTTATAGCGATGCGGCTCGCGGAGAAGGAGGGCTACTGGTTGGTGCTTCTGGTGTCGTTCATAGCGTTGCCGATCCGCGGCGTCATCGCGGCCTATGTCATGAACAAGTGGGGCGTCTATCCTGTGCAAATACTTGACGGGATTGGAGCCGGCCTTCAGAGCGTCGCCGTGCCCGGCCTCGTGGCGCGCATTCTGAGCGGTACCGGCCGAGTCAACGTCGGACAGGGGGCCGTCATGACGGTGCAGGGCCTCGGCGCGTCGCTCAGTCCCGCGATCGGGGGATGGATCGCGCAGGATATCGGCTACGGTCCGATGTTCCTCATCCTCGGTAGTTTTGCGCTGGGATCAATCGCGCTGTGGCTCGGCTTCGTTTCGATACTGCGTCCTGCCTGCGCGCGTCCTCCGGAGGGTCGGACAGCCCATGTACCGGTAAACGCGCTCGCCGAAGGTGCCCGCTGATGATGGACAGCGGCGTCAACGCGGCAACCTGGGGCATAGCGGGATTGGCGACGTTCGGGGTCATCGCGCGGCCCTGGAATTTTCCGGAATTCATCTGGGCCGCAGCTGGCGCGGCGCTGCTGGTCCTGTTCAACCTGCTGCCCTGGCCTGATGCGCTGGCCGCCGCTGCCAAGGGCATCGACGTCTATTTCTTCCTGGTTGGAATGATGTTGCTGGCCGAGGTTGCCCGCAAGGAGGGTTTGTTCGACTGGCTGGCGGCGCAAGCGGTGCAATCGGCTCGGGGTTCCGCGAGGCGACTGTTCCTGATTATTTACGTTGTTGGTACCGCGGTGACGGTGCTGCTGTCGAACGACGCAACGGCGGTCGTCTTGACGCCTGCGGTCTATGCGGCGACGCGGGCCGCGAAGGTCGAGCCTCTGCCGTACCTGTTCATCTGTGCGTTCATCGCCAACGCGGCGAGTTTCGTGCTGCCGATCTCCAATCCGGCCAACCTGGTCGTGTTCGGCGCGCAGATGCCGCCGTTGCCCGAATGGCTGCGCTATTTCGCGCTGCCGTCCGCGGCAGCGATCTTCGCGACGTACGTCGCGCTGCGGCTGACGCAACGCCGAGCGCTGAACGCAAGCGTCGCTGACGTTGACGAGATGCCGCGGCTCACGCTGGGAGGCAAGATCGCGGCCGGCGGCATCGTGCTGACGGCGGTGGTCTTGCTTGGCGCGTCCGCATTCGGCCGCGATCTCGGACTGCCGACATTCGTCGCGGGAACCGCGGTCACCATCATCGTACTGGCTACCGCACGGCAGTCGCCGATGCCGGTCCTGAAGGACGTGTCCTGGTCCGTGCTCCCACTGGTGGCGGGTCTTTTCATCCTGGTCGAGGGCATGAACCGCACCGGCGTACTGCCGTCACTGGCGCAGGTACTGAAAGGTGCGGCGGCGGCTTCACCTCATATCACTTCGTGGATCGCCGGCGTTGGCGTTGCGATTGCATCAAATCTCGTCAACAACTTGCCGATGGGGCTGATCGCTGCGACCACCAGCCAGGCCGCAGAGGTCCCGCAACATGTCACGAGCGCGATCCTCATTGGCGTAGACCTCGGACCAAACCTTTCCGTAACAGGCTCGCTGGCCACTATCCTTTGGCTAATTGCGCTGCGCCGCGAGGGCGAGCACGTCGCGGCCTTGCAATTTCTGAAACTCGGCCTCGTCATCATGCCCCCAGCGTTGCTGCTGGCGTTGCTCGCACTGTCGGCGGTATCGCCATGACGGCGTGAGGCGGTACCTTGTCTGAAGTCTACTCGATTCGAACACCGGCAAAACGATCCGGATATTTGAATGCTTGTGCGGAAAGCGTAGCTGGTCGGAGGATGGGGAGTAAGGCCGCCTTATTTCGGTGAGCGGGGCGTCGCCTTTAGGACAGTCATCCATTTGTCCTCGATGACGCGGGTTTCCGCGATCGATAGCGCCGAGGTCTTGGGATATTTGTGGCGCCAACCGAACGGACGGCAGGCGTCGATGATCATTTTCGAATTTTGCGTGAGGCCCTGGTCGCGCGCCTCGGGCGTCAAGCGCGGGTCAAGGCCCGAAGACCAGCCGCCGCGCACGATGTCGACGGCTTCGCTCGGCTCGCATCGCGTTGTCACGGCCCACATCACATCGGCGAGATTCGAGGGGTCGACATCTTCGTCGACGACGACGACGAGCCGTCCCATATAACTGTTCGCCGCCGCGATCAGGCCGGCGCGCTTGGCGTGGCCGGGATAGCGCTGCTCCAGGGCAATAACGGTCATCAGTTGCGAGACATGCTGCCAGACGCCGACGACGTCGGTCACGCCGCAGTCGACGAGATTAGACCAGATGCCAGCGCCGCGGAACGGCAAACCGAAATGGAAACGCGGAGGTTTCATCGGCGGCGAGCCGAGCAGGATGGGATTGTTGCGATGATGGATCGCCTTCACGATCATCACAGGAGCCGGCCGCTTTTCGGCCGCGTAATAGCCGGTAAACTCGCCAAACGGGCCTTCGAGCAAGCTGCTTTGCTCGATCGGAAGCAGTTCACCTTCGAGCACGCTTTCGGCAAAAGCGGGAATGGGCAGACCGGTCAACGGACCGGGGAAGACCTCAATCGGCGCGTTTTTGATAGCACCGGCGAAGGCGTATTCGGACACACCTGCCGGCAGATATTCAAACCCGGCGATGAACAGCGCCGGATCTTCACCGTTGACGATCGCAACCGGGCAGGGCTTGCCTCGGCTCCAATACTTCTTGGAGATCATCGCGCCGTGGCGACCTTGATGATCGAACTGGATGGTGACCTGATTGCGGCCGTGCACCTGCACACGATAGATCGATGCATTGATCCAGCCGTCGTCGGCGTCGCCCATGATAACGAGGCTGCCCGAGCCGATATAGGGGCCTCCGTCCTGCGGATGCCAATGGGGCGCCGGCAGGCGTGACAGGTCGACATCGTCGCCGCGCATCGAATTTTCCAGATAGGCGGCGTCCTTGACGATGGCGGGGTCGAGCATCTTCAGCGACTTGCGTTTCTCCATCCAGGCCTTGAGAGCGTCAAGCGGGCGCAGATGCGGGTCGAGGCCGAGCGCAAGCGCAGCACGCTGCGCGCTCACGGTGGCATTGCTGAAGATGCGGTAGCCTGCAGGATAGCCTTTGATATTGTCAAACAGCAGTGCCGGGCAATCCGCCATGCCAGCGGCAACCTCAGTGATCCCGCCGATTTCGAGCATAGGATCGGCGCCGTCGACGCGGCGCAGTGCGCCGAGGCCGTCGACCCGATCGATGAATTCGCGCAAATCACGGTACATGATGCAGTCTTCCCAGGCTGTTCCTAAGGCTGTTATTAAGTCTCGAATGAGGCATCGCCAATCGCTGGGATTTGCTCGCCCCAGCGTTTGACGGCTCCATTATCGATGTCGAACAGGTCAAGGACACGCCCGACGGGATGGTCGAGAATGTCGTCGATGCTGCGCGGCCTCGATCGCACCGAGTTGCCGGCTTCGCTCGTTGCTGCAGTGTCATCGAGAAAGTCGCAAACACCCTGTCCAGATATGCTGTGCGTATCAACGATCCCAAAGTAATAGCGCCTTACGAGTGCTTTCAGGCAAGGACACCACCTCCATCAACATAGATTTGCTGGGCCGTGATGAACTTGCTCTCTTCGCTGGCCAGGAAGGCTACGATTCCCGTCAAATCCTGCGGCTTCATCACGTCCGCGATAAATTTTGTTTTCGCGCGGGCTTCGAGGCGCTCGCGTGAAAATGCCCCGGTATCCGTCTGACCCGGATGCACCATGTTGACGGTGACGTAGTGTTGGCCAAGCTCTTTCGCGGCGCAGCGCATCAATCCTATCAGAGCAGCCTTCGACGAGGCGTAGTGGGTGATTTGGGCGAGGGCCTCGCCGATGGCCGTCGAGCCGATAAAGATGATACGTCCGGCGTTTTGCTTGATCATCTGGGTCGACACGGCAGCGGCGCAATTGAACGCACCCTCCGTATTGATCTGAAATGTCCTCTGCCACTCAGCGCTGCTGATCTCCCAGAAGGGGCCCGCTGTCAGCTCTTTCCAGGTTCCTGCGTTGCTGACCAGGATATCGAGGCTGCCAAACTTCTCGACGACATGGGAGACCATGTCCTCGACAGACGATCGGGATGTGACGTCGACTTTGATGGCGAGGCATCGGGCGGACGGATTGTCTCGTTGGATGGTCTGAAGAGCTTCGTCGAGGACGCTCGAATTGATATCCGTGAGAACCACACTAGCGCCTTCGTTCGCGAGACGCTGCGCGATAGCCTGCCCGATCCCGCGTCCTGCGCCGGTGACGACGGCTACCTTGTTATTGAGACTCATGTGATTCCTTGTCGGGGTGGTCCGGTTCTCGGAGAATGTGAAGGATGAAGTTGACGTTGCTAGAGGTCGAGGACCAGGCGCGGCGAACGCGCGCGGCCGACGCAAACCATCATGATGTGGCCTTCTTCCTTCTCTTGATCGTTCAGAATCGTATCGCGATGGTCCGGTACGCCCTCCAGCACGCGTGTCTCACAGCTGCCGCAGTAGCCTTCCTGACAAGAGAAGGTGACAGGAATATCCGCGTCCTGGAGCACATTGGCCAAGCTTTGGTCCGCCGCAACTTGCAGGATTTTTCCGGATCGGCGTAGCTCAACCTCGAAGGCGCGAGCGGCGCTTTCGGGAACTGGCATGACCTCTTCCGGAGCGGAAAACCGTTCGATATGGAGCGCGTCGGACCAGCCGTGGCGATCAGCTGCCGCCTGGAGCGCAGCCAACATTCCGCCGGGCCCACAGCCGTAGATGGCTGTACCGGGCTCGAGCTTGTTGAGCAGGCTGTCGAAGTCGGGCAAGCCGCATTCGTCTTGAGGCAATAAGTGGCATTCACCACCTTGCCGGCCCTTCAGCTCGGCAAGGAATCCCATGCTGGCGCGCGATCGCCCACCGTAGACGAGTTGCCATGGCCGCGGTGCGCGTTCGGCCGCACGGAGCATGGGAAGAATGGGGGTGATACCGATGCCACCCGCTATCAAGAGATATCGCTCGGCATCAACGAGCTCGAAGTGGTTGCGCGGTCCGCGCACCGATAGCGTGTCGCCGGCCGACAGGGAGGCGTGGATCTCCGAGGATCCGCCTCTGCCGGCCGTCTCGTGAAGAACGGCAACACGATAATGCGTCAAGTCGGCGGGATCGCCGCACAACGAATATTGACGCACTTTTCCAGAAGGAAGAACAAGATCGATGTGGGCGCCCGGACCCCAGGCAGGGAGATCGCCACTGTCGGGCCCGGCAAGGTCGACGACAAGGATATCCGGCGTTTCAGGAGAAACGCGGACAACCCGGAGCTGCATCCCGGCCGCGGCGCCTGTCGGGCCGAAGGCCGCGACGGCGGTCACATCTTCGCAGGCGGCGTCCATTCGACCTCAAGATGGTTCAGCGTGGTTACGGTCATCACCGGAAGATATTCGAGGCTTTGGCCTGGCTTTACGTGTAGGTCGGGCATGCGCTTAAAAAGCTCTTCAAAGGCGACCCTGGCCTCGAGGCGGGCGAGGGGGTTGCCAAGACAGGAATGCCGGCCGTGGCCGAACGCGAGATGCCGCTCCTTGTTCGGACGGTGGATGTCGAATTTCTCGGCATCCGGGAAGCGGCTGTCGTCCAGTCCGCCGGCGATAAACAGCAACCACACCAACGAGCCTTCAGGGATCGTGACGCCGCCGAGCTCGGCATCTTTGGTTGTGATCCGGAACAGCCCGGGCGAGGTGCCGCGCCGCCGTAAGGTTTCTTCGACCACGTCGCCCAGCAGGGCCGGATTGGCGCGAACTTCCGCGTCCTGCTCCGGGTGGCGGCCTAGGAACATCAGCATCTGCGCCATCAAATTGGCCGTGGTGTCATTGCCGGCGGCGACGAGTTCGTGGATTTGGCGTGTGATGCGCCGCGACGGAACGGCCTGATTTCCTTCGGCATCTTTCGCTTGCATCATAGCGCTGACCAAATCCCCCATCGGGCATTTGCCGCGTTCCTCCACCAACTTGCCGAAGAAGTCTTGACAGTCTGCGAGTCTCGTCCAGCGCTCGCGCCGCTCTTCCTCGCTCATCGGCTTCGTCACCGCATCCTTCGACTTCGGCGTGAGAACCGAAAAAAGATCCTCAGTCCAAATACGATAGTCAGCCGCACGCTCCGGGGGCACCCCGAGCAGACCCATGATAACGCCAAGCGATAGCGGATAACAGAATTCCTGCATAAAATCGCAGGAGCCTTTGGCGATGAACCCGTCGATCAGCGTGTTCGCGATGCGACGGATGCTGGCTTCCTGCTTTTGCAGTTCGCGAGGCAGAAAGTTGCGCGCCACCGCCGTGCGATCCCCCGTGTGTTCCGGCGGATCGAGGGAGATGTAGTGATCGGCGACGAATGTGTCGGGTATCTTCGACTTCAGATCATCCGGCGGCGGGACCATGCCGGTCGCCTTTGACGAAAACGTCTCCCAGTCCCGCGCCGCCTTGCAGATGTCGTCATACTTGGTAACGACCCACATACGTAGCGGCTCATAGTAGAATACCGGGGCTGTGGTTTGCGCGCGCTGAATCTCGTGAACGGGATCATTGAGAAATCCAGTGCCGAATGGATCAAATCCCTCAAGGGTGGGAAACGAAGTGGTGCCAGCGGTCATTGATTGTGTCCCATTCTCGCGCGCAGAAGAAGCTGCACGACGCGTTACCTTCTATACATGTTGTATATTCTTCCAGCTTCTTCCGGTGGTCAAGCCCGGGCACGGGCGGATGCGACGATGAGTGCATCGAATGTGCCAAAAGAAGCGGCATACCCTGTCTATATTGCAGCAACCCGCCGAAACCGTTTGCGCCGGGTTCGATTGAGAGTGCCAACGCAGCTGCGGACGCTTTGCTTGACAGCCCTTATTAAAGCTACAATATGTAAATAAATAGAACGGCGCAGGACGCTTTCGTATGAACTTGCATTCTCAGAAGATCGACGGCATTCCGGCCAACGGTTCGCACTCCATGCGAACGGGCGCTCAATTTCTTAAATCATTGAGACGTTCGAGCCGAAAGATCTTTGTCCAGGGCGAGCTTGTATCCAATCCTTTGAACCATCGCGCTTTTGCCGGTGCTGCGGAGACGATTGCGGGCTTGTTCGATTATGCCGCGGCTCCCGAGAACCGCGAGGCGATGACATTCACCTCGCCGGACACCGGGATGCCGGTGTGGCGCTGCTATCAAATCGCGCGAAGTCACGCCGATCTGCGAGCCAAACGCATTGCCGCCGAACGCTGGGCCGAACAGACTTTTGGTCTGATGGGTCGTACGCCCGACCACGTCTCAAACTTTCTCGCCGGCTTTGCCGCGAAGCCGCAGCTGTTTGAGGCGGGCGGCAAGGGTTACGGGGGAAATGTCACCAATTTTTATAAGTTTGCGCGCGATAATCACCTTTATCTGGCGTACGCGATCGTGCCTCCGCAAATCGACCGCAGCAAGCCGGCACATCAACAGTCCGATCCGACCCTCTACGCGGGCGTTGTGAAAGAGACGGACGCGGGAATCTATATTTCCGGCGGACAGCAGCTCGCCACAGGGGCGGTTTTCGCGGATTATCTGCATGTGAGTTGCATCCACCCGCTCAAGGCCGGTGACGAAGCGTATGCATTTAGCGTCGTCATGCCGATGGACGCGGAGGGTCTCAAGCTTTACAGCCGCCGGGCCTTTGCGGCGACGGCGACGAACGCGGAGGACTATCCTCTGACGTCGCGTTTCGATGAGACAGATTCGTTCGTGGTCTTCGATAGCGTGTTCGTTCCGTGGGAGCATGTGTTCATCTATCGTAACACGGAGCTCGCCTTCGATCAGTGGTGGAAGACGCCGTCTCACAGTTACGGAAACCACCAGGCGCAGACGCGTTTTGCCGTGAAACTGCGATTCCTGGCAGGTATCGCCAAGCGCCTGAATGAGGCGACCGGGAACGATAAGGCGCCGCCCGTCATGGTCGAGATGGGGGAACTCGCCGCATACGCGTCGATCGTCGAGAATATGCTCTATGCGCACGAAACGGTCGGTCCCATCGATGCCGACGGCGTCGTGTGGCCGTCGAAGCCGGCGCTCTATTCAGTCATGGCTCTTCAATCTCAGATCAATCCGCATATGATCGATATTGTTCGCGAGCTTTCGGGGGCGGCCATGATCTCGCTTCCGTCGTCGTCCGAAGACTTCAACAACGAGGAAGCCGCAGCCGACATCGCTCGATATTTCCAGTCGGCAAATATCGGCGCGCGTGACCGCGTTCGGCTTATGCGGCTGGCGTGGGACTTCATAGGTTCCGAATTCGGCAGCCGGCACCAGCAATATGAGAAGTTCTATGGCGGCGCGTCCTTCCTGGTAAAAATGAACATGTATCGTTCTTTCGATTTTGAACGCGCGACGGCGATGGTCGATCGCGCGCTCGATGTTTCGTGAACAGGTTGTCGCAGCCCACTAGGGGGCGGTACAAAGCAGACCTTCGGAAAGCGACTACAGGCAGGACGTCAATCAGGTGCACATCCCCGGCTTGAGCGGATGGTATAGCAATCTTGAAAGGGAAGGTGGCAGTGCCGGCTTGCTGGTAATCGCCTCATCGGCTCTTGGTGTGGGCGTAGGGCTCCTCGGACTGCCGATCCTGACGATCGGTCTTTTCATGGGGCCGCTTCACGCCGATCTCGGATGGAGCCGGGCCCAGATCGCAAGCGCTTCCACTTGTATCAATCTTGCGACGATTTGCGCGGCGCCGTTCATCGGATTTCTGTGCGACCGGTTCGGCGTTCGGCGCATCGCCATGACGTCGCTCGCTTTTCTCACGGCAGGCTTTTTTGCGCTGGCGGAGATGGGCAGGTCGCTGCCCGCGTACTATGCCGTTTGGTTCGTCATGGCGGCCGGCGGCGTCGGCACCAGCGGTATCGTCTGGACACGCGCGATCGGCACGTTCTTTGAAAAGAACCGAGGACAGGCTCTCGGTCTCGCCCTGACCGGCACGGCGTTTGCAGCTCTGCTGGCACCGCTGACGCTCGGCGGAATTATTACCGATTACGGGTGGCGCGCTGGCTATTTCACGCTTGGGTGCATTTCCTTTGCCACGATCCCCGTAACATTTCTGTTCTTTCAGGAGCGCGGGCCTCGACAGATGCCTGGTACAGGCGGCTCGGGCAAAAGGATCGGTATGAGCCTGGCCGAAGCGGTGCGCACGACCGGCTTCTGGAAAATCGGTATTGGCATTTTTTTTCTGATCCTGGGAATGGGATCGTGCCTGGTTCACTTCGTCCCGCTAGCAATCGATGTCGGCGTACCGCCGGTCGTGGCCGGCCGCATGTTCGCCGTGATCGGATTTTCAATGCTCCTTGGTCGCGTCGTGATCGGAGCGCTTCTGGATCGGCTCAATCCTCTTCTCGTTGCGACAGTGGCGCTCGCGCTTCCCGCGCTTGGATGTTACCTGATGTTTGCGCCCGCCGTATCCGTCATGGCGTCGACGATGATCGCTGCCTTCCTCATGGGATTCTCGGCCGGCGCCGAAGTCGATATTCTCGCGTTTCTCGTAGCACGTTATTTTGGTCTGCGGTCTTACGGCGCGATCTACGGCTGCGAATTGGCTTTCTTCGCCCTCGGCAGCGGCACGGGAGGTCTGCTGACGGGATATGTCCGAGATACAACCGGCTCTTATCAGCCGGCTCTCCTTGCCGGAATTTTTGTGTTTCTGATTGGTGCGTTGTTTATTCTGTGGCTTAGCGGCACGCCCGTGGTCGAGAGAGAGCTGCCTACGCCGGCTCCGGATACGGTGCCTCAAACAGCGGCGGGCTAGATCGTGCCTTCCTGCTCGAAGCGTTTGATTTCAGCGAGTGCCGCCTCGCTGTTCGTCGAGATCCTCGCAAACGTAGCTTGCGCCGCGAGCAGCTCGCTGGCCGAGATCTCCGAGAACAATAGGTCGTTGATCTTGCGAACCAGCGGCGTCACCTGTTTTACCGCATCCACGCCATCGGCGGTCAAACTGACGAGAACGTTACGGCGATCGTCTTCTCCGGATCGCTTGTCGAGCAATCCCAGGGTCGTCAATCGGCCGACCTCCGTCGTCACATGTGTCGACGCGAGATGCACGTGACGCGAAAGCTCTTTCAAGGTTACCCCCCAGCTACCCTGACTGTAGGCTACGCCCATGAGAACTGCGAACTGGGAGCCCGTGAGATCAATCCGGCGGCCAAAGGCGTCTCGGCACGTCATCAATCGGCCGAGCACCTTTACGAACAAATAGATGACTTGCCGGAAGTTGTTGTCGCTGCCGTCGAGCAGGAGCTGTCGATTGGAGATCGTCACTGGCGGCACGAAAGCCACCTGGCGGGACCGAGACCGTGGGGCTTCCTTTTTTAGTTGGGCTTTTTGACGTGCCATTAGCTTCAAACCTTTATGCCTCCACGCAACGTCGACCGAACGAAGCGAAGGAGATAACCTCATTCTCTGGGAAGGGACGGCGAACGGTCGGTCGCCAAAAACCGATTTTTCTCCTGTAAAGGAGCCGGCCGGAGCAAGCTGTATGTTCAACCACAGGCAATATACTTCGTGGAAGCACGGGACGAACTGGTCCAGCGATTTACACAACCTGTGCTGACTGTCCCTCAATACCTATCAGGTTCGCTATTGCAGTCAACGACGCGATGTCGGTTAGCGTTAGCCGAATGAACGCCGCGGGCACGCTGCGTGCGCGGGCAGCGGGTGCTCAGGTTGAAGGCTTGCAAATCGTTACAATCTGTAAGTAAATGTGGAGACATTCTGGTGCCGCGCCCGGTTAATCGCTGGTTCGATGATCGAGCGCCGGCCGGCTCAAAGACGCAGCGGAGTAAAAGATGGCAGTAGACAAGGGGATGGTCGATCTCTTCCGAAAAGAGCTCGAACTTTGCAAGGTAAAGTCAAAGGAGAAGATTGGCATCCTTTCGGAAGATCGTATTCGCATCGACTACGCCGAGGCGTTCCTGACGGCCGCCGAGGAGATGGGGGCTGATCCCTTTCACGTTAACATCCGAAAGCGTCCCGGTAGCTTCTTTGGTCCCGGTAATTCCTTGAAGGGACACCAGGCCGCGATCGATGCCTTGAAGAATACCGATATGGTCATCGACCTCATTGGCTTGCTCTGGTCCAAGGAGCAGACCGAGATCACGGAAGCGGGTCCCCGCATGCTGCTCGTCCTCGAGCCGCTTGAAGTCCTTTCGCGCATGATTTCATCGCCCGAGTCCCGGCGCCGCGTCGAGGCCGCAAGCGTAACTCTCAAAGCCGCTCGTGAGCTCCGCGTGACCTCTCCGGGCGGTACCGATGTGACGTACCGCTTGGGACCATACAAGACCATCAGCCAGTACGGGTACACCGATCAGCCGGGAAGATGGGACGCGTGGCCGGGCTGCTTCGTATGGACAGGGGCTTACGAGGATGGCGTCGACGGAACAGTCGTGATCGACAGCGGTGACATGCTGCTGCCTTTCATGCGCTACGCGTCATCGCCCATCACGCTGACAATCAAGTCCGGCTACATCACCGATATTTCCGGCGGCGGGATCGAAGGCATCTTCATGCGCGACTTTATGAAGAGCTTCAACGACCCGAAGGCTTACGCCGTATCCCATATCGGCTGGGGTCTGGATGACAAGGCGAGCTGGAGCTTCATGGGAACGAGCCCCGACGCTCCGCTCACGGTCGGGCAGGACGGGCGCGCCTATTACGGAAACGTTCTGTTTTCGACGGGCCCGAATACGGAAGTCGGCGGAACGAACCATACGGATTGTCATCTCGATATTCCGCTCAAGGGATGTTCCCTGACCCTGGACGGAAAGCCGATCGTAACGAATGGCGTGATTGTCCCGGATGAAATGCGCGTTCCGGGAAGGTAGTGTTGTGGGTGTGCGCTGAGGACCCGGCGGACGCGCGCAACGCGTGCGTCCGCTTGTCGCCGTCAGCTCAATCCTCGATAAAGCGCCGGACAGCCAACAGAAAGTCGTCGAGATTGTCCCAAGGGATCATGTGGCCGGCCTGAACGGCGACCGCTTTCCCGTTGGGAAGCAGCGCCGCAATCTCGGCAGCTTGTTCCTGCGCGACAACCTTCGCCTTAGCGGCGTGGATGAGCAGAGCAGGGCACTGAATACGCGGGAAATCAGGAAATACGTCCTCCTCCTGGAAGTTCCGATGCGTTTCTGTAACTGCTTCGACACCGCAGGTCGGCAACCACTCCAGTCGAAGCGAAATCTGTTCGTCGGTCCATGTCGGAGTAAACTTTCGAAATTCCTCGATCGTGGCTCCCTGGGATGCGGCCTCAATAGCATTCAAGTATGAGCTGAGCGGCGTAGGGTACGGTGCTCGACCGGGGCCGGAAAGCGGTGGGTCGACCAGCACTAGTTTCGATAGGATCCCGTGATCCGCAGCCGCGAGCCGCCCGGCGATGCGGGCTCCCATGGAGTGGCCAATGACGATGGGCTGCTTCAGGCCGAGTGCCTGAATCAGCCCGCGCGCGTCCCCAGCATAATCGTCGAGAGTGTAGCCAAGTCCAGGCCGGCTGTCTGAAAGACCGCGGCCGCGGATGTCGGGCACGATCACGCGATGCGACGTGGCAAGCCGTTCGGCCACAAACGCCCAAGTGATTGCCGGACTCGTTATGCCCGGCAACAGGAGTATTGGCGGCCGTTCGTTCTGAAAGCCGAAATCCAGATAGTGGAGGCGAACGCCTCGCACAGTGCAGTGAGCGCCGCGAGGTTTCGTCATCGAAGCCAGGTCCTTATCCAAGAGCGTGATCGCACAATTACATTCGAAATGAAACTAAGTCGAGCGGTGCTTGGTTTCCAGCCGCAAAAGCTGCCGCGTTATCGGCCATGGCCTTTGTCTCGCTTGCGATCGAGCCGTGATCGGTCATACGAACTCCGAACAGATCGGCTCCCGTGTCGCAGAAATTACGCGCGTCATCGGATTTTGCTCAACGGTTTGTCTCCCTTCGGCAGGTCGTCTTGGCTCGATGATCGGCACATGTCCCCCTTGTTAGGAGCATTCGCGGGTGGCTAATTTGGCAGCGCGCGCCGCACATATTTTGTGCCTTGCAATTCGAATGGCTTTACGTTTAGTTACATGTTGTAACTAGCTTGCAGCGCGCCGGCTTACCAACTGAATTGAAGCGATAGCAAAATGCCGGAGCTCATCCGGACTCGCTGAAGTGTTGTCGCCAGCCTGCTGGAATGCGTTGGATGTTCCTGTGGCTTAACTGGGGGTTCTCATGGGTGCGAAGCTGATTAGCGGAGTTTTCCGAAACGTTTCTAGGTCGATGGTGCTCGTCATCGGTTTGATGACGGCCGTGCCCGTAGCTCGTGCCGACGATGCTACTCCCCAGACAAAGGGAAAGAAGGTTGCGTTGCTGATCGCGACAACGCAGGACTACTACATGGCGTTGCTCAACCGTCTGGTGATGGAGCGAGCAAAGGACTTTGGACTGGAGATTACGACATTCACGACTCCTTACGATCCTGCGCTTCAGGCGACGCAGATCGACGAGGCAATCTCTCGAAAATTCGATTTGATTGCCATGATACCGATGTCCGAGAACGCGGTCATACCGGCTTTGAAGCGCGCCCAGGAGGCGAAGGTGCCGGTCGTCCTGTTCGTCGCGCCGCCGAAACCGGGGACGGAAGATCTGTTCGTCTCGTTCGTTGGCGAAGACAACGTCGCCCTGGGTCGCCTCAGCGGTCAGTCGATGCTCGATGCTCTGAAGGCCTCTGGCCGTGATGGCGGCAAGGTGGCGCTCATCACCGGGCTGCTCGCCGAAGGCGTTGCTCCGCGACGCGTGGCGGGGATCAAGGAGGTATTGGCGAAAAACCCGAACGTGAAGATCGTTGCCACCGAAGACGCCAAATGGGACCCCGTCTTAACCGAAAAGATTGCCGGCCAGCTTTACGGGCGTTTTGCAGGTCAAGGTGGCCTCGACGTGGTGTACGGAATGGCGGACAATATGGCGACGGCCGCGATTCAGGCTGCCGAAGCTGCCAACATTCCGGTTGGAACCGGTCCGGGCAAGTTGATTGTCGTCGGCGGAGACTGCTTCAAGGAAGGTCTTGAGGCCATCAAGGCCGGCAAGATGTTCGCGACGGCGACGCAAATTCCGACATGGGAAGCGGCTCATACCGTTGAGGTGATTGCAAATTACTTCAACAAGAAGGACGTGAAGAAATACGAGTATTTCCCGATCGAGGCGATCACAAAGGATAATCTCGATAAGTGGCAAAAGCCTTGCACGTTCTAACGCGCCAAACGCTGAGCCGATGCGCGGCGCGTCCGAATGGATGTGCCGTGCATTGCGGTTTGGCGTGACGCGTTGGAGTAAAGGTCGAAGCGAACGGACTGGAGGAAAAAATGGCCGGAGAGAAGCGAATTTGGGACGAGTTCTTGACACCGCGCGACAAGCAGGTGTTCGAGGCGTCGGGATATGGAGCTCGGGGCGGCTTCGGTAAGCGGCCAGCGCTGCTTATTATCGACGTCAATTACGGATTTGTCGGCGACAAGCCCGAGCCGATTCTGGAGTCCGTTAAACGTTGGATGAACTCCTGCGGTGAGGAAGGATGGCAGGCTGTCGCCGCGATCAAGAAGCTGCTCACGGCCTCACGCGCGAAGCGAATCCCGGTTATCTACACGTCCGGTGTGCGCCGAAGCGATGCGTGGGACCAGGGCGCATGGTCCTATAAGAACAGCCGGGTCAACAAAGACTATCTCGGGCTCGCGCCAGCGACGCTGCGAAGCAACGTCATCGTTCCCGACATTGCGCCCGGGCCGCAGGATCTCGTCATCGGCAAGCAAAAGCCGAGCGCTTTCCATGGAACACCCTTGATGGACTACTTGATCCATCTGCGCTGCGACAGCGTACTGGTGACCGGCACCACGACGTCGGGCTGTGTCCGCGCAACGGTCGTTGACGCATTCAGCTCAAATTACCGCGTCACCGTGGTTGAGGACGGTTGCGCTGATCGCTCCCAGGCATCGCACGCGGTCAATCTGTGCGACATGAACGCCAAATATGCCGATGTCGTCGCTAGCCCGGAAGTGATCGACTACATCAACGGGTTGCCCGACGGCTTATTCGATCTACCGAAAGGCGATCCGAACGCCGGCCGGCAGTTTGCTTTGGACACCCACGCAGTCGCAGACGCAGCGGAGTAAAGAGCGGGGGGCGAAGTCGGCAATCCGAGCCGGTGGGATCTCTCCAGGGGGCCGGGGACCGAATGTGACCGCCATACTTTCAGTCGACCACATCTCGAAGCGCTTCGGCGCCGTTGCCGCTCTGCAGGACGTTAGCCTATCCCTTCAGGGCGGAGAGGTGCGTGCGATCTGCGGCGAGAACGGCGCTGGAAAGAGCACGCTGGTCAAGATCCTGATGGGTATCCAGCAGCCGGACGCGGGGTCGATCACGATCGACGGCGTCGTCCGGCAGGTTCATTCACCGCGGGATGCCCAGAGCTTCGGACTCGCGCAAGTCGCCCAGGAACTGAGCATCGTTCCCTCGCTTTCGATCCTCGACAATGTATGGCTCGGCAATACCAACGTTCCGCTGTTCCATCGGCGCGCCTCGCTAAGAAAGCGAGCTCAGGAAGCTCTCGCGCGACTGGGCGCAGGTCACTACGATCTCGACCGGTTGGCGGAGAGCTTGACGATCGGGCAATGCCAGATGGTCGAGATCGCCCGGTTGCTTGTCCGCGACGCGAGGATTCTCATACTGGACGAGCCGACCGCCACATTATCGGATACCGAGATCGCCAACATTTTTGCTGCTGTGCGCGCGCTCAAGGCCGAGGGTCGGTCGATCATCTACATTACCCATCGGCTCGGCGAGGTTTTTACGCTTTGTGATTCTGTCAGCGTGATGCGCAACGGCCGTCATATCGTGACCAAGCCGGTTGGCGAATTCGATCGTGAAAGTCTGGTCGAACTGATGCTCGGCCGGTCGTTCGACGCTATGTATCAAAAGGTGCCAGGCCGGCCCGCTGGCGATGCCGCACTTGCCATCGAAGACCTTTGTGTGGCGAGCGCGGTCGAAAAGTTTTCGATGGTCCTTCCGAGCGGCCGATTGGTATGCATTGCCGGACAAGTCGGCTCCGGCGCGCACCAGGTCTTGCGCGCTGTCGCCGGTCTCAGTGCTGCAACCGGAAGAATACGGGTCAAAGGGCGTGCGATGCGGCTGAACTCCGCGGCCATAGCTCGTGAACACGAGATCCATTTTATTTCTGAAGACCGCGCCGCCGAGGGAATTTTTGCCCGTATGCGGGTGCTGGACAATGTAATTGCAAGCCGCCTTCCTTCGGCCAGCCGGCTCGGTGTTCTTTCCTGGCCAGCGCTGCGCCGAGTAGCGGCGTGGCTTGTCGGGCAGGTAGGGGTCGACGGCAAACGGCTGAATTCGAGCGTCGGTGAGCTGAGCGGAGGTAACCAACAGAAGGTCTTGTTTGGGCGCGTCATGGGACAGCCAGTCGGCGTGCTTCTCATGAACGAACCGACGCGCGGCGTCGATGTTGGGGCTCGCGCGGAAATCTACAAGCTGATGCGTTCGTTCTGTGACGCGGGATTTGGCCTGCTCATGACGTCGACCGATCTCGAAGAGATCGTCGGTGTCGCAGATATCGTGATCACGATGTATCGCGGGCGCACGGTCGGCCGCTACGAGGGCGATGCAATCGAGATGAAGACCATCCTCGCCGACATTACGCATCCGCCGGAAAGTCCGCGCAGTGCGAAATCAGTCGTGGAGGTTGCGGCTGTATGACCCACCAGACTGTTATCGAGGAGGGGGCGGGCCGGCCCGTGAACGACTTTCACATTAGGAGCAAGGCAAATCTCTTGATGAATTTGCTTCGCGGCGGATTCGTGCTTGCGCTGCTCGCGGCAGCGTTGATGTCGCCGGGTTTTTTAAGCGCGGCCAACCTCTTTGCGTTGATGGCGACCGCATCATTCGTCGGCTGTGTCGCCGTCGGCATGACGCTCATCACGGTAAGCGGTAATGTCATGTCGTTTAGCCTCGGGGCTACGGTTTCGGCCACAACGCTGGTGTTCGTCGGCGCTTTGCTCGCCTGGGGGATCGTACCTGCGATTGTGCTGTCCTTGATGTTTGGCGCCGCCGTATCGTTGGCTCAAGGACTGATTATCGGTTGGCTCGGGGCGAATCCGATCGTTGTCAGCATTGCGGCATTTGCGCTGCTTATCGGCATCGCGCCATGGTGCACCAGCGGAAACTCATTATTCATTCCTGCGGGCTCTGGACAGGAATTGCTGCGAGGACGTTGGCTTGGCTTGCCGCTGGAATTCGTTCTGCTGCTGCTCGTTGCTGCGCTGGGCCAGTTCTTGTTGTCGTTCACTGTGTTCGGCCGGAATCTGTTGATGGTCGGCAGCAGCCGCCGCGCGGCCGAAGCCGCCGGCATACGCGTGTGGCGCACGACGGCTGGCGCCTATATGTGGGCGGGCCTCTTCGCAGCCGTGCCTGGCATCTTGCTGGCCGCGCGCTACAGCAAAGGCAACATGGATTACGGCCAGACATTTGACTATGACGCGATTACGGCGGTCATCATCGGAGGAACCGCCATCGAGGGCGGACGCGGGTCGGTACTGCGGACCATGATCGGCGCGCTTATCATGGAAATCGTTCGAGTCGTGCTTCTGCTCAACGGCTTTCGGCAGGAATGGCAGTACCTGTTTTCCGGCGTCATTATCCTCGCGGTAATCCTGCTGCAAACCACGGCAGTTCGGAAGTGAGGGCGATCGTGTTCGATCGGCGTCTGCTCCAGCCCTATTTACGTCCACTCGCGGTGTTTGCGGCAATTGTGCTGCTGCTGGTCGTGGTCGACCGCGATTCCGGACAATTTCTCAGAGGGTCGATCTTCTTCAGCGTGCTTCAGCTGTTCGCGACGATTGGCCCTATCGCGCTCGGCGTCGGGCTGACGATGATCATCGGCGAGTTTGATCTCTCGGTTGCCGGTATGGTCGGAATGGCTGGTTGCATCGCGGTGCTGACCGGCGACGAAAATCCATGGCTGGGGCTGGGGGCTGCCGTTGGAACCGGCGTTTTAACCGGACTTGCCCAGGGTTGGGTCATTGCGCGTCTCAAGCTTTCCTCGATTGGGGTAACCCTGGGCGGATTGCTGGTGTTTTTCGGCGTCTCCTACGCGCTGACCGAAAGTCGTTCGATTCAATATTCCGATCTTGACGTCGCCGCTCTGCTCGGTCGGCACGTCTTCGGCATCTTTTCCATTCCGAGCCTGACAGTGGTCATCATTTATCTCGTCGTGGCGATCGCTTTCGGCGTCACCAAACTCGGACGAGACCTGCTTGCGATCGGCAGTGATCGCAAAGCGGCTCTCTCGGCCGGCGTCCGCGTCGACGCGTTGCTGATAGCGACCTTTGGCTTCTCAGGCGCATTGGCAGCATTGTGTGGGGCGCTGCTTGGCTACAGCCTGGCGTCCGCGGCACCGACTGGTCTGGCCAATGTCCTGGTGCCTGCGACGACGGCTGCCATTCTCGGAGGCGTTTCACTCGCAGGCGGAGCCGGACGCCCGCTTGGAATTGCTCTCGGTGCGCTTACGCTTTGTGTGCTGCAGTCAGGCTTGAACGCGCTTGGGCTGTCGTCTTATGCCCATGAGATCTTTGTCGGGCTTGTCCTGCTCGCGATCGCCATCCTTGACGGGACGGCTTTCTCAGCCCGGATGGATCTTCTCAGGCTCGCCCTGCGCCGCGCCTGATCGGTCGAGCCCAGGAGACAACGATGCCTTTCGTTCAAGTGCAGCATCCCGGCGTTACGATACTCAAGGCCAACGCAAGCGTTTGAGCGCGCACGAACTGTGTGTCAGCGGCGCTGTCGCGACCGTTCAAGTGCCTCGACGTGGAAAGGGGCCGGTCAAACGCCATCACGGC
The DNA here is from genome assembly GCA_963748805.1 of uncultured Alphaproteobacteria bacterium. GTDB lineage: Bacteria > Pseudomonadota > Alphaproteobacteria > Rhizobiales > Xanthobacteraceae > Bradyrhizobium. Next base: position 130,071 of record CAVVLH010000001.1, on the reverse strand, counting down.
CGAATTTTTGGACAAGAAGGTCCAACCGAGCCTCAGCGCCGCTAGCAGGGATGCGTTCGGATTGCGCGAGGACGACCATTCCATGCAACGCGCTCCACAACACTTCAGCCAAAAATACCGGCTCTTGCCGATCTGGCCCAAGCGCCGTGACCAACGCCGCGAAGGCGGCACGGAGAGCTGGCGGCGTTTCCTCGCTGGCGAATTTGATCTTGGTCGGCAAGACGAACATCGCCTCGTAGACGACCGGCCGCGAAACGGCAAAATCAAGATAGGCGGCACAGACATTGCGCAGAACGTCTGGAGCGTCGACGCTTGTCGCCTCCATTTTCAATCGCGTCGCAAGTTCCTCGAATCCCCTTGTGGCAACTGCGGCCATGATGTCCGCCTTGCCCTTGAAGTGGCTGTAGAGAACCGGCTGGCTATAGTCAATTAGCCCCGCGAGACGGCGCGTGGTGACGGCTTCCCAACCCTCTGCTTCGGCCAGCCTGAGCGCGGCCGTCAGGATCAGTTCATAGCGCTCCGCACGCTGGCGTTCTCTGCGGTCTTCGATCGACATTCATCAATTCTATCGACGAAATAAATTTTGTCGACGCTAGATTTTGATTGACGACGAAAACTAGCATTGCTAGGATATCTATAGATGAAAGGAATCCTCAATGATCTTAATCGGAAACGTTCTCTCTGGCCTGATCGCGCTCGCAATTATCTTCCTCGGATCGCGCTTTTGGTTAGCGCCGGCTTCGGCATCGGCCGAGTTCGGCATCGCCGGCTCGCCGCCGCTGTCGACCGGATTTTCAGCGTGGCTGTCGGTGAAAGGCACGCGAGACATCGCATCCGGCCTGTTTGTCATCCTGCTCATGGCTAACGGATCGCCGCGCCTGCTCGGCGAATTCATGCTCGTGGCGAGCCTCATCGCATTTGGCGACATGGTGACAGTCCTTCGCTCGGGAGGAAGCAAAGCGCTCGCCTACGGCATGCATGGTCTAACGGGGCTGGTCATCGTCGCAACAGGCGCGTGCCTTATCGTCGGCGCCCACTGAAAACCTGAAACTGATACCTCAAACAGGAGGCCACCATGCGAACCTATGAGATGCGGGTATACACGCTGCGAACCAAAGAGGCGCTCGACTTTTACGCTTCCACCGTCTATCCGCGCCACCTCAACAATTTCGGGTTGTTCGGCGTCGAGGCTCACGGCTTATGGACCCGGAGGGACGATGTAGCGCACCGGATCTTCGTGTTGGTTTCCTATGCAGAGGGCGACGATCCTGGCGAGGTCGCGCAGCGCTACATACAAAGTCCGGAGGCGGCTAACGATGCGCGGGGCTTTGATATCGCCGACATCCTGGGCGTTGAATCAACGATACTGGTCCCGTCAGCAAGTTCTCCGCTCAAATGACGGAGACAGAAATCGGGAAGCAAATAAGACATCCGGGTTTTGCCGGAGCGCCCCCGATGCCCACTCGGGGCCGGTTAAACCCAGCGGTGCGACCGGCGAGTCGTTGATTGTCCTTAACCCAACCTGTCTCTTAACCAGGGGCCGTCTCTTAGATGCGCGCGCGGGGTGAACTTGACCTTCCCCGATTTGTGAAATATCACGTTAATATCTGTATAACTTCAGGGTATGGGTCGTGAGAAGCGCCACGCCTAAACGATCGGCGCCTGAGCAGGCTGGTGCATCCTCGCTGTTGGATTCAGCCTACGAGAAAATCAAACATCGCATCACAGCCTGCGAGTTTCGCCCCGGCGACTACCTCAACGAGGCCGAGCTCTCCGAGCGGCTCGGGATCGGGCGGACGCCGGTGCATCAGGCGATTGACCGGCTGATGATTGAGGGGTTGGTGCAGGTGATGCCGCGCAAGGGCATCATTGTCACTCCTCTCAGTTTCGACGACGTGTTGCAAACCATCGACGTGCGGCTGCTCAACGAGTGCCACTGCGCGCGGCTTGCCGCAGAACGGGCAAGTGAGGGTGAGATTCGGGCGTTGCACGACATCCTCGCGCGCGCGGAGGCGGAACTGCCGCGCCGCGATGCCGAGCGGCTCATGCGGCTCGATCGTGAATTTCATGGTGCGATCGCGCAGTCATCCCGGAACGTTGTGCTCGCCGACATCCTCGGACGGTTGCACGACAAATCGTTACGCTTCTGGATTCTGTCGCTGAATACGCCGGGGCACCACGCACGTGTCCACAAACAACATCGCGCCATTCTCGATGCCGTCCGCGCGCACGATCCACTTGCCGCCGAACAAGCGATGCGCGACCACATCGAAGATTTCCGACGTAACCTTCTCAGCAGCATCTAGCGCCGCAGGATATTCCCATGAAGCTCGCAGTTCCGGACCTGATTTCGAATTCCTACTTTCCAGCCGCTGCCGCGGTAGAGCTTGGACTCTTCAAGCGGTTCGGTCTCGACGTCTCGCTCGAACTGATCTTCCCGGTCGATAAGGCCTATCAGGCGTTGCGCGACGGCGAGGTCGATTTCGTGGGCGGCTCGGCGCATTCGGCGCTGGCGGCATTTCCCGAATGGGATGGCTGCAAGCTGATCTGCGCCCAAGGCCAGGGCATGTACTGGTTTCTGGTGATGCGTACCGATCTGGATCCGCAGCGCGGCGATCTGAGTATCGTCAAGGGCCGTCGGATCGGCGCCGCACCGTGGGTCGAGATGGGCCTGCGGCGCCTTCTTGCAGAAGCCGGCATCGACATCGCGCGGGAAGGCGTGACCATCGCGCCGGTCCCGGGCGCGACGGGCTCAGGCGTTAATTTCGGTCTGACGGCCGCCAAGGCACTTGAAGAGGGCAAGATCGACGGCTTTTGGGCGAACGGCATGGGTACCGAAGTCGCGGTACGCCGCGGGGTCGGAAAAGTCGTGCTGGACATCCGGCGCGGCGACGGTCCCAAAGCATGCTTCAACTACACCATGGCCTCGGTGGCGGCGAGCAACCGCCTCATCAACGACCACCCCGACGTTGCGGCAAACGCGGTGCGCGCGATCGTCGCCACGCAGGCGGCGTTGCGGGCTGAGCCCGAGCTGGCTGCCAAGGTCGGCGCGAAGCTGTTTCCGCCGCAGGAGGCCTCCCTGATCACCGACCTGATTCGTCGCGACCTGCCATATTACGACGCCGCCATCTCGCCGGCCTTCGTCGAGGGGATGAACGGTTTTGCACGCGATATCGGCATCCTGTCGGGGCACCCCGCCTACGATCAAGTCGTCGCAATCCAATTCGCCAACCTCTGGACATCGTGAAACACACAAAACCGCAGGAGAGGCCCTGATGGCCATCAACAAGCTGCACGACGAATTCCATGCGCTCGACATGAACGCCGGATGGGAAGTGCCCACGGGCTATCCTTCCGGCATTCAGCAGAAGATTCTCTCTGGCGCGCTCGACGAGGAAGGTAAGCGTGGAAGTCGGACGCGGCTCCTGCGCTTCGATCCCGGCGTCTACACCACAACGCCATTTGTTCACGACTACTGGGAGGAAGTCTTCCTGGTTCAGGGCGACCTGACCGTCGGTAACGACGCGAACGGTAAGGGCGGCGAAGGCTTCAAGCCGTTTACCTATGCATGCCGTCCGCCGGGTGCCTATCATGGTCCCTTCTTCTCAAAGGGCGGCTGCCTGCTTCTGGAAATCCACTACTTCGATCCGGCGTGACCGGTAGAGCGGATCGGGCATTCGCTATCCTCTGCGGAGGGACGCGAATGTTAGAATCGGACCGCCGGGAAGCTTCACATCGCAGGAGAGTCGCGCAATGAGCTTTACAGATCGGGAGTTCCGCGACGCGCTTGGCCAGTTCGCGACCGGTGTCTGCGTGGTGACGGCCGAGGTCGACGGGATTTTGCTGGGTGCGACGGTAAGTTCGTTCAACTCGGTCTCGCTGGCGCCGCCGCTCATCCTGTTCAGCCTGGCGCGGTCGGCGCAGACTCTGCCGCTGTGGCTTAAGGCGACGCATTTTGGCGTCACGGTACTGGCCGAGAGTCAAACCGATCTCTCCAACCGCTTTGCTCGTGGCGGCGCCGACAAGTGGAACGGTCTCGCACCGCTACGCGGCAAGAGCGGCGCGCCCCTGCTACGCGGCGGTCTGGTGACTTTCGAATGCCAGACCTACGCTACCCACGAGGGTGGCGATCACGAGATCATCTTGGGCAAGGTCCTGGAATTCAGCCGGACCACGTCGACGCCTTTGCTTTTCCACGGCGGACAGTATGGACGGCTTCACTCCGATCAGGCGATCGAAACCCCACCGGATACTGACGTTTGGCTCCACGGCTGGTGACAGCGGGCTGGCCCGCGACAGGCGAAGGGTCCTGGCGCTGTAGATGATGCTTCCGGATTTCGGCGAGCGCGCTCTCCGAATTCAGGATGAGCTGGCGAGCGACGCGTTGCGCAGTTTTGAGCTCGTCCGGATCAATATCCTGGAACAGCACATCGTTGATAAGGCGAATGAACGGCGCAACGCGCGCGACCTCCTTCTCACCGCGTGGCTGAAGAAAAACGCGCACGCTTCGTTTGTCCACCGGACTTGGGCGTTTTACCAAAAGGCCGGCTTCTTCGAGACGCCTCACTTCGGTCGTCACGTGCGTAGAGGCGAGCGCAACGTGATCGGCAAGACCGCGGATGGTGACCCCGCCGGAGCCCTGTGCGTGTGCCACTCCCATCAGCACGACGAACTGGCTGGGGGTTAAGTTCAGCTCCTTGCCGAATGCGTCCCGGCAGGCAAGCAGGCGCGCGACGCTTTGCACCATCGCATAGATGCTTCGGCGAAACTCCGCATCCGACCCCCGAATCAGGAATTCTTTCCGAGAAATGCTCACTGGAGGCCTGTAGGCGTCGGCTTTGGGCATTTGTTGTCCTGAGAATTGCCAGCGATTTGCGCAGTCGCTGATGAAATATCACGCCATCATCAACATTGACAACATTTCACACATAGCTACAGTTCGTAGCTATTATATGTAGTATTATAGCGGCGGACGAACAGGCCTCGGCCCCAAGCGGCGTCGCATCAGGGAGGTTGAAATGACCGTGACGGCGCCCAAAGAGGTGGAAATCAACGTCGCGACGCCGCTGCGAACCGGCGCTTCGTTTCTCGATGACCTGCGCACCGGCGGGCGATCGGTGTTTGTCGACGGCGAGTTGGTGCGCGACCCGACCAAGCATCGCGCGTTTGCGAACGGCGCGCGGACCTTTGCGAGGCTGTTCGACTATGCGGCCGCGCCCGAGAACCGGGAGCGGATGACCTACACCTCGCCGGACACCGGCGGGCCGGTGTGGCGCTGTTTTCAGATTCCGCGCTCGCACGCCGACCTTCGCGCCAAGCGTCTCGCCGCCGAAGGATGGGCCGAGCAGACCTTCGGACTGATGGGCCGTACGCCGGACCATGTGGCAAATTTCTTCGCCGGCTATGCCGCGAAGCCTGAATTCTTCGCGCGCGGCGGGGCCGGATACGCCGAGAACGTCGTCAACTTCTATAAATATATCCGCGACAATCACAAATACGTCGTCTATGCGATCGTCCCTCCGCAGATCGACCGCAGCAAGCCGGGGCACCAGCAAAGCGATCCAACGCTTTACGCGGGTGTCGTCAAGGAAACCGATGCCGGAATCATCGTCAGCGGCGGCCAGCAACTTGCGACCGGCGCGGTCTATGCGGACTACGTGCAGGTGAGCTGCATCCACCCGCTGCGGCCGGGTGATGAGAACTATGCGATCAGCGTTGCGATCCCGTTGAACGCGCCAGGCGTCAAGCTCTACTCGCGGCGCGCCTTCGCGATGCAGGCGACGAGCGCGGAGGATTATCCGTTGACCAGCCGCTTCGACGAGACCGACTGCTTCGTCGTGCTCGACAACGTGCTCGTGCCCTGGGAGCGCGTCTTCATCTACCGTAACACGGAACTCTGCTTCCAGCAGTGGTGGCAGACCCCGTCCCATTCCTACGGCAATCACCAGGCGCAAGCCCGCTACGCCACCAAACTTCGCTTCCTGCTCGGTCTTGCCAAGCGCATGAATGAGGCGACCGGCAATGATTCCGCGCCGCCGGTTCAGGTCGAAATGGGCGAGCTTGCCGCCTATGCGTCGATCGTTGAAAACATGTTGCATTCGCACGAGACGGTGGCGTCGATCGATGCGGACGGCGTCCTGTGGCCGTCAAAGACGGCGCTATATGCCGTCATGGCGCTGCAGAGCCAGATCAATCCCCATATGATCGATATCGTGCGCGAATTGACCGGGGCCGGGATGATCACGCTGCCGTCCTCGGTCCGTGACTTCGAAAACCCCGAATTGGCCGCCGATATCGAACGCTACTTCGTGTCGGGAAAAATGAGCGCCCGCGAGCGCGTGCGTTTGATGCGGCTCGCCTGGGACTTCATCGGCACCGAATTCGGCAACCGCCATCAGCAATACGAGAAATTCTATGGCGGCGCGTCGTACCTCGTGAAGACCAATATGTATCGCGCTTACGATTTTGCGCGAGCCGGTGGTCTGGTCGATTCGGCACTAAATTTGCCTCCAGTCGTCTGCTGATGCCTGAGCGGGGCGGTGCGGGAATCGCGCGCCGTCTCGCCCGCCAATCGCGCATCCGCCGCGGAAGACGCGGTCGTCACTACGAAACGGGGGGTACATGACAACGGACGCAGGAATAAGCAGCGTTGCCGCTTCGTCGGCTGGCGCTTCGGAGCCGGCCACGGGAACGGCGTCACCGCTTCGCTGGATCGTCGCCCTGATTCTATTCCTGGCGGTGCTATCGGCGTTCTTCGATCGCATCAGCGTCGCTGTGCTGTTCACCAACAAGGAATTCCAGGATGCGTTGGGAACGGGCTTCAACCCGACGCTTCTGGGTTTGCTGATGACCGCTTTCGTGTTCGCCTATGGCTGCTCGGGGGTATTGTTGTCATTCGTCGGCGACCTGTTCGGGCTCCGGCGCTCGCTGGCGATCGGCACCGCCTTCTGGGGCGTCTTCATGACGCTGATGGCAGGAGCCGGATCGTTCGGCGCGATGTTGTCGATGCGAGTCCTGCTCGGTATTGCCGAAGGGCCGCAGTTTTCGATTACCAATTCGCTGATCAAGCGCTGGTTTTCGCAACGCGAGCAGGCGCGCGCCAACTCGATCTGGATGATCGGCAGCCCGCTCGGATCGGCGCTGGGCTTCCCGCTGATGATCTTCCTTGAAACGAATTACGGCTGGCGCTGGGCCTTCCTGTTCCTCGCGCTGCTTAACATCGTGGTGATCCTGCCGCTGGTTATTTTCTTCCTGCGCGACAATCCGCCGGGCTCGGCTGCGAAGCCGGTCGCGGCGCCGGCCGCACAGTCGTCGTATCTGTCCCAGGTCGGTCTGTATTGCCGCGACTGGCGCTTCTGGATGCTGGTCATCTTCAACTCGGCGGCGCTCGTCTACCTGTGGGGCCTCAATAGCTGGCTGCCGACCTATCTCATCAAGGTGCGCGGCTTTGACCCGCGGCAGACGAGCCTGTTCTCGTTCCTGCCGTTCTTCCTGATGTTCCTCGGTGAGGTCCTCGCCGCGGCGCTGTCGGACAAGATCGGCCGGCGCGCCATCGTCTGCCTGATCGGCCTGTTTGGTGCTGGCGCAACCATGTACGCGGTATCGGTCGTGCCTGATGCGCAAACCGCGGCGATCCTCATTGCGGTGAGCGCCTTCTTCTGGGGCTCGGCGCTGCCGCCGTTGTTCGCGCTGTCGCTCCAGATCCTGCCGCCGCGGGCCGTTGCGTCGGGCGTGGGAATGTTCAACGGCATTGGCAACATCATCGGCGCGCTGTCGCCCGTGTTGATCGGCGCCTTGATCGCAGAGACCGGCTCGTTCAATGCCGGCCTGATGGTGCTGGTCGGCGCGGCGACCTTGGGGTCTTTGGCGATGATACCCCTGTTGCGACGCTTTTAATGATGGAGGGACCGGCGACCGCCACCGATAAATGACACCCACGCAAAGCCGTCGAAAACGCCCGGATCCTTCGAATACGACGACAGGACGATGAACTCGCAAAAGTTCCGCAGCGCATCGGCTCCGATGGCCGGTGTCGAACCGATAGCCAGCGAGAGCTCTGCTGCTTGAGCTGCACTATCGAAGGTTTTTTCAATCTTGGGTTAACCGTTTAACCGTAAACAGGTACCGTCAAAATCGCCGATATCACAAAGGGCCTATGATGCGACATCTTAGTGTCTACCAACGATTTGGCTTGATCATTGCGGTGCTGACCGTCGTCTTTGTCGCCGCGCTTTTTGCCCAGGTGATGGTGCTCCGCGATACCGTGTTCTCGGAACGTCGAACCAAGGTGTTCGACATGGTCCAGGCCGCGACGAAAGTTCTAGCGGCCTATGAGGAGAAGGCCAAGGCCGGTAAACTTTCGCCGGAGGACGCGCGGCGTCTTGCCTTTGATGCGATCGGCGCCATGCGCTGGGGCGCGTCTGACGATTATCTTGGAGTCTACGGTGCCGGGAGCACCAATGCCGGCGTCACCTACGTGCATGCCAACCCCAAATACATCAATGTCAACCGCTGGGATTTCAAAGACAGCAAGGGTCAATTGCTGATTCAAGATATCGTTGGCATGGCGCGGCGCGGTGGCGGCTTTGTCGAGTACCAGGTGCCGAAAGCGACCGGCGGACCTGAACTGCCGAAACTCACCTATGCCGCCGGATTTGGCCAGGGCGATCAAATGCTTGCGATCCAGGCAGGCGTCTATACCGACGATGTCGACGCGGTGGTGTTCGCCAAGGCGACCTGGATCGCTCTGGGAGGATTGGGCGGCTTGCTCATTGCCGGAATGGCCGCATTCATCCTTGGTCGCGGCCTGGTTCGTCCGCTCGATAAAATATGTGGCGCCATGGATGATCTGGCCAAGGGCGACTTGAACGTCGAGGTTCCGTTCGTCGGGCATCGCAACGAGATCGGCTACATTGCGCGCAGCCTTTCCGTCTTCAAGGATCGGTTGATTGACGCCGAACGCCTGCGTGCCGAGCGCGAGGAGACGACGGCTCTCGCCGTCGCGGAGCGCAAGTCGGCCATGAACCGGATCGCGAGCGTGTTCGAGAAGAGCGTCGGCATGATCGTCGCCGGCGCGGCTTCATCGGCTGGCGAAATGCAACGATCGGCGCAGTCGCTGTCGTCGATCGCAAAGGAGACGACGCGCCGGAGCACGACCGTCGCCTCAGCCGCACAGCAGACCACCGCAAATGTTCAGACCGTGGCTGCCGCGGCCGAGGAACTGTCGAAATCCAGCCAGGAAATCTCCCGTCAGATTGACCAGTCGGCATCGATCGCGCAAAGCGCGGTTGCTCAGGCCGATCGCACCAATACAATGGTGGAAGGCTTGCTGGAAGCAACCCAGAAAATTGGCGAGGTGATGGGTCTCATTCAGAACATTGCCGCGCAGACCAATCTTCTGGCCTTGAACGCGACCATCGAAGCGGCGCGGGCCGGCGACGCGGGCAGGGGCTTTGCCGTGGTGGCAAACGAGGTGAAGGCGCTGTCGACACAGACCGCCAAGGCGACAGAGGAGATTGCCGATCAGATCGAGGCGATCCGCAGCGCCACCGGAACAACGGCCGAAGCCATTCGCGAGATTGGTGCCACGATCGGCCAGATCAACGACATCGGGACAAAAATCGCTTCAGCAGTCGAGCAGCAGCGCGGATCGACCAGGGAAATAGCCCACAGCGTGCAGGAGGCAGCTCAGGGGACACAAGGGGTGATGCAGAACATTTCTGACGTGACCAAGGCATCAGGCGAGGTAGGAGCCGCTGCCGAACTGGTCCTCAGTTCCGCGGGCGAACTCGGAAAACAGTCCGAACACCTGAAGCAAGAGGTTGAGAGTTTTCTGGCGACAGTCCGGGCGGCGTAGCGGGTGCCCTGATTCCCCGTGTGGAAAATTCGGTCCCACCGGGGGCGACGCGTTCGTGTTTGTGATCCATTGACCCATTCCAGTAAAGCCTGGGCATCGGGATCCTGCCATGGGGATTAAAAGCGACAGCGCCGTGCCCACGGGTGCTCTTGTTCTCGGAGTTTTCTTCGCGTCGCTGGCCGCGCCCGCCATCGGCAATTTCGGCTTCACGTCTGCTGCAATGGCTTGGCCGGCCGCCCTCACAAATGCGCAATCGGATGCACTCAATGCATACAACGCCTCGTTAAAAAATTTCGAATCGATCCTGGATCAGCGGCGCGCGCAGATCCATTCGAATCGCGAGCTGCCGAACTTGCCGGGACAAGCGCTCTACCTTGCGCGCAACAACATGATGAGCGCGTACAAAGATCTCACCGAAGCTCTTCCGTCCAAAATCGGAAGGCCCAATAAATTCGAGATTCCTCCGGCATATTTTGACGCCGACAATGAGCCGCTGCTCGATGAGTACAAGGCTCTTTTCGATCTTATGGATGCGCCGCCGGTCAATGCGCAAAAGTCAGACACGCCATTCAAGGACGTTGTCGACCTGGCAACGGCGATTGCGCGAGCCAAGGGACTTGACAGGACGAATGCTGAAGCCGCAGGCCGCGTCAGCCTGGGGTTGTTTTTTGCCGAGACCAATGGCAATCAAAATGCAGGGAATGCGCGCTCGAACAAATACAAGGGAAGTTTTCAAACCGGCCCTTTCGAAGATCAAAATGGCCGAAAGAAGTGGGCAGCGATAAAAGCGTCGATCGCGGCGCTAAATCCAGCCCTGAGCCAACGTGACGACAAGGAAGAGGCGCGGATCGGCAATCTGGATCACCGGCTCAACCATTGGACCGCCGTAAGAGACGCCCTTATGAGCGCGCATGCTGACATTTTTCCGCAAGTGGCGGCGATCGTGAAAACGCTGCCAGATCCGATCGATCAAATGAAGCTGTTTGAGCTCATCCAGATTGTTCCCACTCCGACCAGGTCCGCACTGATGTCGGGTAATCTGCTCGACTACAGAGTTTCCGACCCGAAGATCATGGGTTATCTGCGAAACAACAGCATTTTCGCTTTTGGACATGCCGACAGGGCAAAAACGTCTGCAACCTTCCGTGAAATCCTTGCCGCGATGTGGCTCTTCAATGCCAAATTTGAACAAGCGCTCGCGAGATATGACGAGATCAAGGCGCGGTAAGGGTGTATCTTGAGGTGCGAAGAGATCATTCTGGGGAGAGCAGCGATTGCTGTCGTCAGGTCAAAAATTCGTACGCTCAGTCTTCCTCGACATTCGGCTCCGCCGCATCGTCGCTGTGACGGCCGCATTAATGTTGCTGCCGGTTGAGGCGAGTACTGCGGGCTGGCTGTCTGATATGTTCAAAGGCTCGTCGAAGGACGGAAAATCGTCCAGGCAGCACGTCGCCTCGCGAAAGACCGCCGCCTTGCCCAGGCACGCGGTTCCGCGAAAGCCCGATCACGTCAAGCTTGCGGTGCTCGGGCCGGCCAACTTGAACGCTCTGAAACCGGCGGCCTCGGTCTGCGATCCGAAGAAATTCCGGATCGTTCTCGATGTCGGACATACTGCGGAGTCGGAAGGTGCAACCAGCGCCCGCAACGTCCCCGAATTTGCCTTCAACCTGCACCTCGCGCAGCGGATCGAGCAGAAATTGAAGGCGGAAGGTTTTGCCGAGACCAGGTTGCTTCTGACCGAAGGCAAGGCCAAACCGAGCCTCTTCAAACGCGTCGCCGCAGCCAATCATCTGAACGCCGACCTTTTCCTGTCGATTCACCACGACTCCGTGCCCAATACATTGCTGGAGGACTGGGAGTTCCAAGGCAAGAAAAGCCACTTCAGTGACCGCTTCAGCGGCTATTCCGTGTTCGTCTCTCACGACAACCCGGAGTTCAAGACGAGCTTCGCGTTCGCCGAATTGCTGGCCAAGGAAATGAAGGCTCAGGGCCTGCAATATGCCCGGCAATACACCCAGGCCATCATGGGGCGGTATCAGTACCCGCTGCTGGACAAGGAAACCGGTGTCTACAGCCACGATGAACTCGTGGTCCTGAGAAAGACCGGGATGCCTGCTGTGCTGCTGGAAGCGGGCTCCATCATCAACCGGGATGAAGAACTCAAGATGGACTCCGACGAGTACCGGGATATCGTCAGCGGCGCTGTCGCCGCGGCAGCGAAGCAATTCTGCCATCCCAGGGAGCCCTTTCTCGGTCCGCCCTGATGGCGCGGTGGTACTCCGTCGCTACCTGGCGATGGCTGCGGCATCGATCCAGATATGGTCGTCTTTGACCCGCGCAGGAAATATCCGCAGCGGCTTGCTGGCCCATCCGGCGGAAATATTGCCGTCATGAAGATCGAAAGATGCAAGATGACGTGGGCAAAATAGTCGTCCGTCAGCGACATGACCCAGGCTCAGGTCGGCCTGTTCATGCGGGCAGGCTCGCTCACAGGCAAAAACCTGATCGCCTTCCCGAACCAGCAGAAAATCCACGGCGTCGTGCCGCATGCAAACAATCGTTTGCGATGCCAAACGACTTGATGGACAGATCGCGATCCAATTCTCATCTTTTATCGCCATAAGCTCGACCGCCGGTGTTCTAGGGAACGCGAGGCTGCGTTTCGGTGACAGGGAGCCAGCCGGCGTCGCCACGCTGGAACAGCGGACAGCCGAATACCGCGCGAATGGCAAGCGGCGCGGAGGGCGCCATCGCCGCTTCCCAGCGATTGGTCTGCTTCATGGCGACGACCATGCCGGCAACCTCGATGCCGATCTTCTGCAACAGACGTACCGAAGCGACCGCGGTCGTACCGGTTGAGATCGCATCATCGACCAGCACCACCCGTCGCCCTTTGATCAGCGGAAGCAGGTTAGGGTCCAGCCGCAGAAGCTTGCCGGCCTCCGGGCTGGTGATCGAGGTGACCGGCTCGGAAAGCGCGTCGTCGTACCAGAATTTGCGCGAATAACCGAGCGGCACATAGCGTGATTGTCCAAGTCGCTCGGCCACCAGAGAGGCAAAGGCGAGGCCTAGCGTCGGCAATCCGACGATGACCTCGGCGTGGAGCGCGCGGGCCTGTGTGGCCATTTGCTCCGCCAGCGCCGCGACAACGATGCTCGAGGCCTGGTTGGCAATGAGAGAGGCGACGGCGTGGTGGCCGTCGGGCAATTGGCGCAGCGGCAAAACCAGGACGCGATCGCACGGCAGATGGACGGGATAGCCGAAACGATAAGGTGGACCTGCCGAGAAGCGAGCGGGAATCTCCGTCGTCAGCTCCTGCCAGTAGTCGGTTGTGGGTTCGGTGTAGGTTTCGCTCGCCGTCATCATCATCCCGGTATCACCTCGTTAGAGGCGCTCAATCTTCGTCATAAGGCCTGCGGTGCATTTGCGCGTCGCCGGCGGCATCATCGAGCAAAACGTGAGACGTCGCCCTCGCCAACCTTTCGGTTGAATTTCAGTGTCACTCCGTCATAGCGGCTCATCTGCAATACCTCTTGCATAACGCGCTGTGACCTTGTCACAACTAGACACTCGTTGCACGCCGCCGGCAATCCGGCCGGCTCGACATCGAGCCCGCAACTTTGACCAGCGCCGCATCGCCGGTCCACACGCCGTCAAGAGGTCCTGCTGCCATGTTGCCGATGGAGCGTATTCCATATTCGCCGATCACACGCCGGCCGAAACTCGCATTGCCGGACGGCAAGCGCATTGCGGTCTGGGTACTGGTCTCCATCGAGGAATGGGATATCAACTCGCCAATGCCGCGAACGGTGAACACCCCGCCGGCCGGCGGCGTTCCGACGCCGGACATTCCAAACTGGACCTGGCACGAATACGGCAATCGCGTCGGCTTCTGGCGTCTCTCCGATGCGCTCGACAAGTTCGGCATCAAGGCCTCGATGGCCATCAACGGCGTCGCCGTCAAAACCTACGCGCCGATCGCGGAAGCCGCCCGTGAGCGCGGATGGGAGTTCATCGCGCATGGTTACACCCAGAAGAATCTGCAAAAGGTCGAGGACGAGCGCGCCGACATCCGCAGGACCCGCGAGGTCATTGCGCAGTTCACCGGTCAGGCGCCGCGGGGCTGGGTCGGTCCTGGTCTGGCGGAGACGTGGAATACGCCAGACGTGCTGGCCGAAGAGGGCTTCTTCTATGTGTGCGATTGGGTGCATGACGATCAGCCGACATGGCTGAAGACGAAGACCCGTCCGCTCCTCAGCATGCCCTTTACCCAGGAGATCAACGATATTCCGATCATCCTGACGCAGCATCACACCGCGGCCGAATATAAAGCGCGCGCGATCGCGCAGTTCGAAGAGCTCTACGCCGAGGGCGAGACCAATGCGCGCGTCATGGCGATGGTGGTGCATCCGTTCATCATGGGCGCCCCGCACCGGATTGCGGTCTTGCGCGAAACGTTGGCGCACATGGCGTCAAAGAGCGGCACCGCCTTCATGACGGCGGGAGCCATCCATGATTGGTATGTGGCGGAAACCGGCAGCCCACCGCCCGCGAGCTGATGCCGCGAACCAACAAAACGACAAAACAATAAAAACACAAAACAATAAAACAACGGGGAGGAATGCAATGTCAGGGGCAAATGCCGATCGGAGTGACCGGAAAAACCTGTCGGCTGGAATTTTGATGTTCGCGGTGCTGCTTGCGTCCTATGCGATGAACGCGATGGACCGTCAGGTCTTCCCGCTGATCCTGCCGGAGGTCCGCAAAGAATACGGCTTCGATCTGGCGGCGGGTGGTTTGCTGTCGACCATCTTTACCCTGGGCATGGCGGTGGCGGGCATTCCGACCGGCTGGCTGCTCGCGCGTTTCACGCGCCGCTTCGTGGTGTCGCTCGGCATTTTCATCTTCTCGGTCGGCACCGGCATTACCGTCATCGCCCATGGCTTTGCCGACATGTTGTTCTATCGTGCCGCGACCGGGGTAGGGGAGGCGATGCAGATCACCGCGCTGATCGCCATCGCGTCGAACTACTTCACCAGCTACCGCTCCTCGGCGGTCGGCGCCCTGAGCTTCACCTATGGCATCGGCGCCATCGTCGGGCCGCTGCTGGCCGGTTATCTCCTGACGAACTACCAGACCTGGCGGGCGCCGATGGTTGGCTACGCCGTGCTCGGCGGCATCGCGATTATCGCGATCTATGCTTTCGTGCGCCCCTGGTTCAGCGAGTTGATTTCCAATACCGCGACCGAGGCGGACAAGAACGTCAGTGGAACGCTGTTCAACCGCAACGTCTTTGTATTGATCGTGCTGGCGATCCTGTGGGGGCTGACGTTGCAGTCCTACTTCGGACTTTATCCGACTTACTTGCGCGAAAGTCTCAAGTTTTCTCCCGGCGACGCCGCCACGCTGATGAGCTGTTTCGGCATCGGCGGTCTGACCTCGATCGGCGGCGGCTGGCTCGGCGACCGCTTTTCGGCGAAGGCGCTGCTTGGCGTCGCCTTCTTTGTTGCCTCCATCATCGGCTACCTGCTGTTTCACGCCATCACCGGCTTCATGGCGCTGGCGGCGGCCCAGATCGTGTGGGGCGCGGTGGGCGGCGGCACCTTGTTCGTCAATGTCGCGACCTATTTCACCAAGGCGGTGCAGCTTCCGCTCGCGGGCCGCGCCGCGGGCCTGTTCGTGACGGCGTTTTACGGCGCGGGAGCGGTCTCCGGATATATTCTCGGCCTGCTGGTGAGCAACCTCGGTTGGCAGACCGCGGCCGAAATCCAGATCGTGGGACTGCCGTTTCTCTCCGCGCTGATCTGTTTCCTGTTCGATTCATCGACGATGTCGGCGCCGCTCGGCGCGGCTTCGCCGGGGGACGCGGCGGCGGCGCGTCCGGTTGCTGTGCCACATTGAGGACCTGAGAATGTCTGATCTGAAGGAACTTGCCCTTCGTGTTCGTATGGCCGGTCGCGCGCTCGCGCGGCACGGCATGGTGCACGCCTACGGCCATTGCAGCGCGCGCATCGATGCGGACACCTTCCTTGTCTCGCCGCCGCGCCCGCTCGGCATGGTGACCGCGGGCGAGGCGTGCGCGGTGGCCTCGGTGCATGGGCCGCTGCCGGAAGGCGTTCTCGGCGAGGTGCGCATCCATCGCGATATCTATCGCCGCCGGCCCGACGTGCAGGGCGTGGTGCGCTCGACCCCGCCCAAAGCCATGACACTTGGCGCGATGCGAAGGACGCCGAAGGCGCGCTACGGCTATGGCGCCTATTTCGCGCCGCAGCCGCCGTTGTGGGACGACCCCAAGCTCTTGCGGTCGGACGAACTGACCGACCGGCTCGCCGTGACGCTGGGAAATGCCGGCGCGATCTTCATGCGCGGAAACGGGCTGGTTACGGCCGGATCGAGCATCGAGGAAGCGGTGGTCCTGACCTGGTATGCGGAGGACGCCGCCCGCGTCGAACTCGAATTCCTGGCCGCAGGGATGGATGATGTCGGCATCATGAGCGACGAGGACATCAAGAGCCGCGCCACCTGGGCCGGGCGCATCCGGGAGCGGATGTGGGACTATCTGACCGACGGCGACCCGGAAGGCGGATAGCCGCGAAAGCGGCTTCTCCGTCCGGCCCGCGTTCGCGCCTGGGCTTTGTCAGTAATGCGGGTCGTACATTTGCGATTCGATGAAGGCCATCAGGTCGTTCGGCTTTGGCGCCGTCGCCAGCCCGCGTTTATAGGCGACCTCGGCGACCGCCTCGGCGATGTGAGCCGAGACTTCGCGGATGCGCGGCAACGACGGATAGAGGCTGCCCTGTTCGATATCTTCAGGGGTGACGAGATAGGCTAGCGTGTGCGCGGCCGCCATGAACATTTCGTCGGTCACAAGTTTGGAGCCGCTCGCGACCGCACCGAGGCCGACGCCGGGGAAGATGTAGGAGTTGTTGCCCTGGCGCGGCACGAAGGTCTTGCCGTCAAGCTGAACCGGATCGTAGGGGCTGCCGCAGGCAAACAGCGCCCGGCCTTCCGTGTAGCGATAGGCTTCCTCCGCCGAGCACTCGGCCTTGGAGGTCGGATTGGAGAGCGCAAACACGATCGGCCGGTCGTTGATCTCGGCCATGGCCTTGAGAACTTCCGGCGTGAAGGCGCCGCCGACGGCCGCGACTCCGATGATGGCGGTAGGCCTCAGCGTCCGGATGGCCGTCAGGAAGTCGTCGAGCGGCGCATGCTCGTGCGCGTAACGCAACTTGTGCTCGGTGAGACCGGCGCGGCCCTTGACGACCAGGCCGCGTGAATCCACCAGCCAGTTGCGATTGACAGCCTCGGCCTCGGAAAGGCCTTCGGCCATCATCGCCGAGACGATGAGATCGGCGATGCCGGTTGCGGCTTCTCCGGCGCCCAGGAACAGGATCTGTTGCTCGGCAAGATTGCCGCCACGGACACGCAGCGCGGAGAACAAGCCGGCCAGCGCGACCGCGGCCGTGCCCTGGATGTCGTCGTTGAAGACCGGAATGTCGTCACGGTACTTATGCAGCAGGCGGAACGCGGAATGATTGGCGAAATCCTCGAACTGGATCAGCACACCCGGGAAGGCTTCGCGCGCCGCGGTGACGAACTCGTCGACGAAGTCATCATAGGCCTGTCCGCTCACGCGTTTCTGGCGCAGGCCGATATAATAACGGTCGTTCAGAAGATCCTGATTGTTGGTGCCGACGTCCAGCACGACGGGCAGGCAATTTTCCGGGTGGATGCCGGCGCAGGCGGAATAAAGCGAAAGCTTGCCGACCGGAATGCCCATGCCGTGCGCGCCGAGGTCGCCAAGCCCCAGGATCCGCTCGCCGTCGGTGACGACGATCAGCTTGGCCTGATAGGGCCAGTTGCCGAGCAGTTCGGCGATGCGGCCGCGGTCGTTGATGCTGATGAACATGCCGCGCGGCCGTTGGAAGATCAGGCCGAAACGCTGGCAGGCGAGGCCCACGGTCGGCGTGTAGATCAGCGGCTGGATTTCATCGATGTTGTCGCAGACGACGCGGAAAAACAGCGCCTCATTGCGGTCATGCAGCGAATTCAGCGCGATGTATTTTTCGAGATCGTTGGGCAGGCTGCGCAGGTTGGTCAGAACGCGCGCCACCTGCTCCTCCATTGAAAGCACGTGGGCCGGCAAAAAACCGCGCAGGCCAAGTTCGTCCCGCTCGGTCTCCGTGAAAGCCGTGCCCTTGTTGAGGAGCGGATCGCGCAACAGCGTCAGGCCGCGCGGCGGGTCGATGGTTTGCGAGGTGGGGGTTGCCCGGACTGGCGCGATCATGGTGTTTCCTCTCGTTTCTTTTTAGCTTCTTGTCTGCATTGACCAGAATTTGCCGTCGAAAGCAACATGGCCGATCGCGACGCGCCGGATCACAAGTCGATGATGCGGGTTGGATATTGTTGCCATATCAGGCCTGCCATGAGGTGCGGGGTTTGTGCCGCGAACCGAATTGACTTCGCATGAAACGATCCTAAGACTTGGCGTCGTGTATGCGCTGCAAAAACGTGCTCGATTTTTGGTCATTGCAGCGCGAGATAAAATTAACGAAAGCTCGTCCACATGCGTGTCATCAATGTCGCCGCCGCTCAAATGGGCCCGATTCAGCGTGCCGAGAGCCGTCAGACCGTCATTCCGCGCATGCTTGCGCTCATGGATGAAGCCAAGGCGCGCGGGGCCGATCTGATCGTCTATCCGGAACTGGCCCTGACGACGTTTTTCCCGCGTTGGTACATGGAGGATCAGGCCGAGGTCGATGCCTGGTTCGAGCGCGAGATGCCGAGTGCGGCGACGATGCCGCTGTTCGCCCGCGCCGCTGAATACCAAATGGCGATGAGTTTCGGCTACGCCGAACTGACGCCCGACGGACATCATTTCAATACCTGTATCCTCACCGACAAGTCCGGAAAAATCGTCGGCAAATATCGCAAGACGCATCTTCCGGGCCATTCGGAATTCGATCCCGAGCGCGCCTTCCAGCATCTGGAGAAGCGCTATTTCGAACCCGGCGATACCGGTTTTCCGGTGTGGCGCAACATGGGCGGCATTTTCGGCATGGCGATCTGCAATGACCGGCGCTGGCCCGAGACCTATCGCGTGATGGGCCTGCAAGGCGTCGAGATGGTTGTGCTCGGTTACAATACGCCTTCCGTCAACTCGCAGAAGAGCGATGAGGGCCCGGAGAAGCGGTTGTTTCACAATCGTCTGTCGGTTCAATCCGGGGCATACCAGAATGCGACATGGGTCGTCGCGGTCGCCAAGGCCGGCGTCGAGGACGGCTTTCCGCTGATCGGCGGCAGCCTGATTGTCGATCCCAATGGCGAGATTGTCGCGGAAGCCAAGACCGAGGATGACGAGTTATTGGTTCATCCGTGCGATCTCGACGCGACGGTGTTCGGCAAGAAGACCATCTTCGATTTCGCCCGTCATCGCCGTATCGAACATTACGGGTTGATCACGAGCCGCGTCGGCGCCGTGCCGCCTCCGGAAGCTTGATGGACGGTGATGTCAGGTCTCCTGCTCAGTGATTTATCCCGGCATGATCGCTACAAGCTGTTGTGCGCGGTCGTCGTGCCGCGGCCGATCGCGCTGGTGACGACGCTCGACGTCAATGGCGCCGTCAACGCGGCGCCGTTCAGTTTCTTCAATGTCTTTTCCGAAGATCCGCCGCTGATCGTGCTGGGGTTGCAGCACAAGC
Organism: uncultured Alphaproteobacteria bacterium; assembly: GCA_963748805.1. GTDB lineage: Bacteria > Pseudomonadota > Alphaproteobacteria > Rhizobiales > Xanthobacteraceae > Bradyrhizobium. The sequence goes on along the minus strand of CAVVLH010000001.1, from coordinate 110,514 downwards.
CCGATCACGCGCCGAAAGACACTACGCGCAATATCCACCGCGACGGCGAGTTCGTGGTCCAGATGGTGGATGAGGCGCTGGCCAAAGTCATGAATGATTGCGCGGTCGATTTCCCCGCCGGTGAAAGCGAAGTCAGTGCGCTCGGGCTTGCCACGCTGCCGTCGGTCGACATCAAGGTGCCGCGCTTGGCGGCTGCGCCATTCGCGCTAGAATGCAAGCGCAGCGTTTCACTGGCCTTCGGTCCCGGCCGCGAACTTCTGGTCGGCGAAGTCCTTCGCGTCCATGCGCGCGAAGGTCTGCTCGACACCGGAAGCATGTATGTCGATTTTGCTGCTTACCGGCCGATCGGCCGTCTGTTCGGTAATCTCTATACCTATCAGCGTGAGCCGTTTGCGATGGATCGCGAGAACCATGCCCAATGGGCCGCGCGTGTTCTGGCGGAAGGTGGCGAGCCTAAAGGATGAGAAAGGCGGCTAGTTCTGCGAAAGCTGAACCGTGCCGAGCGCCATCGCAGTGGCGGCTTGCGTCGGGTCGATCACGGGAATCTGAAGCGCATCTTCCAGCCCGCGGCGCAGGCGGGCCATGCCGGCACAGCCCATAACAATGGCGCCGGCGCCATCCTGTTCTTTCAAGGCGCGCCCGACCTCGATCATCTTCGCAAGCGTCCCTTCGCCGGAGGCGGTTTCAGCGACACTCATGTTCAGCGGCCGTTCGCCGGCCAGCCGATCCATCAATCCCATCTGGCGGAGATAGCGGATGTGCCGGCGGATCGAGCGTTGCGCGATCGCAATGACGCCGAAGGTTTCAGCGCGCGTCATCGCAGTCAACACGCCGCATTCGGCGATACCGAACACCGGCCGGTCGGTTCCCTCGCGGCAGACATGCAGGCCGGGATCGCTGTAACAGGCGATGACGAAAGCCGAAGCGCTGTTGTCGCTTTCGATCAGCCGCCGCAGCGGCATCGCCACGCTGTCGACGTCGGCCTGGCTTTCGATACCGTAAGGTCCCTCGGCCAGGGTGGTGCAGACGATTTCCGGACCATCGGCGAAATCGAGCGGCTTGAGCGCTTCTTCCAGGCCCTTAGTCACGGTCACGTTGGAATTGGGGTTGATCACGAGGATGCGGGGGCGGGACATGCTTTTCCTTGCAACTTAGCTATGCCTTGCAGCTATTAGCATAGTTTGCAAAAGTTTCGAAACGCGGCTTTGTCTCGATGGCCCTTGTTATCTCGGAGAATTGCATGACCGAACCGGCCTATGACCTCGTAATCCGCGGCGGGCGCGTAGCGACCGTGTCCGACGTGTTCGAGGCTGATGTCGGCATATCAGGTGAAACCATTGCAGCCATCGGCCGTGACCTGCCTGCCGGCCGGAGCGAGATCGATGCGCGCGGCAAACTGGTGTTGCCCGGCGGCGTCGACAGCCACGCCCATATCGAGCAGCTTTCGGCCGCGGGTATCATGAACGCCGACACTTTCGAAAGCGCGACGACCTCGGCGGCTTTCGGCGGCACCACCACGGTCATCTCCTTTGCGGCCCAGCATGTCGGCATGCATCTGCCGCAGGTCGTGAGCGACTATCATGCGCTCGCCCAAAAGGGCGCGGTGATCGATTATGCCTTTCACATGATCATCGCCGACCCGACCGTGGAGACGCTGGCCCATGACATTCCGGCGCTGGTGAAGGAGGGGCATGCCTCGATCAAGATCTTCATGACCTACGATCGGTTGAAGATCGACGACGAACCCTTACTCGACATCCTCGTCGCGGCGCGCGAATCCGGTGCCATGCTATGCGCCCATGCCGAAAACCACGGCATCATTGCCTGGATGGTGAAACGGCTGTTGGCGCGCGGCTACACCCATCCGAAATATCATTCGATCAGTCACGCGCGCTTTTCGGAAGCCGACGCATTCAGCCGCCTGATCGGGATGGCCGCATTGGTCGACCAGCCGATCATGATCTTTCACGTCTCGACCGCCGAAGGCGCCAGGGTGATCCGCAACGCGCGTGGCGAGGGGCTGAAGGTGTTCGCCGAAACCTGCCCGCAATATCTTTTTCTCACCGCCGAGGATCTGGACAAACCGGGCGCCGAGGGCGCGAAGTGGATGTGCAGCCCGCCGCCGCGGACGGTGGCCGATCAGGAAGCGCTGTGGCAGGCGCTGGCGCTCGGCGATCTCCAGACGATTTCCTCGGATCACGCGCCCTATCGTTTCGATGAAAACGGCAAGTTGCGCGCCGGCCCCAATCCGAACTTCAAGCAGGTGGCCAATGGCCTGCCGGGGCTCGAGGTACGGCTGCCGCTGCTGTTCGACGCGATGGTGTCGAAAGGCCGCCTCGGCCTGGAAAAATTTGTCGAGTTGACTGCCACGGCGCCGGCGAAAATCTACAATCTGCATCCGCGTAAGGGTTCGATTGCGATCGGCGCAGACGCCGACATCGCGATTTGGGATCCCTCGCGCGAAGTCACGCTGTCGGATGCGATGATGCATGACCTCACCGGATATACGCCCTATGCCGGCCGAACTTTACGCGGCTGGCCGGTGACGGTGGTGTCGCGCGGGCGGGCGGTCGTCGCCGACGGCAAACGGATGGCAGAGGCCGGCTCGGGCCGTTTCCTCGCGCGCTCCGGGGGCGAAGCTGCAAAACCCACCGGGCGATTGGTGGCGGATATGGATCCGAAAACGAATTTCGGCGCGACGTTGCTGTGAGAGGCAATCGACTTTGAAGCATGGGGGCTTGGGGCATTGAACATCCTGATCTTTGGCGGCACCGGTTTCGTCGGGATCAATATCGCCACGGCGCTGCTTGCGCGACGTCATAACGTGACCTTGTTCGACCGCGGAGCCTTGCCCCGCGCCGCAGGTCAGGCTTTCTCGGGTTTTGGTAATGCGCTTGATGTGGTCGCGGGGGACATCACAGAATCACACGCCATTGAGGCGACCATCGCGCGCGGCTTCGATGCGATCATTCTCGGTGCAGCGATCACCGCAGGTCCCGCGCGCGAGGCCGCCGATCCGCAGTCGATCCTGCATGTCAATCTGATGGCGCAGGTGCCGATCCTGATGGCGGCGCATCGCCAGCGCGTGCAGCGGATTATCAATCTGTCGTCGGGGTCGGCGTTTGGCGCCGCTGCCTTCCGCCACGCGTTGCTGGACGAAGAGCTGCCGTGCGAACCAGTTTCGCTTTACGCCATTACCAAATTTTCCTCCGAGCGCGTGGCGGCGCGCCTCGCCGATCTGTGGCGGTCCGATATCGTCTCCGTGCGATTGAGTGGCGTGTTCGGACCGTGGGAGCGCCTAACGGGCGTGCGCGATACGCCGAGCCCGCAGATGCAGATCGTCGCGGCCTTACAGCAGCAAAAAGCGGCGGTGCTGCCGCGGCCGGGAGTCCGCGACTGGATCTACGCTCCCGACGTCGCCGATGCCGTAGTGCTACTGGTGGAGGCTCCAAAGCCCAGGTACGGCCTCTACAACATATCGACTGGTAATGAGTGGACGGCGCTGCAATGGGGACAACATCTCGCGGACCTTAATCCCGGCTTCGTCTGCCGGTTGGCGACGCCGGGCGAGGCGCCGACGGTCGATCTGCACAGCGATACGGACCGCGCGCCGCTCTCAATCGCGCGCATGGCGGAGGAATTCGGCTGGCGTGCCCGCTTTGGCTGCGCGGATTCCGCGGCCGCTCTGAACGATTGGTGGATCCGTCATGGCGAGGGAATGTGACATGCGGCTGAAGGACCGGATCGCGGTTATCACGGGTGCGGGCTCCGGCGTTGGCCGCGCCAGTGCGTTGTTGTTCGCCCGCGAAGGCGCTTTCGTCGCGCTGGTCGATCGCGACGAAGCCGGCATGAATGAAACGCTTGACGCTATTCGTCACGCGAACGGCGAGGGATCGACGCATCAGGGCGATGTGGGCGATGGCGATTTCGCCAAGGCGACCATTGAAGAGGTCGTATCGCGGCATGGCCGTGTCGATGTACTGATGACGGCGGCCGGATGGTCCTGCGGCGGCACGGTGGTGACAACGGATCCCGCTGATTGGGATGCGGTGTTTCGCACCCATGTCGGCGGCACATGGTTGTGGGCGCGCGCGGTCATCCCGCAGATGCAACGGCAGGGTAAAGGTTCCCTCATCACCGTGGCCTCGCAACTGGCGATCGCGGGTGGCAGAGGCAACAGCGCCTATATCGCGGCGAAGGGCGCCATCATCAGCCTGACCAAGACCATGGCGGTCGATTTCGCCACCGACGGAATCCGCGTCAACGCCATTGCGCCCGGCGCGATCGACACGCCGCTGTTGAACCGAAGTTTTGCCCGGCACACGGATGTCGAGAAGGTCCGCGAGACCTCGCGCAACCGCCATGCCATGAAGCGCTTTGGTCAAGCAGAAGAAGTGGCGGAGGCCGCACTCTATCTCGCCGGCGAGGCGTCATCGTTTACCACGGGAACCGTGATGGTCGTCGATGGCGGATGGCTTGCCGCATGAGCAGCGCCCTGATCGCGTTGGAGGCGCAGGTACGTGAAGATCTCGCCAAGACGTCGCACCCGTCGGCGTCCTGGCTCGAACCGAAGCTCGGGCCGGACGGCCAGCCGGCGCTGGACGTTCTCATCGTCGGTGGCGGCCAATCCGGTTTGGCCATCGCTTTCGGCCTGAAGCGCTCGCAGGTCACCAATATCCTGATCATCGACAAAGCCGGGGAGGGCCAGGAAGGCCCGTGGTTGTCCTATGCGCGCATGCACACCTTGCGCAGCCCGAAGGATTTCACCGGGCCCGATCTCGATACACCGAGCCTCACCTATCAGTCGTGGCACGAAGCGCGCTTTGGCAAGGAGAATTGGCAGGCGCTGGATTTGATTCCACGAAAGCTCTGGGCCGAATACCTGGTCTGGTTCAAGCGCGCGGTGGGTCTGAACGTGCGCAACGGGTGCGAGCTTCTGGAGATCGCGCCCGCGGCAAATGGATTACTGGCCGCAACGGTGGCGCATGAAGGTGCAACCAACATCCTTTACGCACGCAAGATCGCGTTGGCGACCGGCCAGGAAGCGATGGGCAACTGGTCGATTCCCGAGCCGCTTCGCCACCTGCCGGCAAAGCTCGTCGCGCGCGCGTCCGACCCGATCGATTTCGCAGCGCTGGCCGGCCGAACCGTGGCGGTGATCGGCGCCGGCGCGACCGCTTTCGACAACGCGGCTACAGCGCTCGAAGCGTGCGCAGCGGAAGTGCATCTTCTGTGCCGCCGGGCCAAAATCCAGGTGATCCAGCCCTATCGCTGGCTGACGTTCCGTGGCTTTCTGCGGCATTTCTGCGATCTCGACGATGTCTGGCGCTGGCGCTTCATGCGCGCCATCCTCGAATTGCGGGAAGGTTTCCCGCAGGCGACCTGGGACCGCTGCGCCAGGTTTTCCAATTTCCATCTGCATGAGGGTTCGCCGGTCGAGGCGGCGCATGAGGTCGGCGATCTTATCCAATTGCAGACGCCTGAGGGCGCATTGTCGGCGCATTTTGTCATCTGCGGCGCCGGGACCGAGATCGATTTCACCGAGCGCGGCGAACTAAAGAAATGTGCCGGCAATATTGCCACCTGGGCCGATCGCTATCAGCCGCCGGACGATGAACAGAGCCCGCGGCTAGGCCGCTATCCTTATCTTGCCGACGATTACGCGTTCACCGAACGCATCGCGGGCGCGACGCCCTGGATCAGCAACATCCACCTGTTTGCCTTTGCCTCAACCATGAGCTTTGGCCCGTCCGGCTCGTCGATCAACGCCATGACGACCGCGATTCCCAAGCTGGTCTATGGCCTGACCCGCGGCCTGTTCCGCGCCGACGTTGAGAGGCACTGGAATTCGTTCAAGGCTTACGACGTGCCGCAGGCCGTGATCCCGGCAAAATCAGGTCGTTGAAACCGGGGCAGGCGAAAATGTCGCTTGGCGCACAATTTGCTTAAAGGCACAATGGGAACGGTGTGCCCTTGCGGTTTCGGGCGGGTTTCCTGGTTGAATTCAGAGGATAAAACAATGCGGGTTCGGATTTGCAGCTTTGCCTTGGTCGGGTTCGCCGCTCTCGCGTTTACGCTTCGCGCGGAGCCGGTTTCGGCGCAGTCCCGCGCGGAGACGCTGCGTTACGTCACCGGAGCTTCGGTCAACACGCTCGATCCGAACGTGCCGGGATCGACCCGCGAGGCCTTCGCGGTGAGTTTGAGCACCTATGACCGTCTGGTGTCATTCGGCCGCAAGCAACTCAATGGAAAGTGGGTGTTCGACCTCGACAAGATCACCGGTGAACTTGCCGAATCCTACGATGTCAGCTCCGACGGGCTGAAGCTCACCTTCCATCTGCGCAAGGACGCCAAGTTTCAGGACGGCTCGCCCGTAACCGCCGAAGACGTCAAATGGTCGCTCGACCGCGCCGTGACGGCGCCTGTGCTCGGCAAGGCGCAGCTGCTGACGGGTTCGATGACCAATGCCGACCAGTTCAAGGTGATCGATCCCTTGACGTTTGAGGTCACGCTGCCGAAGCCGGACAAGCTCGCGCTGCCCAATCTCGCCACTGTCTACCCGATCATCATCAATTCGAAGGTCGCGAAAGCCAATGCGACGGCCGACGATCCCTGGGCGATCGGCTGGCTCAAAGAGCACACCGCCGGCAGTGGAGCCTATGTCATCGAGAGCTTTAAGCCGGGCGAGCAGGTCATCATGAAGCGTAACGAGGCCTGGAATCGCGGCACACCCGAAAAATCCGCGTCCTTCAAGCGGGTGATTGTGCAGACCGTGCCGGAGCCTGCGACCCGCGCCAACCTCGTTGAGCGCGGCGATGCCGACATCACCGTCGATTTGCAGGCCAGCGACGTCCAGTCGCTGGAGAGCAAAGGCACGCTGAAGGTGATTTCGACGCCGCAATATAACGCCGTCACCTTCATCTCGATGAACAACACGATCCCGCCGTTCGACAACATCAACGTCCGCCGCGCGATCGCTTTTGCGCTACCCTATGACGATATGTTCAAGGCCGCCTTGTTCGGCCGCGGCACGCCGTTGTTCGGCGCCGAATGGGCGGACGGTAAGCCGACCACCGCTGCTTTTCCGTTCCCGCAGCCGGTCAAGCTCGATCTCGACAAGGCCAAGGAATATCTGAAAGCCGCCGGCATGCCGGATGGCTTCTCGACGACGTTCAGCTTCAACGTCGGCCAGGCCTCGACGGCCGAGCCGATGGCGGCGCTGGTCAAGGAGTTGCTCGGCAAGATCGGCATCAAGGTCGAAATCCAGAAGCTGCCGGACGCGCAGATGTCGACGCAGATCAACGAGAAGAAGCTGCCCTTCTTCACCGAGGGCATCGTCGCGTGGCTGCCTTCGAACGATTATTTCTATCGCAATTTCTACACCGGCAATCAGCGCTGGAACTACGCCAGCATCGACAACAAGGAACTGACCGCGATTGCCCAGGAAGCGCGTTTCGAGCCCGACAAGGCAAAGTACGAAGAGGATGCCAAGAAGCTCAACGCGATCCACGTCGCGACCATGCCGCAGATCGCGCTTTGGCAACCAAGCCAGGACGCGGTGATGGCCAAGTCGATCGACGGTTACACCTATCAGTTCCACCGCCAGGTCGATTATCGCGACCTTAGCCGCAAGTAGTTTTTGTCAGTAATGAAAGGCTTTGGCGCAACAGTAATGCGGGCGGCGAGACGTTTTGCGTCGTCGCTACCGGCCCTCTTCGGGGTGCTGGTTTTTACGTTTCTCCTGATGCGGGTTTTGCCCGGCGATCCCGCGGTGTTCTTTGCCTCCGGACCCAATGCCGGCCAGGAAGAGATCGAAGTCATCCGCAAGCAGATGGGTTTGGACAAGCCGGTGCCCGAGCAATTGCTGCTCTATTTATATGATGTCGGGCGCGGCAATCTCGGCAAGTCCCTGATGACCGGGCAATCGGTCACGACCGATTTGCGCGAACGCCTGCCGGCCTCGCTTGAACTGACGCTGACCGCCTTGCTGATCGCGCTGGTGTCGGCGGTTCCACTTGGCGTGATAGCCGCCTTGAAGCCGGGCTCACTCGTCGACCACGGGGTGCGGCTATTTTGTGCGCTCGGGGTTTGCGTGCCGACCTTCGTGTCGGGGCTGTTGCTCATCTACGTCTTCTACTACCTGCTTGGTCTCGCGCCCGATCCGACCGGGCGTATCGATGTCTTCACGTCCTTGCCGCCGCAGCGCACTGGATTTCTGACGGTCGACTTCCTGTTGGCAGGCGATCTCGATGGCTGGTGGGTCGCCTTTCGCCAGCTAATCCTGCCGGCGGTGACCATGGCGCTGTTCGTGATTGCGCCGCTGGCGCGGATCACCCGCGCTTCGATGCTGGTCTCGCTCGGCAGCGATTTTGTCCGCACCGCCCGCTCTGTCGGGTTGTCGTGGTGGCGAATTGTGGTCACCTACGCGTTGCGCAATGCGATCCTGCCGGTCATCACGATTGCCGGCATCGTGTTTTCAACCATGCTGGGGGCGAACGTGCTGGTTGAAAAAGTCTACTCCTGGCCCGGAGTCGCGTCCTATGCGCTCGATGCGCTGTTGTCGTCCGACTATGCGCCGGTGCAGGGCTTCGTGCTGCTGATGGCGAGCATCTTCGTCGTGGTCAATCTTCTTGTCGACGTCCTCTACGGTATCGCCGATCCGCGGGTGTCAATCTAATGCCGAGTGCGACGCTGCGTCACACGGCCTGGATCCTGCGCGGCAATCCGCTGACGGCGGTCGCCGCGTCCGGCGTTGCAATCCTGGTGTTGATTGCGATCCTTGGCCCGTCGATCGCGCCTTACGATCCGATTGCGTCCAACGTCTCGCAGGCGTTGCTGCCGCCGAGCCACGCGCATCTTGCCGGTACCGATCAACTCGGCCGCGACACATTCAGCCGGCTGCTGGTTGCGGCCCGGCTGGATCTGATCATCGCCGTCTCGGCGGTTGGAATTTCCTTCGTGCTGGGAGCTGTCATCGGCGCGTTTTGCGGCTATGCGGGCGGCCGGCTCGACCGTGCGGTAGGTCGTTTTGTCGATGTGATGATGGCTTTCCCGCTGTTTGTGCTGGCCATGGCGATGGTGGCAGCACTTGGCAATCGCGTCGAGAACATCGTCATCGCAACCGCCATCATCAATCTGCCGTTCTACATCCGCTTTGCCCGAGCCGAGGTCAATGTGCGCCGTAATGTCGGCTGGGTCGAGGCGGCGCGCGCCAGTGGCGAGGGCAACATTTCGGTGGTGCTGCGTTTTCTGTTGCCGAATGTCCTGCCCGCGATGGCGGTGCAGATGTCGCTCAATCTCGGCTGGGCCATCCTCAACGCCGCCGGGCTTTCCTTCATCGGCCTTGGCGTCAGGCCGCCGACGCCCGAATGGGGGATCATGGTCGCGGAAGGTGCGCGCTTCATCTCGACCGGCAAATGGTGGCTGGTCGCGTTTCCGGGTCTTGCCTTGATGCTGGCGGTGCTGTGCTTCAACCTTCTCGGCGACGGGTTGCGCGACATTCTCGATCCCCGAATGCGGACATGACCACGCCGCTCTTGCAAATCGAAGATCTTCACGTCAGCTTTTCGACCCGGCGCGGCCTCGTCGAGGCGGTGCGTGGTGTCACGCTCGCGGTCGAAGCGGGCGAAATGCTCGGGCTGGTCGGCGAAAGCGGTTCGGGCAAGTCCGTCACGGGTTTTGCAACCACGCGCCTGCTCGATCCTGCCGGCCGGGTGACGAAGGGGCAGATTCTCTATCGCGGCCAGGACATCACCAGGATTCCCGACAGCGACTTCCGCGCGCTGCATGGCGCGGCGATGTCGATGATTTTCCAGAATCCGCGCGCCGCGCTCAATCCGATCCGCGAGATCGGTCTTCAGGTCGCCGATGCGATTCTCAGCCACAAGCGGATGTCGAAGCAGGCTGCTTCCGAGGAGGCGCTGAAACTGCTGCGCGCGGTGCAGATTCGCGATCCTGAGAAGCGGATGTCCGCCTACCCGCATGAACTCTCCGGCGGCATGTGCCAGCGCGTGATGATCGCGATTGCGATTTCCTGCAATCCCATGCTGTTGATCGCCGACGAGCCGACCACGGGCCTCGACGTCACGACGCAGAAGGTGGTGATGGACCTGCTCGCGAAGATCGCCGCCGAGCGCGGCATGGCCACCATCCTGATCACGCACGATTTGGGACTGGCGGCCCAATACTGCCGCCGCGTCGTGGTGATGGAGAAGGGCCGTCTGGTTGAGGAGGCGCCGCCGGAGACGCTATTTCGTCATCCGCAACACGTCTACACCAAGCGCCTGGTGGCGGCGTCGCCGACCGCGACGTCGCATATTGCCGATCTCGTGACCGATGAGGAGCGCGGCGAATACCTCGCGGTTCTCGCCGCCAGCAAACCACCAGTGGAGCCGCCCCCGGGCACGCCGCCACTGCTGGATGTAAAAAATCTCGGCAAGCGCTACGATCAGGGACCGCCGGCCGTGACAGGTTTCTCGATGACCATGAAGGCCGGCGAGAGCGTGGGCCTCGTCGGTGAATCCGGTTCCGGCAAGACCACGACTTCGCGGATGATCTGCCGGTTGATCGATGCCAGCGAAGGCGAAATCCTGTTCGACGGTGAATCGATCGGGCATCTGCCCGCGCGTGAGTTTCACCGCTCGCCGCACCGCAAAGACATCCAGATCGTTTTTCAGGACCCCAACGAGAGCCTCAATCCGCGATTTTCCGCTTTCGACTGCATCGCCCATCCGCTACTGCGGCTTTCAGGTATGCGTCCAGGCGATGCTTTGCGACAACGGGTCGAGGAATGCGCGATGCGTGTGGGGTTGCCTGTCGAGCTATTATCACGCTTTCCGCATCAGCTTTCCGGTGGCCAGAAGGCCCGCGTCGGCATCGCGCGTGCCGTCGCCTGCCGGCCGCGGCTGCTCGTGCTGGACGAGCCGACCGCGGCGCTCGATGTCTCGGTGCAGGCGGTCGTGCTGCAACTCCTGGACCGGCTGCGGCGCGAGGATAACCTGGCGCTGCTGTTCGTCAGTCACGATCTCAATGTGGTGCGGATGATGTGCGACCGGACTATCGTCTTGCGCAACGGCAGCATTGTCGAGGCCGGCGAGAGCCGGGTGCTGTTCGAAAATCCGCAAACTGATTATACCCGTGAACTTGTCGAGGCCGTTCCGCATATCGACCGCGGCCAAATCCCCGTGATCACCGGGAGCCAATCCGCATGACCTTCGCGCTCGATCATGTCGTGATCAACACCCTGTTCGATATGGACCGCGCCGCCGGCCTGATGGCGCGGCTCGGCTTCACGTTAACGCCGCGCGGCTATCATTCACTCGGCTCCATCAATCATCTCGTGATGTTCGAACACGACTATCTGGAACTGGTCGGGCTGCCGTCGGGCACCGACGTCTTGCGCAAGGATGTGCTCGAAAGTCCACGCGGATTGAACGGACTGGTGTTTCAGGCCGCCGATATCGACGCATGCCAGCGCACGCTGCGGGACAGCGGCCTTGGGATGCTCGAGCCGCAGAGTTTTTCGCGGCCGGTCACGATCGACGGCGTCGAGCATCTGGCGCGCTTCCGCACGGCGCGCACCGCGCCGGAATTATTCGAAGCGGGACGGGTGTATTACTGCCAGCATTTTACGCCCGAACTGGTCTGGCATCGCCCGTGGATGTCGCATCCCAATGGCGTTCGGGCCTTGAGCGAACTGGTGATTGTGACTTCAAACTTTGAGGCCGACGTGCCGCGCTATGCCGAGGCGGCACAAGCGCCTTCCGAACGGCGAGGCGATGACTGGACGATCGCGTTGTCCCACGGTTTTCGTCTCACGCTAATGTCGCCCGCGCGCTATCGCGAGCGATATGGGGAACAATGCGTCGAGGCCGGTGGCCGGCAGAGTTTTTTTGGCGCGATTGTGTTCGATACCCCAGAGCCAGCACGCATCCGCGATCTCGCTTCGTCTGTTCCGGATCTGCGCATAAGCGAGGGCGAGGCTTCGCTCACGCTGCTGATTCCGTTCCTCAACACGTTGCTCGAATTTCGCGAGAGTCGATAATTCAGCCCGTCGCCGGATCGCCATCACCGAGCGCCTGCCATATCGCGCCGGTATAGGCGGTAAATTCGGAACTTGCGCGTAGTGTTCGCAGGTTGCGCGGTCGCGGAAGGTCGATCCGGTATTCGCTGATGATGCGGGCCGGGCGCGGCGAAAACACCAGCACGCGATCGGCCAGCGCCACGGCCTCTTCGATATCGTGCGTCACGAACAGGATGCTGCGCCGCTCGGTTTCCCAGATGCGCAGCAGTTCACGTCCCATCACCGCCTTGGTCTGAAAGTCGAGCGCGCCGAACGGCTCGTCCATCAGCATCACGGCGGGTTGATAGGCGAGCATTCGCCCCAACGAAACGCGATGCCGCATGCCGCCGGAGAGCTGCGCCGGATAGGCGTCGTGAAACTCTGAAAGGCGCAGTAACGCCAACAGGTCTGCGACCCGCGCGCCTCGCTCAGCGGATGCGACGCCCGCTAGTTCCAGGCCGACCTCGATATTGCCGCGCACGGTCAGCCACGGCAGCAGCGTGTCCCGCTGGAACATGAAGCCGATATGTTCAGGCGGGCCGTTGACCGTTTTGCCGTCGACCGAAATGATGCCGCTCTCGGCCGCGTTGAGGCCGGCAATGGCGCGCAGGATGGTCGACTTGCCGCACCCGCTCGGTCCGACCAGCACCACGAATTCGGCGCGATCCACCGCGAGATTGACCCGGTCAACCACGAGCAGGCGCCCGCGCGGCGTCGTGTAGGAGATCGAGACGCTATCGAGCAGGATACGCGGCGTTGCGGCCGCGACCGTCATTTCGTCGCGGGCCGCCAATGCGTCACCTTACGTTCGATGAGGAAAACGACCTGGTTGGCGATCATCGCCACCAGCATGAGAATAAGCAGTCCGGTAAAGACGCCGGTTGTGTCGAGCTGGCCGCCGGCGCGCAGGACATACCAGCCGAGCCCGCGGTTGGCGCCGATCAATTCGCCTACGACGGCGCCGACCAGAGACAGGCCGATGCCGATCCGGAATGAAGCGATCAGCCAGGGAACGATCGAGGGAATCGTGACCTTGCGCAGGACGTAGGATTTCGGCGCCCGCATCGTGCGCATCAAATCGATCATATCGGGATCGACGGTGCGGATACCTTCGGTGACGTTGAGGATGAAAACGAACACGACCATCGAAAACGACATCATGACCTTGGCGAGAAGGCTGATGCCGAACCACAGGATGAACATCGGCGCCAGCGCGACGCGTGGAAGGCCGTAAAGGCCCATCACAAAGGGGTCGACGATTTCGGCGGCGTGGCGATATTTCGCGAGCGCAATGCCAATTGGCGTACCTACAAGCGCTCCGAGCAGCAGGCCGAGCAGGGCTTCCGAAACCGTGGCATCGAGGTGCCGCCAGATTTCGCCGCTCGCAAACAGCGTCAGGAGTCTCGCGCCGATCAGGCTTGGACGGCTGCTCCAGAACTCGTTGAACAGATTGCCGGCCGAAAACTCCCAGATCAGCAATAGTCCCGCGATCAGGCCGAGACGCCAGAGCCAGATCGAAATGCCGCTTGCCGAAGCGGTCGCCTTCTCGTGCCCCGGCGGGATGATCTCATCGGAGGCGAGGGGATTGGTCATCGGTTCGATCACGTCACGGCAGATAACGAACGGCGACGACATCCGCGTAGGAGAGCTCCTTCACCGAGGGGTCGGCGATCCGCAGCATTTCAAGCGCGGTCCTGAATCCGGCCTCTTGTGCGCGCCCGTCGCGGGACAGGCTTCGTTCCGCCGCGTCGCGAGCGACGGTCACCACGAGTTCCGGAGGCAGCGTCGGAAAGCGCTCATGCACTGCGGCCTCAACGGCTTTGGGGTCGGTCTGGATAAGCTTTTCGGCCTTGACGATCGCGCGTGCCACGGCATGAGCTGTGGCATCGTTGGCTTTCAGCCAGCTTCCGACAGCGATCAGATCGAGCGCCATATAGTCTAGATTGCGAAAATCGGCGACGAACTTGTATTTACCGGTGGCCATATAGGCTTGAACGTCGGGAGTGGTGAACATGCCGGCCATGACCGATCCGCGTTCGATCGCCGCGCGCATGGAGGCGCCGGTGCCGGCGGCGATGATCTCGTAATCGCTGTCCGGGTTGAGGCCGAGCTTCTGGATCACAAAGCGCAGTGTATTGTCGGTCAGACTGCCGGGCGAGGTGATGCCGATCGCCTTGCCGCGCAAGCTGGCGAGATCGGTAGCCTGAGATCCGACCGGGGCCAGCAGCGAGTAGGGATGTTTGTCGAGCAGCGCCACCAGCACCGCGCCGCCGAGCCCGCGGCTCGCCAAGCGTAACGCATGGTCGCCGGCACAAATGCAGAGATCCACGCCGCCGCCCGCCAACGCCTGCACGGCCGGGCCGCCGCCATCGAAATCGACGATCTCGGCGCTGAGGCCTTCAGCCTCGAACAGCTTTTGCTGGATCGCGACCACGACCGGGATCGAGGCAATCGAAACTTGCGCCGAGCCGATCCGAAGCGCGGTGGCTGCTTGCAGGCTGCCCACGGTCAGCATCAGCGCGGCAACCGCGCCGACAACGGCAGCGGTCGTATATTGGCGCGAGAATATTTTTGCGCTTCTGCTCATTGGATGTCCTAATTCGGCAGCTTGGCGGCGAAAGCCGAGTTGCGAAGGCAGAGACAGCCCTTCGGATCCTGCCATAGCCGTTCCTTCTCGTGCAAAAGCCCGATCGCGCGGGCAACCGCGTTGAACTCGTAGCTGGAAAAACGCTCCGCGATGTCGGTGAAGTAGAGCGGCGTATTTTCAAGCACGGCGGCAATCTCTTCGGCGAGCTTGCCGATGGTCTCGCGCGAGGCCTTTTCGGCCTCACGGTCGGCCTTGCCGCCGAGGTAATCGGTGATCTTCGCTGTGTCGGCGTAAGCGTAAGTGATGCGCTCGTAGCGTTCCTTCGGGATGCCTTCCGAAATCGTGGCGTCAATGCCGACCTTGGCGGTGGTCGGCACGATGCCATGCGGCGTCGGCGCCAGCGATGGATCGAGCGGTTTGCCCCGGGCGTTGCTGACGATCAGGATATCGCGGTCGCCCTGCACGCGGGTGGCGATCGCCCATTCAACCTCGACCGGGTTGAACACGTCGATGTCGTCATCGACGACGACGACATGCTTGATGTCCATGACCGAGAGCGCGGCAAGCAACGCGTTCTTGCCGTCGCCGGCCTGCTTCTTGATCGAAATCACCGCATGCCAGAAGGTGACGCCGCCCATCGTCATATTGATGTCCTTGACGACGACACCCGCGGTACGCAACGCCTGACGGATCGCGGCATAACGCGTCGGCGCCATCAGCCAGGTGTTTTCCCAGGGCATATGCAGCGCGTAATAGATCGCGTCGCGGCGCATCGACACCGACGTGATGCGCACGATCGGATTCCAGTGCAGGCCGCCCATCAGCCAGGTGAATTCGCCGAAGCGGCCTTCCGGCTGAGTCCAGCCGGTCGGCAGCACCTCACCCTCCAGAACGATTTCAGCGTCCGCGACATAGGGAACATCGACGGTGTCACCGGCCGCAAGTTTCACCGGGTAGCCGCGGATGCCGCCGGCAATCGCCATCTCGTCGGTTCCGAGCGGCGCCTTGAAGCCGGCGCCAAGCAGTTCGACCGGGTGGGTGCCGATGCTGATCGAGATCGGCAGCGGCCGCTTCGCCTCATAAGCGCGCTGCACGAACAGCCGCATATTGTTGGGCGTCACGATATCGATCCCGGTCAGGTTCTTTTCCTTGACCATGAAACGGTAGATGCCGGTGTTGATTCCGAACTCGGGATCTTTGGCGATGACGACGCCCGCCGTGATCATCGGGCCGCCGTCATAAATCGAGGACATCGGGATCGGCAGCTTGTAGAGGTCGACGTCCTCGCCCTTCATCACCACCTCACGCGCAGGTGAGGTCGCAACGCGCTGCGGCGGAATCGGCTTGGCGATGCCGTTCTTCAGCCGCTCCTCGATCTCGAGATATTCGCTGGCGCCCATCGCCATCATGGCTCGGTCGCGCGTGCGGATGATGCCGGAGACAACCGGGATATCGTAGCCGATGACCTTGTGGAAGAAGATCGCCTTGTCGGACTGATCGACCAGTGTTGCGATATGGCGGATATCGATCGGCTGATGGAAATCGACCATTTCGCCCGCCTGGCGCAGGCGATCGAGAAATCCGCGAAATGTCTCGTCCATCCGCTTAGCTCCTTGGTCCGGATTCCCGATGCCGCAGCCGTTCAGCGGCCATGTCGCGCATGTCTTGCGATCGAGCTTGTTGGTCGAAGCCAAAGGAAGGCTGTCGATAAACCAGATCGAGCGCGGATGCTGGTAGGCGGGCGCGTTTGCCAGCGCAAAGGTCTTCAATTTGGCTCCGTCCAGATCGCTGCCCTCGCGTTTGACCACGAATGCCACCGGCTTGGTGCCCTTGATATCGTCGTCAACCGGCACCACGCAGGCCTGGATCACGTCCGGATGGCTCTCCAGCATCTTTTCGACTTCGCCGGGAAAGATATTTTCGCCGCCGCTGACGAACATGTCGTCGGTCCGGCCGACGAAGAAGTAGAAGCCGTTTTCATCGCGGCGAAACACGTCGCTGGTGAAATAGAAGCCATCGGCCGTGATCGGCGAGGTCGACATCCGGGCGATTGTGATAGCCGTTCATGATCGCCGGGCTCTTCATTTCGAGCACGCCGACATCGCCCTGCGCCCCGTCTTCCGCGATCAGTCGCACCTGCACTTTCGGGTGGGGATAGCCGACCGACATTTCCGGCTGCGGCAACCCCTTCGGGTGCGGTCCGAACACGACCGGGCCGCCTTCGGTCGTGCCATAGGCATTGGTCACGGCCGCTTTTGGAAGCGCATCGCATGGATCGCTTTCATCAGGCTTTGGCTGACCGGAGCCGATCCCATCCGTAGATACTCGACGCTGGACAGATCCGTCGCCGCGAAGTGCTCTTTGTCATTCAGCATCATCGCGATCATCGGCGGAACGGCGGTAAGCCATGTGCAGTGATAGTCCTCAAGGGCCTTGAGATAGAGTTGCGTGGTAAACTGCGGAAGCAAAATCACGGTTGCGTGGGCGGCATGCGCCAACTGGCTGATGGCGAGCGCATTCATATGATAGAGGGGTGCTGCGACCAGGAAACGATGGCGGGTCATGTCCTGCGCGGCCATGCGCTGCTCGACCACCCAGATATGGCTCTGGTGCGAGAGCACGACGCCCTTCGGACGCCCGGTCGAGCCGGACGTGTAGAGAAACATCGCGGGCTCGCGATCAATGGGCGTGATCGGCGTAAACGGGCCGGGTTCGAGGAAGCTTGCGAAGTCATCGTCGCCGTGGCCGCCGTCGAAGCAGATGCGCGGCAAATCCTTTGGCGCGCTGTCGAGCCGAGGCGTGTCGCAAAAGATGAGCCTGGCGCCGGAATCATGAACGATGTAGTCGATCGTCGACGGCGGAAACTTGAAATTGACCGGCACGGCAATGAAGCCGGCGCGCATGATGCCGTGAACGGTCGTGAGATACTCGAAACGATTGGCCGAGAGAATGGCGACCCGGTCGCCGCGCGCAAGACCGCGGCCTGCGAGCGCGCGTGCGACCGCATTGGCTTGCGTTTCGAAATCGCGGTAGCTGAAGCGGCGTTCTTGCCCGGTGCCGAGATCGATGATCGCGACCTTGTCGAGATCGCCGTCCGTTGACGTCAGCGCTCCCAGATTGAAAAACGAAGGAACGCCAGGCACCGCGATTTCCTTGTCAGGCCGGCGGCGCGGTCAGATAGGTCCCGCGTCCGCTCGCCAGCAGACGGCCTTCCTTGTCGAAGACCTTGGCTTCGGCAACCGAAAACTGCTTGCCGAAATTCACGATCTCACCGCGGATCGTCAGACACGCCGGGCATCGCCGCGCGATGATAGTCGACGCGAAGATCGATCGTCGGAACGCCGCGGCCGGTCTTGGAGACCATGGCCCAATCGGCCGTGAGGTCCACCAATGCTGCGAGAATGCCGCCATGGGTGTAGCCACGATCGGGATTGACGACCCATTCCTCGCGCCAGGTCGCCGTCAGTTCGATCATCCTTCGTCGACCGCCATCACTTTCAAGCCGAGCCATTGATGATATGGCCCGCGGGATATCAGCTTCTGTACGTCTTCGACGCTCGGAATTTCACTCATTGCGTAAACCTGTTCTATCCTCGCTCACCGCACCTCGCGTGCTCAAGGCACGACCACGACCTTGCCGATGACTTCGCGATCCTGGATCAGCCGCAACCCCTCCGCCGCTTTCTCCAGCGGCAGCACGGCGTCGATCACAGGCGCGATCTTCTTCTCCACGATCATTTTCATCAGATCGGTGAGGTTGTCCTCATAGAAGCTGTTGGAGCCGATCACCTTCAGCTCGAAACTCCAGATATAACGCAGATCTTCCTTCGGATCATGTCCGGCGGTCGCGCCGCAGACCAGAAGGCTGCCGCCGCGCTTGAGGCAACGCAGCGACGGCACCCAGGTGTCGCCGCCGGTGAAATTGATCACGACGTCGACGCCGCCTTCATGGGTGCGGCGTTGCGGCTTGCCGTATTTTTCGATCGCCCATTTCGAGAAATCGACTTCCTTGTAGTTGATGGCTTCGTCCGCGCCCATCGCCTTGAGCTTGTCCATCTTCTCTGCGCTGCTCGCACAGGCGATGACTTCGGCGCCCAGCAGTTTGCTCAGGATGACGCAGCCGGTACCGACGCCGCCGCTGGCGCCCAAGATCAGGACGCGGTCGCCCTTCTTGATCGTGTTGTGGGTGATCAGCATGCGATGCGCGGTGCCGTAGGCGACCGGCAAAGAGGCGGCTTGCTCGAACGAAACGCCATCCGGCATGGCGATCAGCTGGTCGGCCTCGACGAGACAATATTCCGCCATGCCGCCGTCGAGCATTTCGCCCATCAGGCCTTTTTTCTTGTTGAGCGGATTGACCAGCACGCGGCTGCCGACCTTCCAGCCGGAGACGCCTTCGCCGATCTCGACGATTTCGCCGGCCATATCGAGGCCGATCACCACCGGCAGCGGCACCTTGATGCCGGGCATGCCCTTCACCGTGAACACATCATGATAGTTGAACGACGAGGCACGCACGCGGATTACGACGCTGCCGGGCTTTGCCGTCGGCCTCGGGTGATTTGTCACCAGCTCCAGGTTTTCCAATCCACCGTGCTGGCGCAGAACGAGCGCCTTCATCGTCTCTGACATTTCATTATCCCGTTAAGATTTTGCGGCCAGTTTGCTGAGGGACACTGCAATATCAAGCTGAATTCCTCGCAACCCACCCATTCGGGGAGGGATTTCGCACTTCATCAGGCTAAAGCGCAATAGCTTTCCATCTGATGACAGGGATCAGGATGCATCCGCAATCGCGGCTTCGACGATCGTGTCGATCGATGACGGGAGATCAGCCTTCGTCGCTACGGCTTGCCTTTCGGCGAAAAATGAAACGACATTCTCCAGAACGGTGCGGACCTGTTCCGGTCTCACGGCCTCTTTTCCTGGCAGTCCGCGCGAAAGACGCTCAACCAGCAGCTTGTTTTCGAGCTTTTCAGCCGCCAGTTCCAGCGCCTTGACCTGCGAACGGAATGGCTCGGTCGCGCTGCCTGGCGCGGGCCGTGGCCCCGCTTTCAATCCCGAACGGATGGTTCGCAGCGGCTGCACGATCTGCTCGCGCCAGGGGCGGCAGGCCTCGTCGAGCGCCCTGATTTCATCCGGCGTCAATAAAACGCGGTGCTTGATGGCGACAAAGGTCGTCGCCAGCAGCAGCATCACGTCGACGCCAGCCTCGTTCTGCAAGGTGAGGCAGGCTTCCGCGACGCCGGATCTGGCATAGATGGCAAGGGCGAAAGCCCAGCACTCCGCTTCGAGTTCGGGCGATCTCATTCCGGTTTCTTGATCGAGTTCAATCCACCCCAGCGGCTGACGGCGGTGTTCTCGATCTCAAAGAGGTCAAGCACCCGACCCAGCGTGTGGTCGACCATCTGTTCCAGGCTCGCAGGTCGTGCATAAAAGGCTGGCACCGGCGGGTAGACGATCGCGCCCATTTCGGTGGCCGCGGTCATCGCGCGCAGATGGCCGAGGTGAAGCGGGGCTTCGCGCACGAGCAAGACCAGGCGCCGCCGTTCCTTGAGCGCAACGTCGGCGGCGCGTGTGACCAGCGAGGATGTCGCGCCCGTCGTGATCTCGGCGAGGCTTCGCATCGAGCATGGCGCAATCACCATGCCCATCGTTCGGAACGATCCGCTTGCGATCGAGGCGCCGATATTGTCGACCTGATGAACGACGCTTGCGAGTGCTGAAACCTCGGTAATGCCGATGTCCATCTCCTGGGTCAGGGTGATCTTGGCTGATCGGCTCATCACGAGATGAGTTTCGATCCCCGTCGCCTGCAACAATCGCAGCAACCGGACGCCATAGATCGCGCCGGAAGCGCCGGTGATGCCAACGATCAATCGCTGCGGATGTGTGCTCATCGAAAGCAGAACCGGTTTTGGAACGGATGAAGCGCCATTGCGCCCGCAATAGCACAAACTCCAGGCGGCGTTAAGTTAACGGGAAACTCTGGCCCCTTTCGGAGGCTGCCGCCTTGGGATAGCTTGCGGCCATGAGGATTCCACGTCGTCGTTTTTTGCACCTTGCTGCCGGGTTTTCGGCGCTGCCGGCTCTCTCAAGAACGGCAAACGCGCAATCCTATCCCGCCCGAACGGTTCGGGTGATTGTGCCCTATTCGCCGGGCGGCCCTACCGATGTCTGTGCGCGTTTGATCGCCCAGAAGCTTTCCGATCGGTTGGGCAAGCAGTTCTATGTCGAAGATATCGCCGGCGCCGGTGGCAATATCGGCACCGGACAAGCCGCGCGGACGGCGCCGGACGGCTATACCATCCTGATTACGGTTAACAGCTACGTCATCAATCCGACCTTGTATGAAAAGGTTCCCTACGACGCGCTGAAGGATTTCGAGGCGGTAACGCAGGTCGCGATTTTTCAGTCGGCGATGTTCGTCCATCCTTCCGTGCCGGCACGCACGGTTGCCGAACTGGTCGCGCTCATCAAGGCGAACCCGAACAAATACAGCTTCGCTTCGCCGGGATTCGGGACGCCGTCGCATCTGCTCGGCGAGCAGTTTCGCGTCGCGGCCAATGTCGATCTTGTGCACGTGCCTTTTGGAGGCAGTGGAGCCGTCGCCACTTCGGTACTCGCGGGTAATCCGTCGATCGGTTTTGCAGCTTTATCGGCGGCGGTGCCGTTCATTCAAGACGGCAAGCTGCGGGCGCTGGCGGTGATGAGCAAACACCGTTCGGCAGCCCTTCCCGACCTTCCGACCATCGCCGAAGCCGGATATCCGAATCTCGACGGCGACGCCTGGGTCGGCGTCCTGGTTCCGACTGGCACGCCTAAAGAAGTTAGCGCGCGGCTCCATCAGGAAATTGTTAAAATCATCGAAGAACCGGACACCAGGGAACGACTGGCGGCACTCGGCCTCGAGCCCGTGGGCGACAGCCCCGAGCAGTTCTCGGCGCAGTTGAAAGTCGAGATGGAGAAGTGGACCGGAATCATTCGCGCCGCCAAGATCAAGGCCGAATAAAATCAGGGCCGAATGAAGTGAGGGAGCAGGTGATGGAAGCAAGGCGTTCCAACACGGATACGGCCAGCGAGACAGCGCATCCCGATTTGCGCGATTGGCTGAATCAGCTTGTCGCCGCCGACCGTCTGGCGGTCGCGCATAAAGGCGTTTCGCTGATCGACGAGTTGGCGGCAATCGCCAAGAAACTTGAGAATGAACGCGCGGTGCTGTTTCCGGAAACCGATCAGCATGCGATCCCGGTCGTGGCCAATCTGTTTGCCGACCGCAGCTGGATCGCGGATGCGCTCGGGGTGCCGACTGAGAAGCTGCTTTCGAACTTCCAGAACGCCGTGCGCCATCCGCTGCCATGGGTCGAGATCGCAGCCGCTCCCGCGCAGGAAATCGTTCATGATAAGGTCGACCTGCTCAAGCAATTGCCGATTCCAAAACACAACGAGCTCGACAGCGGGCCCTACATCACCGCGGCGCTTCTGATTGCGCGAAATCCGAAGACCGGTATCCAGAACGTGTCGATCCACCGCTGTCAGGTGAGCGGGCCCGACCGCATCGGCGTCTTGCTGCTGCCCCGGCACACCCTGCATTATTTCCGGATGGCGGAGGAGGCCGGCGAAGGTCTGGAGATTGCGCTCGTGATCGGCGTGCATCCGGCCTGCATTCTTGCTTCGCAAGCGATCGCCGCACTCGACAGCGACGAAATGGAAATCGCCGGCGCGCTGCTCAACCGTCCGATCGAAATGGTCAAATGCCGCACCAATCGAGTACGCGTGCCCGCCCATGCGGAGATCGTCATTGAGGGCCGCATCCTGCCGAAGGTCCGCGAGCCCGAGGGGCCGTTCGGCGAGTTCCCGCAATATTACGGGCCGCGTGCGAACCGCGAAGTGATTCAGGTCGACGCGATCACCCATCGCAGGAATGCGATTTTCCATACCATTGTCGGCGGTGGTGTCGAGCATCTCCTGCTCGGCGGCATTCCGCGCGAGGCGACGCTGCTCGAGCATTTGCAGCGAAGCTTTCCCTCGGTGCACGACGTGCGCCTCACCCGTGGCGGCACCTGCCGCTACCATCTCGCCGTCAAGATCGACAAAAAGAGCCAGGGCGAGCCGAAGAACATCATCATGGGCGCTTTTGGCGGCCATTACGACATCAAGCAGGTCGTCGTGGTCGACATGGACGTCGAACATCGATGACGAAACCGAAATCGAATGGGCGATCGCGACGCGTTTTCAGGCCGATCGCGACCTCGTCGTCGTTTCGGGCGCCCAGGGCTCCAAGCTCGATCCGTCGTCCGACAACGGCATCAGCGCCAAGATGGGGATTGACGCCACCAAACCGCTGTCGACCGAGCCGATGGAGTTCAAGCGCATCCACGTCAAGGGCGTCGAGAACGTTAACCTGGGCCAGGTTTTGCAGGATGACCCAAAAGCCGCCTTTGCGAGGCTGATCGCAGGCTGATAGGCTGGTGCCCATCACGAGATAACGCCGGCATCAAGCCGGGCGAGCCACATTTATTCGGGAGAGAAGCTTTAGAGATGTCGACGGCGCTGCGGATCGCGCACGGAGCCTTTGGGCGGGTTGCGCTTCTCGATATGGACGGGTCGCTGGTGCGACACGCCCATCCACATTGCCATGTGCTGTTGAAGGTCGAGGGCGCGGACACCCAATTCATCGTCGGGGACAAGGTTTACCCGCTGACCGACGACCACCGCTGTGCTGGTGAACGGCTGGCAGCCGCATTCCTACGTCCATTATCCGGAGCGGCCGCGCACCGTCATCCTCGCCCTCTATATCGAGCCGGAATGGCTGACGGCCTTCCGGCCAGGCTGGGCCGCCAGTGGCGCGCCGGGTTTCTTCAGCCACCCCTCCGGTGAGGTCTCCCCGCATATCCGCGATCTGGCGATGAATCTTGCCGCCGACATGATGGCCCACCCGGAGGCGCGGCCGGCTCATGAAGCGTTGCTGTCGGATCTGATGATCGCGGTGATCGAGCGTTTCACGCCATGGCGAAGCTTTCCGGCCTCGATCCGCGCCATGGGCACACGCGCCGGCGACTGGCGTATTCACAAGGCCGTTGTTTCCATGCGGTCCGACCAACGCGGCGCGGCCCTCGAATCCTTTGCCAGGGATGCCGGGCTCTCGCGCGCGCATTTTTTCCGCCTGTTCGAAGCATCCGTCGGCGTGCCGCCGAAAGTCTATCTCAACGTCGTGCGGATGGAGAGGGCAGTCGCTGCCGTGCTGCATCAGTCCGCAAGCGTCTCCGATATCAGCCACCAGCTCGGCTTTGCCGAGCCTGCGCATTTCACCCGCTTTTTCCGCAACCACAGTGGCGTCTCCCCACGCGAGTTCCGAAACGTTTCACGTCTCGCAAGTTGATTAATGCTGCACTGCACATGGCTGGCGAAATGAGACGGAATGGTAAGTTTCGAGATCGCCCGACATTGCGGCTCCCGACCATCACTGAATAGCTCTTCCTGACGCAGTTACATGCGCGGGAGAAACGTTTGGGATGGCGCAAGCCTCCAGCTCAGTCGCAGCCCATCCTGAATCCGGCTCACCCTGGGTCGGTCGGTCGATTGCCGCGCGTCGAGGATGCTGCGCTTCTCACCGGGCGCGGACGCTTCATCGATGATCTCGGCATTCGCCCGGGCACGCTGCACGCCGCCATCCTGCGCTCGCCGCACGCTCATGCCGATATTGTCTCGATCGACGTCTCCCGGGCGATGCAGGCGCGCGGCGTCGTCGCGGTTCTCCATGGCGAAGATATCAAGGCGTTGACGTCGAGCCTCGTGGTCGGCGTCAAGGCGCCGGTCGAATGCTGGCCGATCGCGGTCGGACGGGTGCGCTATGTCGGCGAACCCGTGGCCGATCGTCGTCGCCACCGACCGCTACTGCGCCGAAGACGCGGTCGATCTGATCGATGCGCGTTATGCGGCGCGGCCTGCCGTGATCGATCCGCTGCGCGGCGCTGCGTTCCGATGCACCGGTGCTGCACGATGGCTTTGGCGGCAATGTCGCCAGCGACCGCTCGTTTCGCTACGGCGATCCCGAACAGGCCTTCGCAACAGCGCCGCACCGCGTCAGCATCGACATCCGCTACCCGCGCAATTCCTGCACGCCGATCGAAACCTATGGCGTGGTCGCCGACTACGACCCCGGCGAAGACGCTTATGATGTGCTGGCCAATTTCCAGGGGCCGTTCAGCATTCACGCCGTGCTGTCGCGCGCGCTTGAAGGTTCCGGGCAATCGCCTGCGGTTGCGCACGCCGCCGGATTCCGGCGGCAGTTTTGGCGTCAAGCAGGGCGTATTCCCCTACATCGTCCTGATCGCGGCGGCCGCGCGCGCTTCGGGGCGCCCGGTAAAATGGATCGAGGACCGGCTCGAGCATCTGACCGCCTCGGTTTCGGCGACCAACCGCGCGACTACGCTGGCGGCTGCGGTCACTGAAGACGGCCGCATTCTCGCGCTCGATTGGGACCAGGTCGAAGATTGTGGCGCGCATCTGCGCGCGCCGGAACCGGCCACGCTCTATCGCATGCACGGCAACCTCAGTGGCGCCTATGACATCCGCCACCTGAAAATCCGTAACCGGGTCGTCGTCACCAACAAGACGCCGACCGGATTAAACCGCGGATTCGGCGGCCCGCAGGTGTATTTCGCGCTGGAGCGTCTGGTGCAGCGGATCGCGCTCGAACTTGGCCTCGATCCGCTCGACGTCATCACGCGCAATCTTGTCGCGGCGGACGCATTTCCCTACCGGACGGCGAGCGGAGCGTTGCTCGATTCCGGCAATTATCAGGAAGCGATCCGGCGGGCGGTGCAGGAGGGCGCGCTCGCTGAGCTTAAAGCACGCCGGGACGCGGCCCGCGCGGAAGGCCGTCTTTACGGCATCGGCTATACGGCCGTGGTCGAGCCCAGCGTATCCAACATGGGCTACATCACGACCGTGCTGACGCCGGCCGAGCGGCGCAAGGCCGGCCCCAAGAACGGCGCGCAGGCGACCGCGACGGTCGCGATCGATCCGGTCGGAAGCGTCACCGTTCACGTCGCCTCCGTGCCGCAAGGGCAGGGCCATCGTACCGTGCTGTCGCAGGTCGTCGCCGACGTGTTCGGGCTGAAGCCCTCCGATATCCGCGTCAACACCGAGATCGATACCGCAAAGGATGCCTGGTCGATCGCGTCCGGCAATTATGCCAGCCGTTTCGCGCCGGCGGTGGCCGGCACCGCCAAGCTTGCCGCCGAGCGCATTGCCGGGAAGTTGCGTCGCGTCGCGGCGAGCCAATTGAACACCGAGGTCGACGATATCGCCTTCGTCAACGGCCACGTCGGATCGAAGCGCAATCCTGACAACAGAGTGTCGTTCTCGCGCGTTGCCGCCCTCAGTCACTGGTCGCCGGGTGCGCTGCCCGATGGCGTCGGACAAACCATCCGCGAGACCGTGTTCTGGACGCCGCCGGAACTGACCGCGCCGGACGAGGGCGACCACGTCAATTCCTCGCTCTGCCATGGGTTCATTTTCGACTTCTGCGGCGTCGAGGTCGACCGCACCACGCTGCAAACGCGGATCGATCGCTACGTCACCATGCACGATTGCGGAACCATCCTGCACCCGGCCATGGTCGACGGGCAAGTGCGCGGCGGTTTCGCGCAGGCCGTCGGCGCTGCGCTCTATGAAGAATATGCCTATGCCGAGGACGGCAGTTTTCTGACCGGAACGCTCGCCGATTATCTGCTGCCGACCACGGCGGAAGTTCCGAATCCGGTCATCCTTCACATGGAAACACCCTCGCCGTTCACGCCGCTCGGCGCGAAGGGCGTCGGCGAAGGCAATTGCATGTCGACCCCGGTCTGCATCGCCAATGCGGTTGCCGACGCGCTCGGGGCGCGAGATCTCGTTCTGCCGCTGGTCCCGGCGAAGCTGGCTGACATTTGTTCGCGGCGTCGAACGCGCGCCGCCGGCACGCCAGGCCTCGCAAGTGGCGGAAAAACGCGGCGGCGACCGCAAGCTGCGCGGCGAGGGCGAGGCCGTCGTCAAGCCAGCGCGCAGCAAGTCTGGGCCATGCTGCTCGATCCCGACACGCTCGCCGCCGTGATTCCCGGCTGCCACGATGTCGACAAAATCTCCGACACCCATTTCCGTGCCGACGTGACGATCGGCATCGGCCCGGTGAAGGGCCGTTATCGCGCCGAAGTGAAACTGTCCGATCTCGACCCGCCGCATGCCGTGACGCTTGCGGGCCACGCCGAAGGCGCGCTCGGATTCGGCAGCGGCGAGGGCCGCATCACGCTTCAGCCGGCTTCGAATGGCGGCACCGTGATCCATTACGCCTACGAGGCGGCGATCGGCGGCAAGGTCGCCAGCATCGGCGGCCGGCTGCTGGACGGCGCGGCGCGCGTGATCATCGGCCAGTTCTTCGCGGCGCTGGCACGCCAGGCCGGCGGTGGCGCATCTGCCTCTCAAGGGTCCTCGCTTCTGGCGAGGGTCCGAAATTGGTTCGGAGGGCAGCGATGAAGCCCGCTGCGTTCGACTATGTCCGTGCCGAACATCTCGATGAAGCGCTGGATGTGCTCGCCCGCGAAGGCGGCGACGCGCGCATCATCGCGGGCGGACAGTCGCTGATGCCGATGCTCAACATGCGCCTGGCCAAGCCAAAAGCCCTGATCGACATCATGCGCCTTCCAGAACTCGCCCGCATCGAGCGCAAGAACGGTCACGTCATCGTTGGCGCCGGCATCAGGCAGGCCGCGTTGCTGGCTTGGCCCGAGCTCGGCGAAGCCTGCAGTTGGTCGCGCTGGCGCTGCCATGGACCGGCCATGCCCAGACCCGAAGCCGGGGCACGGTTTGCGGATCGATCGCGCATGCCGATCCCAGCGCCGAATTGCCGCTGGTGCTTTGTGCGCTCGGCGGCGAGGTGCATCTGCGCAGCGCCAAACGGCGCCGGCGGGTGGCGGCCAAGGATTTCTTTGCCGGCATGATGGCGACTACTCGGGCCGACGATGAGTTGATCGAGGCCGTTTCGTTTCCAGCCGATCGGCGCCGCTGCGCCTTTCGCGAAGTGGCGCGCCGTCACGGCGATTTTGCCATCGTCGCCTGTGCCGCGGTCGCCACAACGGACGGCGTTCGCCTTGCCGTCGGCGGCGTCGCCGACATGCCGGCAACGCGGGAGTTTCCGCGCCTCGAAGGCAGCGCGCTCGACGACGCCTTGAATTCGCTTCGCCTACGAGCTCGACGCCCGCGACGATGTCCACGCCATCGGCGCGGTACCGCCGCGACCTTGTCGCGATTGATCGGCCGCGACCTGATGCGGGAGGTACTGCAATGAGCCGCTTGCAGCCGCCGATCAACGTCACACGGTTCAGTTTTCGCTCGAACGGCAAGCCATGCAGCGGCGAGGCCGAGCCCCGGATGCTGCTGACGGATTTTCTGCGCCACCAGATCGGCGCCACCGGAACCCATGTCGGCTGCGAGCACGGCGTCTGCGGCGCCTGCACCGTCGAGATCGATGGCAAGTCGGCGCGCGCCTGCCTTACGCTTGCGGTGCAGGTCGAAGGCTGCGAGGTCCGGACCGTTGAGGGACTTGCGCCCGCAGTCAGGCCGCCTCGGCATCCTGCAAGCGGCGTTCAAGCGTAACCACGCGCTTCAGTGCGGCTTCTGTACCGCCGGCATTCTGATGTCGCTCGACCGTTTCTTGCGTGAACACCCGCGGCCGGACGAGCAGCAAGCATGCGCGATCTCCTGAGCGGGCATCTCTGCCGTTGCACCGGTTATACGCCGATCGTGCGCGCGGCGCATGGAAGCCGCCGCGGAATTGGCTGGCGACGTGAGCTAAGGAGAAATCCGATGCTTGATCTTGGAACAAGCTTTGTCGCCAGCGTCGCGCGCGATCCGCATGCGCTCGCGATTGTCGATGACGGCGTCCGCCTGACCTATGCGGAATGGTATGCGCGGATCTCTTCGCTGGTCGCAGCGCTCGACCGCATCGGCCTCAAGGCCGGGCGATCACCTCGTCACTCTGCTTCAGAACTGCGAGGCGGCCGCGACGCTGCACTGGGCCTGCCAATTGGCCGGGCATCGTGATCACGCCGGTCAACTGGCGCGCCAAGGCCGACGAACTCGATTTCTGCATCGAAAACTCCGAAGCCCGCGCCGTCGTCTACCAGGACGTTTCGGCGCAGGCCGTTGCGAGGATCAAAACGCGCATCAGCATCTGCCGCGTATCGCTGTCGGCTGCGACGATGCCGGTGCGATCGATTTCGCCTTCGAGCGCATGGTCGAGCGAGACCGCGGCCGGATGCAACGCCGCGCGTGAGCGCCGAAGCCTGGTCGATCATGCTTTATACGTCCGGCACCACGTCGAGGCCGAAAGGCGTGCCGCGGCGACATCGCGCCGAGCGCGCCGCCGGCATCGCCCATGTCGCGCAAAACCTTTATCGGCGCGGCGAGCGCACGCTTGGCGTCATGCCGCTCTATCACACCATGGGCGTGCGCTCGCTGATCGCGATGTCGCTGATCGGCGGCACGTTCGTCTGCCTGCCGCGCTACGACACCGAACCGGGCGCTGGCGCTGATCGAGGCGGAACAGGTCACCAACCTCTATCTGGTGCCGACGCTCTACCACGACCTGGTCCACGCGCGCGAATTTGCCTCGACCGACGTCTCGAGCGTGCGAAAGCTCGGCTTCGCCGGCGCGTCGATGACCGACGGGCTGCTGAAGAAGCTGAACGAGGCGTTCCGGCCCGATCTGTTCGTCAATCATTACGGCAGCTCCGAAATCTACACCTTCACCATCGACCAGAACGCGCCGGCCAAGCCGGGTTCGGCCGGCAAGGCCGGGATCAATCAGCAAATCCGGGTCGTCAAGCTGAACGCAGCGTCCGTCGACCGACCTCGCCGCGCCACGAGGAGGAGGGCGAGATCATCGCGCTGCTGGCGGGCGATGAATCGTTCGAGGGCTACTGGCGGCGGCCCGACGCGGATGCGAAGTCGCTGCGCGACGGCTGGTACTTCACCGGCGACACCGGTTTCGTCGACGCGCGACGGCGATCTGTTCGTCACCGGCCGCGTCGACGACATGATCATCACCGGAGGCGAGAACGTCTCGCCGGTCGAGATCGAAAGCTGCCTGTCGCTGCACCCGGCCGTGCTCGAGGTCGCCGTCGTCGGCCTTCGCCGACGAAAAATGGGGCAAGGTCGTCACCGCCTTCGTCAAGCGCAAGGCGCGCGGTCAGCGAGCAGCCGAACTCGAACAATTCTGCCGGACATCGGGGCTCGCGAATTTCAAGCGCCCGCGGCGTTTCGTCTTTGTCGATGCGTTGCCGAAATCCCCGGTCGGAAAATTGCTGCGCCGCCTGCTGGTCGCGGGCGACTATCAACGCTGAACAGGCGCCGCCCTCGAGCGCGGCCTGAAACAAGGAAAGGAAACTCACCATGGCTTCATCTTATACTTTCGCGGATCCCCGGCTCGCCAAGCTCGACGGCTTTCAGGTCGAGATCGACGAGGCGCATGAGCGCGCCGACATCATCCTCAACCGGCCGCCGCTACAACGTCGTCTCGATGCCGCAGCGCGACCAGCTGCGGCTGGTGTTCGAGACGCTCGATGAGGATGCGCGGGTGCGCATCATCGTGGTGCGCTCGGTCGGCGAGCATTTCTCCAGCGGCGGCAATATCGGCGGCTTCATGGAAGCGACGCCGGAGAAGGTTTCCAAGCTCGCCTGGAATATCGCATCGCCGACGCGCTGTTCGAAGCCGGTGATCGTCGCCAACCGCGGCTATTGCTTCGGCGTCGGCTTCGAATTGTCGCTGGCCTGCGATTTCCGCATCGCTTCGGAAACCACGCTTTACGCGTTGCCGGAACAGAAGCTCGGGCAGATCCCCGGCTCGGGCGGCTCGGCGCGGTTGCAGAAGATGATCGGCATCACCCGCACCAAGGACATCGTGATGCGGTCGAAGCGCATTCCGGCGAAGCAGGCGTTTGACTGGGGCATCGCGACCGAATGCGTGCCCGATGCCGAGCTCGAGAAGGCGACCGACAAGCTGGTCGACGAACTTCGCACCTTCTCGCCGCTGGCGCAGCGCACCGCCAAGAAGCTTCTCAACGACACCGAAGATTCGACGCTTGACGGTCGCGATCGAACTGGAAGGCCATTGCTACAGCCGCCTGCGCCAGTCGGACGATTTCAAGGAGGGGGTCGAAGCCTTCAACGCCAAGCGCCCGCCGAAATTCATCGGGCGCTGAGTTTCGATCGTTTTTTCAGAGATAAATCGGGAGGGACTGAATGTCGATCGCGAATTCCAAGAATGTTGAAGCGTCGCCGCCTGCGGCGGACGCGACAAATGCGAAATGCGATCGTCGCGTCGGTGCTCGGCTGGTCGCTCGATCTGTTCGATCTCTTTATTCTGCTGTATGTCGCGCCGGTCGTCGGTGCGCTTGTTCTTTCCGTCGACCGTCCCGACGCTCTCGCTGGCCGCGGTCTATGCCTCGTTCGCGGTGACGTTGTTGATGCGCCCGGTCGGTTCGGCGATCTTCGGTCACTATGCGGACGTTCACGGCCGCAAGAACGCAATGTTCGTTGCGATCGTGGGCGTCGGCTTTTCAGCACGGCGGCGTTCGGACTGCTGCCGACGATCGCGCAAGCCGGTTACGTCGCGCCGGCCTTGTTCCTGATCCTGCGGCTGGTTCAGGGCGTATTCGTCGGTGGCGTGGTGGCGTCGACCCACACCATCGGCACCGATCGGTTTCGCCCGATCTGGCGCGGCGCGATGTCGGGCCTGATCGGCGGCGGCGGCGCCGGGATCGGCGCGCTTGCTCGCGTCGTTCGTGTTCCTGGTTACGTCGTCGATCTTCCCGGGCGAGGCATTCGCGGTGTGGGGATGGCGCTGCATGTTCTTTTCCGGCCTGCTGAGTTCGCTGCTCGGCTGGTTCATCTTCAATAATCTCGAGGAATCACCGTTCTTCAAGGAGCGCCAGAGACAGAAGGCTGCCGGCACCGCCGTCAAGACGGCGGCCCCGGTCAACGCGCTGTTTTCCAGCGGCTAGCGCAACGTCCTGTTGCTCAACCTCTTGATCACGTTTGGCGGCGGCGCCGGCTATTACCTGACGTCGGGCTATCTGCCGTCGTTCCTCAAGGTGGTGAACAACGTCCCCAACAACGTCTCCTCGCTCATTCTGATGGGCGGAGCGTGGCGGCCTTGATCTCGGCGGTCTTGGTCGGCGCGCTCAGCGACGCCATTGGCCGCAAGAAGACCTTTATCCTGGCAGGCCTGTGCATGATCGTATTGCTGCCGGTCTGCTATCTCGGCCTGGCCGAGACAAAAGATACCGGCATGATCGCGTTCTATGTTCTGGCGATCGCATTTCTCGGAAATGCCGGCTACGCGCCGGTTCTGATCTTTCTCAACGAGCGGTTTCCGACCGAGATTCGCGCCAGTGGTACTGGTCTGTCCTGGAATATCGGTTTCGCGCTGGGCGGAATGATGCCGACCTTCGTATCGCTTGCGGCCGGAAGCCCGGCGCAAATCCCGATGACGCTTTCTATCTTCGTGGTTGTGATCTTTGTGGTCTACCTGATCGGCGCGTTCCTGGTTCCGGAAACCAAGGGGAATTTTCGCTGATGAGGCGAAGTTCGCGGCAATCAAAACTCACGCGCCGGCGGCGCGCAGGGCTGCGGCGACGGTCGTGACGGCGACGTCGCGCCTGGCTGCGGCTTCAAGCGCGTATTGCAATAACGATGGGGTGCAGCCGTACGGACTGGGCTCACCTGCCACATCATGGCCGTAGAAGATGAGCCAGCCGTTGGCTTCGACCAGCGCATCGAAGGCGCGATCGATGCGCTCTTTATCGATGTGGTGATTGATCAGCGGGGTGGAGCGCAAATACTGCAAATCCACCACGCCGGTATTTATGCCCGGAATGATACCGCGGGAAGACCGGAACGTCTTTGCGAGTTGCGATTTGCGCCATACCGAGCCCAGACCGTAAGGATAAGCAAAATTCTCGATCCGCATCGAAGGATCGAGGCCAAGCAGGTAGCGGCGGTTTTCCTCGATTTCGGTAGCGAGCCGCGTCGCATCGAGATCGGTCGCGCGCATGTGCGAAAATGTATGGCAGGCGATTTCATGGCCTAGCCGGTGCAGTTCCACGATCCTGTCGGCCGCCACCCCTTGCCAGTGTTCTGATTCTTTGCCCACTTCGCTGCCAGAGACATAGAACGTTGCCTTGGCATCGTGCCGCTCGAGAATGGGAACGCCGACCGCAGCGGCGCTGTCGGGAAAGTCGTCGAAGGTGAAGCTGACCATCGCCCGCGGGTTGCGCAAGCGGAACGGCGTCGCGCAAAAGTACCGCGACAAGCGGTTGCTGACGCGAGCTTGCCATGCCGGCCGTTCGGTTCGTGCAGCCATTTCATCTCACCCGGTCAAAGGCTCGTTGCCGGCGAGATGGCCCGCGCGCGCTCGAAGAGAAAGCCGATCCAGTTGCGGAACATCGCGGTAGCGGCAGCGCCGGTCGCGATATCTGGCCGAAGGGTGCGGTCGGGTAATTCCGTGATCAGCGCCGGCCGGCGTTCGGTTTGGGCGCGCACGGCGAAGGCTGCAAGCCTGTGCTCGGTCTCCGCGTCGAAATAGCCGGCGGGAATGCCTGGATAGCTGTCGCGTTCGCAGCTGAGAAAGCGCGATATGTCGCGAAGATATTCGCGCTCCAGCGACAACTCCTCATATTCAGGATGGCCCTGGAAGAAGATGAACTGACTGCCGAAGTCCTTGGCAAAACCGTCGACGCCGCCTCGCGGCAAGCGCGACAGCAATTGATAGCCTTTCGCCGTCAGATCGTCCGCGCGTACCTCATTGAGGCGCGAATGCGGCACCTTGAAGGGGGAAGGAAGTTCCTCTGTGAGCCAGTGCGGCGAGGCACCGACGCAGTCGTAGATTCCGGAGCACTTTGTCTCGAGCCGATATCGTTCGATGCCGTCCAGATGCAGTACCGCGGCATGGGCGGCCAGGCACGACCAGATCGTCGATCGGGTATTGTTCCTGGCCCAATCGACGATATCGGTTAGCTCGCGCCAGAACGTCTCCTGGGGGAGGGTTGCCGCATTGGGCTCGGCGCCGGTGACGATCAGCCCGTCGATATCGAGCCGATCGATTTCGGCGATGTCGGTGTACTGCCCATCGACGCGTCCTTCTGCTGATTGCGAGCGCCTCACGGACGGCAACGAGAAGCAGTGGAAATCGATGCGAACATCGCCGGCTGCGTATCTGAGCAGGCGCATGAACTGACGTTCGGTCGCCTTCAGCGCCGTGTCCGGCATATTGTTGACGAGCCCGATGGTGAGGTCGGCATCAACGTTTTGTGGATGACCGAATTTGTCCTCGCGACGCCGCTGCTCCGGTACGAGACCGGGGCTGACAATCAGTCGCCGCTTTTCCAACAACACGGTCATGCAGCTCTCAGCCAGTTCATTCCGCGGCTTCGAGCCGCTTGTGCGCCAGGCAGGCCTTCGCCAGCGCCTGATCGATATCTTCGATGATGTCGTCGACGTGCTCGATGCCGATTGAAAGGCGGATGGTCTCGGGCAGGATACCGGCCACGCGCTGCTGCTCCGCGGTCATCTGACGATGGGTGGTCGAAGCCGGATGGCAGGCGAGCGACTTCGCATCGCCGATATTGACGAGCCGTGTGATCAGTTCCAGCGAGTCGTAGAAGACCTTGCCAGCCTCCAGGCCGCCCTTGATGCCGAAGGTGAATAGCGAGGAAGCATTGCCGTTGAGATATTTTTCCACCAGCGGGAAGTAAGGACTGTCCGTAAAGCCGGCATAGTTGATCCAGTCGACGCGGGGGTCGTTGCGTAGGAATTCGGCGACCTTGCGCGCATTCTCGACATGCCGCTCGACGCGTAGCGCCACGGTTTCGATGCCTTGCAGCAGCAGGAACGCATTGAACGGCGAGAGGACCGCGCCCATGGTCCGCTGATAGACGCTGCGGGCGCGCTCTATATAGGCCCTGGCGCCGAACCGTTCGGCATAGACGAGGCCGTGATAGGAGACGTCCGGCTGGTTGAAGGCCGGGAAACGCTCGGTGTGATCGGCCCAGCGGAAGCGCCCGCTATCGACAATCGCCCCGCCAAGCGTGGTGCCATGGCCGCCGAGAAATTTGGTCAGCGAGTGAATGGCGATGTCGGCACCGTAGTCGAACGGCTTGAGCAGGATCGGCGTCGCCACCGTGTTGTCGACCACCAGCGGTACGCCATGACGATGCGCAACCTTGGCCAGCGCTTCGATGTCGCAGACATTCCCGGCGGGATTCCCGATCGTTTCGGCAAACACCGCTTTGGTGTTCTCGTCGATCAGTTTCTCGATCGCATCGGCCTTGTCGCTTTCGGCAAAGCGGGTGGTAATGCCCTGGCGCGGCAGGATGTGGCCGAGCAGCGTATGCGAGGTGCCGTAGAGCTGCGGCACGGAAACGATATTGCCGCCGACGTCGGCGAGATTGACGATGGAGAAATGCAAAGCCGCCTGGCCGGTCGCAACCGCCAGCGCGCCGACGCCGCCTTCGAGCTCGGCAATGCGCTTTTCGAGGACCGACGTCGTCGGGTTAGAGATTCGGCTGTAACGATAGCCTTCGGCTTCCAGGTTGAAGAGGGC
Source organism: uncultured Alphaproteobacteria bacterium (assembly GCA_963748805.1). Lineage (GTDB taxonomy): Bacteria > Pseudomonadota > Alphaproteobacteria > Rhizobiales > Xanthobacteraceae > Bradyrhizobium. Next base: position 75,222 of record CAVVLH010000001.1, on the reverse strand, counting down.
TGCGCCATGATCTGCGCTGTCGAACGCGTAAGATGCCGTCTGATAGATCGGAACGGCGACTGCCTTGGTGGTCGGATCGGGTTCGTAGCCAGCGTGAATGGCGATTGTCTCGCTGCGCATCGGTCACCTCTACGTTCTTCGCGTAATGCACTTCAGCGTGCTTTTTTCGTAGTCCAATTTGTAAGACGCCGACCATCAAGCCATCAATAATTCGCGCCAAGATAGATGAAATAACCCTAATGAATGCACGCGGATCGACTAAAAGCCCGAACGATTGCGTCATGACTTCGTAACCATGTTTGGCCGCGTCTGGCGACGCAAGCCACGCAAACCGATGCGCTCGATCAGATGTCGGGACCACGCCGTCCGCATGGAAAAGGAAATCCTTAGGAAGTTCGGACAATATGGGCACTAACGTCCACGGTACCGCTGGTCGCGAGAGCAACAGATGGCCATATCCGTCCCGATCGTGAAGCCGGTCGAGTTTTCCGAGACATTAACCTTCTTCGAGGGCGACTGGCACGCCGGCAATGTGCCGATCATGGGGCCTCGCACCCACGGCGCGTGGCTGGCTTCGACGGTGTTTGATGGCGCGCGCGCCTTTGAAGGCGTGGCGCCAGATCTCGACCGGCATTGCGAGCGTGTCAACCGATCCGCGGCGAATTTCAAACTCAAGCCTGTCGTCGATACCGATACCTGGCTGGCACTGGCGCGCGAAGGCATCGCGCGGTTCGGCGCCAAAGCGGAGCTGTATATTCGCCCGATGTATTGGGCCCAGACCGGCAGCGGCGGCGGCGTCCTGTTCGATCCCGAAACGACGAACTGGTGTCTTTGTATCTACGGAGCGCCGATGCCGCCGATTACGGGGTCTGCGATCACGCTTTCGCCGTTCCGTCGTCCGACGATGGAAAGCGCGCCGGTAGACTGCAAGGCGGGCTGTCTCTATCCGAACAATTCGCGGGCGCTGATCGAGGCGCAGGCGCGCGGCTTCAACAATTGCCTGATGCTCGACATGCTCGGTAATGTTGCCGAATTCGGAAATTCAAACGTGTTCATGGCAAAGCATGGCGTGGTCTACACGCCCGCGCCGAACGGAACGTTCCTCAACGGCATCACGCGGCAACGGGTGATCGGCCTCTTGCGCGCCGACGGCGTCACGGTCATCGAGACAGCGCTCAAGTATCAGGATTTTCTTGGTGCCGACGAAATCTTTTCCAGCGGTAACTTCGCCAAGGTCGCGCCGGTGATCCGGATCGACGACCGTTCGCTACAGCCGGGCCCGGTGTTTCAGCGCGCGCGAAAGCTGTACTGGGATTTTGCGCACGGCTAGTCGCTGATACGCCGGCGCGTGGCGTCATTCGTCAGGTTAAAAGCCAAGCAGTTCGCGCACCGGAGCGGCCCAATTCGCGAGATCCGTGCCGTGGGTGTGGAACATAGCCACCGCCAGCCGGTCCATGCCAAACGCCACGCAGCCGGTATGAGCCGGTGCGCCGCTGGCGTCCTCGATATCCCAGGTCGTGCCGAAATGGTCGCGATGATAGTTGAAGCTCATGCAGGCGGTGGGTTGCTCCTCGGAGCGCAGCGGGACAAGCAGTTCGAACTTCAACGATTGCTGCTTCTGGCTGACCGCCTTCATCTGACCGACGCGGCCGAAGAACGGATCGCTCGCATAGTCTACCCTGAAGGTTAGGCCGAGGTCGCGGGCGATCGCCTGCGCCCGGACCATCCAGCGCTCGCGAAAATCGGAAACATCTTCAGGGCTGCCGATGCAGACATATTCCCGCATCCGGAAAGACTGTAGCCGGTCGAGATGGCGCGAGGGCTCGCGCCGGAAACAATCGGCCGCGACGTCGAAACGCAGGCCGCCTTGCGGCAGCCGGCCGCGGGCGGCCGCAATCGGATAGACCGGATAACAGGCGGCCGGCGACAGCACGAGATCGGCGGGCGAGAGCGAGGTGGTCCATTCGCCGCCGGCATCGAAACGGCTGACCGCGTCGTTGATCTCGCGCTCAGTGCCGTGCAACCCGCAGACGCAGCCGAGCAAATTGGGGAAACTTTTCAAGTAGCCGGATTTTTCCAGCTGCGCGCGATTCATGACCGGAGGAAAGCGCATCACTTCGGTGCCCGCCTCGCGATGCCCGGTGATCAGAGCAGCGAGGCGCTCGACGATATGTTCATAGAGCTCGGTCCGGGCGTAAACGCCGTCGGTGCCCATCTTGTGGAACAGCTTGTCGGCGAGGTGGTCGAGCGGATCGGGGGCTTGCGCGGCGCTTCCCATCTTGTCGGTTCGGACGACGACGTTCATGTTCGGCCTTTCCCTGCTGCCGTGAGATTTTTGCGGTTCAATCGCGCAAACCTGCGGGAACTGCGCTCATGAGGCTGGTGGTGGCAATGTTGGCGAGGATGCGGTCATTGTTGATCATGATCGGCGACGACAACACGTCACGCAGCTGGCGGCCGATGCTGAAGTCGCCATCGTTGCGATAACCCGCAAGCCCGCAGGCGCGCATCGCGCTCATCACGGTTTCGACGGCAAGCTCGGATGCCTCCACCTTGAGCAGGTTGATCGACGACTGGAAGTCGATCGACGACAATGCTCGTTCATCGTGTTCGTGGGCCGCGTAGCGGTCGAGATTGGCGGTGATGATCGCGCGCAGCTTGGCGAGCTTCATCCTGGAGGCGTTGAAATGGGCGGCTCCGGGCGGCATTTGACCGCCAGCACCGCGCGCGGCCTTGCGGATAAAGGCCTGTGCGCGCGCCACCGAAGCGGCGGCAATCCCGGCCCAGGCAGACGACCAGCACAGATGTGCCACCGGCGTCATCGTCTGGGCATGGATCTTGTCGTAGCCCTCCGGGAAAATCTGGCTGCTCGAGCCTTTGAATTTCAGTTCGAAGCCGGCGCTGCAGGTTCCGCGCATGCCCAGCGTCTCCCATTCGACGCTGCGCTCCAGCGTGTAGTCGTCCTTGGTGATCGCGAGCAGGACCTGATCGGAGCCGGCAAAGTCCCTGTCGCGGCGGGCAATGGTGACGATGCCGTCGGCCTGTGCGCCATAGGAAATCACCGTCGCATTGCGAACCAGCGAGATCTCCGTTCCGGCGTGCTCGACGGCGGCGGATGAAAAGCGGATGTTGCCGCCGTTCTGGCCCTCGGTGGTCGAGGATGCGAGCAGCATTTGCTCGGTCGCCACGCGGCGCATGAGAGCTTCGTGATAGGCGCTCCCGGCGCCGTGCCGGACCAGGCAGGCGACCTTGGTCTGATGCATCGCGAAGATCATCGCGGTGGAAGAACAGACGCGGCCGAGCGCGTAGCACATGTCGGTAATGTCGAAAATGGACGCGCCGTCGCCGCCGAAAGCTTGCGGGATCTGGACGCCGAGCAGGCGCTGCATGCGCGCCGTATCGATGGCCTTTTGCGGGAAGCGTGCGCTGCGATCGACGTCGTCGGCCTCAGAGGCCGCGGCGGCGGTGACAGTGGCTAGTCTCTGCGGGAAAGAGCTGCGATCAGGGATGAAGTGCTCGTCGGTCTTTTCGGCGCTCGTGTCACGAAAATCGGCCCGCTGAACATTCATGACAAATATGCCTCGATGGTTTTTCGGTGCAAAGCGCCGGCGCGTGCAATTTCCGATCGAGCGTTACGCTTAAGGATTTAATTCAAATGCGTCGATGAAATTCGAGGTAAACGGCCGCCGTTTCGGCGATGAAAGTTAATCGGACATTGTCTCGATGTGCGGTGTTTTAATGACTGCCCGTTAGCGTTAAACGCGGAATAAAGATTTTGCTCAAACGGGATTCACTGTTTTTAAGGCAGTCACGGAAGTATAGTCCGCGCGTCGTGGTTTGCATTTCGCGCAAGCAACGACGGGATCGATGCGACAGGTGAGAAATCGAAATGCAGGCCGTTAATGATGTCCAGGGCAGGTTGCTTGCTCTCGTCAAATCCATCCTGAAGCAGAATGCGATTGCGGCCGACCTTGAGCCGGCAACGCTGTTGGTAGATGTCGGTCTGACCTCGATGGACATGGTCAACCTGATGCTGGCCGTCGAAGCCGAGTTCGATTTCACGATTCCGCAAGGCGACATCACGCCGGAAAATTTCCAGTCGGTCGCCACGCTGGAAAGGCTGGTCGTGGGTCAGCTCATGGCCGCGAACGCGGCCTGAGCCGTCGCTGCGGCGTGACTACCGGTCGGCCGGCGCTGCAAGAATCAATCATTGAAAAGATGAGATTGCCTTGAGACGCCCGGCCGATGCAGGTTGGCGCGACACTCCCATCTGACGATTCGTTGGCGCCCATGAGACCGAAGAAACGCCTTGATCTGGTCGCGGCGTGCGGTCTGTTGCTCCTGGTGCTGCCCTCGGCGGCGGCGCGAGCCGAGGAATTACGCTTCGACCCAATTCGAATCCCGGTCTCGGAACCCGGTGGGTCTCGCGCCCTTGAGTTGGAGGCCATCGTGGTACGGCCCGATGACGGGCTCGCCCATCCGCTGGCGGTCCTCAACCATGGTTCGCCGCGCAATGCCGCTGACCGTTCGACGATGTCGCCGTATCGTCTGTGGCCGCAGGCGGTCGCGTTCGCGCGGCGTGGCTGGATAGCGGTCGTCGCCATGCGGCGCGGTTATGGAAACTCGCAAGGCGAGTGGGCCGAGGGCTACGGCTCTTGTTCGGACCCCGACTACGCCACGGCCGGAAGAGCGGGCGCCGGCGACATCGCCGCAGTCGCCAGATACATCAGCGGGCAATCTTATGTCAGCAAAGGGAAATGGATCAGCGTCGGTCATTCGGCCGGTGCCTTTGCAACCGTCGCGCTGACCTCCGATCCCCCGCGCGATCTCGCCGCTGCGATCGTATTCGCGCCGGGGCGAGGTTCGACCGCTCCGGATGCGGTCTGCGGCGAGAAGCAGCTTGTTGCGGCGTTCGCTCAATACGGCAAGACGTCACGGGTCCCGCTATTATGGATCGCCGCCGAAAACGACCATTTCTTCGGCCCAAGGCTGGTGCCGATGCTGACGAGCGCTTTCGCCAACGCAGGCGGGAATCTCACCTTCGTCAGGACGCCCGCATTCGGCGAGGACGGCCATCAGCTCTTCACGAGTACGACCGGGACGTCGATCTGGTCGCCGGTCGTCGACCGCTTTCTGGCGGCGAATAGTCTCGCGCTGCGCGATCGTCCGATCGACCTGACGCCTCCAGATGTGGCCGCCCCGACCGGGTTGGGCGGTCGGGGACGCGAGACATTCAAGACCTATCTCGAGAGCGGGCCAAACAAGGCGTTCGCGGTCTCAAGCGATCAGCGTTTTGGCTGGGCCACCGGCCGCCGGTCGGTCGAAGAGGCGCGTCAAGCCGCGATGGATTATTGTACGTCCAGCACCTCTGCGCAGTGCCGGGTCGTCAACGTCAACAACCGGCCGGTTCAATAGCCGGAGGTCGGAAAGCTCAGGATTGAAACATCAAGATTTGGAGCCCTGCAACGCGAAGGCGCCGCTACCGGCCAAGACCAGCGCGGCCTGCGCAACCAGCCACAGCATCGGATACTCCCAGCCCCCGCCCGTGTTGGAATAGCCCCAGCCGACCGGCCATTTGATCCAGACCACGACCGCCAAAAATATCAAAAGGAATCCGGCCCATTGGCGGGTGTACCAGCCGAGCAGAATGGCGACGCCGCCGATCACCTCGAGGCTGAAGGTCGGCCAGGCGAGCAGGGGGGTGATGCCGTTTTTCGCCAGCAGCGCTTCATGGGTGTACATGCCGCGGGAGATTTTCAGGAAGGCATGAACGAGCCAGTCGAAACCGAGCGAAATCCGCAACAGAAAAAGTCCGTACGGCGCGTAGTCGCGGTCCACCGTCGCATTGCTGAACAGTGCGGTGACAAGGCCCGGCAGATTGGCTCGGCTTTCTCTGGCTTCGATCGTCATCTTGTGTCCCCGTTGCTTGACCGTCTCTTGGCGCTCGCGCCCCATCATAGCCGAGAAATGGTGGCTTTGAACCACTGGTCTTCGGCAATCCAGCCCTCTACACTGTCCGCAACAAATAACAATAATCAAAAACAGGGGAGACGCCGATGTCGCGCCATTCAGTGGCGAGCTTCGTTTGCCTTTTGGGTCTTGTTTGTTCGGCCGCTGGTCCCTTGGCCGCGCAGCAGCCAGGTCCCGCGCTGACAGGAACGGTGACGGCCGGGCCGGAGGCGCTGGAAGGCGTCCTTGTCAGTGCCAAGAAAAGCGGATCGACCATCACGGTGACGGTCGTGAGCGACAAGGACGGCCGCTACAGCTTCCCGGCCGCGAGGCTGGAGCCGGGTGCCTACGCCTTGCGCATCCGGGCCGTGGGTTACGACCTCGACGGGCCGACCCAGGTTTCGGTTGCGGCCGACAAGACCGCGACCGCCGATCTCACCTTGCATGTGGCGAAAGATATCGCGTCGCAACTGAGCAATGCCGAGTGGCTCGCCAGCCTACCGGGCACGGACGCGCAAAAAGGGCAATTGCTCAATTGCGTAGGCTGCCACACGCTCGCCCGCCCGCTGAACTCGAAATACACTGCGGACGAATTCCTGACGATGATCTTGCCGCGCATGCAGGGCTATGTGAATCAAAGCATGCCGTCGCATCCGCAATTGCGCCGCGCCGAGCGTCTGAGAGAAGAGCGCGGCGATCAGCGCGTTCAGGTCTATCGTGCTGCCGCGGACTATCTCGCCAGCATCAATCTCAGCGCACATCCGACCTGGAATTTCGAATTCAAGACGCTGCCGCGACCGACTGGAGCTGCCACCCGCGTCATCTATACCGAGTACGACTTGCCGCGCGAAACCATCGAGCCGCACGACGTGATTGTCGATGCCAACGGCATGGTTTGGTTCTCGTCCTTTGGTGAGCAGTTTCTCGGCAGGCTCGATCCCAAAACCGGCCAACTCACGGAATTTGCAATTGCCGAACACAAGCCCGGTTTTCCGACCGGCCTGCTCGGCCTGCGCAGCGATGCCGAGGGCAATCTGTGGTTCGGCAACATGTATCAGGCCACAATCGCGAGGTTCGATCCGAAGACCGAGACCTTCAAATTCTGGCCGCTCGAAGGCGAGGAAAACATCGACGCCGCGCAAATCAACATGGTCAGCCCGCAAAGCGCAGGCGTCGACGGCAAGGTCTGGGCGCAGAACAACGGCTTTGCCGGCATTCACCGGCTCGATGTCGCCACCGGCAAGCTCGAAACCTTCGAACCGTTCAAAGGCATGTCGGGTCCGCACAATATTTACGACGTCATTCCGGATTCCAAGAACAACGTCTACTTCACCGATTTCCGGCAGCGTCACATTGGCCGGATCGACGCCAAGACCGGAGCGATCGATCTATTCGAGATCCCAACTCCGAACTCGGCGCCGCGCCGCGGCTCGATGGACGCGCAGGACCGCCTGTGGTTCGGTGAATATCGCGGCGATCGCATCGGCATGTTCGACACCAAACGCGAAGAATTCAAGGAGTGGCCGATCCCGCCGAAATGGTCGTCGCCTTATGACGTCGTTGTCGATCGCAACGGCCAGGCATGGACGGGTTCGATGCTGAGCGATCAGATCACCCGGCTTAATCCGGCGACCGGTGAGACCGTCAATTATCTGCTGCCGCGCTCGACCAATATCCGGCGCGTCTTTGTCGACAATTCCACCAGTCCGGTCAGCTTCTGGGCCGGTAACAACCATGGCGCTTCGATCGTGAAAGTCGAGCCGCTGGAGTAGGCGTGCTAAGACATTTAGATTAAGCAGTCGGTCGTCATTGCGAGCGCGAGCGAAGCAATCCAGAACTTTTCGTGGCTGTTGCGTCGTCGCCCTGCCGCTCTAAGGTACGTTGTACCGAGCCCTACAAATGTAGTTCGCGCGCCAAACGTGTGGCCTAGGCAGGGGGTGCAAATTAGTTCTAGGCCTTGCGATTGTATGCGGGCGTGGAATCCACGATGAATCGGCCGGGGCCAATTCCCTGTTGTCTGCGCCAGCAAAAGGCAGATTCGTGTCTGCTCTGCATAAAATCCAAATAGATGAGATTGCAGTAGAACCAGAGCTTTCCTGTTTGATTGCGAAGCTGGTTGTAGGCGTCTGCCGGTACGTCAAATTGGAATTCCATGATCGAGGTATCATACGAATCTTCCGCGTCGAATTTGAAAATCGTGTTCGTCGCGAAAGCCTTTTTGGACGAGTAGACAGGAACAGCGGGTAGCGTTTCGCCGAAAATACACCCACATTCCAATTCAACAGGAAATGCCTGTGTTCGTCCAACGTTCGCGAAATACAGAGTATCAATCCAAATGTAGTATCGTTTTACGCCGACAGCGTCCTGCGTATCGCTCCACCCCATTTTGCCGACAGTTGTTCGGATAATAGGAAGCTCCATAGCGATAGCGGCACGAGCGCTGAGGTGTGCCGCGTTGGCAGCGATGCGAGAGGTCTTGTCTGCCCGCAACTCTTATAGATCAGAGTTTGCGATCCGGACGACGAGAAAAGAATGAGCGCAGCGGAGTTGATGTGCGAGATTTTTTCCCACGCGCGCACGTTCAATTCATCGAAGCTAGTCATAAAGAATAATTCAGAAGCGCAAAACAACCTCTTCGAGTAAACGACTGCCGTGAAATCGTCCGCCACTCCGTGCGGCGAGGAACCTTCATAAAAATATTTTTAGTAAAGCGGCTTCGCGACGCGGTATTTCTCAAAAAACTTTTAGAACTTAAAAAGTTTTTGAAAACATAAAGCGGCTTTTATATTATTAAAATCATATTATGGATTTTTGTCGGCTTACGAATTCGTTGTTGCGTCCTGGTAACAACATTTCACGACGAGGTGATGCAGGATCATTCACGTAAGGAGACCTCATTCGAGGCTCCGTACCTTTAGCAGTCCGCGACGCATGGTTGTTGTCGCGGCTATTTTGGGGGACTTACGTGAAAAAGACTTTCATCTCAGCAGCGGCCATTTTGGCTTTCGCAGCGACGGCCCATGCCGACGAACTGTCGGATATCCAGGCTCAGGCCAAGCAATTACGAGAGCAGATGACCAAGCGTATCGCCGATCTCGAAAAGCGGCAGAAGGCGCTTGAGGCACAGAAGACGGCGGTGCCGACCATCAGTCCGGTGGATGCGATGGCTGCCGATCTGCCGTACAAGGCAGCGGTCAAGGCCAAGCCGCCGGAGAATGACGACATCTGCATCAAGGGCATTTGCGTCTACGGCGACTTCGATATGGGCGCGACCTACATCCAGCATAGCGCGCCGTTTGCCGCCGTCGCGGGCGGTCCGCTCGATACGCTGGTCTCGAAGAACGGTGGCGTGGGCTCTTACTTCGGCGTCGGTGCCAACCAGATCAGCACGTCGTTTATCGGCCTGCGTGGCAAGCAGGAGATCGCTGACAATCTCTATGCGGTGTTCAACTTGCAGACCCTGTTCAATCCGGCCTCGGGTATGAACGCCAGCGGCACCGGGTCAATCGCGATGAACAACGGCATCTCCACCAACTTCTGGGCGCAGAATTCCTTCGGCGAACTCCTCGAAGGGTGGCCAGATGTTCAACAACGCTGCCTATTTCGGTATCAGTTCGCCGACCTACGGCACCTTCACCATGGGCCGCCAGTCAGCGCTGACCTCCGACCTCATCGTCAACTACGATCCGCTCTCCGGTTCGAACTCCTGGTCGGTCATCACCTTTCAGGGTGCGAACGGCGGCGGCGGCGATACCGAGAATCGTATTCTCGATAACTCATATGAGTATCGCGTGAGTGTCGGTCCGGTTCGTCTGGCCGGTGAAATCCAGGCCAAGAACGGCGGCAATAGCGGCACCGGCAATGCCTTCGAAGGCAACATCGGGTTCGACTATATGGGCTTCTCGATGGATTTTGTCGGCGGCAAGATCTATGACGCGATCTCTGCGGCTCCATTGTCCGCGGCTCAGCTCGCAGCCGCCAACGCCGGCGCCGCGCCCGTCAGCAACGGCTACGGCCTGCTGGCGGCCACGGTCTCCGACAACACGGTCTTCAGTGTCGGCGCCCGCTATACGCTTGGGCCCTGGAAGTTCTGGGGCGGTTACGAGCACATCGACTACGCCAATCCGAACAACCCGCTCAACCCCGGCGCCTTTCTGCAAGGCGGCATGATCGGCGCTGTGCTTAACAACACCAACTATACCACCGACAAGGTTCTGCAAACGGTCTGGGTCGGTGTTCGTTACTCGATCACCCCGGCTCTCGACATCACCGGCGCCTACTATCACGAGTGGCAGAACAGCTTTGTGATCGGCAACGGCACCAACCCCACCGGCACCTGCAACACGGCGGCGGTCTCCGCCGGCTGCTCCGGCACGCTGGATGCGGTCTCGCTGGTGCTCGATTGGCGCTTCGCCAAGCATGTGGACGCCTATGCCGGCGTGATGTGGTCGCAGGTGTCGGGCGGTCTTGCGAACGGCTTTGTCGGCACCACGGTCAACGCCCAGGGCGTTGCCTTGGCCAATCCCGGCAACAAGTCGTCCAACTACGATCCCGGCGTCGGCCTGCGCTACCAGTTCTGATGACGGTGTCATGACAACGGCGGAGACATCCGAGAACCACTTCGGTAGTGCGGCTCGCGATGTCTCTGTCCTCAACGGCCGCGATGCTCGTGTGAGTGAAACAAATGTGACGATCTCTGTCGCTGGCGATCACATCAGGGAAGGATCGAATGAGTTTCACATCACATGAGAGTCATCATACGGAGTTCGTGAGTCACATGCGCGTAATTCCTGTCGGCTTGAAACAATGCTGTGGCGGGCTCGCCACAGCATTTCCGATTTCCCTACGGCAGAAGGCGCCCGCAAGGAGTCCTCATCCGAGGCTCCGTATTCGGGCAGTTCGCGGCAATACGTTGTTGCCGCGCCTTTTGTTGGGGAACTTACGTGAAGAGGACTTTCATCTCGGCAGCAGCCATCCTGGCCTTCGCTGCGTCGGCTCACGCCGACGAGCTTTCGGACATCCAGGTGCAGGCCAAACAACTACGTGAACAGAACGCGGCGATGACCAAACGTCTTGCTGATCTCGAAAAGCGGCAAAAGGCGCTCGAAACGCAGAAGCCGGCGGTTGCGACCATCAATCCGGTGGACGCGATGGCCGCCGACCTTCCCTACAAGGCCGCGGTCAAGGCCAAGCCGGCTGAGAACGACGATGTCTGCATCAAGGGCATCTGCGTTTACGGCAACTTCGACATGGGCGTGTCGTACCTCCAGCATGGCGCGCCGCTCAGCGCCGTGGCCGCCGCGCCGCTCAACACGATCATTTCGAAGAACTCGAACGGCTCCTACTTCGGCACCGGACCCGACCAGATGAGCAACTCGTTCATCGGTCTGCGTGGCAAGCAGGAGATCGCCGACAATCTCTATGCCGTGTTCAACTTGCAGACCCTGTTCAACGTCAATAGCGGTCTGAATGCCAACGGCATCGGATCGGTCGTCCAGAACAACGGCCTGACGGGGAACCCGCTGGCTCAGACCTCGATCGCCGACTCGTCGAAGGCCGGGCAGATGTTCAACCAGGCCGCCTACTTCGGCATCAGTTCGCCGATCTACGGTACCTTCACCATGGGCCGTCAAAGCGCCCTGAGTTCAGACCTCCTCAGCAACTACGATCCGCTGGCCGGCTCGAACTCCTGGTCGCTGCTCACCTTCCAGGGCGCGAACGGTGGTGGCGGTGACACTGAGGATCGCGTTTTCGACAATTCCTACGAGTACCGGGTGAACGTCGGGCCGGTTCGTTTGGCGGTTGAAGCGCAGCTCCGCAACGGTGGTAACAGCTCGACCGGCAACGCCTTCCAGGGCGATATCGGTTTCGACTACATGGGCTTCTCGATCGATTTCCTCGGCGGCAAGATCTATGACGCCGTGTCGGCCGGAATTTTGTCGCAGGCCCAACTGGCGGCTGCGGTTGCACCGACAACTGCGGTAAGTTCCGGTAACGGTTTGATCGCGGCGACCGTCTCCGACAACACCGTCTTCAGCGTCGGCGCAAGGTACGTGATCGGCCCGTGGAAGCTCTCTGCCGGCTACGAGCATATCGACTTTACCAATCCGAACAACCCGCTCAATGCCGGTGCGTTCGTGACCGGCGGATTTATCGCCGGTGCGGTGAACAATACCAACTTCACCAACACCAGGACCCTGCAGACGGCGTGGATCGGCGCGAAGTACTCGATCACACCGGCCCTCGACATCACCGGCGCCTATTATCACGAATGGCAGAACAGCTTTGCCACCGGCCTCAACGCCGGCTGTACCGACGCACGCGCCTCGCAATGCTCCGGTTCGCTCGACGTTGTCTCGCTGGCGCTCGACTGGCGCTTCGCCCGCCACTTCGACATGTACGCCGGTGTGGCGTGGTCGCAGGCGCAGAACGGCCTGGCGAGCGGCTTCCTCCAGGCGAACGGAACGACGACCGGCACGACGCTTCCTGCTGGCCAAGGCTCCAACAAAGCCTCTTCGTACGATCCCGGCATCGGTCTGCGCTACCAGTTCTGATCTGAGAGCAAAACATGAAGGGACAGAGACATCCGATAGCCGCGTTTCCCCCACGTAGGGTCGCGATGTCTCTGTCCCTCACCGCCCGGCCGATTCCGATTCATGAAAAAGGGGTGACGCTCCAATCACGAGGATTCACGGAATCGCGAGCTTGTCGTGATCTCGATTCACGAGAGCGAGAGTCATGAGTTACTTAGAATCACATGACAGTCATCATATATTGATCGGGTCTCACATGCTCGTCATTGTGGTCGGCTTGCGATATCGCTGTGGCGAGCAGGACACAGCATTTCTTCTTTCCCTCATGCACAACGCTGTCCAAGGAGTTTTCGTTCGAAGCTCCGTGGATCAAGCAGTTCGCGGCGAATGGTTGGAGCCGCGCCTAATTTGGGGGATTAACGTGAAGAGGACTTTCATCTCGGCAGCAGCCATCCTGGCCTTCGCTGCGTCGGCTCACGCCGACGAGCTTTCGGACATCCAGGCGCAGGCTAAGCAACTACGTGAACAGATGACCAAGCGGATTGCCGATCTCGAAAAGCGGCAGAAGGCGCTTGAGGAACAGAAGGCGGCCATGCCGACCATCAGTCCGGTTGACGCGATGGCTGCTGACCTGCCGTATAAGGCCGCGGTCAAGGCGAGGCCGCCGGAAAACGACGACATCTGCGTCAAGGGCATTTGCGTTTACGGCAACTTCGATATGGGCGTGACGTACCAGAACCATGGCGCGTCGCTCAGCGCGCTCGCCGGCGCGCCGCTCGACTATCTGGTTTCGAAGAACTCGGGCGGTTCTTATTTCGGCGCCAGCGCCAACAACATGAGCAACTCGTTCATTGGCCTGCGCGGCAAGCAGGAGATCGCGGACAACCTTTACGCCGTGTTCAACTTGCAGACCTTGTTCAACGTGGAGAACGGCCTGAATTCCAACGGTCCCGGCTCCGTCGCCCAGAACAACGGCCTGACCGGCAATCTTTTCGCGCAGAACTCCTTCGGCGACTCCTCGAAGGCTGGCCAGATGTTCAACAACGCCGCCTACTTCGGCATCAGTTCGCCGACCTATGGCACGTTCACCATGGGACGTCAGTCCGCGCTGACCTCCGACATCATCGTCAACTACGATTTGTTGTCGGGTGCCAACGCGTTTTCGCTGATCACCTTCCAGGGCGCGAATGGCGGCGGCGGCGACACCGAGAATTGTATTCTCGACAACTCGTATGAGTACCGCGTGAATATCGGACCGGTTCGGTTGGCTGGTGAAATCCAGGCCCGTAACGGCGGCAACAGCGCCCCCGGCAATGCCTACGAAGGCGACGTCGGGTTCGACTACATGGGCTTCTCGATGGATTTCGTCGGCGCCAAGGTCTATGACGCCGTATCCGCCCAGGTGCTGTCACCCGGCAACCTTGCCCTGTCGGCCACCACCGTGAGCCAGGGTCTGGGTCAGATCGGTGCTGTTGTTTCCGACAACACCGTGTTTTCGGTCGGCGCCAAGTACATCATCGGACCGTGGAAGCTGTTCGGTGGCTACGAGCGCATCGACTATGCCAACCCGAACAATCCGCTGAATCCCGGTGCGTTCACCACCGGCGGTTTCATTCTGGGCGCGGGTACGGCGATCAACAACACCAGCTTCACCAACGACAAGATCCTGCAAACGGCGTGGGTCGGCGCGAAGTATTCGATCACGCCGGCGTTCGACATCATCGGCGCGTATTACCACGAGTGGCAGAACAGCTACGGTGGTGCGGCTGACGGAAACGTGGCCGGATTTGGTGCCGTTGCCGGTTGTACCGATGCACGTTCCTCCAAGTGCTCCGGCTCAATCGATGCTGTGTCCCTCGCGGTCGATTGGCGCTTCGCCCGGCACGTGGACATGTACGCCGGTGTGATGTGGTCGCAGGCCCAGAATGGTCTGGCGAGCGGCTTCCTCCAGGCGAATGGGAACGCTGCCGGTGTCCCCCAGGCTGGCGGCAGCAACAAAGCCTCTTCGTACGATCCGACCGTCGGTCTTCGTTACCAGTTCTGATCGAGGCGTAACGGCAAACAATGGGCAGAGACATCTACGTTCGATCGAACTTTCCGATGCCTCTGCCCCTCTAAGTCAGTCGCCGGCTCCTGAATTTGGGTGATCGGCGTCTGGCCAGAGCGGAATAACGGGGCGGGCCCCAAGAATCGGAGCCCGCGGCCCCTGCTAAAGGACCAAAGGAGACAACTAATAATTGAAATAACGAAGCGTAGCTTACCCTAGATATCAAACTGACTGTGTCATAGCGGCAACAGGGTCAACTCGTTTGAGGGCGCTTCCCCTCGAAAGTTGGCTTCGTGGCCGACTGTGGCGCGTTGGTTACAGTATTTCCGTGTCCCCTGACGCAAAGTGCCTGCCTAAGGAGTCCTCATTCGAGGCTCTGTAACCAGGCGGTTCGCGGCAATGGTTGTTGCCGCGCCTTTATTGGGGGACCTACGTGAAAAGGACTTTCATCTCAGCAGCGGCCATTTTGGCTTTTGCCGCGACGGCTCACGCCGATGAGCTCTCGGATATCCAGGCTCAAGCCAAGCAGATCCGTGAACAGAATGCGACGATGGCCAAGCGCCTCGCCGATCTTGAAAAGCGCCAGAAGAGCCTCGAGCAGCAGAAAGCTGCTGTGCCGACCATCAATCCGGTCGACGCGATGGCCGCCGACCTGCCGTACAAGGCAGTCGTCAAGGCCAGGCCGCCGGAGAACGACGACATCTGCATCAAGGGCATTTGCGTTTACGGCGACTTCGACATGGGCGTCGCCTACCAGAACCACGGTGCGGCATTCTCGGCGATGGCCGGCGGTCCGCTCGATTATCTCACGTCGAAGAACTCGAACGGTTCGTATTTCGGCGTTGCTGCGAACATGATCTCGACCTCGTTCATCGGTTTGCGCGGCAAGCAGGAGATCGCGGATAACCTCTACGCCGTGTTCAACTTGCAGACCCTGTTCAACCCGGCTTCCGGCCAGAATGCCAACGGCCCGGGCTCGGTCTCGATCAACGGTGGCCTGGCTAACCAGATCGCGTTCCAGAACTCCTTCGGCGACTCCTCCAAGGGTGGCCAGATGTTCAACAACGCGGCCTACTTCGGTATCAGTTCGCCGACCTATGGTACCTTCACCATGGGCCGTCAGTCGGCGCTGACTTCGGACCTGGTCGTCAACTATGACCCGCTCTCCGGCTCCAACGCCTGGTCGCTCATCACCTTCCAGGGTGCGAACGGCGGCGGCGGCAATACCGAAAACCGCATTCTTGATAACTCCTACGAGTATCGCGTGAATATCGGCCCGGTGCGGTTGGCTGGTGAAATCCAGGCTCGCAACGGTGGTCAGAACTCCAGCAGCACCGGTAACGCCTACGAAGGCAATATCGGGTTCGACTACATGGGCTTCTCGATGGACTTCGTCGGCGGCAAAATCTATGACTCCGTCGGCATCGGTGGCTCGGCTCTCGCCGCGTCAGTCATCTCGGCGGCCAACGCTGCGGGTATCTCCCCGGGCTATGGCTTCGTTCCGGCCACGGTCTCCGACAATACGGTCTTCAGCGTCGGCGCCCGCTACACCATCGGCCCGTGGAAATTGTGGGCTGGCTACGAGAACATCCACTACGCCAACCCGGACAATCCGCTTAACCCGGGTGCGATCATCCAGGGCACCTATATCGCCCCGGCGCCGAACAACGCCAACTTCCCCAATAACAAGGTCCTTCAGACCGCGTGGGTTGGTGTCCGATACTCGATCACGCCGGCCCTCGATATTTCCGGCGCGTACTACCACGAATGGCAGAACACCTTCGCGGCCGCTGGCGGCGCTAACGCCATTGGTTGCGCGCAGTTCGGAAATGCCTTCTCGTCGCAGTGCGCTGGCGCGATCGATGCGGTCTCGGCCGTCGTGGATTGGCGCTTCGCCAAGCACGTCGACGTGTATGCTGGTGTGATGTGGTCGCAGGTTAGCGGCGGTCTCGCCAACGGCTTCCTCTTGGCCAACGGCACGACGAGCGGCGTGAACGTCAACGCGAACGCCAACAACAAGGCTTCGTCGTTCGATCCCGGCATTGGTCTGCGCTACCAGTTCTAAGTTAGAACGCGTAGCCCCGAACTTCGGGTAAACATCCAGGGGGAAGCGGAATTTCCGCTTCCCCCTTTTTCTTTGCGCGATTTTTCAAATCATCCGCCTAGTGTCCCGGTTCCGACATTCGTATCCTATCGCGGCGGTCCTGAAAGGAACGTCAGAGTCGCCGCACTGGCCTCCCGGTAACCATACGGCCGCGACCGGGAATAAAGCCCGAAAAGTCCGAGTCTTCTCCCCGTACGGCGCAATCCTGCGCCAGTTGGAGCCGCGCCTGGCTCCATTGGGAGAATATGACATGGCTAAAAAAGGCTTTGACGATCAGGAAAAGGGATTAGGCCGCCGCGAAGTGCTGGAATGCATGGTCTGGGCGGGAACCGGTGTCCTCTGGACCATCAGCGGGGGTGTTCCTCACTCGATCGGGCTGATCGGGGAAGCGGCAGCCGCCGAGCCCACGACCGGCTTTACCTTCCTGCAAATGAGCGACAGCCACATCGGCTTCGACAAGGCAGCCAACCCGGACGCACTCGGCACGCTCCGCGAAGCGGTCGCCAAGGTCAAGGCGATGCAGACCAAGCCAGCTTTCATCATCCACACCGGCGATATCAGCCATCTCTCCAAGCCGACCGAGTTCGACAACGCCGACAAGGTATTCGGCGAGACCGGCGCGCAAATTCACTGGATTCCCGGCGAACACGACATCATCGATGAAGATCGCGGCAAGGCCTATCTCGAGCGTTACGGCAAGGGCTCGAAGGGCGCCGGCTGGTATTCGTTCGACGATCACGGCGTCCACTTCATCGGCCTCGTCAACGTCGTAGACCTGAAGGGCGGCGGCCTTGGCAATCTCGGCGCCGAGCAACTCGCCTGGCTTGAGGCTGATCTGAAAGGCAAATCGAACAGCACGCCGATCGTGGTCTTCTCCCATATACCGCTCTACGTTCTCTACAAGGAATGGGGCTGGGGCACCGAAGACGGTCAGCGCGCGCTCGACATGCTCAAGCGCTTCGGCTCGGTCACGGTTCTCAATGGCCACATCCATCAGCTCGCGCAGAAGGTCGAAGGCAACATGACCTTCCACACCGCGATTTCGACGGCATTCCCGCAGCCGGCGCCGGGCACAGCGCCGTCGCCGGGACCGATGCTCGTTCCTGCCGATCAACTGCGCAGCAAGTTGGGACTGTCGACCGTCACGGTCGCGCAGGGCAACAAGCCGCTCGCCTTCGTCGACAATACGCTGGCCGGCTAATCCGAGGACGATCATGCAAGCTTTGATGAGCCGCCTGCGCCCGATTAAGGCGCGATTATCTCCCGGTCGCGCCGTAGTTGCAGCGATGCTCCTCGGTCCGGTCGCTGGCGCGTTGCTGGCGTTCGGAGCGATCGCGGCACAGGAACCAAATGAAGGTGACGATCGACAACTTCACCTTCGGTCCGCAGGAACTGACGGTTGCGGTTGGAACCACGGTGAAGTGGGTCAATCACGACGACATCCCGCATAACGTGGTCAACAAGGACAAGGTCTTCCGGTCAAAGGCGCTCGACACGGACGATTCGTACTCCTTCACGTTCGCCAGCGCCGGCACCTTCGATTATTTCTGCGGCCTGCATCCGCACATGCAGGGAAAAATCATCGTCAAGTAACCACGTTGTGAGGGCTCTGGTTGACGAGACACGATAGCGACTCCAGCGGTACACCGGACGGGTTTCCGGTGTACCGAACTCAAAAATGACATGCTAAAAGGCCGGCTGGAAGGCTCAGATCGAATATCTGGCCAGCAAAAAAAGTCGGTCGCGGTTGTGCAGAATAAGGATGACAAAAACGACTTTGACGAGATCTTCGCGCCGTATTTGCCTGAGGCTTATCGCCTCGCGCAATGGCTTTCCGGGAATGCATCGGATGCGGAAGATATCGTGCAGGAAGCCGCGATACGGGCATTTCGGGGCATCAAGGGTTTCGGAGCCGTCAATGCCCGGGCGTGGTCGCTGACCATCGTTCGAAACACGGCGCTTAGCTGGTTGACCAAGAACAGGCCGAGAAAAGTTACCTATATCAATGACCTCAATCCGGCAGAGCAACAGGAACTCGAATACGAAGGGCTGCATGGCACGAAAGTAGAGACGCCGGAAGATGTCGCTCCTTTCAAGGCGGATGCGTCGAGCGATTCAGAAAGCGCTGGAGCAATTGCCGACGCAGTTTCGTGAAGTGATCGTTTTGCGGGAAATCAATCAGATGAATTATCGCGATATTGCCGAGATCACCAATGTTCCCATCGGCACGGTCATGTCCCGTCTGTCGCGAGGAAGGCAGCTGCTGATAGAGCTTCTCGGAGATCGGAAAGTAATTATGGTCGCGTCTTTGCGAGATAACGACGAATTGCAGTTGAGCGCTTATTGCGACGGCGAGCTCGATCCTGCCGCCGCGGCAGAGTTCGAGCGCCGGCTTGCGGCGGACGAACTGTTGAAAGCGCGCTATACACGGCTGATGTCGTTGCGGAAGGCCATTCGGGCGCTGCCGCAGGCTCGATATGCCGCCGGACTTCCAGACGCGGATTCAGGCCAGGCTGAAAGCAGAAACGGAACGGTCGAATACAGAGCAGTCTAACACAGGACGGCCTGGCAACGTCAGCAATGTAACAGTCCTGCGCCGCCGCAACTGGTCGTTTCAGGCGCTTGCGGCGTCCGCCGTGTTCGGCGCTGTGATCTCGGGCTCGGTGCTGAAAACGATCGATCGTTTCGGACAAGAAGATACCATCGCAAGCGAAGTAGTCGCCGGCCATATCCGCGGCCTGCTGGCGCCGCAACCGTTCGATATCGCATCCTCCGACCGTCACACGGTCAAGCCGTGGTTTACCTCGCGGCTGCCTGAATCGCCCCAGGTGCCGGACCTCGCGGCGCAGGGCTTTACGCTGCTCGGTGGCCGGGTCGATGTCATCAACAATCGTCCGGTGGCGACCATCGTCTACAAGCATGCCGCGCATACCGTTAGCCTCACGACGCTGCGGCCCGGCCAAACCGTTCCTGAGCAAACGATCGCCGGCTATAATGTCCGAAGCTGGAGCGACGGGAATTTCACCTACGTCGCGGTAGGCGATTTGCCGAGCGCGGATCTCGCGGTGTTTGAGCGCGAGTTTGTCGCGGCAGCACCGGCTGGGGAAATAAAGCAGTAAAAGTGGCTGCTCGATATCCACCTCCCGGTCCGGAAGGTCGAAAACGTCCCGTTTTGCAGCCTGAGTGCCGTGTTCCGGCGCCCGAACGCGGGACGCGAACTTGGACGCCGTCCGGCAAGTTGTGCTAGCAATGCGTCCCAAAGCAATAAGAGCTTCGGACATATGCCAAAGTCGAAAATCATCGCGGGCGCAGCCTTGGCGGCGCTGATGGGCGGGGGGATCGCGGCCTTTGCGGTGGTCTGGCGGCCGGCGATCGAGCCAATCGAACCTCCCGCGCCGCAATCCTTCGAACCGGGGCTTGTCAAACGCGGACGTGATCTCGCGGCGATCGGCAATTGCAGCGATTGCCATACGGCAAAGGATGGTAGGACCTTTGCCGGCGGCCTGCCGGTGCCGACGCCGTTCGGCGCGATCTATTCGTCGAATATCACGCCCGACCCGGAAACCGGTATCGGCCGTTGGTCCGAAGCCGCTTTCCGCCGCGCCATGCGCTCAGGCGTCGACCGCGCCGGGCAGCACCTCTATCCAACCTTTCCCTACGATCATTTCACCAACGTAAACGACGAGGACGATCGCGCGCTTTATGCGTTCCTGATGACGCGGCCGGCCGTTCACGCCGCTGCTCCCGCCAACGATCTCGCGTTTCCGTTCAATCAGCGTTTTGTCGTAGCCGGCTGGAAGCTGCTGTTCCTGAAAGGCGGGACCTACAAGGCCGATAGCACGCAAAGTGCGGAGTGGAATCGAGGCGCTTATCTGGTCGATGGTTTGGCCCATTGCGGCGCGTGCCATACTCCGCGTAACGCGCTCGGCGCGGAAAAGGCGAGTGCGTCATTTTCCGGTGGCGACGTCGACAACTGGCACGCTTACGCCATTAATGCGCAATCGCATTCGCCGCTGCCGTGGACCACGGACGCGCTGTTTCACTATCTGCGTCAGGGTTGGGACCCCGATCACGGCGTCGCACGCGGGCCGATGGCGGAAGTGACCGCCAATCTCTCCTCGGTGCCGGAAAGTGACGTTCGCGCGATCGCTCTTTACATGGCGAGTGTTTTCGGGCCTCCGACGCAGGATCGCCTCGAACAGGCCAAGGCCACGCGCGCGGACACCAAGTCGCGTCAAGCTCAGCCCATCTCCACCAATGCTGCCTCCGCCGATAATCCCGGCTCGTTGGTCTATCAGGCGGCCTGCGCGACATGCCACGAATCCGAGCGGCCTTTGCCCTATAGCGGGATCAATCTTCGCCTCTCTACGGCGCTTAGCGCGCCGGATCCGCGCAACGCCGCCAACGTCATTCTGTCGGGTATTCGTCCCGTCGGCGGTGAACGCGGCCCCATCATGCCGGGTTTTGCCAACAGCATGAGGGATGATCAGATTGCTGCCCTGCTGACTTATCTCCGCAGTCGCTTCAGCGCCCAACCGGCCTGGACCGGTATCGAGCAGATCGTCCGGGATGCAAGGCATAACGAAACCGTATCTTTCCAGATTTCGCCGGGACCTGGTGTCGCCGGCGGCTCCATGCAGCGAGAAAAACCATGACGACATTGAAGGTCAACGGCCACGATCACGAGATCGACGCCGATCCCGATACGCCGCTGCTCTATGTGCTGCGCGACGAACTCAAACTCAATGCCGCCAAATTCGGTTGCGGTCTTGGCCAATGCGGCGCTTGCACGGTGATTGTCGACGGCAAGGCCGTGTTATCCTGCGTCACGCCACTGCTCTTGCTGAAGGGTAAGGAAGTGACGACGCTGGAGGGTTTGGGCACGGTGGAAAAGCCGGCGCCGATTCAGCGCGCCTTTATGGAAGAGCAGGCTGCGCAATGCGGCTACTGCATCGCTGGAATGATGATGCGGGCGCAGGCGCTGTTGCAGCGGCACCCAAAGCCGACCGACGCACAGATACGCAACGAACTGCAAACCAATCTTTGTCGTTGCGGCACCCATATGCGTATTCTTCGCGCCGTGCATCGCGCCGCGCATCTGATGGATACGGCGGAATTGACGACAACTGGCCAAGGGAGCGCGCAATGAACGGTCCCGTAAACCTCGATCGCCGTCAGGTCCTGGCTGGTGGCGGCGCCCTGGTTGTCAGCTTCGCGCTGCCGGACGCTTTCGCGCAGGAGCATGCCGCAGCAGGCGCGCCAAAGCCGCCCGGCAGCCTCGCGACGTCTCCTTATCTCGATGCGTGGATTCGCATCGACGCCGACGGCATCACGGCCTTCACCGGCAAGGCCGAACTGGGCCAGGGCTTCAAGACCGCATTCCAGCAAATCGCCGCAGAAGAACTCGATGTCGCCTTCGAGGCGATCAAGGTTGTGACGGCCGATACCGGCCGCACCGCCAACGAAGGCTACACCGCCGGCAGCCACTCGATGCAGGATAGCGGCACGGCGATCTTCAATGCGGCTGCACAGGTGCGGGCGCTTCTGATTGCGGAAGCCGCGCGACGGCTCGATCTGCCGGCAGAAAATCTTCGCACCGAGAACGGCGCGGTGATCGCACCGGACGGCCGGCGCCTCGGTTACGGCGATCTGGTCGCGGCCGACATGCTGCATGTGCAGGCCGATGTCAAATCGAACCTGAAGGATCCCGCGACCTACAAGGTGATGGGCCAACCGGTCCCGAGGGTGGATATTCCAGCGAAGGTCACCGGCGGCGCGGCTTTCGTCCAGGACATGCGATTGCCCGACATGCTCCATGCGCGTCTCGTTCGTCCGCCGAGCTATGGCGCCGTGTTGAGCGAATGCGATACGTCGTCGGTCGAAAAACTTGCCGGCGTCGTCAAGGTTGTTCGCAACGGCAATTTTCTGGCTGTGGTTGCGAAAAAGGAATTTCAGGCGATCAAGGCGATGCGCGCGCTCTCGGCCGCCGCAAAATGGAGCGAAAAGTCGGGGTTGCCAAACCAGAATGATCTGCCTCGCGTCATCACCGGATTGCCATCGAAGGATTCAGTGATCTTCGAAGTCAGCAATCCCGCAGCCACAGGGCAACGAACTCTCGAAGCCACCTACACCAGGCCTTATCAATCGCACGGCTCGATCGGCCCGTCCTGTGCGGTGGCGCAGCTCAACAACGACGTCATGACAGTCTGGACGCATACGCAAGGCGTCTATCCAGATCGCCAGGGCGTCGCCGAAATGCTGCGTGTGCCGCCGGCAAAGGTTCGTCTGATTCATGTCGAAGGTTCCGGCTGTTACGGTCATAACGGCGCCGACGACGCAGCCGCTGATGCTGCCTTGATCGCGCGGGAATTGCCTGGCATTCCCGTGCGCGTGCAGTGGATGCGCGAACAGGAGCACGGCTGGGAGCCCTATGGTCCGGCGATGGTCACCAAATTAAAAGCATCGCTCGACGACAGTGGTGCGATCGCGTCGTGGAATTTTGAGGTCTGGAGCAACACGCATTCGATGCGGCCGGGCGGCGGCGGTTGCATGCTGGCGGCCCAGCACATGGCCGATCCGCTTGCCATACCGGAACCGAAGCCGCTGCCATTGCCCGAAGGCGGCGGCGACCGCAATGCGATCCCGATCTACAAATTTCCCAATGCGCACGTGGTGCACCATTTCATCCCGTCGATGCCGGTCCGGATATCGGCGATGCGGGCGCTCGGCGCCTACCACAACGTATTCTCGATTGAGAGCTTCATGAACGAGCTCGCCGAATTGGCCGGCGCCGATCCGGTCGAATTTCGCCTGAAGCATCTTGACGACCCGCGCGCGCACGACGTCGTCGAGAAAGCGGCCAAGGAGTTTGGCTGGCAGAAAGGACAAAAGGCGCCCGAGGGGCGCGGCTACGGCTTTGCGTTTGCTCGCTACAAGAATCTTGCCGCTTACTGCGCGATCGCCAGCGAAGTGGAAATCAACCGGGAGACCGGGCGTCCGCGTCTGGTGCGCGCGGTGGCTGCCGTCGACAGCGGGCAGGTCGTCAACCCCGACGGGATCATCAACCAGGTCGAGGGCGCGATTCTCCAATCCATGAGCTGGACGCTCTATGAAGCTGTCACCTTCGATGATACCCGCATCACCAGCGTCGATTGGCAGACCTATCCGATCCTGCGTTTCGACGCCGTCCCCGATAAGGTCGACGTGCACATCGTCAACCGCCCGGGCCAGCCGTTCCTGGGCAGCGGCGAGACCGGGCAGGGACCGGCTGCGGCATCGGTCGCCAATGCGGTTGCCAACGCTGCCGGAAAACGCCTGCGCGATCTACCGTTGACGCGGAGCAAGATCAAGGACGCGATCGACGCCTAGAGCATGATCCGGAAAAGCGTGCGGCGGTTTTCAGAAAAGATCATGCTCAATCAAAGAACTAAAGCGCGATGACGATTCATCCAAACCTCACCGCGCTTTAATGGCGCCGTCAGTTTTTCATCGAAGCGGCAATCGGGTTGCCGCTTCGAGCTCGTCAAGAGCTTGCCTGGCGTCGCGCACCTTGATCGTGGTCATGCCCATCTCGCGCGCCGGCTTCAGATTGATGCCGAGGTCGTCGAGATAGATACAGCGTTTCGGATCGACCGCGAGCGCCTCGACCATCATCCGGTATATTTTCGGATCGGGCTTTCTCAGTCCGATCTTCGCCGATTCGATGATGCGATCGAACAGTGCCATCACCTCGGCAATATAGAGCGTCCGGCCGCCGGCGCTACCGATCGCGTTGGCCGGAAGGTTGTTGGTGATACAACCGGTCTTGAATTTGGCCTTGATGCGCCGGAGTGCCTCGACCATTTCGGGCCGCAGGTCGCCGGCAAGCAGCGGCAACACGTCTCGACCACGGACCTCGGCCCCGAGCGCCAGCGATTCCGCGGCGAATAGTTTGTCGAATGTTTCGATATCCACCTCGGCGCGCTCGAATTTCGCCCAGGCGTTTTCCAGATGGTTGGCCGCGTTGGTGCGGCGGATGATATCGGCGGGCAAGCCGCGCTCGGCCTCAAAACGAGCGAACGCCTCGAAAGGCGAGGACGTCAAGACGCCGCCGAAGTCCCAGATCACCGCTTCAAACATGGTTGCCTCCGCTCGCATCGGCGCAAGCGGCTAACATGGCGAGCGACGCCGCGCCAGTCCTTGCAATGGTGGCCGAAGGGCCGCGGGACGCCCTGCTTTAAGTGTTTCGACGCCCGGTGCTGGTTGCGATCGCAGCCGCAGCCGTGCGGTTTTCAACGCCGAGCTTGGCGTAGATCTGTTCGAGGTGTTTGTCCACGGTGCGAGGGCTGAGCCCCAGGATTTGCGCGATATCGCGATTGGTTTTGCCCTTGCTCAGCCAGGACAGGACCTCGCCCTCGCGCATCGTCAGCCCGAGTTCGCTCGAGAACTCGGCGGGTGTGTCGGCGCTCGAATCCTTGGCCAGGCGCAACAGGAATTCGTTGGGCCCAAGCTTTCCCATATATTGCAGCTGAAGCTGCTCATTTTCCGGAAAAGGCGCAGTTTGGGATTTCAGTTTGGGCCGTCCCTTCTGCATCTGCGCGATCCATTGCAGCATAGGTTCAGGAAGGGCGAATTCCTCGCCGGCACTGGAAACCAAATTTTCCGACAGCATTTTTTGCGCCTGCGGCGTCGCCCATACGATCTTGCCCTGCCCGTTAACGGCGAGCAGATAGCGGCCCGATACGTCGAGCGCGGCGCGTGCGCTCTGCGTCATCCTGGCGTTGGCGAGGTGAACGCGAATCCGCGCCAGCATTTCCTCGATCACGATCGGCTTGGTGACGTAGTCGACGCCGCCAGCCTCCAGCCCGCCGACGATGTGCTCGGTTTCGGCCAGCCCGGTCATAAAGATGACAGGCACGTTGCTCAGGCCCGCGTCGCGTTTCAGCCGCCGGCAGGTTTCAAAGCCATCCATGCCGGGCATCATGGCGTCGAGCAGAACGATATCGGGCGTGATCTGCTCGACGATGCGCAGTGCAGCGGCACCATCCATCGCCACCATGACCGTCATTCCCGCGCCGTCGAGCGCGTCCGTCAGCAGGCGCAACGTTTCCGGAGAATCGTCGACCACAAGCGCAATGTCGCGTTTCCTGGATTCAGCGATCATGGCCCTGAAGTCCCTTCAGGGTTGCCATGTATCGATCGAGATCGAAGCGATCGACGAGAGATCGCATTTCCGACACGAAATCCCGATGCTCGGGATAATCGGTCCCGATCTCATCGAGCTTGACCTGGATCGCGCGGATATAGCCGAGCTGGCCCAGGCTGATCAATTCTTCGACATGGTTTGCCGGCGGCTGCAAGCCAAGGCCCGGCTGCCACTTCGAAACCGTCACTTGCTCATCATCATATTGCCAATCGATCTTGAGGAGTTGGCGGATCAGTTCAAGCAGGCGCGGAATATCGATCGGCTTCATCAGGTAGCCGTCGTGAAAGGGCTGTGCCAGCGGCGTGCCATGCGCTTCCAGCGCGCTGGCCGAAACCATCAGGATGCGAGCCTGGTGATGACCGTCGGCGCGAAGCGTTTCGGCGACCGTCCAGCCATCCATGCCGGCCATCGAGATATCCAGCAAGAACAGATCCGGACGGCAGTGCTGGGCGAGAGCAAGGCAGCCGGGGCCGTCGGGCGCTGCAAGCAGAATAAAGCCGAGCGGCGTCAGCACTTCGCGCAACAGGTCGCGCTGTATCGGATCGTCATCCGTGATCAAGATGGTCTTGCGCGGGCCACGATAGCCGGACGGTATCGCGTCGACGGGAGCGATCTGTTTCGGATTAGCGACTTCCGACAGCAGCAACTTGACGCGGAACGTGCTGCCGGCGCCGACCGTGCTTGCCACCTGAATATCGCCGCCCATGACACCGGCGAGCAGCCGGCTGATGGTCAACCCAAGTCCTGTTCCGGTCTGAGGTTGCGAGACGCCGAGTGCGCCGCGTTCGAACGGCGCAAAGATACGTTCGAGGTCGCTCGATTGAATACCGGGGCCGGTATCGATTACCTCGAACTCTGCGACGGGGCTGCGATAGTGCACGACCAACTGCACGCTGCCGGATTGGGTGAACTTGATCGCATTGGAGAGCAGGTTGATCAGAATCTGGCGCAGCCGTTTTTCGTCGGCGTAGACGACGGAAGGCAGCATCGGCGCGCGCCTGAAAGCGAAATCGATACCCTTGGCGGCGGCTTGAAGGCGGAACATGCCGACGAGCTGATCGAGAAACTCGCCGATGCGGACCTCGTCGCGCGAAAGATACAGCCGTCCGGCCTCGATCTTCGAAATATCGAGGATGCCGTCGATCAACCCCGACAAATGGTCGGCGCTACGACGCACCACGCGCACCTGATCGCGAGGCTTGGTGGCGAGACTTGAGTCCTGTTCCAGGAGTTGCGCGTAGCCGGAAATGGCGTTCAGCGGTGAACGCAATTCATGGCTGAGGCCGACGACGTAACGGCTCTTGGCGAGGTTTGCGGACTCAGCGACTTCCTTCGCGCGCTGCAATTCGGCGTCGGTGCGTTTGTGGGCGTCGATTTCCTGAATCAGGAGCGTGGTTTGCCGGCGGATTTCCGCCTCCGCGGCGCGCCGGCTTTGTTGTGCCAGTACGAACAACCACGCGACGACGCCGATGATGATCGTAAGCGCGAAGAAGACCTTCCAAAGCACCTCGGACAGCAGGAGGTGATCGACATCAACGGCCGCTGATGTCTGAAGGTAGATCAGGCCGAGCGTCAGTGCGACGAGGCCCGCGGAGACCGTAAAGACGCCGAGATAATGACCAAGCTGGGAATTGATCCGGGCGTAGATCGGCTGGGGCAGCAATTTGCCGAGCGTTTCCGAAATCTGTGCCTGAATGCGCGCGTGCGGCTTGCAGAGATCGTGACAGCGCGCGTCAAGCGAACAGCACAGCGAGCAGATCGGCCCGGCATAAGCGGGGCAGGAGGCCATATCCTCCGGTTCGAACGTATGTTCGCAAATACAGCATTGGATCGCTTCGATGTTCTGCCAGCTTCGCTTCGGCTTGCGCGCGATGTAATATTTTCCTCCCGTCGCAAATGCGATCAGCGGCGCGGTGACGAGTGCCACGAGCAGCGCGACGAACGGCGATAGCGCCTTCGCGGTCGGTCCGAACAGGCCATAGAAAGCGCTGATCGAAACCACGGTGGCGATGGTCATGGCGCCGACGCCGACCGGGTTTACGTCGTAAAGATGCGCGCGCTTGAATTCCATGTGCTGCGGGCGCAGGCCAAGCGGCTTGTTGATGACGAGATCGGCGACCAGGGCGCCGACCCAGGCGATCGCGACATTCGAATAGAGCGCGAGCGTCTGTTCCAGCGCCTTATAGACGCCGATCTCCATCAAAAGCAGCGCGACCAGAACATTGAACACGAGCCAGACGACGCGGCCGGGATGGCTGTGGGTCAATCGCGAGAAGAAGTTCGACCACGCGATCGAACCGGCATAGGCGTTGGTGACGTTGATCTTGACCTGCGAGAGGATGACGAAGGTGCCGGTCAGAGCCAATGCCAGACCAGGTTCCGACAGGACATAGCGAAATGCCTGAAGATACATGTAGGCAGGCTCGGCGGCGTGCTCTTCGCTGACACCATGATTGAGCGCGAAGAAAGCCAGGAACGATCCGGCCAGAAGCTTCAACGCGCCGAGGATGATCCAGCCGGGTCCGGCGCTGAGCAACGCAATCCACCACGCCTTCTTCGACGTGCGCCGGTCGCGCGGAAGGAAACGCAGAAAGTCGACCTGTTCGCCGATCTGCGCCACCAGCGAGAAAACCACCGAAGCGGCAGTGCCGAACAAGAGAAGATCGAGATGGCCCGAGGGGTTGCCGTGTTCGCCGGCGAAGGTGGTCCACTCCGCAAAGGAATGCGGGTTGGCGTAAGCGATCGCTGCGAACGGTATGACGTGCAAAATGATCCACAGCGGCTGCGTCCAGAGTTGGAAACGGCTGATCAGTGTGATGCCGTGGGTCACCAGCGGGATGATGACGACAGCACTGATCAGATATCCAACCGGGCGCGGAATTCCGAGACACATCTCGAGTGCGCTGGCGAGAATGACGGCTTCGATGGCAAAGAAGATGAAGGTGAAGGACGCGTAGATCAGGGAGGTGATCGTCGAACCGATATATCCGAAGCCGGCGCCACGCGTCAGAAGGTCAATGTCGATGCCGCATTTTGCGGCATGATAGGCGATCGGCAGGCCGCAACAGAAGATAATGACGCTGACGACCAGAATGGCAGCCGTAGCGTTGGTGACGCCGTAATTGAGCGTAATCGTGCCGCCGATCGCCTCCAGAGCCAGGAAGGAAATGGCGCCGAGCGCGGTATTGGCAACGCGGGCCGCAGACCAGCGCCGGGCGCTCTTGGCGGTGAAGCGGAGCGCGTAGTCCTCCAGCGTCTGGTTTGCAACCCATTGATTGTACTGGCGTCTGACGCGGTCGATCCGCTGCCGCCCTGCCACCCTGCACTCCCGATCTCTAAGCGGTCGTCCGCAATTTGGACTGCAACTCCGGTGCCAAAATCTACGTCGTTATTTTGCGGTGCAATATACGCGATCTTGCGTATCTGTGCACTGCACAATCCGCGCAATCCTTGCCTGGCAAAGACCACGTCCTCGAACGAACACGAATGGGGTACTCATGTCAGACGAAATCAAAAGGGGCCTGAAGTCGCCGCTTCGGCGCAAATTGCTCGCAGGAATGGCCGCACTTCCTGCTATTTCCCTGCTTCCGCGGTCCTCATGGGCCGATACACCCGCCACTTCCGCGGTCAACACCACAGGACTTGCGGTCACCGACACCGAAGTGACGGTCGGAATCCTTCACTCCGCCACCGGCACGATGGCGATTTCGGAAACCGGGTCGATCGAGTCCGAAAAGCTCGCTATCGAGCAGATCAATGCCATGGGCGGTGTGCTTGGGCGCAAGATCAAGTTCATTCAGGAAGACGGCGCCAGCGACTGGCCGACCTTCGCCGAGAAGGCCAAGAAGCTTCTCGTCAACGACAAGGTCGCGGCGATCATGGGCTGCTGGACCTCTGCCTCGCGCAAGGCTGTGCTGCCGGTCGTCGAGCAATATAACGGCATGCTGTATTATCCGACTTTCTACGAGGGCCTCGAGCAATCCAAGAACGTCATCTACACTGGTCAGGAAGCCACCCAGCAGATCCTCGCCGGTCTGAACTGGGTCAACAAGGAGAAGAACGCCAAGTCGTTCTTCATGGTGGGTTCGGATTACATCTGGCCGCGTACCTCCAACAAGATCGCGCGCAAGCACATCGAGGGCCATCTGCAGGGCTGCAAGGTCGTCGGCGAAGAATATTATCCGCTCGGCAACACCCAGTTCAATTCGGTTATCAACAAGATCAAGCTGACCAAGCCCGACGTGATCTTCGCCGACGTCGTCGGCGGTTCAAACGTTGCGTTCTACAAGCAGCTCAAGGCGGCCGGTATTGACCTGTCCAAACAGACGCTGCTGACGATCTCGGTGACCGAAGACGAAATCGACGGTATCGGCGGCGAGAATATCGCCGGCGCCTATGCCTGCATGAAGTACTTCCAGTCGCTCGACAATCCGAACAACAAGGCCTTCGTGGCGGCGTTCAAGAAGATGTGGGGCGAAAAAACCGTGATCGGTGACGTCACTCAGGCTGCTTATCTCGGCCCATGGCTGTGGAAGTTAACGGTAGAGAAGGCCGGCAGTTTCGACATCGACAAGATTGCGGCTGCTTCGCCAGGCGTTGAGTTCAAAGGCGCGCCGGAAGGTTACGTCCGCATCCACGAAAACCATCACCTCTGGTCGAAGACCCGAGTCGGTCGGGCCAAGCTCGATGGTCAGTTCGAACTGGTGTACGAAACCAAAGATCTGGTCGAGCCGGATCCGTTCCCCAAGGGCTATCAGTAAGGGTGTGGGCGGCGCGCTCCTGACGCGATTGCTCCCACTTCAAACCCCGCGGCGTGGACCATCGGGTCCACGCCCTCCCTGGACGCTCGTTTCCTCGCGAATCTTGTTCGTGGGTTCATAACCTCCGACGGCATAGGACAGGTTTGATGTTCGGCGATTATTCGATTGGTGATTTGGGCTCGATCTTCGTGATGCAGGGCTTCGCGGGCCTGATCCTGTTTTCGGTCTACGTGCTGATGGCGCTCGGTCTTGCGATCATCTTCGGCCAGATGGGCGTCATCAACATGGCGCATGGCGAATTCATGATCCTCGGCGCCTACGTCACCTGGATGACCTCAAATTTCTTTCAGGCGCACCTCCCTAGTTTGTTCGCCGGCTATTTCTTCCTCGCGATGATACTGGCCTTCATAGCCTCCGGCGCGCTAGGCATGCTGGTGGAATGGGCGCTGATCCGGCATCTCTACAAACGTCCGCTGGATACGCTGCTCGCGACATGGGGATTGAGCCTTATCCTGCAACAGGCGTATCGCTCGGTTTTCGGTGCGCGAGAAGTCGGGGTCGATCTGCCGCAATGGATGCTCGGCTCGCTTCAGGTCACCGATAGCATTGAGGTTCCGATCAACGGCATCTTCGTGATGGTGCTGACCGTCCTGATTACGATCGCGGTCGCCTATGTCATGTACATGTCGCGCTGGGGTCGTCAGGTTCGTGCCGTGGTGCAAAACCGCGTCATGGCCGGTGCGGTCGGCATCAACACCGAGAAAGTCGACCGCTACACCTTTGGGCTTGGCTGCGGCATCGCCGGTATCGCCGGAAGCGCTTTCACCATGATCGGCTCGACGGGGCCGACCTCCGGCCAGCTGTACATCGTCGATACGTTCCTGGTCGTCGTCTTCGGCGGCGCAGCTAGCCTGCTCGGCACCATCGCATCCGCGTTCAGCATCTCGCAAACCCAATCGACCCTCGAATTCTTCATGTCCGGGTCGATGGCAAAAGTGCTGACGCTGCTCGCCGTTGTCGGAATCCTGATGCTGCGCCCGCAGGGCCTGTTTGCCCTCAAGGTTCGCAAATAACAAAAAGGCTGGAGCCATGACCGACAATCGCTACTTCAATCGATCGGAACTCATCGGAATTCTGGTGCTCGCCGTTTTCCTGGTGGTGGTCCTGCCGCTTTGTCTCGATGTCTTCAGGCTCAATCTGGTCGCGAAATATCTCACTTACGCCTTCGTGGCGCTGGGCCTGGTGATTTGCTGGGGCTATGGCGGCATCTTGAGTCTCGGGCAGGGGGTATTCTTCGGCCTCGGCGGTTATTGCATGGCGATGTTTCTCAAGCTCGAGGCATCGAGCGTGGAGAACACCAAGATTTAGTCGACGCCCGGTATTCCCGATTTCATGGACTGGAATCAGATCACCTCGCTGCCGTTGTTCTGGCAGCCCTTCCACAGTCTTACACTGACGATCGCCGCCGTCATTCTGGTGCCTGGCATTTTCGCCCTGATCATCGGCGCTGCGATGTTCAAGCGCCGCGTCGGCGGCACCTATTTCGCCATCATCACGCAGGCTATCGCCGCGATTCTGACGATTCTGATCGTCGGGCAGCAGGGCTACACCGGCGGCATCAATGGTATGACGGATCTGCGCACGCTGAAGGGATGGGACATCCGGCCCGACCACGCCAAGGTCGTTCTCTATTTCTTCGAGGTCGGGTGCTTGTTCGTTTGTATCTTCATTGCCCAGTTCATCCGGCACTCCAAACTCGGCCGAATCC
Organism: uncultured Alphaproteobacteria bacterium; assembly: GCA_963748805.1. Lineage (GTDB taxonomy): Bacteria > Pseudomonadota > Alphaproteobacteria > Rhizobiales > Xanthobacteraceae > Bradyrhizobium. Next base: position 42,877 of record CAVVLH010000001.1, on the reverse strand, counting down.
TGGTCGCGATGCGCGACAAGGAGGATCGCGTCCGCTTCTCCGGCTATAGCGTCGCCAACTTCAAGATCTTCGCCTTCTGCGTCGCCGCCGTCTTCGCCGCCATCGGCGGCGCGATGTTCGCGCTCAATGTAGGATTTATGTCGCCCTCCTTTGTCGGCATCGTGCCGTCGATCGAAATGGTGATCTATACGGCGGTCGGCGGCCGGCTCTCGATCCTGGGGGCGATTTACGGCACGTTGCTGGTCAATTTTGCCAAGACGAGCCTGTCTGAATCCTTTCCCGAACTGTGGCTGTTCGGACTCGGCGGATTGTTCATCGCGGTTGTGCTCGCATTCCCGAACGGCCTCGCCGGTATCTGGGGCGATTATGTGCAGCCACACATTGATCGCATGATGTCGTCGGGCAAATTGAAACCAGGCAACGGCTGGACCGACAATTCGGTTGCCGACGGCGCACCGGCGGAGTGAGGAGATAGGTCATGTTGGTAGGTCACCAGCCCAAGGAGTTTCTGCTCGCGGTCGAGGCGCTCACGGTTTCCTTCGACGGGTTCAAGGCCGTCAATGACCTTTCCTTCTATGTCGAGGAGAACGAAATCCGCGTCATTATCGGCCCCAACGGCGCCGGCAAGACCACGGTGCTCGATCTGATCTGCGGAAAGACCAAAGCGACGGCGGGCTCGATCCAGTTTCGCGGCAAGGAGCTCACGACGCTCAAGGAAAACCAGATCGTGAAAGCGGGCGTCGGCCGCAAATTCCAGAACCCCTCGATCTATGATGACCTGACGGTGTTCGAAAACCTGGAAATTTCGTTCCCGCGCGGTCGAACGGTATTCGGGGCGCTGACCTTCACCCGCGATTCCGTGGTGCGCGACCGCGTTCATGAAGTATCCGAGATGATCTTCCTCAACGACCGGCTGAAGGTGAAGGCCGAACTGCTCAGCCACGGTCAGAAGCAGTGGCTGGAGATCGGCATGCTGCTGATCCAGGACCCCGAGTTGCTGATGCTGGACGAGCCGGTCGCGGGCATGAGTGTTAGCGAGCGGGCCAAGACTGCCGAATTGCTCAATCGCATTATCAAGAACCGCTCGGTGCTGGTGATCGAGCACGACATGAAATTCGTCGAGGACATCGCGCACAAGGTCACGGTTCTCCATCAGGGCCAGGTCCTGTCCGAGGGCTCGATGGAGCACGTCAAGAACGATCCCAAGGTCATCGAAGTCTATCTCGGGCATTAGGCGCGACCGCGAAAGCAGAACCCGGCCCCCCGGGGGGACGGGCAGGTTTAAGGCGAGGCAAGGAGCTTTTTAATGCTGGCGATTTCGAACCTTCACGTCGCCTACGGCCAGAGTGAAGTGCTGCATGGCCTCAACGTGTCCGTCGCGTCGAACGAGATCGTTGCGATCATGGGCCGCAACGGCATGGGCAAGACCACGCTGATGAAATCCCTGATGGGGATTGTACCGACCAAAAGCGGCTCGGTGACGATGGACGGCAGCGAACTCGGCAATTTGCCGAGCTACGACCGCGTCGCCAAAGGTCTCGCCTATGTCCCCCAAGGCCGCATGATCTTCTCCACCATGACGGTGAAAGAAAATATCGAGACCGGCCTGGTCGTTTCCGGCGAGACCGAAGTCCCGGGCAGCATCTATGAATTATTCCCGGTGCTGCTTGAGATGAAGAAACGGCGCGGCGGCAATCTATCCGGTGGTCAGCAGCAACAACTGGCGATCGCGCGCGCGCTCGCCACCAAGCCGAAAGTGCTGCTGCTGGATGAGCCGACCGAGGGCATCCAGCCGTCGATCATCAAGGACATGGCGCGCACTTTGAAGCGGATCCGCGACGAGCGCGGTCTCTCGATCGTTGTCTCTGAGCAGGTCTTGAGTTTCGCGCTCGATATCGCCGACCGCGTGCTTGTCATCGAGAACGGCGAGATCGTGCGCGACGATCCGCGCGAAGGTATCGATGCGGCGCAGATCTCCAAGTATCTTTCCGTTTGATTGTACATGACTCGTAAAAAAGGGGAGCGTTGAAATGCCAGAGACACTGATCAAGGTCGATCTTACGAAATCGGCTTATGAAAACGACAAGATTCACAATCGCTGGCATCCGGATATCCCGATCGTGGCTTGGGTCAATCCGGGCGACGATTTCATCATCGAGACCTATGACTGGACCGGCGGCTTCATCAAGAACAACGATTCCGCCGATGACGTGCGTGACATTGATTTGTCGATCGTGCATTTCCTCTCTGGTCCGATCGGCGTCAAGGGCGCGGAGCCTGGCGACCTTCTGGTGGTCGACCTGCTTGACGTCGGGCCTCTCAAGGAGAGCCTCTGGGGCTTCAACGGCTTCTTCTCCAAGAAGAATGGCGGCGGCTTTCTTACCGATCACTTCCCGCTGGCGCAGAAGTCGATCTGGGACATCAAGGGCCTTTACACCTCCTCGCGCCACATTCCCGGCGTGAACTTTGCCGGCCTCATCCATCCCGGCCTGATCGGCTGTCTGCCAGATCCGAAGCTGCTGGCGAAGTGGAACGAGCGCGAGACGGCGCTGATCGCGACCAATCCGACCCGCGTGCCGGGTCTGGCCAACCCGCCGTTCGCGGCGACGGCCCATGCCGGTCAGGCCAAAGGCGAAGCCAAGGCCAAGGTGGGCGCCGAGGGCGCCCGCACGGTGCCGCCGCGCGAGCATGGCGGCAACTGCGACATCAAGGATCTGTCGCGAGGATCGAAAATCTACTTCCCGGTCTATGTGCCGGGCGGTGGCCTCTCGATGGGAGATCTGCATTTCAGCCAGGGCGATGGCGAAATCACCTTCTGCGGCGCGATCGAAATGGCCGGCTGGCTGCATTTGAAGGTCGATATCATCAAGGACGGCGTCGCCAAATACGGCATCAAGAATCCCGTGTTCAAGCCGTCGCCGATCACGCCGAATTACAAGGACTATCTGATCTTCGAAGGCATCTCGGTCGACGAGCAGGGCAAGCAGCATTACCTCGACGTGCATATCGCCTATCGTCAGGCCTGCTTGAACGCGATCGAATATCTGAAGAAGTTCGGCTATTCCGGCGCGCAAGCCTACTCGATCCTCGGCACAGCGCCATGCCAGGGTCACATCTCCGGCGTCGTGGACGTGCCGAACGCCTGCGCCACGCTCTGGTTGCCGACTGAAATATTCGATTTCGATATCATGCCGTCGTCGGCTGGTCCGATTAAGCACATCAAGGGCGACATCCAGATGCCGCTCTCGCAGGACAAATGAGCATGATCCGGAAAAGCGAAAGCGCGTGTTTCCGTGCGACAAGCACAAGACGCGCTTGCACGGAAATGATGCTCCAAACATAGAGTCTCCCTGCGCGATGGGATGCGGGACGGTCTTCTGGTTGGCCGCCCCGCATCCGCCGCGGGCCTTAAGATTTTCAACGCAGGGGAATGAAATGCCGGTTTACGATTATGTCTGCAACGATTGCGGTCCATTCACGGATATGCGGCCGATGTCCGAATGCGACGCGCCGCAAGATTGCCCGAAATGCGAAAGCGCCTCGCCGCGCGCTATCTTAAGGGCGCCCAATTTCTTTTGCATGCCGGCGGAACGGCGGCAGGCGCACGCTACCAACGAACGTAGCTCCAATGCGCCCAAAACGCTTGATCAGTACAAAGCCTCGCACGGAGCCGGCTGCGGCTGCTGTTCGACCAAGCCGTCCCGTCTGGTGAAGAAAACCAGAAGCGGCGCGAAGAGTTTTCCGACCGCCCGGCCATGGATGATCAGTCATTGATACACGCTCCTTTGCGATCGGCAAAACCGACCATGATGCAGTTTCCGGACCGATCGATACCCTGACCGACCGCTCCGTCTCCCGCCACATGGTCATTTGATCGACGACGAACCCAAACCGAAACAGAAGGCGATCCCAATGCTTCACGGTGACATTTCCAGCAGCAACGACACAGTCGGCGTCGCGGTCGTCAACTACAAGATGCCGCGGTTGCACACCAAGGCCGAGGTGCTCGACAACGCCCGCAAGATTGCCGAAATGCTGGTGGGCATGAAGGTCGGACTGCCGGGCATGGACCTAGTGATCTTCCCGGAATATTCCACCCAGGGCATCATGTATGACTCGAAAGAGATGTACGAGACCGCTTCCGCGATCCCGGGTCCCGAGACTGAGATTTTCGCCGAGGCCTGCCGCAAGGCCAAGGTCTGGGGCGTGTTCTCGCTCACCGGTGAACGCCACGAGCAGCATCCGAACAAGGCGCCTTACAACACCCTGATCCTGATGAACGACAAGGGCGAGATCGTCCAGAAATACCGCAAGATCATGCCATGGGTGCCGATCGAAGGTTGGTATCCCGGCAATTGCACCTACGTATCCGAAGGCCCGAAGGGTATGAAGATCAGTCTGATCATTTGCGACGACGGCAACTTTCCGGAAATCTGGCGTGACTGTGCCATGAAGGGCGCCGAGTTGATCGTGCGCTGCCAGGGTTACATGTATCCGGCGAAAGAACAGCAGGTCCTCATCTCCAAGGCGATGGCCTGGGCCAACAATGTCTATGTCGCGGTCGCCAATGCTGCTGGTTTTGACGGCGTCTATTCCTACTTCGGTCACTCGGCGATCATCGGCTTTGACGGTCGCACCCTCGGCGAGACTGGCGAGGAAGAATACGGCATTCAGTATGCCCAGCTCTCGAAGAGTCTGATCCGCGATGCGCGCCGCAACGGCCAGTCGCAAAACCACCTCTACAAGCTGGTTCATCGCGGCTATACCGGCATGATCAATTCGGGAGAAAGCTCTCGTGGTGTCGCGGCCTGTCCTTACGATTTCTACAAGAACTGGATTGCCGATCCGGAAGGGACACGCGAAATGGTCGAGGCGATGACGCGCCCGACCGCGGGGACCGACGAATGCCCTATCGAGGGCATTCCGAACAAGTTACCTGCGAGCAATTACTAGTGGTCCGTCACTGACTGGCGATCTTCTGGACTTCGACAGTCCGCTCATTGCCGGTCAAGGTCGCCGCTTGTCGATAGCCGGGCTGCCGTGACGTGCCAGATGGCTTCAGCGGGACCGAAAGCCGGCAAACCAGGCCTTCCGCCCGCCAGTCGAATTCGGCCCGGCCTCCGAGCTGGGATTCGATGCTGGCAATTACGCTTCGCGTTCCGAAGCCGCGCGATGCCGGCTCCACGACAGGTGGGCCTTCTCGTTCTTCCCAGAGAATTCTGAGAACGTCCGCCTCGACCGTCCAATGGATAGCGAGGCGGCCTGTCAGCGTGGACAAGGCGCCATATTTGGCGGAGTTCGTCACCAGTTCGTGCAGCGCCATCGCCAATGTTTGTGCCGTCGCCGGCTGCAATTGCACGTTTGATCCGCTGAATACGATCTGGTCGTTGACTTGATAGGGCGCCAGTTCCTCATCGACAAGTTTGGTGATCTCAGCACCTTGCCAGCTCGACAGCGAAAGGATGGTGTGCACCCGCGCCAGCGCCCCGATCCGGCCCTCCACCGCCTGCATGTAGGACTTGGCGTTTTCGCCGCGCGTCAGCCGGACAATCGACTGGGCCAGCGCCAACGCATTCTTGGCGCGGTGATCGACCTCACGGGTGAGCAGATTTTGCCGCTCTTCCGCCCGCTTGCGTTCGGTGATGTCGACGGTCACGCCGCTGACGCGGATTACCCGGCCGGTCTTGTCGGCCGTGGCGGCAGCCGTGCCGAACAGCCAGCGAATTTCGCCGTCGGGGCGAACGATGCGGAATTCGGTTTCATAAGATTTGATGCCTTTGTCGAACTGAACCATCGCTTTACGCAGTTGGCTCATATCCTCGGGATGAAGCAACGCCCGCACATTCTTCGGACTGACGGTGAAGTTTTGCGGATCGACGCCGAAAATCCGGAATTGACCTTCGTCCCACATCCAGTCGCCGCTGACCCAGTCCCAGTCCCATGACCCCATGCGTCCGGCGGCCAATGCGAGGCTACGGCGCTGCTCGCTTTCAAGCAGCCGCGCGTTGGAATATTCAAGCTCGCTGGTGCGCGCGCGAACGCGATCTTCAAGCTCGGCGTTGAACCGCTCGAGCTGCCGTGTCTTGCGATAGAGATCGACGAAGATGCGGATTTTCGCGCGCAGCACTTCCGGGACGACAGGAACCGGCACGTAGTCGACCGCTCCCATTTCATAGCCGCGGAGGCGGTCCAGATCGGAAACCTGGATGGCGGAGATGAAAATCATCGCGGTTTTCTGGAAGCGCGGATGTTCACGGATCATCGCCGCGAGCTCGAAACCGTCGAGCTCGGGCATGCAGACGTCGACCAGAATCACGGCGACTTCGTTCTTGAGCAGATATTCCAGGGCTTCCCGCCCCGAGGTCGCCACCACGAGATTTTCACCAAGCTCCTTCAGTATGACCTCATAGGCGAGCAGCTTGGCTGGCTGATCGTCAACCAGAAGGATGTCTATCTTTTCCTGGTCCATGCTCTAGTGCCCAGTCAGCGATGAAGCCACATTCTGATGGCGAGCAGCAACTGCTCGGTATTGACCGGTTTGGCAAGATAATCCGAGGCGCCTGCCTCGAGGCATTTCTCCCGATCCCCTTTCATCGCCTTGGCGGTCAGGGCGATGATCGGAAGCCTGCGGAACGCCGGATCGGTCCTGATGACGCCGATGGTTTGATACCCATCCATCTGCGGCATCATGATGTCCATCAGCACCACGGCGATTTCGGGATGCGATCCGACCAGCGCGACCGCCTCGCTGCCGGTCGTCGCGGTCAGCACCTTCATGCCGCGCCGCTCCAGAACGCTCGACAGCGCAAAGATGTTGCGGGCGTCGTCATCGACCAGCAGTGCGGTGCGGCCGACCAGATCCTCATCGGAACTGTTGAGCTTTTCCAGCATCCGCTGCTTCTCGATCGGCAGTTCCGTGATGACGCGGTGCAGGAACAGCGATGTCTCGTCCAGCAAGCGTTCGGGCGATTCCACGCCCTTGACCACGATGCTGCGGGCCATGGTGTGGAGTTCCGCGTCCTCTTCGACCGATAGCTCGCGGCCGGTGAAGACCACGACCGGAACGTCCGGCAGCGAGTCGTCCTTGCAGATCGAGTCGAGAACCTCAAAGCCGCTCATGTCGGGCAGCCTGAGATCGAGGACCACGCAGTCGCAAGGGTAGTCCCGGAGCGTCGTTAGCGCCCCGGCCCCGGTATCGGCGGTGACGATTTCGATGTCGTCGTGGCCAAGCAGCTCCTTGATGCTCATCTGTTCCGCCGCATTGTCCTCGACGATCAGGAGGCGCTTGCGGCGGGGCTTGGCGTATTCCTTGATCTGGGTCAGGGCCGCGGCGACGCCTTCGGTGGTTGTCGGCTTGTTGACGAAAGAGAACGCGCCGCGCGCCAGAGCGTGCTGACGGTCTTCGTCGAGCGTAATGATCTGGACCGGAATGTGCCGGGTCAGCGGATTGTGCTTGAGCTGGCTCAGCACCGTCCAGCCGAGCATATCCGGCAGGAAGACGTCGAGCGAGATCGCGCTTGGCTGGTATTGCTTGGCGAGGTCGAGGGCTTCGGCGCCTCTCGCGGCGACCAGCACCTTGAAGCCCTTGTCGCGAGCCAGATCCACCAGCACCCGGGCATAATGCGGATCGTCTTCGACGATCAAAAGAATAGTGTCGCCGGGCTCCAGGCTCAACCGATCGTCGGGCAACTGTTCGGTGACCCGCTCTTGCGTGACGGCGGGCATCGCCGGCGCGCCGCCATACTGTGACGGCGGGCTGGTGCGCGGCGCGATCGTTGGTCCCGAATATTTCAGCGGCAGATAGAGCGTGAAGATGCTGCCTTTGCCCGGGGTGCTCTGCAGATGAATTTCGCCGCCGAGCAGGCTTGCAAGCTCGCGACTGATCGCAAGGCCGAGACCGGTGCCACCATATTTCCGGCTGGTGCCGGCGTCCGCCTGCTGGAAGGCCTCGAAGATCAGCTTCTGCTTGTCCTGCGGAATGCCGATGCCGGTATCGGATACTTCGAAGGCGACCACCGCGGGCGAGTGATCGAGAACCGGATGTTCGGCGCTCCAGCCGCCAAGTGCGGCCGAGACGCTGAGGCGGACGCCGCCTTCGGCGGTGAATTTGAAAGCGTTGGAGAGCAGGTTCTTCAGTACCTGCTGCAACCGCTTCGAGTCGGTATAGATGCTTCGCCCGAGATGGGGATCGATCGCGACATCGAAAGTGAGCTGCCGGTTTTCGGCTTCGTGGCGGAACGGCCGTCCGACGGTTTCCAAAAGGTTGGTGGTGAGGATTTCCTCAGCCTCCACCGTTACCGTGCCCGACTCGATCTTCGAAAGGTCGAGAATGTCGCTGATCAGATTCAGCAGATCGGTGCCGGCGCCATGGATGGTGCGGGCGAATTCGACCTGCTTGGGGGTCAGGTTGCCGTCGGGGTTCTCGGTCAGCTGCTGGCCCAGAATCAGGATGCTGTTGAGCGGCGTCCTGAGCTCGTGGGACATGTTGGCCAGGAATTCCGACTTGTATTTCGACGTCAGCGAAAGCTCGGTGGCCTTTTCCTCCAGTGCGCGTCGGGCCTGCTCGATTTCCTGGTTCTTGCGTTCCACCTCGACGTTGCGCTCGGCAAGCTGTTGCGCCTTTTGCTCCAGCTGTTCGTTGGTCTGCTGCAACTCTTTCTGCTGGGTTTGCAATTCGCCGGCGAGTTGCTGCGATTGCGTCAGCAGTCCTTCCGTCTGCATCGTGGCCTCGATGCTGTTCAGCACGATGCCGATCGAGTCCGTGAGCTGTTCGAGGAAAGCCATTTGCGAGGTCGTGAAGGTCGAAACCGAGGCAAGCTCGATCACGGCCTTGACCTGGTTCTCGAACAATACCGGAAGCACCACGAGATTTTTCGGGGCCATGCGCAGCAGCGCCGAGTTGATCGGGATCGCGTCGTCCGGAATATCGGAAACCAGTCGTTGCCGTTTATCCATGGCGCATTGCCCGATCAGGCCTTCGCCCACCTGAATAATCTGCGCGTGCGGGTTGGCGCCGTCGCTGGCATAGGCGGCGAGCAGGCGCAATTGAGGGCTGTCTTCGTTCTGAACCTGATAGATGACGCCGCGGTGTGCGTTGACCAGCGGGGTGAGTTCGGGAAGCAGCAGCCGGCCGACGGTCGCCAGATCACGCTGGCCCTGAAGCATGTTGGTGAAACGGGCAAGGTTGGTCTTCAGCCAGTCCTGCTCGGTATTGAGGTCGGTGGTGAGCCGGAGGTTGGTGATCATCGTGTTGATGTTGTCTTTCAGCTCCGCGACTTCGCCTCTGGCGTCGACCTGAATCGAACGCGTCAGGTCGCCCTTGGTCACGGCGGTCGCCACTTCTGCAATCGCGCGAACCTGCGAGGTCAGGTTGGCCGCGAGCAGGTTGACGTTGCCGGTCAGGTCCTTCCAGGTGCCGGCGGCACCCGGCACGTTGGCCTGGCCGCCGAGACGGCCTTCGACGCCGACCTCGCGCGCCACGCTCGTCACCTGATCGGCGAAGGTCGCGAGCGTCTCCGTCATGTTGTTGATGGTGTCGGCAAGTGCGGCGACCTCGCCCTTCGACTTCACGGTCAGGTTCTGTTTCAGGTCGCCGTTGGCAACCGCGGTCACGACCTTGACGATGCCGCGCACCTGCTCGGTCAGGTTAGCGGCCATGAAGTTCACGGTATCGGTCAGGTCCTTCCACGTGCCGGCAACGCCCGGCACCTGCGCCTGTCCGCCGAGTTTACCTTCGGTGCCGACTTCGCGCGCGACGCGCGTCACTTCGCCGGCAAACGCATTGAGCTGGTCCACCATGGTGTTGATGGTGTTTTTCAGTTCGAGGATTTCGCCCTTCACGTCGACGGTGATCTTGCGCGACAGGTCGCCGCGCGCCACGGCAGTGGTCACTTCGGCGATGTTGCGGACCTGCGTGGTGAGGTTGGCGGCCAGAAGGTTGACGTTATCGGTGAGGTCTTTCCAGGTGCCGCCGACGCCGGGCACCACGGCCTGACCGCCGAGCCGGCCTTCGGTGCCGACCTCGCGCGCCACGCGCGTCACTTCTGCCGCGAAGGAACGAAGCTGCTCCACCATGGTGTTCAAGGTGTCCTTGAGCAGCAGGATCTCGCCGCGCACGTCCACCGTGATCTTCTTCGACAAATCGCCGCCGGCGATCGCGGTTGCAACTTCGGCGATGTTGCGGACCTGCGCGGTCAGGTTCGACGCCATGAAGTTGACGTTGTCGGTGAGGTCTTTCCAGGTGCCGGCCACTTCAGGCACTTCGGCCTGGCCGCCGAGCTTGCCTTCGGTGCCGACCTCGCGGGCCACGCGCGTCACTTCCGAGGCAAACGCATTAAGCTGGTCCACCATCGTATTGATGGTATTTTTCAGTTCGAGAATTTCGCCCTTCACGTCCACCGTGATCTTGCGCGACAGGTCGCCGCGCGCCACGGCGGTGGTCACTTCGGCGATGTTGCGGACCTGGGCGGTAAGATTGCCCGCCATCGAATTGACGCTGTCGGTGAGGTCTTTCCAGGTACCGGCGACGCCCGGCACGTTGGCCTGGCCGCCGAGCCGGCCTTCGGTGCCGACCTCGCGCGCCACGCGCGTCACCTCGCCCGCGAAGCGGTTGAGCTGGTCGACCATGGTGTTGAGCGTTTCCTTCAGTTGAAGGATTTCGCCGCGCACGTCCACCGTGATCTTGCGCGACAGGTCGCCGCCGGCGATCGCGGTCGCGACCTCCGCGATGTTGCGCACCTGCGCCGTCAAATTGCCGGCCATGGAGTTGACGCTGTCGGTGAGGTCCTTCCAGGTACCGGCAACGCCCGTCACCTGCGCCTGGCCGCCGAGCTTGCCGTCGGTGCCGACTTCGCGCGCCACGCGCGTCACTTCGCCGGCGAAGGCGTTGAGCTGGTCGACCATGGTGTTGAGCGTTTCCTTGAGCTGAAGGATTTCGCCCGACACGTTCACCGTGATCTTTTTCGACAAGTCTCCCTTCGCCACTGCGGTCGCCACTTCGGCGATGTTGCGCACCTGCCCGGTCAGGTTCGACGCCATCGAGTTGACGCTGTCGGTCAGGTCCTTCCAGGTGCCGGCGACACCACGCACCAGCGCCTGTCCGCCGAGCTTGCCTTCGGTGCCGACCTCGCGCGCCACGCGCGTCACTTCGCCGGCAAACGCATTGAGCTGATCGACCATGGTGTTGATGGTGTCTTTCAGCTCGAGAATTTCGCCGCGCACGTCCACCGTGATCTTTTTCGACAAGTCGCCGTTGGCGACCGCGGTCGTCACCTCCGCGATGTTGCGGACCTGTGCCGTCAGGTTGGAAGCCATCGAATTGACGCTTTCCGTCAAGTCCTTCCAGGTACCGGCGACGCCGAGCACGTTGGCCTGACCGCCCAGCCTTCCCTCGGTGCCGACTTCGCGCGCCACGCGCGTCACTTCGCCGGCGAAGGCGTTGAGCTGGTCGACCATGGTGTTGAGCGTTTCCTTGAGCTGAAGGATTTCGCCCGACACGTTCACCGTGATCTTCTTGGACAAGTCGCCGCCGGCGATCGCGGTCGCGACGTCGGCGATGTTGCGGACCTGCGCGGTCAGGTTCGAGGCCATGAAATTGACGTTGTCGGTGAGGTCTTTCCAGGTGCCGGCCACACCCGGCACCTGGGCCTGGCCGCCGAGCTTGCCTTCGGTGCCGACTTCGCGCGCCACGCGCGTCACTTCGGACGCGAACGAGTTGAGCTGGTCCACCATGGTGTTGATGGTGTCTTTCAGCTCGAGAATTTCGCCGCGCACGTCCACGGTGATCTTGCGCGACAGGTCGCCGCGCGCGACCGCGGTGGTCACGTTGGCGATGTTGCGGACCTGCGCGGTCAGATTGCCGCACATCGCGTTCACGGAGTCGGTCAGATCCTTCCAGGTACCGGCGACGCCGGGCACGATGGCCTGGCCGCCGAGTTTGCCATCGGTGCCGACTTCGCGGGCGACGCGGGTCACTTCCGACGCGAAAGAGCGCAACTGATCCACCATCGTATTGATGGCTTCCTTGAGCTGAAGGATTTCGCCGCGCACGTCCACCGTGATCTTTTTCGACAAGTCGCCGTTGGCGACCGCGATCGTCACCTCGGCGATGTTGCGGACCTGGCCGGTCAGGTTATTGGCCATCGAGTTGACGCTCTCGGTCAGGTCTTTCCACACGCCAGTGACTTCCGGCACCTGGGCCTGGCCGCCGAGCTTGCCTTCGGTGCCGACTTCGCGCGCCACGCGCGTCACCTCGGAGGTGAACACGGAAAGCTGCTTGATCATGGTGTTGACGATCGTCGCCGACTGCAAAAATTCGCCGCCCAGCGGGCGTCCGTCGACGTCGAGTTTCACGGTTTGCAGCAGGTCGCCTTGCGCCACGGCGGCAACCGCACGCGTCACCTCGCGGGTCGGCCATAGCAAATCGTCGATCAGCGTGTTGACCGAACCTTCCATGTCGGCCCAAGACCCGCTGGCGAGACCAAAGCGGACGCGCTGGCGCGTCTTGCCTTCGCGGCCGACAACCTGGCCGACGCGCTCGAGCTGTTGCGCCATCCGCTGATTGGCAGCCACGATCTCGTTGAACGTATCGGCGATCTTGCCGTCGATGCCGAGATGATCGCCGGTCATTCGCACCGAAAAGTCGCCGCTGCGCATCGCCTGCAAGGCTTGCAGCAGCTCCTGCGATGGATCCTGCTTTCCGTTGGTGTAGGGAGGTTTCGTCTTAGCGCGCCGACGCGAGGACGGATTGACCGAACCGAGATCACTCATGGAACTCCCCTCAAGAGCCGGAAATGGCGCCTAGAGCTTGCGCGCATGCGAGTTGGCCTCCGCCGATCAAATCGCGCGCGCGATCGCAAAGCAAGTGGAATACATTAGATATTACAAGGCGATAGCTCGTCAAAATCGAGCCAAACGAATCAATTCCACAGCCGAATAATGGTTCCCGGCCTAACTCAATTTTTTTTGGAGACGGTTGAAATAGCCTTGCCGCCGTTCCCTGACAGGAACTCTCGCAGGGAAGCGCGCTCTCTTGCCGACTAAAGCGCGATGAGATTTGGTTGAATCTTCATCGCGCTTTAGTCCTTTGATGAAGCATGATCTTTTCGGAAAAACCGCTTCACACTTTTCCGGATCATGCTTTAGCGCTGCGGCGCTTGCCGCCGCGGCGGGCGCGGGCTGACAGCTTGAGGGTCGAACTTCGAGGTGATCTTGTTGGCGCTTTCGCTGACATCGAGCAGCGTCTGGCGCGCTTCCTCGATCACGATTTCGGATTTCTTGTCAAACCTCTGGGCAAATTCACGCATTTCTCTCAGTTTATCGAACAGCTCGTCAGTCTTTCCATCGGCAAATCCCGGCAAGAGATTGTCAATGCGCGCAATCGCACTGTTGAAGCCCGCAAAGGCGTCGTCGGCTTTGGCGATCGCCTTGTCGATGGCGTCGCCTCGGCTCGCCAGCGAGGCTGTATAGGTCTCGAAACTCAACAGCCCGTCCTTGATCGTCGATTGATTGCCGACAAGAACGCGATCGACATTGTGCAGGGTGTCACGGATCGACTGGATTTCGCTCAGGTCCGCGGTCAGGGTTGGAACGCCGTCCTTGTCGGCAGGCACAGGCGGATCGGAAGAATCTCCGCCTATCAGCGAGATCGCGGCAATGCCGGTCAGTCCTTGAAACTCCAGCCCAACGATGGTGTCCTTGCGAATCGGCGCGTTCTTGTCGACCCTGACCTCGGCGACCACCTTGCGCGGATTATCGAGCCTGAGCGAAAGCACTTCGCCGATCTGAACGCCGTCGAAATTCACGGCGCCGCCCCGGCGCAGGCCGCTGGCCGAGCCGCCCTCGAACACGATGCGCATCCGCGTTTCCTGCGAGATGGCACGGATTTTCCTCGCCCCCAGAAGGCCAAATAATCCTATCGCCAGGATCGCAAGCGTCGTGGTTCCGATCACAAGATTGGTAGAGCGCATCTTCATCGAACGAAGCCGCCAAATCGCCTGTTTCCCGCCGATTGTACGGGCAAAGCGCATCAGGCGAAAGGCCGGATCCTGATGTCTTACGTCAGCGTCCATTCTTCGGCGCTGGCACCCGCCAGTGCCCGGACGCGCGCATCGTCGGCTGCCAGCGCCGCGGCCGATCCCGAATAGACGACCACGCCGTCGTCAAGCACGTAGGCGTCGTCGGCAATTTCCAGACTTATTCGTGCATTCTGTTCAACCAGCAGAACCGAGATACCCTCGCTCTTCATTTGCTGGACAATGCGGAATACCTCACGCACGATCAGCGGCGCCAGGCCTTGCGATGGTTCATCGAGGATAAGCAGTTTTGGATTCAAAAGGAGGGCTCGGGCAATCGACAACATCTCTTGTTCGCCGCCGGAAAGCTGTCGGCCGCGATTGGATTTGCGTTCCTCGAGACGGGGAAACAGCTCATAAATTCGCGCGATGGTCCAAGGGCCGTTGCGTTCCAGCGGTACCTTGAGGTTTTCCTCGACGCTGAGGTTGGCAAAAATGCGACGGCCCTCCGGCACGTAGCCGACGCCCAGTGCCGCGATGCGGAACGTTGGCCAGTGCGTGGTCTCCTGGCCAAACACCGTGATCTTTCCCTCACGCGCCGGCGTCAGTGCCATCAGACTTCGCAATGTGGTAGTCTTGCCGGCGCCGTTCCGTCCAAGCAGGGCGGTGATTTTGCCTTCGGCGGCGGCGAGGCTCACGCCGTGCAGGATATGGCTCTTGCCGTAATAGGTATGGAGGCCTTCGGCCTCAAGGGCTTGGGTCATGCGGCATTGCCCAGATAGGCGGCTTGGACCGCTTCGTTGGCGGCGATTTCCTGCGGAGTGCCCTGGGCGAGCATCTGGCCTTGTTCGAGGACGCAGATACGGTCGGCCAGATGAAAAACCACCCGCATGTCATGCTCGATCAGCACAATAGTGTAGTTGCTGTCGTGGTGCAGGCGTCGAATCAATTGCGTGATCTGGAACGTCTCCTGATCACCCATTCCCGCGGTAGGTTCGTCGAGCAAAAGAAGATGCGGCTTGAGCGCTAACGCCATTGCGATCTCGGCGGCACGCTGGTCGCCATGGGCGAGTTCGCCTACCAGCCGATCGGCTTTGCCTTCGAGCGAGACCAGTTTGAGTGACTCGTCGACGTTCTTGTGCAGCCCGGCGGCTTCCACGCGGCTGATCCACGGCCGCAGGCGATATCCGCCGGCGACTTCGGCTGCGATCCGGACGTTTTCGAACACCGTCAACTCGGGAAAAATTTCGGTGATCTGGAAGGTGCGTGCCATGCCCCGCGTCACCCGCTCATGCGTCGACAGGCGCGTGATGTCGCGGCCGTCAAAGACGATGCTGCCCGTAGTCGGCGGAAAGAATCCGCTGATCAAATTGAAGAAAGTGGTCTTGCCGGCGCCGTTCGGCCCGATGATCGCGCACATCTCTCCCTTCGCCACGCTGAGAGAAACGTCGCGTACGGCAACCAGGTTTCCGAATCTTTTGGTGACGCCGCTGATTTCGAGAACGTTCATGCCTTGCTCCGCTGCAGGAAGCCCAGTAGTCCGCGCGGGAAGAACAGCACGACCAGCACAAAAAGCAGGCCCACAAACGACATCCAGTTGACGGTGACGCTGGAGAGATAATCCTGCAGGACCACAAATACGGTGGCGCCGAGCAGCGGTCCCCAGAAACTGCGCATCCCGCCCATCACCGCCATCATGACGAAATCACCCGACTGACTGTAATGCAGACCCCGCGGGTCGGCGAAGTTGTTGACGAGTGCGTAGAGCGCGCCGGCAAATCCCATGAAGAAGCAGGACATCGAGAATGCTATCCAGATGTGTCGTTCGACGGGGATGCCGAGGAAGCGTGCGCGGCGTTCGTTTTCGCGGATCGCGATCATGGTCCGGCCGAACGGCGATCGCAGGACAAATCCCATGGCGCCGACCGCAAGCGCAAAACAGAACAGCACGAAGTAATAGAAGTTGTTGGAGTTCTGAAACGATATCGAGTTTGAACAGGCCAAAATCGATTGGTTGGCGCGAGAATCCGCGTAACCCGTCGTCACCGCCCGTCAGGGAGCTCCATTGGAAGGCGATGTAGTAGAACACCTGGCCGAAGGCGATCGTTACCATGGCGAAATAGACGCCGCGCCGTCGAACGATCAGTGTGCCGAGAATGGCGCCGCACACGCCGCCGAGCAGCATGCCAAGAATGAGCGCGAGCGGAGTACTCGGCGCCAGAAATTTCAAGGCGAGCCCGGCTCCGTAGGCACCGAGCCCGAAATAGGCGGCGTGACCGAATGACAGCACGCCGGTGAAACCAAGAAGGAAATTCACCGACATGGCCGCGAGGCCAAGTACCAGCACGCGAGTCGCCAGCGCCGTATATCCGCCGAGTGGCGCAATCCAATAAGGAGCAAGGATCAAGAGTGCCCAAATCACCAAAAGGGCGATTAGCTTGCGGGTTTGTTCGGTACTCAACTCATCATTCCTTCCTCGCCGAACAATCCGCGTGGGCGCAACAAGAGTACGACCGCCATCATCACGTAAATCACAGCCTCGCTCGCTGCCGGATAGAATACCGCGGTCAAGCCCGAGGCCACCCCGATCAGCAAGCCTCCCACCAGTGTCCCCGGCAGGCTGCCGATGCCGCCAACAATAATGGCGATGAAGCTTGGCATCAGGAGACCCGTGCCCATCGTCGGTTCCAGGCCCAACTGGCCCGCGGCTAGCACGCCGCTCAGACCGGCAAGAAAAATTCCGACGGCAAAATTGAGCGAGCGCAGCATCTGCACATTAATGCCGAGTGCTGCGACCGTTTCGAGGTCGAGCGTTCCGGCCCGGATACGCACGCCGAGACGGGTGTAGCGGAGAAGCAAAAAAAGAAGCGTAACAGCGACCACCACCACGGCCACCATGAAAAGGCGATAACCCGTGATGAAAAACAGGTCATTGCTGAGCGGCTGCGCCAAAAACGGCGGAATCGTAACTGGCTTGCCTTGCGGGCCCCAGATGAAGCGCGTGCCGTCCTCAATTATGAAGGCGAGGCCAAAGGTAAGCAACAGACTGTAGAGCGGATCGCGCCCATAGAGTGGACGGATCAGCACACGTTCGACGACAAGCCCGATGACGGCGGTGAGAGGCGGCGCCACCAGTAGCGCGCCCCAGAAGCCGATATATGGGGTTACCGCATAGGCGATGTATCCGCCAATGACGAGAAAGCCGCCATGGGCGAAATTAATAACGTTGCTCAGATTCAGGATGAGCGAGAGGCCGAGCGCCATCAACACGTAGAAGGCACCGATGATGAGTTCGTTGGTGACGTTGAACAGAAGGAGTTGCGACATGGCTCACCAAAGGCAATACACGCATTTGATCCGAGAGACGCCGTCCCCCGGACCGCTTGAGAATAATGAACTACGAATTATGTCGGCCACTGAACCGCGCAGCCGGTTTCGCTTACCGCCGGCGCGGTCTTGTCCCCCGCAACGACCTCGTCGACACGGAACAAGTCTTCCGGGTCATCCTTGCCTTTCGACTGCGCCTCGCCGACGAAAGCCGACGTCATCAGCTGGTGGTCTCCCTTGCGGTAGTAGCATTTGTTCGGCTGCAGTTTGACGTCATCAGGGAGCTCGAAATTTTCAAGCGCGGATGCCAGCTTGACCGCGTCGAGCGTTTTCTGCGCGTTTGCGACCAGCGCAAAGGTCGTCGCCGACGTGTAGCCAAACCAGTGTCGCGCGGTCGGCACATGGCCGCCATTGACTTTCCGAATGTCGGCAACGAATTTTTCGACGCCCGGAACGCCGGGTTGTTTCCAATACCACTCGAACATCCAGATGCCGATGCGGGCCTCTGGCGGCAGCCCTGCAAGCGACTCCAGTTCCTGCTGGGTGCCCGCGACATGGATCTGCTTGTTAAGACCGAACTGCACGACCTGCTTCAAGCAGTTGATCATGTCGGAGCCCTGCACCAGGAGGATCATCACATCCGGATTCGCGGCGCGCGCCTTGATTAAATAGGCAGAGAAATCGGTGGTGCCGAGCGGTGTCAATTCATTGCCGGTAACGGTGCCGCCGAGCTTCTTCAGGTCTGCCGTGCAGGCATCGTATAGCGTGTGGCCGAAGGCGTAATCGGGAGTGATGAAGTGCCATTTCTTGCCGTATTTACTGAACAGTACGCCGGATACCGAATTGGCCTCCATCCGTGTCGTATTGCAGACGCGGAACACGTTCCATTTGCAATCCTTGCCTGTGATGGAATCGGTATGGCCGCCGGAAACGATGTGCAGGACCTTCTTCTCCGCCGTGACCTGGGCGATCGCGGCCGCGATGCCCGAATTGACGTCGCCGATCATGAAGTTGACCTGATCGCGTTCGATCAGCTTGCGGGCCTTTTGCACGCCGGTGCCGACGTCGTTGGCGGAATCTTCCACCAGTAACTCGACCTGGCGTCCGAGTATCCCACCCTTGGCATTTATTTGCTCGACGGCGAGCTTTGCCCCCATAACCTCGTTGCCGGCCGGCGCGGCGTAAACGCCGGTCAGAGGATCGACCATACCCATCCGGATCGGTGTCTCGCCACGGGCTTGAATGAGGAAGGGCGAAGCCACCTGAAAGGCGCCGAACGCGGCCGCGCCTTTCACGAGGGTGCGCCGATCGAATTTGGCGATGAAGGTCTGCGATCTCATGAACTATCCTCCGGAAGACTACTGCGGGTTTGCCATGCCTTTAGGGGCGGCCGATGCCTCATCGGCCAGCCGTCCAAATCGATTGGGGCCGTCTGACTTCAAGCCGGCCATTGAATCTTGCAGCCGGTGTTTTCGGCCGGGCCAGCGGCCTTTTCCCCCGGCACGGGATTATGCACCGTGAACATATTGTCGGGATCTCCTTTCGGGGGATGGGCCTCGCCGACAAACACGGTACTCATCAATTCATGATCGCCGGCGCGGAACGCCGGCGCGCCCGATTGCAGCGCGACCTCGGGCGGCAATTTGAAGCCTGATAGCGCCTGCGATAGCTTGACGGCATCAAGCGTCTTTTCCTGGTTGGCAATCAATGCCAGCGTCCAAACCGACGCGTAGCCGAACCAGTTGCGCGCCGTAGCCGCGAGGCCCGTGATCTTCTTCATCTCGGCATTGAATTCCGCTACATGTGGTACGCCCGGCTGGTCCCACCACCATTCCATCGTCCACCACCCGACGCGTGCGCCATCAGGCACCGCGCGGATGCTCTCAAGTTCGAAAAGAGTCCCGCCAACGGCCATTTGCTTGTCCAGACCAAACTGGACAAATTGCTTGAGACTGGAAACCTGGTCGCCGCCACCCATGACGTTGATGAGGACCTGTGGGCCGTAGGCCTTCGCCTGAATCAGATAGGCCGAGTAATCCGGCGTACCGAGGGGCACGAGAGAGGCTGCGGAGGTGCCGCCGGCGGCCTTCAATAATTTTTCGAAGCCAGCCTGGACCGAATGTCCATATGCGTAGTCCGGCGTCAGGAAGTACCATTTCTTGCCAAACTTCTCCATCAGCGTAGTGGCGATGGCGTTGGCGTCCATCGCAGTAGAATTGCAGACCCTGAATACGTTCCACGAACAATTTGCGCCGGTGATCGGATCAGTGTGGCCGCCGGAGACGATATGGAGCACCTTCTTTTCGCGAGTGACTTGCGCCATCGCGATCGCGATACCGGAGTTCACGTCGCCGATGATGAAGCTCACCTGGTCTCGCTCGATCAGTTTGCGGGTCTTTTGTACACCCGTGCCGACATCGTTCGCGGAATCCTCAATCAAGAGTTCAACGGGTCGGCCTAGAATGCCGCCCTTCTTGTTGATCTCCTCGGCGGCGAATTTTGCGCCCACCACTTCGCCCTGGGCGATAGCGGCATAGACCCCCGTTAGCGGGTCAACCATGCCGATCCGCACCGGCGTTTCACTTCTCGCTTTGATGATGAAGGGCGGGGCGAATTGCACTGCAGCAAGTGCGGCACCAGCCCCGAGAATCGTCCGCCGGTCGATCGGGTGGGATCGCTTCGAGTTACTCATGCTGTCCTCCCAGACAAGATGATGTGTCTTGAAGCCGGCATTCTCCGATGCCGTTGGAGGCCATGAGCGTAACCTTTCCGGCGCGCCTTTGCCAATGACGATCCGGACCAAACGCCTGCGACCTTCGGCTAGCTGTATGGGAAGCCGATGGCGCGCCGCACCAAATACTAGGGTGTCAGCGATGCCGCGTAGGCCGCAAGCGAAATCATGTCGTCCGGCGAGAGCTTTTCAACCACGGGCATCATCGGCGCGCTGGCGCTTCCGGCCCGCGCGTGCTGTTGAAAGTCGTAAAGCTGGCGGACGAGATAGCTCGGGGAACGCCCGGCGATGCCCGGGACGGGAGCGACGCCCCTCAGGTCAGGGCCGTGGCAGGTGATACAGGGCGTAGTGACGCCGGCGCCGCCGGTCGTGGCCAACACCTCGCCCTTGGCGATGCTGCCCTTCGGCACATAGGCGATGAACTGTGCACGCGTGTCGCGGTGTTCGAATTGTGCGGCATCGACCGGCACCTCGATGATGCGCTGACCGATCGGCTCGGTGCCGCCGTCCTTGACAAGCATGTAGAACACCCGCGCGATCTGGGTCACGGGTACGGTGTCGGTCTCCACCACCTTGATGTTGGCCGCGGGTTTGAGCGAAGAGAAATAAGCCGCGGCAGCCTTGATTCTCCTCATTGCTGGCTTTCGCGATCGCCGTCATCAAACGCTCGGGCCGCGTTGCGGGCCGGCAAATTTCCGCGTACCGCTCTTGTAGTCCTCGATCTGCTGGATGATGTAGGCCGCGGGCAAGCCGGCGAGGCTGGCATTTTCCGGCCCGCCGGTGCCTTCCGCGCGATGACAAGAGCCGCAGGCGCGCACATCCGGCATCCGGCCATGCGCCACTACATCCGGCATGGCTGGATGATCATCGGGGTGCCAGTCCGGCACAAAAAACAGGTCGCGTTCCTGGGTTGATCGGTGAAGCTCTGCGGCGCTGTCCGGGAACGTGCCGCGGCACCCCGTCATCGGGCGCGACCTTGAAATCCGGAGCCCAGGGATAGGCCCATGCCGGAAACGACGGCAGATGGTGCAGAAGCGGGAGTTGGAGACTGGCGTCTGCGCCATCGAAACGCGGCATTGAGAGCCATGCCCATCACCGCCATGGCGGTAAGTGCTGCGGTTCGCATCGGATTCCTCCCCGAAGTTTGTTAAAGTCTATTATCAGTGGCCGCTGGCGCTTTTCGCCAAACGCATTGTTGAGAACGATCAGGCCGTCGACAGCGACGCCGGTCCGTTCGTTGACCAGAAACGGATTGACGTCGATCGAGGCTATTCGGCTTCCGGCATCCAGCATCAGATTGGAGAGGCCGACGAGCGCCTTGACGACGGAAGCTTCATGCAAAGCAGGCTTGCCGCGATAGCCGCGAAGTTTTGCGCCTGCCTTGGTGCGGCCGATCAGCCTTTTGGCTTCGTCCGCATCGAGTGGGGCGCCGGCCAGCGCAACGTCTTTCATCAATTCGATCTCGATGCCGCCGGTGCCGAACAGCACGACCGGGCCCATCTCGGCGTCGAGCGCGGTGCCGACAACCAGTTCGAGATCGGCCTTGATCTGTTGCGCGATCAGGATGCCGTCGATTTTCGGCTTGCTATTCAATTTCTTCACCCGTGCGGAGATCTGGTCGAAGGCCTTCCTGACCTCGGCCGCCGCTGTTGAGGTTCAGCACCACGCCGCCGACGTCCGATTTGTGCAGGATCTCCGCGCTGACGACTTTGGCGACGACGGGAAAGCCGATTTGCTTGGCGATTTTCGCGGCTTCGGACGAAGTCCGCGCGATCGCTTCCTTTGACACCGGAATGCCGTAGGCCTTCAGAAGCTTTTTGGAGGAGACTTCGTCGAGTGCGGCGCCCCTGGCGTCCTTGAGCATGCGCTCCAGCGTGGCGCGGGCCGAGGCAGAGGAGCTTGAAGTGATTTCCGGCACCTCCTTCGGGCAGATCGGCGTATTCGATCAGTGACTTGATGGCGCCCACCGCGCGATCGAGACCCTGCATGACCGCGATATGCGGCAGCGATTTTCGCAAGCCCTTGGTGAATTCGGTAAACCCGATCGACATCGTCGAAATGTAGATCACGGGCTTGTTGGCGCTTGCCGCCATCCCGTCGACAAGCCGCAGGTTGCGCTCCCGCAATTCATGCGGCGCTTTCGGCAGTTCGGCGTCGATGATGACGATATCGGTGTCGGGGTCGTCGATCATGATCTTGATCGACTGGATATAGACGGATGGATCGACCACAGCCGCAAATCCCGGCGTCGAGCGGATTGCCGACGATCGATCCGGGGCCGAGCATTTTCGCGAGCTTCGTCGCTGGCCGCGGGCGCAAGCTGGAGCGAAGTTGAGACCGGCCGCCGAGAAGGCGTCGAGCAGTAGCCCACGCTTGCCGCCCGACAAGGTTACGGCGGCCAACTGCGAACCTTTCGGCGAGGCCGCGTGAACGAAGCATTCCGTGGTTTCGATGAGTTCGTCCAGGCCATGGGCGCGGATCACGCCTTCCCGGGCGGAGATCGCGTCAAAGCTCTCGATCGAGCCGGCCAGTGCGCCGGTATGCGCCATCGCGGCGGCGCGGCCGCCTTCGGAAGCCCCCAGCTTGATCGCGATCACCGGTTTGCCCGCCGCTACGTGCGGCCTTGCAGGCTTCGCGAAACGCCTTGGTGTTACGAACGCCTTCAAGATAGACGACGATGACGCGGATCGAAGGATCGATCACGAAATAATTCATCAGGTCGGTCGTCTCCAGGCCGGCTTCGTTTCCCGTCGTGACCATGTAGCCGACGCCGACACCACGATCCTCGAGCGCCTGGCGGATGGCCATCACGATCGCGCCGGATTGACCGGCGATCGCGACCGGACCTGCCTCCATGGTCACGACACGGTCGTCGATATTGGTGAAGAGCTTTTCGCCCGCGCTCAAATTGCCAAGGCAATTCGGGCCGGTGACGGCGAGCCCGGTTTCGCGGATCGCTTGTTGCAGTTCGACCGCCAGCCTCTGGCTTTCGTCGTCCTGCAATTCGCTGAAGCCGGAGGTTACGATCGTCGCCGAACGCGCGCCGGCAGCCGCGGCGTCCCGGATTACCTGGACTGCAAACCGTGCCGGCACCAATACCAGTACATGATCGGGCTTGTCCGGCAGGCTGGCGAAATCCTTGTAGCAGGGCACGCCCCAGATGGTTTCGCGCTTGCTGTTGATCGGGTAGAGGCCGCCTTCGAATTCATATTTGATCAGGTTGTTCCATATCCGCTCGGCATAGTTGCCGGGTTTGTCTGTCGCGCCGACCAGCACAATATTACGCGGATGCAGCATGGCATGAATTTGCTGGACGAACGCGGCTGGCGCTCCGATGGCGGCGACCATTTTCCCGATGCCGCATGTTCTGAACGGGCTTCCATGGGCCTTGGCCGCCATCCCTGATGTGCTTGATTTCTTCTTATTGATTGTCTGAAGGCGTGGCAACTCGCGTTGATGGAAGACCGTCGCTACCAAGCAGGTCTTGGCTGCGATGGCGAGGCAATGCCGGCGAGCAGGACCGCCAGAATACCGGTCAGGAAGATGCCGTCGAATGTCCCGGCTCCGCCAATGGAGGCGACCGGCGCGCCAAGGCCACCGATCTTGTCGAGATTGGAGAGGTCTGCGCCAATCAACGTCCCCATTGAGCCGCCGATATAAGCGAGCGGAGCGGCGTATTCGCGCGATAACAGGAAAGCGAGGATCGCGGTTGCAACGACGGGCACAAACACCGGCACCGCAATGCCAAGTCCGTGCACCGGGGTCGCCATCGAATGGATAATAAAGGCGATGGCAATCGACGGCGATCGTTGCCCGGACCCAAAGCTGATATCGAAGCACGAGATAACCCGACATCAGCGTGGGGATCACCGCGCCACCGACATTGACGGCAAGTACCGTGCCGGGCCATTCGCGACCTGCGGCACGACATATTGCATGCCGAAGAAATCGATCACCTGTCCGGACCGCACCGCTCCCGGCAGGACGGTGACGGGAATGTTGAAATAGCTCCCGATCAGCGAGCCGAACAACAAAAGCAGCGCGGCTCCCGGGCCGACGCCGAGCTTCATATAGGCGTATCTGAGAATACGGAGCTGAATCAGGATGATCAGCCCGACGAACAGGAAAACCAGGATGGAAAACAACACCGGCGTGAGCGGCAAATAGTGCATTTGGGAGTTCATGGCATTTTTGGCCGTTCGTATCGGTTGCGCAGATACCGATTAAATTGGGAAACTTGGCGCGAAATCGCAAGGTTCGAATTTCGACAGCGATAGGGATCGCTGGAACGTCGAACAAAGGGAGGCTACGTGATCACGCTTTATCACTGCACGGCGGCGCGCTCGTTCCGTCCGCTCTGGGCGCTGGAGGAACTAAAGCTTCCCTATGATCTGAAGATGCTGCCGTTCCCGCCACGGGTATCGGCCAGGGACTATCTCACCCTCAATCCGCTCGGCACGATTCCGCTTCTGATCGACGGCGACACGCGCATGACGGAATCAGCAGCGATCCTGCAATATCTGGTCACGCGTCACGGTCCAACGCCGCTTGTGGTCGACGTCGATGAGCCTGACTATGGCGCCTACCTCAACTGGCTGCATTTCGGCGAAGCGACGCTGACGTTCCCGCAAGCCCTGGTGTTGCGTTATTCGAAGCTCGAACCGGAACAACGCCGCAGCCCGCAAGTCGCAACCGACTACGCGAAGTGGTTCTTCGGCCGGCTGCGCGCGGTCGAAGCCGCGGTCGCTAACAGCGAGACGTTGTGCGGAAAGAGGTTCACGGTTGCCGATATTTCCGTGGGATATGCGCTGCTATTGGCCGAGCGTATCGGTCTTGCCAAGGATTTCGGCCCGGCGGTCGCAGCCTATTGGCAGCGGTTGCAACAACGCGACGGGTTTTGCAGGGCGATGAAAGCCGAAGCTATCGCCGGCGAGCAGCAAAAGGCGGTGAGCCTATGGTGGTGAAGGCTATGGCGCGTCGGCCCTCAACTGGCGTCGAGCAGTTTGTTCAGCCGCAGCCGCGTGATGATGTAGACGTTCTGCAAATCGTTGGCGAATTCGGTTTGCGTGTCGTTTTGCAGCCGCCGCTTGAATTCGAAGAAGATACCTTCCTTGGTGTACATCCGCACCGCAATGATGAAGGGAAATCCGAATTTTGCCTTGTAGGCGGCGTTGAGGTTCGACAGCTCCGCAAACTCTGGCGGCGACAGGGTATTAAGTCCGGCGCCTGCCTGCTCGGCGACGGAGGAGGCGGTCATGGTACCGGCCTGAGCTTCCTTGCCGGCCAGATCGGGATGGCTCTGCAACAAGGCCAGCTGCCGGGCCGCCGGGGCCATTTTGGCCACGGCAATCATCGCGGCGTGCATGTCATCGAGGCTGGCAAACGGTCGCCTCTCCCAGGCTTCCTCGGCAACCCATGGCGATTTCTCGAAGATGCCGCCGAATTTCACGACAAAGGCCGCGCGATCCATCGCGTTGATCGGCGCCATGTCGACCGGGCCGGCGATCGCATTCACGGCGAGCACCGGCCCGAACAGCAGAGCGAAACCAAGGAGCGCAAGCAGCCGGAAACGAACAATCATTTTCAGCCTCCTTGCGTCCGGAAGTGAGTTTTAGCTGCCGCGATAGGTCGTATAGCTCCAGGGCGTCGCCAGGATCGGCACGTGATAGTGGGCTGTTGCATCGGCCATGCCGAACTGGATGACCGCCTTCTCCAGGAAGGGCGGGTTGGGCAGTTGAGCGCCGAGCTTGGCGAAGTACTCGCCGATATAGAACACCAGCTGGTATTTGCCGACCTTCATGGTTTCCGGCGTCAGCAGCGGTTCGGCGTTGCGGCCGTCGGCATTGGTGTGAACCGTCGCGAGCAGCTTGTAGGTTTCACCCTCCAGGACGCTGAACTCGATCTTGATGCCCTCGCCGGGCTTGCCATTCGCCGTATCGAGCACGTGGGTGGTCAGTCCCGGCGAACCGGCCGCCCAAGCGGTCCTGTTGGCAAATGCCGCGAACGCCAGCATGGCCGAGCCCGCACCCAAGAGGCCCCTTCGATTAACTACTGTCATCATCCTGATCCTGCTCCGTTAGTTTGCCCGCGCGTAATAGGAGGGTTGACCCAATCTAGCGCTGCAAAAATCGCGCCACGCAAGATATTTTCCTGCGTCAACGGATACGATGGGAGAATTTTTAGTCAGCGCTTGAGCGGCGGATTGTCGCGGGCCTTTGCGGCATGCTCGCTCGAGGCGCGGGCCTTCGCCATCATCGCGTTGCAATATGCATCGCGGTCGCGATCGAAAGCCTGCTGCCGCACACGGAAGGCTGCAACACGGCGGCGGATTTCGTCCCGCATGTCGCTCGGGTTGATCGGGGAAAGGCGGGCGGCCGGGAGGACATCAACCGGGCGCTCCACGGCGAAAGGCTGATCGGACGATACCGGCTTAGGGCGAGCTTCCAGCCTCCCGTCGGCGTCCGTCGCCTTTCCGGCGACCGATTGCACGAAGGCCATGGTTTGAGCCAGCAGGAGGTCGCGCTCGTTTTTCCACGTCATGATGCACCCACCCTTTGATCATCTGAGCAAAGGGCGGGTGAGCAATCAAGCGACGCAGAGCAGTCATCCACACCATTACGCGCAAGTCTCAATCTTTGATGGGGGTATAAATCTTCGCGCGGGGATCGCGCCCATAAAAAGAAGGACACGGCAGCAATCCGCGGCCGTGCCATTCCTTGCTCCGGGCGGTGCTTTCCGAGCGAAGCGCCGCAGCCTCTCTACTCAGTGAAGGGGTCACTGGTGGTATTTCACGGTCAGGTAGGCGCCTAACCCTTCGCCGACAAAGCCGCCGGCGCCGTTGGCGGCGACGAAGTATAGCTTGTTGGTGAAGTTCTTGACGTTCAGCGCCACGCCCCAGTTGGCATTCTCCCAGCCGACCATCAGGTTACCGATCACAAAGCCGGGCACCGAATTGACGTTGGTCGGGTCGCTCCATGTCCGGTCGCGATAGTTGGCGCCGATGCCAGCCTGGAATCCGGAGACGCCATTGATCGCGAACTTATAGGTGGTCCAGACATTGGCCATATTGGCCGGCACACCTTGCGGACGATTGCCGGCTTCCGCCGGTGTCTGCGGGGTAGCGGTCAAGACGGCCTCCTGATGGGTGGCGTTGGCGAGAATGCTCCATTGATCGGTGATCTTGGCGATCAGCGAGACTTCCTCGCCATTGGTGAGCTGGCTGTCGAAAAAGATGATATCGGTGCCATTCGCCTGGGCGACTGATGTCGCTACATTATCGCGTGAGACATTGAAGACGGCCGTGTTCAGGACGACCCTCTCGTTGAGGAACGTGAAGCGGACGCCGGCTTCGTATTGCCGCGCCAACTCGGGTTTACCGATTCCGTTCGTGGAATTTTCCGAGTTGAAATTGCTCAGGTAGCTCTGGGACGCACCGATATAGGGCGCCATCCAGTCTGTGAGATGATAGAGCGTGCCGATGTTCCAGCTCAGCGGCTTGTCATTGCGAAATTCCGGGACGCCGGCGAGGACGGGAGCGCCAGTGTTGGTAAACTGGGCGGGAAGTCCCGTGGTCGTGTTCAGCACGGTGACCAGCGGGTCCAACTCGTTTTGATACCAATCCTGACGCACGCCGACGCGCAGCTTCCACTTGTCGGTCAGGTCCATCTGGTCGGTGGCGTAGACGCCGTAATAGTCGGCGACCAGATGATTGTTGTCGCAAGAATGCGCGCTGTCGCATTTGAAAACGAGGCTGTTGGGGGAGGTTTCCGGAGCTACCGGCGCAAAGATATTGGGAATGTCGTTAAGACTGGCCGTAACCCGGTTCGTATCGATGATCTGATGTTGATACTCGAAGCCAGTCAACAGCGTGTGGTGAACGCCGCCGGTGTAGAATTTCCACACCGGTTCGAACTGATAGTCAAAGAAGCCGTCTGAAATCATTCTGCCAACGCAACTGCCGGCCAGTCAGGTCGTCCCCATTTATGACATGGGTAGCGGTGCTGTCGTTGTTGCGCATCGCGTCGATATCGCGATGTGTATAGGAAAAGCGATTATTGATGGTCAGGAAGTTCGTGATGTCCCACTGGTCGGTGAAGGTCGGACGGATGTCGTCCTGCTTGGCGAAGGCAAACGGCGTTGAATATTTGGCAGTGTTTGAGACGCCTGTGATCGGCTGGCCATTCACATAGATCAGACCGTAGGAATCCGGCGTCTGCTCGATATGCCGTGCGTCGAGCGCGAAAGTGAAGGTGTGATCGTCGACATGCCATGAGAAAGCCGGCCGGAACTCGTAATCCCTGCTGTTGAGATCGCGGAAGGCATCTCCGCCGGTGAAGGTGGTATCGATCCGATAGTTCAGTCCGCTGATTGTCGTCGGTCCGGTCACATAGTTGCTGTTGGTCACGCCGCCGAACGAATTGACCTGTATGCTCGTTCCCCAATGGAAGACCGGCGACGGATCATAGTGGACGATATTGATGGTGCCGCCGGGAGGGCCGCTGCCGAACAGCGCCGATCCTGGCCCTTCCAGAATTTCGACCTGCTTGACGCCATTGAGCGAATGCACTAGGCCGCCGAGCTGATCGCCGTCGGAGAAGCCGTCGGTATAGACCTGCGCGTTCAGGCCACGGATCAGGAAGTGGTCGAAATAGCCGAGCGAATCCTGACCGCCGCTGTTGATGCCGCTGGCGTTCCAGATGGCATCTCTCAGCAGCGTGCCGCCCTGTTCGGTCACGACCTGGCGCGGAATGATCTGGACGCTCGAGGGGAGATCGGCAAGTCTGGTTCCGGTTTTTCCCAATCCGGGCACCTGCTGCAACGGCGGCCCGGAAGTGTTGTTGTTCGGGCCGTTGCCGTCGTCGGGAGCCGCGGCGGTTTGGGTGCCCGGCTTCGGCGGCTTACTGGTGCGTGCGGTGCGCCGCCTCGTCGACGGCGTAGAGGTCGCGGCGGTCTGTTTCGGTGCCGCCCGGTTTTTCGGGGCCTCGACCTGAACTGGCGGAAGGCTGGTGGAGTTATCCTGCGCCCGCGCCAACCCCATCGAAAACGCCGGCAATGCCGCACACAGCAGCCCGGCATAACGATATCGAAGAATGCAGCTGAGCTGTGTGTCGTTGCTCAAGCGCTTTGTATCCCGCCTCATCAGTGATGCGCCCCAGGTAAATTAGAATTAGACTAATGCCAAGTTGATGAGATGTGATCTCTCGCTTGCATGTGGACGTAACACTGCTTCCGTGAACGGTATTCCCCGGCTCGGGCACATTCGTGCTTAGAAGTCGTCTAGATCGAGTGCGGCGCCGGGCGCGCGCGGCAGAGTTTACGCACACCAGATTGATCAGTCTCGATCGAAGGCGTCGGCAGCGCCGGCAATATTGCACGAATTCAATTTGGTTCAGACGCGCCGATTGACCGGTGAAGCGCCGCGTCGCGCGCGTGCGATTTAAAAAACCGAAAAGCTTCTCTGCCTAGAGCTATTTTGCGCGAGTGTGGAGACATGCGCCAGCACCGAACAGGCATCGTCGGGTAATCCATCGCGCGGGTCAGCTGGTCAAAATTTCAGGACCCGGAAGGCCCCCTGGCTGGGCATCGGCTTGCCCCTGGTCGTGGTCGCGCGGCCGCTCGCTTCGCGCTGGGTCTTCTTGCACTGTCCCGCGATGACACGGCTGTCTCCCGGACAATCGGCCAGTTGCGCCCGACATCGTGGCTGGAAGATTATTCCAACGCCGCAAATTGTCGCGTCGGCGATTTTTCACGGATCTCTTGCGCCGTACGCGGCAGATTCTGCTTGATCCCGCTGGCCGCGTGATCAGACTATCGGACGATCTCTTCTTGGTCCTGTCGTATATCTGGATTACCTCAATTCACGGTTGTACTTGAGGGAGACGACATGAGCGCGACTGAGCGATCGATGCGTTCGGCCCGAACGGCCGACATCCGTTCATTCTATGGTCTTTCTCCAATCCTCATCGTGCTCGCGGGGCTTCTCGCGGGTTGCGAGGAAAAGCAGGCGCCTCAGGCGGCGGCAGCCCCGCCCGTCACTGTCGCCCAACCCGTCAAGCGAACCGTCACGGACTGGGACGAATTCACGGGGCGGTTTGATGCCGTCTTGCAGGTTCAGGTTCGTCCCCGCGTCGCCGGCTTCATTACAGCCGTCGAATACCGCGATGGTACCTTCGTCAAGGCCGGGGATCTGTTGTACCTCATCGATGCCCGTCCGTTCGAAGCGGTGGCTACGCAAGCCGACGGGCAGCTTTCGGATGCGCGCGCCAAGGTCGAACTGGCCAAACGGGAACTTGATCGCGCGCTGACGCTGCAGCAGTCGCAGAATGTGGCAGAGAACATCGTCGATCAGCGGCGTCAGGCGCTACAAGCCGCGAGAGCCGCCGAGACTCAGGCCGAGGGCGTGCTCAAGGCGGCCCAGCTCAATGTCGAGTTCACCCACGTCACGGCCCCGATCAGCGGCCGGGTGAGCCGGAATTTGGTCGATATCGGCAACCTCGTGCAGGGCAGCGAAGGCAACTCGACGATTCTGACGTCGATCGTCACGCTCGATCCGATCTATATCTATTTCGATATCGATGAAGCCACCTATCTCAAATACAACCGGCTATGGTTCCAGGGCAAGCGTCCGAGTTCGCGTGATACCCCGAACCCGGTCGAGGTGACGCTGACGGGCGAGACCAAGCCTTCCCACAACGGCACGATCAATTTCCTCGACAACCAGCTGGATGTCTCCACTGGCACGCTCCGCGGGCGCGCCGTGATCCCGAATACG
Organism: uncultured Alphaproteobacteria bacterium; assembly: GCA_963748805.1. Classification (GTDB taxonomy): domain Bacteria; phylum Pseudomonadota; class Alphaproteobacteria; order Rhizobiales; family Xanthobacteraceae; genus Bradyrhizobium. The sequence continues at coordinate 12,036 of CAVVLH010000001.1, read as the reverse complement.
GATCTGTCGATCCTGCCCGGGCAGTTCGGCCGGGTTCGCCTGATCGCAAGCGCGCCGTACGAGGCGTTGCTGTTGCCTGATGCCGCCATCGCCACCGATCAGGCGCGCAAGATCGTCTTTGTGGTCAAGGACGACAACACCGTCGAGGCCAGGCCCGTCACCCTGGGACCGCTCGATGACGGCCTGCGTGTGATCCGTGAAGGCCTCAAGCCGGAAGACCGCGTGATCGTCGACGGCCTGCAGCGCGCGCGGGTTGGAGCCAAAGTCACGCCGCACGACGCCAAGCCCGCTCCGGCCGGTGGCAAGACATGAATCTCGGGGCGCTTTCCGTCAACAAGCCGATCCTGGCGATGGTGCTGTCCATCGTGCTCCTGATCGTCGGCGCGCTCGCCTATACGACGCTGCCGGTTGCCGAATATCCGCAAGTCGTGCCGCCGACCGTGGTGGTCACCACGCAATATCCGGGCGCTTCGGCGCAAACCGTGTCCGACACCGTCGCCGCTCCCATCGAGCAGCAGATCAACGGCGTCGAGGACATGCTCTACCTCTACAGCCAGGCGACCTCGAACGGGCAGCTCACGATCACTGTGACGTTCAAGCTCGGCACCGATCTCGACAAGGCCCAGGTGCTCGTCCAGAACCGGGTCGCGATTGCGACGCCGCAGCTGCCGGAAGAGGTTCAGCGCAATGGCGTGGTGACGCGCAAGAACAGCCCCGACATCCTGATGGTCGTGTTCATGTTGTCGCCCGACGACACCTTCGACCAGCTCTATATCAGCAACTATGCGCTGCTTCAGGTGCGCGACCAGTTGCTCCGGCTCGACGGCATCGGCGACATCCAGATTTTCGGCGCGAGGGATTATTCCATGCGCCTGTGGCTCGATCCCGACAAGATCGCCAATCTCGGCCTGACGGCCGGCGACGTCCTGACCGCCATCCGCTCGCAGAACTTGCAGATCGCCGGCGGTCAGCTCGCGGGACCGCCGATCGCGGACCGCGCCTTTCAGCCGAACCTGACCTTCACCGGGCGGCTGAAGGATATCGGGCAGTTCGAAGACATTCTCGTCAAGGCCGGCTCGGATGGCCGCACCGTGCGGCTGCGCGACGTGGCGCGGATCGAACTCGGCGCACTCGACTACACCACCAACAGCTTCCTGTTGCGCAAGACCGCCGTGGCGATGCTGGTGACCCAGCGTCCCGGCTCGAACGCCCTTGCCACGGCCAAGAATATTTCCGACGCGATGGTCAAGCTGAAGGCGAATTTCCCCAAAGGGCTCGATTACAACATCGGCTACAACCCGACCGAGTTCATCGCCCAGTCCGTCAACGAGCTGATCAAGACCATCTACGAGGCGATGGTCCTGGTCGTCATCGTGGTGCTGGTTTTCCTGCAAGGATGGCGTCCGGCGATTATCCCGATCATCGCGATCCCGGTATCGCTCGTCGGGACGTTCGCCGCGATGGCTGCGCTCGGCTTTGCCATCAACAACCTGACCCTGTTCGGCCTCGTGCTCGCGGTCGGCATCGTGGTCGACGACGCGATCGTGGTGGTGGAAAATGTCGAGCGGCATCTCCGCGACGGCTTGAGCAAGCGTGACGCGGCGTTGCGCACCATGGAAGAAGTCGGCGGCGCGCTGGTATCGATCGCGCTGGTATTGTGTGCGGTGTTCGTGCCCACCGCGTTCCTCGGCGGCATTTCCGGACAGTTCTTTCAGCAATTCGCCATCACGATTGCGGTGGCAACCGCCATTTCGTGCTTCTGTTCATTGACGCTGTCGCCGGCCCTGGCTTCGCAAATCCTGGTGGCGCATGAGGAGAGGCGGGAGCCCGCGCGCTGGAACATCCTTGCGCGGGGGTGGGAAGCCTTCACCGGCGTTTTCAATCGCGGTTTCGACCGGTTGTCGCATGGCTATGGCAGTGCCGCGTCCTTCGTGATTCGGCATTCGCTGGTGATGCTGTTGATCTATCTGGCGCTGATCGGCAGCGCCGGCTGGCTGCTGGTGACGACGCCGCAGGGGTTTATCCCGGCACAGGACCGCGGTTATATCATCGTCTCCGCGCAATTGCCGGGCGCGGCCTCGCTCGCCCGCACCACCGAGATTGTCCGTGAGATCGAAAGGATCGCGCTCGACACGCCCGGCATCGTTCGCGTGGCGGCGTTCGCCGGGCTTTCCGGCGCGACGCGAACCCAGTCCGGCAATGCAGCCGCGCTGTTTCCCGTATTCGACGAGCCGGAAGTGCGGTTAAAGAAAGGCCTGACGGCGAACGCGATCACCGGCGAGTTGCGAAAGCGGCTTTCGGTGATCGAGGGCGCTTTCATCATCGTCATTCCGCCGCCGTCAATTCCGGGCATCGGCACCGGTGGCGGCTTCACCATGCGTATCCAGGATCGGCAGGGCCGAGGGCCGGCATTGCTGGCGGCGGCGACCGATGAACTGGTCGCAGCGGCGCGCCGGACGCCGGGACTGACCTCGGTGTTCTCGCCCTATTCGGCCAATACGCCGCAGGTTTTTGTCGATATCGATCGGATCAAGGCGCAGAAGCTCGGTGTGCCGATCCAGAGCGTGACGGATGCCGTCGAGACCTATTTCGGCTCGATCTATGTCAACGACTTCAACATCCTCGGCCGGACCTATCACGTCACCGCGCAGGCCGACCTGCCATTTCGCAAGGAGGCCGCCGACTTGGCACGTTTGCGCACGCGCAACGCCGCCGGCAACATGGTGATGCTGGGCAGTGTAGTGGATTTCCGCGACATCGCGGGACCGGATCGTGTTGCCCGCTACAATCTCTACTCGGCGTCCGAACTTCAGGGAGAGCCGACGCCGGGAACCAGTTCGACCACGGCGATCAACATCATGAAGCGCTTGGCCGACGAAACCTTGCCGAGCGGCTTCTCCTACGACTGGACCGACTTGTCCTATCAGCAGGTCAATGGCGCCAATGCGGGCCTTTATGTTTTCCCGATCTGCGTGCTGTTCGTATTCCTGGTGCTGGCGGCGCAGTATGGCAGCTGGACGCTGCCGTTTTCTGTCATCCTGATCGTGCCGATGTGCCTGTTGGCGGCAACGCTTGGGGTGCGCATCATGGGACAGGACGTCAATATCCTGACCCAGATCGGCTTCGTGGTGCTGGTGGGACTGGCCGCGAAAAACGCCATCCTGATCGTCGAGTTCGCGCGCGACATCGAGTTGGAGGGCCGGCCGCGCCTGGAAGCGGTGATCGAAGCCTGCCGCCTCCGCCTCCGCCCGATCCTGATGACGTCGTTCGCGTTCATTCTCGGTGTGCTGCCGCTCGTCGTCTCGACAGGGTCGGGATCGGAAATGCGTCAGGCGGTCGGCGTGGCCGTGTTCTTCGGCATGCTCGGCGTCACGCTGTTCGGGCTCGTGTTCACGCCGATCTTCTACATGATCGTGCGCAATCTCGCGGATGGCGGCAAGCCGAAAGCGCAGGCCGGGCTAGTGGAGTAGATTTGACATTCGCTACAGGCGTGTATCTTCGTGACCCTACTTTTGGCTCATGTCAGGTGGGTGGGCAGGGCGAAGGTTATAAAATATGCTGTGCCCAACAAAGCAAAATCGGGAGAGGCCTAGATGAGAGCGAAACTGTTGCCGGCCGCTGTGGCGGCTTGCGGCCTGATGCTGACGGCACCAGCGTCGGCGCAAGGCGTCAAGATCGGAATCTTGAACGACCAGTCCGGCGTCTATGCCGACTACGGCGGCAAATATTCGTTCGAAGCCGCCAAAATGGCGATCGAGGATTTTGGCGACAGCGTGCTGGGCCAGAAGATCGAGATCATCACGGCCGACCATCAGAACAAGCCGGACCTCGCCACCAGCATCGCGCGGCGCTGGTATGAGGTCGAAGGCGTTGACATGATCACCGAGCTGACGACGTCTTCGGTCGCGCTCGCGGTGCAGGGACTGTCACTGGAGAAGAAGAAAATCGATATCGTGGTGGGGGCCGCGACCTCGCGCATCACCGGCGATGCCTGCACGCCCTATGGTTTCCATTGGGCCTTCGACACCCATTCGCTCGCGGTCGGCACCGGCGGCGCGCTGGTGAAAGCGGGCGGCGACACCTGGTTCTTCCTCACCGCCGACTATGCTTTCGGCTACTCACTGGAAAAAGACACCAGCGACATCGTCAAGGAAAACGGCGGCAAGGTGTTGGGCTCGGTCCGTATCCCGCTCAATTCGTCGGACTTTTCCTCGTTCCTGCTACAGGCACAGAGTTCGAAAGCCAAGATCATCGGGCTCGCCAACGCCGGTCTCGACACCACCAATTCGATCAAGCAGGCGGCGGAATTCGGCATCGTCAAGGGCGGTCAGAAACTCGCAGGCCTCTTGATGACGCTGGCCGAAGTGCATGGGCTCGGTCTTGAAGCCGCCCAGGGCCTGGTGCTGACGGAAGGATTTTACTGGGACCAGAACGACAAGACCCGGGCGTTCTCGGAACGCTTCTTCAAACGAACCGGCCGCATGCCCAACATGATCCAGGCCGGTACTTATTCGGCGACGCTGCAATATCTGAAAGCGGTGAAGGCGGCTGGCACCAAGGATTCCGATGCGGTCGCCAGGAAACTGAAAGAGCTTCCCGTCGATGACGTGTTTGCCCAGGGTGGCAAGGTGCTCGAAAACGGCCGCATGGTGCACGACCTCTATCTGTTTGAGGTCAAGAAACCCTCGGAATCAAAGAGGCCCTGGGATTACTACAAGCAGCTCGCGGTGGTTCCCGGCGATAAAGCCTTCTTCACGGCCAAGGACAGCGGCTGCCCGCTGACGAAATAACCGCCGGCACGGTTGCTACAACCATGTGACGCGGCGCTATTTTGGCGCCGTGTCGATGCGCGACGTCCGCAAAAGAACTTCCGCGAAAACCTCGGTTAAAAAGTATGCACGCTCCCGAGGGGTATCGGGGAACGTTTCAGTGTTGCAATCGGGTCACGCAAGGTGGATTAAATCGCGGCCTCACGCCGCCTTTTGTTGCAGATGCGAGCGTGCCGGGGCTACGTTCCGGCCACTAAATTTCTCCGAGGGAACCATGACATCATCCGGCATCACCACGAAATTTTTCGGCGCGCTCGGCCTGTCCGCGCGATGGTGGTTGCGTTCTCTGAAGCCAGCGGTCTTGGCTGTCGTCTTGGCAATCGCGCTGCTCACTGTTCCGGCCTTGACGACCGCGAGCCACGCCATGCCGGCGTCAGCGCCGGTTGCCAACGGCGTGCACGTTTATCTCTTGCGTGGTGTGCTCAACGTTTTCTCGCTCGGTCTCGACGGCATCGCGGCCAAGCTGGAAGCTCAAGGCATTCCAGTCACGATCACCAATTACCTCGGTTGGTCTATACTGGCCGACGAGGCTGCGGCCGACTACCGAAGCGGAAAGATCCACACCATCATCCTGGTTGGGCACTCATCGGGCGCAACGGTGCTTCCGGATATGGTCGCGCGTTTAAGTCAGCAGGGCGCGCCAGTGAAGCTCGCGATCGGTCTGGATTCGGTATTTCGTACCAGCCTGTCCGGCCGCGTCGGGCGATACGTCAATTACTATGTCGGCAGCGGCAACGGCGAGCCGGTCGCGCCGACGAAGCAGCTGCACGGGACGCTCGAAAACGTGAATGTGTCGAACGTGCCTGGCGTCGGACACCTCACGATCGAAAAGAGCGAGATCATGCAGCGTCGCGTGATCAGCGATATCGATGCCGTGGCTTTCGGCAGCCGCGCCAGGGAAGTATCCGCAGCGCCCGCCCTGACCCGGTAAACCGCAGCCTTCACGCATGGCGGACGCGGTTCCGGCGGTTTGCCTTTCGGCGTTGAAAGGTGCCACAATTCTACCAACTCGGCTGACCAAAAGGACCGTTCGCGCGCATCGGCCGCGCCAGCACAGCCCTTCGGATGCCGCTCGGCGTTCGATACCGGGCTCTCAGCGTTAGGATGGTTCGTGGAGCGGTTGATCAATCCGGCGCGAGTTGCAGTGGCCCTGGCCGGGGCACTGCTGTGGACCTCGCTGTTTGACGGCGGTCTCAATCCGGCGTCGGCCGACCCGGTCACAGCCGCGACCGAGTCGTTGATATCGCCGCCGCCTCCCGGACTATCGTCGCCCCCCCGGCACCCACGGGTTTATCTATTCCGCGGCGCGCTGGGACCGATCTTTTCACGCGGGATGGATCGCCTCACCGAGCGCCTTGAAGACGCCGGCGTCACTGCCAACGTCTACGAATTCACCATTTGCCGGCTGATCGCAGCCCAGGCGGTTCACGACTATCGGGAAAATCCCGAGCCGATCGTTCTGATCGGGCATTCCATGGGCGGGCTCTGTGCCGTGATCTTTGCGGAGATTCTGGAGGGCGAAGGCATCCGGGCGGATCTGGTCGTCGCCATCGACCCCGCTCATGCAACGAACGACGTCCCGCTGAACGTCGATCGCTTCATCAACATCTTCTTGTCGAAGAGTGTGCTCGGCGGCGGTGACGTCAAGCCGAAGCCTGGATTTCGGGGCCACTATGCGAGCATCGACCTTTCGCTCCACGACGAAGTCTCGCACATCAATATCGAGAAGATGGATACGGTCCAGCAGCAGCTCGTGACCAAGGTGCTTCAACTGGCGACATCAAGGGCCGAGGGTGACACGGTCCCGATTCGTTATGTCGTTCCTGCAAAAGCACCCGTCGAACTCTGGGACAGCGGAACGTCGGTGTTTGCGAGGCCGGGCGACAGCCTGCAATCGATCGCGACCGCCTATCACGTGCCGCTGTGGGCGGTCACCCAGATCAACAAAGGCGCCGACCGCACACCGCTGGTTCCCGGCGAGCGCGTCATCGTTCCGCGTCGTATCGAGCCCGTTGTCGAGATGTCAGAGCCGGTGCCGCCGAAACATTGATCGGCGGGCATCTAGTGGGCACTAGCGCGAACTTCAGCGCTGCGGCAGGAACGGCACCAACATCGGAACGCGCTGGCAGTAAGGGCCGTAAGCATCCGCACCCAGCTCGGTCGAGAGGAAGCCTTCCTCCATCCGCGCCTTTTGCCAGAGCCCAAAGGCGATCAGGGCGGTGCCGAGCAGCGCGGTTATGGTTCCAACCGCAATGCCGGTCGCGATCATGGCGGCGATCAGTCCGGTATAAATCGGATGACGAACCAATCCGTAAGGACCGGTGTCGATGACGCGGTGACCTTCCTTGCGCGTGATCGCGTTCGACCAGAAACGTCCGAGATGAATGCGCGCCCACCAGGTGAACAGGCAACCGGCGGCGGCGAGAACAGCCAGGATGTAGGTGCCGGTGGTGCCGACCTGCCACAGCGGCTTCTCGCCAAGGACGGTTGCAGTCCAGGGCGTCAGCAGGATGGCACCGATCAGGATGGGGATGCGGTAGGCCCGCGAGTCCCAGGTCCTCACGTGCTTTTCGGTCCGTCCCGAGAAGAACGAACCGATCAGCCAGCTCATCAGCCACGCAGCCCAGATCAACGCCAGTAAGGCGGTGGGCCAGGTCGCGGTCCAGCCGCTCCATACGAAAGCGATAATCGGGTTTGGTTCATGCATCATGCGTGACCTTATATTCCCGATTGGATGGCGCTGGCAAATGGCGAAAAAGCGCAGGCAAAGGAGACGTTTACCGCCTCAAGACGCTTCGGGCGTGCTAAGCAGATACGCAATGGTATCACGTAACGCCGGCTCGACCGGGCGTGGCATATAGCCGAGCTCATTTCGAGCTTTCTCGATCGATAGATCCGTCGCTCGCAGCGCGATCCGCACGCCTTCTGCCGTGCCGGCCGGCTGCCGGTGCGTCACGTGGTCGGCAAAGAATTCCAGCGTGGCAGCGGCTGCCTCCGCGATCTTGCCGGGGACCGGAATGGCGAGCGAGCGGCGGCCGCTGATCGCTGTCATGAGCTTTAAAATCTTGCCCAGCGAAATGCTCTCGCCGCCGAGAATGTAGCGGTGGCCGACCTGTCCGCGTTCCATCGCCAGGACGAGGCCTGCGGCAACATCGCGCACGTCCACCAGGTTCACGATGAAATCGAGATACAACTGAACGCGGCCGTGCAGGAATTGACGGAGCATGGCGGTCGGAGGGGTGAGGTTATGATCGTGCGGTCCGATCGGCATGGTCGGCGTACCGATCACCAGCGGAAAGCCTGCCGCTGCTGCTTGCGCGGCGGACTGTTCAGCCAGCATCTTCGAGCGCGTATAGACGCCCGGCATTTGCTCCGGTGGCAACAGGCTGCGCTCGTCGGAGGCATCCTTCAATGAGGGCGGCCGGAATAGAATCGATTCGGTAGAGCAATGGAGAAAGCGGGCGGTGCCGCGCTTGCGGGCCGCCGCAATCACGATCTCCGTGCCCTGAAAATTCACGGCATGGAAATCGCTCTTCTGGGGTAGCCACATACCCGGAAGACCGGCAAGATGATAGACCTCGTCGACGTCCCGCAGTGTGTCGTCGACCAGCGCCTGATCCAGTACCGAACCCGACACATATTCGACGCCGGGGATCGCGCAGACCGGCGGCCGCTGGTCGAGCACTTTGACCTTGCGATTACGCGCCACCAGCGCCGACACAAGGTGCTGCCCAATGAAACCGGCGCCGCCCGTGACAAGTACGCTGGTCATGAACGTGGCAGCGGTTCGACCTGATGTTTGTTGGCAACGGGTGAGGGATCGCGGCGGGCTTGCGGCGGAACGGCCTGGATGATGGCCGCGAGATCGCGCCGGAATCCGAGTGCGATAAACAATTTCGCCATCACGAACATCGGTCCCAGCAGGAGATGGGACGGGTTATCGACCAAAGCGGGCTGGCGTTGCTCGAAGACCCGGTGGCCGACCACCTGGAAGCCGATGCCGATGACGATCAACGTCGCCGTGACCGACCACAGCACGGTCAGGCTCGTGTGGCTCACGACAAATGCGGCAGCCGCAAGTTCCAGCACGGCGACGGCGAGAATTCCGACACCGATCGCGGCATCCAGCACCAGCCAATAGGCCAACACCGGCAAAACCATGATCGTCGCAAGCGTCGTATGTACGCCAAACGCGTCGATCGGCCACAGGCTGAGAGGAAGAATGGCGGCGAAGAACAACGTGATGATGCCGAAAACATGCATCGCGCAGTTCCAGGGATCACGGTGATATTCCACGTAATCCGCAAGTTGGTGCTTGAAAAAGGCACTCATGGAGTGGGCTCGCTACCTTCGCGCGGAAACATTCACGGGCTGATGTCGAAAAATGAGGCGGGGCAGCCTGCTGCTATAAAAGCTACTTAAACTTGGCCCATGCCTGAAGTCAAATAGCGGGTCAAGCCTCCGTTCTGGCAGGACTTTTTCAATTTATTGAAAGTTGCAAGGATTAGATGCGAGGGTTTCGGTTCAGGTGTGAATCAGGCGCCACAGGATGGCTCCGGTCGCGCCCAGCCAGAGAATGATGGCGGCGCCTGCCTGGATCGCGAATCCCGGCCCGCGTTTGCTGGCGGCCTTTGCGTAGCCCGTCATGTAGAGGACGCGTCCGGCAATCCAGACGACGCCGAGCCCTGCCGCAATCGCATCGCTGATGTAGATCGCGAACAGCCAGAGCGCGGGCAGGAAGATCGGCATCCACTCCAGCGTATTCATATGCACGCGAAAGACCCGCTCGAAGTCCGGATTGCCCGAGATGGCCGGCGCCTTGACGGCATAGGTTTGGCGTGCCTTTCCGACCTGAAAGCTGAACAGGAAATACATCAAGATCGCGAGGCAGGTAACGAGGGCCGTGAAATGAAACATGGCGCGCCGCTCCCTCGCGGTTTCCCCGATGGTTTCTTTGGGGCTCTCTTGGGCTTCTGAAAGGCTGGCTTTAGTAACCCGTCATCTCCAGATAACCAACCCCGTTGTGACTGCCGGAAAAACCGATCGGCCCTTCCCAGTAGGGAAAGCGCGTTCCCATCCAGCATTTCGGATTTATCGGCGTACATGAAATCGTCAGCGCCACTGACGGGATCGCAACCTCCCAACTGGTCGGAATGCTGCGTCCGGCAATGCCGGTCGAAGCTTTCGGCGTCATGGTGATCTCGGAAGAAGCGAATTGCCGGCCATTTCCATCCGGCGAGAACCACTTGCCTGAAAGGAATGGAGGGCCGTCGGTTTTGCGCAGCCGAAACAGCATCAGTTTCTCGCCGCCACTGAAGTGTAGCGACAGCCAGTCCCATCCGGTCTGATCGGGGGCCAGCGGCTGGCTGCTCCATTCCCGATCCATCCAGGCTTGTCCGGTGACGTCGACCGGTCTGTCGTCGATGATGATGTGGCCTGCCGCCTTGAAATAAGGCTGGCTGTAGTAATAGGACGCCTGTCCCTGTTCCGATTTGACGCTGTAGCCGTCCTCGCCCTGCAAGACCAAGGAATGGTCAGCCTCGAGGCGCAGCGTATAGGAAAAATCGGGACCTGCCGCATTGAGTTCGAGCGGCGAAAGGGTGTCGTTGTTTATCTCCGTGCCCCCGCGCATTTGCCAGGCGTCGATCCAGGCATGAAAGGGCGTGGCTTCAGCGCCCGCCTGTCCGACGCCGCCGCGCGCGAAGCTCTCGCTGAAGCGGTGGGTATCAGCGCGCGTGATCGCCGCGTGCCCCATCCAGATCTGTTGATTGGCCCAGCCCTCTTGCTGCGCGCCGGGAGACATGGCCTGCCGGAACAGCGTCCATTGCGCGCCATAACATGATCCCGTTGCGTCCGTGAGATTAGCGGTCACGTACCACCACTCGATGCGAAACTCGGGATGCGGGCCGTGATCGGCGGGAAAAACAAGCTTTCGACCCGAGACCACCGGCGCAAAGCCCTGGCCGTTCATGCCGAGCCCGGCAAAGCCCTGCGCCCGCGCAGTCTTTTGTGCCAACGGCAGAAGCAGCGCGCCGCCGGCAAAAGCCCGGCGCGATAATCTGAAGTCACCGCTCATCGGCAAAAACCTTGATCAGCGCGGCCGGTTGCAACCGCATCAGTTTGAGAACCGGAATTGCTGCGGCAGCCAGCGAAGCCGCGATCGCCACCGCGAGAAGCTCGGCCAGTTGCAGCGGAAACACATGAAACGGCAGGCGCCAGCCGAACGCCTTCACGTTCACCACCGCGATCAGGCACCATGCGACCAACAGGCCCAACGGCAGCGCGAGCAGGGCCGTGATCGCGGCGACCGACATCGTCTTGAGAAGCTCGATCATCGCCAGCTGACGTCGCGTGATGCCGATGGCCCAGAGCGGCGCGAGTTGCGGCAGGCGGGAATTGCCGAGCGTCAGCAGGCTCGTCAAAAGCGCGATGCCGGCAACACCAAGCGTAAAGGCATTCAACGCGGCGGTCACCGCGAAGGTCCGGTTGAAGATGCGTTTGGATTCCGCCTTCAACGTCGCCTGGTCGACGAGGTTACGTTCATCCAGTCCGAATTTTTCCCGTAACGCCGACATCAGCGCCGGCACCGCCGCAGGCTGCACGCGCAAACCGATCCGCGTCAGCGGGATATTTGGAAAGTGACGGGTCAGTGCGGCGAAGTTGACAGCGATCTGGGCTTTGGGATTGCCATAATCGGCATAGATGCCGACAACCCGGATCTTCCAGCTCCCGGTCGGTGTCGGCACCTCAATCGAATTGCCGATGGCAAGCTTCATGCGTGTGGCGAGTTGTTCGCTGATGAAAGCCGCATCGCCCGGCACAAGCCGGGCCCAGGCATTTGGAGAAGATTGCAGCAAGGGCCAGCGATCGCGATAGGTCGCATGATCAGCAAGACCGAAGATTTCCAGCGGCGCCCCGGCGAGTTGCGTATCGGCCCGGCCGCCGGGCAGGATCGCGGTGACGTCGCGCCGCTCGCGCAGCCACGCCGTGATGGCTCGCGCCTGGGCGTCATCTGATGCGTTGAGGTAGAGGTCGGCGGCAAGCCGCCCATCGAGCCAGCTGAGGAAAGTCCGGCTGAAGGTTTCAACCATGGTGCTGACGCCGACATTGACGGATAGCGCCAACAATAGCGCCATCAACGCCAACGATAATCCTGAAAGCTGCTAGCAAACACCTGTAACTGAACGAGGTGCCAGACATAAAAATA